>JAZUJH010000138.1:0-7279 GCA_045642665.1 Treponema sp.
AGTATGCCGTGTGAAGTGCAGTAAATGCGGTGCAGTAACGCAGATGGTTCCATGGGCAGGAAAGAAATCAGCCTTAAGTCGGAGGCCAAGCGGTCTTAGGAAGACAAGGTAGAGAGTCAACTCCTTGGCTCACAGAACGACATGGCTACGATCCGACTTAGTATGCCGTGTGAAGTGCAGTAAATGCGGTGCAGTAACGCAGATGGTTCCATGGGCAGGAAAGAAATCAGCCTTCACCTATGATTTCTAGCAGTAAGTTGACATGCCTTCCGTAATTTTTTTATGTTCTGCAAAAAAAAAGTCCCCCGTTGAAGGGGAACCTTGAGCTAATTCTTTTTAATTATCTTGCAGGTCAGAGTACGGCCTTCAGGAACTGCTGAAGTCTTTCGCTCTTTGGACGGGTGAATATGTCTTCGGGTTTGCCCTCCTCTATGATGCTTCCCTTTTCCATGAATACTACTCTGTCCGCAACTTCGCGGGCGAATCCCATTTCATGTGTAACTACGACCATGGTCATGCCGTCTTCGGCAAGGCCTTTCATTACGTTAAGAACTTCTCCTACAAGTTCAGGGTCAAGTGCGCTTGTAGGTTCGTCGAAGAGTATGATATTCGGTTCCATGGCAAGTGCCCTGGCAATGGCTACACGCTGCTGCTGTCCACCAGAAAGCTTTGAAGGGTAGGAGTCAAGTTTGTCGCCCAGACCTACCTTTGTAAGAAGTTCGATTCCCTTTTCCCTTGCCCACTTTTCGTCCTTGCGGAGTACGTGCATGGGAGCGAGCATCGTATTTTCAAGTGCCGTCTTGTGAGGAAAGAGGTTGAATTTCTGGAACACCATTCCGACGTCCAGAAGGATTTCCCGTCTTTCCTTTGAAGAGAGGTGAAGCCTGCTTACTCCGTTCTCATACTTTGAAAGTTCTTTTCCTTCTATAAAAATCGTGCCGTTGTCTATATGTTCAAGATGGTTGAGTGCACGCAGGAAAGTAGATTTTCCGGCACCGCTGGGACCTATTATGCAGACAACCTCACCGTTCTTTATTTCAAGGTTCACGTTGTTCAGAACCTGGACCTTGCCGAAGTGGTTTGACACGTTTTCCGTTTTAATCATATATTCTGCACCGCTCATGGCTGATGTCTCCTTAAACTGGTTTGGAAATGAACTGCTCCAGGTTTACGGGGAGCCTCATTTCATGAAGTGAAGCTATTCGTAAACCGAATGCTTCTTTTCGAATCTCCGGAATATGAGGGTGAACACTGCCGTGATGGCCAGGTAGAGAATCATTGCAGGAATATAGACCAGTGATGAGGCTGTCGAAGACTGTATGCTTCTGGTTACCTTAGTAATGTCTGCAAGAGCAATGATTGAGACCAGGGAAGCGTCCTTCAGGAGCATGATGAATTCGTTTCCTACAGGAGGGATCAGTCTCTTTATTGACTGGGGAAGAATAATGAGACGCATCGTCTGGAAGTAACTGAATCCCAGAACCTTGCCGGCCTCAAACTGTCCCTTGTCAATTGACTGGACTGCAGCCCTTATTATTTCAGAACAGTAGGCCCCTGAGTTCAGACCGAATGCAATGAATGCCGCAAGGAACTGGCTCTGTATGGTCAGTGCCCTGTTTATTTCAGGAAGCCCGTAGTAGACAAAGTAGAGCTGCATCAGAAGAGGTGTTCCCCTGAAGAAGAATACGTAGGCTGATGCAAGTCCCCTGACCACCTTGTTCCTGGACATCTTTGCCATTGCAAGGAAGACTCCTATTACAAGTCCCGCTGATATTGAGCACAGCGTAATGAGGACCGTAATTTTTGCACCGTTGAGGAGCTGAGGAATCCAGCCCATGATTTTTTGCAGTGAAGTCATATAATCCTGCCGTACCTTTTTTTACTGCGCGTTACTTACTGTATACGCAAGGTCCATTCCAAAAATCTTTTCGCAGATTTCTGACAAGGTTCCGTCTTCCTTTGCGGTGCTGAGGGCGCCTTCAATTTTTTCTGCAAGCTTTTCATTTCCTTTCTTCATGCAGATTCCGAAATACTCGTCAGGAGTTCCGTTCCATACCTGCTTGAATTCAGAGTCCTTTGCTCCCAGGTAGTCAACGGCAACAAGGCTGTCAGAGATGACCGCATCTATGCGTCCGAATTTAAGGTCAGCGTAAGCGTTCATGACTTTGTCATATTCGCCCTGAACATATGTGAAGTTGTGTTCGGCTGCATACTTTTCAAGATAGAAGTCGCTTGTAGTTTCTGCCTGGTAACCTACTTTGAGTCCCGCAAGGTCTTCGGGTCCTGTGATGACAAGCGGGGAATCCTTTCTGAGAATGATTGCCTGTCCGTTTCCGATGTAAGGAGTGCTGAACGTGTAGTTCTGCTTGCGCTCATCAGTGATTGTCATTGCGGACATGATCACGTCATAGCGCCCGGTGTCAAGTCCGCCCAGAATTCCGTCCCATGAAGTGTCAATGAATTCTGCCTTGAGTCCCAGTTTTTCGGAGATTGCCTTTCCGAGTTCAACGTCAAATCCCACAGGAGTTTTTCCGTCTCCCGCATAATATTCAAAAGGAGGGTAACCTATTTCCATAGCTATCTTGAGCTTTCCTTCTTCGATGGTGTATTCACCCTTCGCGGTCGTCCTTGGACAGCCGGAAAGAATTAATGATGCGAGTCCTGCAGCAAGAGCGGCAAATTTTATGGTCTTCTTCATACAATACCTCTGGATAAAATTTAATTTGTCAAAAAAAACGGGGACTAATCTCATGACAAGCATTGTCCCCTCATCGACTGAATTATAAAGATTTGTTTTTCTGCTGTCAATATTAATTTGTATATATATGCAAATTAATGTACATAATTATACATTTTGTTTTTGCGACGGTTAGCAGCTTGTAATTCTGCGGAGGCGTAGTTTCCGGGCCCCCGGAAGTTTTTCATTGCAATCAGTTCGGCGGAGGAAACTTTTCTTGTGCATAATAATTGAAGGGTCCGCCAATGGGGAAGTTGCAAAAGCCGGTGACGGAAAATGTTAGCGGATTTATTTTTTGCAGAAGAATTTCCTGATGCACGACAGGTTCGGACTGTGCATTTGAGATGAAAAGCTGGCGGAAGATTTTCGGCGTCCATGAAAGCTGAGTGCAGGCGGAGAGGATTTTTGTCGGAACGGGGAAGAAGGAAGCTGAAATTGTAAAAAAGCGTATCCAAAAAATTCATTCTGATTTCTGACGGATTTTTCCATAAAAAATTTCACTGAAAAACTAAGTTTTTTTTATTTTTCACGGAAATTACAAATAATTATTTTATAGCTATATTGGATAAATTGTAGCTATGTAGTATTATTTAAGAAAATTTATCTTGGTTAAAGAGAGGTAATTAATGGTAAAGCTAAAAACCAAAACATTTAGGCTTTCAGCATTTATGCTGCTGTTGGGTTCCGCTTTCATGTTCTTCAATGGATGTTCGGGAGTCGGACTTGAAAATCAGGACCCGGCTGTTTCACGGGAGCTGGACGGAGGCAATGAAATATTGCAGGATTTTGCCAAAGCATCAAAAGCTTCAGACAAGATTCGCACCGATTTCTTGCTCATATTCTACATGGACGGGGACAACAATTTGAATGACCCTATCTATTTTGACCTGAACGAAATTGAACATGGTATCAGTTTTATCCGCAATGACAACGGTACTCCTAAAAACGGTTACGCAAGTGTAAGCGTGCTTGCTCTCTGGGACGGATGGAAGGACAGGTCCAAGGTTCTTGGAGACGGAAAGACTCATCTCTACGAACTCGGAGCTGATTCCCAGTCAATTTATAATTTCTCAGGAACTTCAATTGACCCGTCATCTCCTGCGTTCAAGCTCTCATCAAAGACAAAGGACCTGACTTCATCTGCTTCCTTCATAAAGAACAAGGAAGTGAACATGGGAAGCGTGAGCACTTTGACTTCATATCTTAACTGGGTGCTCGAAAGATACGAGGCTGATAACATCATTCTCCAGTTCAGCAATCACGGAGGCGGACCTCGTTCAGCAGTCAAGGAGACAGTGGTTCTTGACAGCGGACTTGAAGTTGTTTCAGACCTGAACAAACTCAGAAGAAGCATGTGCTGGGATGACGGTTCAGGTTCAAGCTTCCTCAAGACAAAGGACGTGCCTGTTGCACTCCGCAATGCAAAATTCGGAGGCAGCAACAAGCTGTCACTCATCATAGAAGATGTTTGTCTCGGTTCATCAGTAGAAGAAGCCTATGAGCTCAGAAACTATTCAGATTATTTCCTGGCATCACCTAATAATGTTCCGGGGATGGGAATGAACTATGTTGACTTCATGAAATCATTCACGAAGAATGCAACCATAACTGACATCGGTAAAGGCATGGTGGAAGCCTACAAGGCGGACTACACGACCGAAGTTTCGGACTGGGAAGCTCAGATTGCAAAGTTCTACGGACGGAGCAGCTATAATAATTTCAAAAGAGATATAAATTCATATTCAAGGGAAGAGAAGGCCAGACTTTATGATTACTATCTTCTGGCAAACCATGATGCAAGCACCATTTCATTCATAGACCTTTCAAAGCTTGATGCGGTGAAGAATGGCGTGAAGGAATTTTCTGCGGAATTCCTGAGTCTTAAAAACAAAAGCGTAACAGAAAACGGGAAGAGCGTAAAGTTTACGGACATGATCCTGGATAAACTTCTTCAGGGATTCGGAAGCCTTAGCTATGAAGGTTCATTTACACATCTCTTTGATGCAGGATACCTTTCTTATGCGTCTGGATACTATGCAAAAGAATTCGGTTTCACAAGTCTTAATGCTGCGGCAGAAAAATTGAACAGGGCGCTTGGCGATGCTGTGGTTTACAGCTGGAAGGACGGATTCTCTTATGATTCATCATTCAGACTTTCTGAAGGCGAACTTTATTACAAGAACGGATACGGCGTGCATTCCAGTTACTTTGATGCAGCATCTGGAAGTCTTATAAGTTCGTTCGGTCTTACAATTTCAGGCGGCACATCAGGTTCAAGAAACCAGAAGCTTGTTCAGCTTTATCCTTCATTCTATAAAACTGATCTGGCATTCGGCAAGGACAGCGGATGGGCTGCAGTTCTTGAATATCTTTTTCCAAAGAACTGACCGGCGTAGGACATAAAAATACAGTCCGTAGGGTCTGAGATTTTAGTGGATTAAAAAAAATGCGGCACCTCCAGGAACATTGGTCTCCGGTGGTGCCGTTTCTTTGTTGGGGAAGTCAGCATCCTGTTCATAATAATCCGAGATGCACAGGAAGTTCAGGTCTTCCGTTTTGGTCATATTAATTGGCCGGATTTAAGAAAGATAAGGATTTAGATTTATATAGACCTGGACAGGTAAAAGCGGAGTGCTTTCCGCCGGTTAGTCAATTTCTAACCGCAAATTCCCGAAATTTCAAGTGATTTTGGTCTGTTTTGGACTTGCCTGACTACATGGGGGAACAGATTTTACTTAAACTGTTTACTTTAAGTAAATGGCAGTTAGTTTTATGCCGATAGGTTAAGAGAAAATTTTCAAAAATAATGGTATATTAAAAAGCCATTTTTTGAGGGAGCTAAATCTATTTTCTAAGGGTTTTAACTTGTTCCTTGCGTCTTTTTATAATAATTCCAATGATATTGCAGGGTTGTCTTTATGGGTGAAGTAAAACTTGGTGATTTGCTCAGATGTGCTGAAAATCAGAGTTTATATGATGAGAATAATTTTGAATCTATCTTGGCTTATGCGAAAAAAATAGAAGGTAAAACTTTACTTCAAATACTTCTGGATGCAAGAAAAACTGATGAGGAAATCGAGTTTATAAAATAAAAAGAATCAGATAAGGGGCTTGTAGGAAAAATAATTGAAGCTACTTATTTTGGATATAAACTGAACAGTAAGCAAGAAGCTGATTTTGATAAAGTCGGGTTAGAATTAAAGTCAACACCTGCAGATAAAAATGCTGAGGGGAACTATGTTTCTGGGGAGAGTTTGAGCATAACGCAGATAAATTTCTCAAATTATGTTGAGAAGGATTTTTATAAGTCCCATCTGTGGGATAAATTAAAGTGGTTACTACTTATTTTTTATTACAGAGATAAATCTTTAGTAACTAAATTAGGATATTCAGTTTTCTTTGCAACTCAATTTAAACCATCAGAAAAAGATGAATTGATTATTCTTCAAGATTATCAATTGATAAATAGTATTATAGAACGAGGTGATGCTCATAAATTATCACGTTCAGATGGAACATATTTAAGTACTGCACCTAAAGCAACAAAAGGAACTCCAAAAGCACAATCAATTTATGGTGGCCCAGAATTTACTGCAAGAGCATATACATTACGAAAGCCATATATTCAACAGATTTTAGATAATCGTTCAAATCAATTTTCTTTAGACGATTGTATCATAAAGAATACTCTGGAATTAAGGTATAGAACTTTTGCAGAAATCCTTCAAGATAGATTTGCACCATTTATTGATAAGACGGTAGATGCTATTTATAAAGTCTTTAATCTGGATTTGAAGTATGTTGAAAATCAAAAAGGCGAAAAAAAACTTTCAAAAGCAACATTTCCTTTTATCACGGCAAAAATGTTGGATGTATCGACATTACATAATGAAGAATTCTTAAAGGCCGGCATAGTAGTTAAAACAATAGTCTTTAATAAAAATGGTATAAATAAAGAAAAGTTTAGACTTTCTGATGTAAATTTTCATGAAATACATAACTTACCAGAATCATATTCTGGATGGGAAGACAGTGAATTGTTTATGCAATTGGATAGTTTGAAATATTTATTCATTGTTTTTCAAGAAGCTGAGGAAGGAATTGTTTTCAGGGGAACTAGGCTTTGGAGTATGTCTGATGAAGATATTGAATTGGCTTATCAGGATTGGCTAGGTATTAAAAGGGTTCTAAACGACGGAGTCATTTTGAATAGAGTTCCTTGGGGGAATGATGAACGAACTGAGAATAATTTCCCTGGTATTGCAGATGCAAGACGCATACATTTACGTCCGCATGGAGAAAAGTCTTTTTATGTTGATGAATATGGAAAAAGTTGGGGAAATGGTTCTTTGTCTGATACTGTATTGCTTCCTGATGGGAAAAGAATAACACGGCAGTATTATTGGCTTGATAGTGATTATGTCAGAAGTTTTGTGATGGATTTAATACAAACAAAATGTAAAAATAGATATATTGATCCTTCAATTGTTCCTGAATATGAAATTGTTGAAGATGTATTAAAAGAATGCAAGAAATGTGGAT
>JAZUJH010000139.1:0-68305 GCA_045642665.1 Treponema sp.
ATGGAGAACATTCTACAGCTTGAACCGGAAAACGAAAATTGCTTTCGCTCTGACCTTCCGGAAGAAAGGATCAGGGAAGGAATCCGTAAACCGACAGAACCGATTCATGGGAATGAAGTACAGCGGTCCCCGGACAGGATGCCGAAGCACGTTCAGAATAAGGCAACGGAAATGATCCGCGGCATGCACATGGCGGACACGGGGGAGAACACTTTGAAAGCCTGCGACAGGTTCATGGAAACTTCTGGGGCCGAATATGAAAGGAGGCGGAGTATTTAAGGAAGGTCAAGGACGATTTGTTCCCGTCCTACGACTGCCCTGCCGGACACCGGACTCATATCAGGGCAGGCAATCCTATTGAAGCCGTGCGACAGTCCGCTTGAGGCACGACTCAACAAAAGGGAACGGAACTGCAATGGCAACGGCATCAATGACTTTCAAGCTCTGCCAGCATGCAGGAAAACGCTGGCGACGGTTGAAAGGTTTTGAAAAACTTGGTCTCCCTGCCGGAGATATAAAAAGTCACCTCCGAAAATTGAAATCTTTGGAGGCAACTTCAAGAACTTGATGTTTTATGCCCTGTAATTCAAGGGATCAAAGCCCGCCGGCATCTCTCAAAAGTTATTTTCAAAGATGCCCAAAATTTGGAAACGGTGTACGGAAAGAAGCGGCCTAAAACCATGCCGGACAAAACTTCAGTCCACAACATTTGATAATTTCTCTATTGATTCTTCTTCCGGAAAAATAAAATTCACAGGGGATGATTTGCACAAAGACTTAGCACAGATTCCGGCCCAGCCCCGATTGCAGTGGAAATGGGCAGGGCCGATTGGAACGGAAAGCGGGTGATGGTTCCGGCTTCCGGCCGGTTTCAGCTGGAGGATGTTTCTAATGGTTGCAGCCTGCTCCTGAAAAAAAAATGAATAAATAAAGGAAACCTTTTTAACTTTCACTTCAAAGATTTCCTTTAGAATTTTTTTTCTGCCCATGCAAATTCAGTTGATCAAATTTGTATGGGCTTTGAAATTAATTACTGAAATTAACTGCTTATTTTCCGTAAAGTTCCACCAAAGGTTTATTCAGCTCCTCTGTTCCCGGAAGAACGAATCTGCCTTTTTCAATTAACCTTATCTTCTGTCCGTCTTTCTTTATGACGTCAATCGTATCAAGCTCGTTATAAGGAATTGTTATGTCAGTGTGACAGTTGAAATATGCCTTATCAGCCTGGGTTTTTCTTAGAAGGCTTACTTCATTGTCACGGGCAATAATTTCTTTTCCGTCCGGATTGAAAACTTTTATATCCTCGCTTCTGCTGTAACAGGTATCGCCCATTGCAAAATGAGGTCCTGTCTTTTCTGCAATCAGCACAGGAAGTTTGTCCTGCACATCAAAATCAATTCCCATTTTGTACGCAGTTGTATTCGTTCCGATTGCAAACTCACCGATAGGCAATGTGTCATGATGGAACATTATGAGGTCATCAAGATATTTTTTTATTTCCGCCTCATCTTCAAAATTACCGCAAGTGCATTTTAAAATCATTCCGTCCCTGAGTTCAATTACGAGATCCTTTACAAGCATTCCGTCAAGATAAACTTTCCCAACGTTGAGTATTCCGTTTGTACCTTTCAGAACCGGTGAAGTGAATACTTCCCCGACAGGAATATTTACATCCGCAACACAGTTTTCGTATGCGCTCTGCTTTGACGGATCGGAAAGTTCACAGTTCTTGATCGTCAGATCCGTCTTGTTATTTCCCAGTCCCTTAATGACAACATGGTCTCCCTGGTCCAGAGCGTCAATAAGTTTCTGCTGGATATTTTCATAGGTCTTATAGTCAAGGGTATTTACTTTTACTGTGGCAGAAAAAATTTCTTCAAACTTTTCTCCTATATCCGGAACGGGATATGAAATTATTGCAAAACTTCTTTCTTCCGGCAAAACATATCTTGCTGTGAGCTCAGAAATTTTATTCTGCAGCTGGACGAAAAGTTTGTTCTGCTCTGCACTGTAAATATAAGATTCCTTTTTGCTGACAGGCTGAAAATCTTTTTGCCCGAAAACTTCAAGCGCCAGCGGTCCTGCATAACCATTCGCACATTCCTTAAGTTCTTCAAAGGCTTTTTCTGATTCCGCAACACATATATCAACATATTCCTGGTCGAGATAAGGTTCCATCAAATTTTTATAATCATAATTTGCCTGGCGGTTAGCTTCTGTAGTCTGGATGAATGACACGCAAACTTCCAGCCCAATTTTTTTCATATTGGCTATAACGTGTCTGATTATTCTTTCAAAGCCCAGAACATGATAGCAGCCGACAGATTTTTTCTTGTGAATGTCAACACCAAGTTTTGCATAGCCGACAAGGAAACCGTTTGTAAAAGTATCTGCCATTGACTGAACGTCTTCTTCGCTCAGGCTGTTTATGAACTGGGCTGTCCTGATTTCATTTTGCGTTACGTGTTTTCCGATTGAATAGATGTAGCGAAGATCTTTAAGGTCCGCTTCCATTATAACTTTTCTTGCGGAATCAAAACTCGGGTCAACGCTCTCCGCTGCCTTGATTCGCCTTGCGCCTTTTACACACCACTTTTTATGGCTGCTGATGATTTTTTTCAGATTTTCCGCAGACTCTTTCCCTGCTTCAAAAAGTTCGTAGGTTTCAATAAAAAGTTTTGCTGCATTTACAAGATCATAATACCTTCCCCAGGAAGCATTGCTGACATTTCCAAGAACGTCGTAAAAAATTCCTGCCATATATTTTCCTGCGGCACCAAACTTCTTTACGGAATATTCAGGATTTGCATAGGACTCTTCATAATTTTCAGCATACAGAGGAACATATAATTTCTTGTTCCAGTCTTCGAGCTGTTCCATGGTAAGTAATGAATAGTCCGGAGAATTACGGAGAACGTAAAATTCTCTTAGCGTAAGAACATAAGATGAAACCTTTTCAAAATAGTCTTTGTAGATTTCCTTCACATCAGCCTTTGCATTGATTCCTGAAACCCTTTCAAAAAGTCTGAGATCGGATTCAAGCTTACGAGCATTTTCATTTAATTCATTTAAAATATTTAAATAACTCATGGAGCAATTATATCATAACTCTCTATAAATGTGAACCGGAGTTTTTATTCTGTTTTAAGTGGGGTTTCAAATTTCAGCGAGGGCATCACGCAGAAAATAAAATGTTTAACTAGAAACGCATAATGAAGGAGACACTTAATCCGCAGAACAGACAGGACATTACGTCTGAAAAATTATTATGTCAATCTCCGCTGGGCACATCAAACATTCAATTCTTACTGGAAATCTAGAATGCATAAAAATCTGATGACATTCTTCAGATTTTTATTCAAGAATAATATCCTTGATTACAGGAACATTGGAATTCAAATCGCAGGAAGAAAAATATTCAAGCAAACTTCAAAGGAGATGTGAAGCTGCAAAGACAGCACTTACTTCCTGCCTTGAAACGACAATATCCTAGCAACCGAAAACTTCATCAGGACCAAGAGCTGTAATAAATTCTCCCGGCAACTTTACATTGCTTTTGATGCTCGGGCCTGCATTCTTATGGAATTCATAATCATAACCTGATACAGAATAGAAATCCTTTACACCCCAGGATTATTTTACATAAGAATAGCACATCAGCCACCAGTCTGAAGCAGGTCATGAACCGCCAGTTCCATGGTCATCGAATTATTTCATCCATGCCACAGACTTTAACTTTGGCAACGGACAAGAATCACTCAGATGTCCATAAATCCAAAGGATTCATTCATTTACATATTCAGGAATCCGAACCTTTACTTTATAACCCATATTCTGTACCAATATAATTTCCGCTTTCATCATTCAGATGTACATCAACAATGACAGGCGTATCTTTTACTCAATAAAAATTCCGTAGCGAGAATTTTCATCCTGCAAATTTTCTTTCAGAACATATGGGAACCTCTAAAAATTAAATTTTTGGAGGCAACTTTGAAAACGCAATGTTTTTTGAGCCCCATAATTTGACGGATCAAAAACTCTAGGTCATCTCTAAAACTATTTTGCAGGAATGTCCTTAAATTGTTTCTTCATAAAGCATCTTCCGTTATTTCGAAAAAAAATGTTGTGCCACCATAACACAACATTTCATGTAGATTCTATTATAAAGTGACGTTGTATAAGAAATAATCTGTCATACCTTAAATGTATTAAGTTTTCTATTTACAACTTCAATTCTCTTATGGTTATCAATACTGCGGGACTTTACGCTTGCAATTGCGGCGTTAATCTCTTCAACACTTGAGACCATGGAATCAATGCTCTGGTTGATTTTTGCATTAACGCTTGTAAGATTTTCTATTTTACCGGAAATCTGCTCACCGCCGGCACTTACTTCATAAACTCTGTCCTTAACATTCATTGAGGCATCACGGATAGACTGTATTGCGCCAATTACTTCCTGGCTTCCGGAGCTCTGCTCCTCCATTGCACTCTTGATAACAGTTTCCTGGTTGCTAACTTTGTTCGTATTATCAAAAATCGTATTGAACTGATTCTGAATGTCCCTGGAAGAAGCTGCGACCTCCGCAATAAGTTCACGGACAGCCCCCAAAGTTTCTGTAATGCGTTTTCCCTGTGCACCGGAATTTTCTGCAAGCTTACGTATTTCATCAGCAACTACGGCAAAGCCCTTTCCGACCTCACCAGCGTGAGCCGCTTCAATTGCAGCATTCATGGCAAGAAGGTTAGTCTGTTCCGCAATACTCTGAATAACATTAGTCGCTTCCATAAGACCGTCTGAACTGTCTGAAATTTTTTGAGTAAGCTCTACAGTCTTCTGGACAATGGCACGCCCCTTCTCCGCAGAATTAGTCAGTTCGTCAACAGAAACACTGTTCTTTTCAAGAATGCTTGTAACGCTTCTGATATTACTTACCATCTCTTCAATGGCGGCGGATGATTCACTTACAGCATCATTCTGCTGTGCAACACTCCTGTTAAGGTCATCAAGCGATTTATGAATATTTTCAATTGTCAGGCCAACTTCATTTACAGCTTTTGTCTGCACAGAATTAATGTCCTTAACAACTTTGATGTTTGAATTAATTTCGTCAGCTACAACAGAAGTTCCTTCCATATCTTTCTTAAGGAAATTTGAATTCTCATTTATCTTTCCTGATTCCTGAATGACAGAACTGATTGCCGTCCTTGTTTTTTCAAGGGTTTTATTAAAATATATTGCAAGAAGCGTAAGTTCATCATGGCCTGTAACAGGAAGATTCTGCGTAAGGTCTCCGTCCCCTTCAGAAATTTCCTTAAGAACGCCTACAATTTTTTTGACAGGTCTGGTAACTGTAAGGGAAAGAAGAACAGAACATGCGATTGAAATTATCAGGATCACAAAAGTTACAATCGATGAAAGATTTCTTACAGATTTTGTTGTGCTGTCAATGTTCTGTGTAGGGATGATGTAAATATAGGAAAGAGGCATGTAATCATTGGTTGAAGAAAATGACCTGAACTCATAGGTCTGCCCGTTAACTTCTTTCCTGAATTTTATTTTGTCTCCATATTTGAAGGAGGCAAGCTCCTGGATGGAATCATCCTTTATGTTTTTATATTTGAGGGAAGGATCAAGCTGGTCAACAACAATTGTTCCGTTTGCGTCCATTACAATGAAAAGTTCATCATCCATTCCGTCCTGAGTAGATTTCATTACGTCATCCAAAAAATCAAGAACAGCATTACTTGTTACAACCCCCCTGGCCTTGCCTGCAGGAGACTTAAAATATTTGCAGACGACAACAGAAATATCTCCGTTCGAAGAAAAATAAATATCAGAGACATGGACCTTGCCGTTCTTTTCCTTTGCAGCCTTATACCAGTCCCTTTGACGGGGATCATAGTTATTGCTTCTTGCTGTTTCCGGATAATAGACATATGCTCCGTTAGATTCAAGCGCCAGCCCTACTCCGACAAATTCCTCTTTGCTTTTTGTAATGCTCATTGAAGCTTCATAAACGCTTTTTTCATAAGGCCCCATTCTGTTCGGGTCCATAGGAATCTTTCCGGAAGGGTCCGTAAGATTTACATAAGAAGTTATCTCTTCATTTTCCTGGGAAAAAATATCCAGGCTGGCTGCAAGTTCCATTGTAGATATGAGAGACTTAAAATACTGGTTAACAGTTTCATCCGCAACAGCCAAAGTATTATTAAGCTTATCAGTGAATACAACATCATTTAAGGTTGTTACACGACTGTTAAGAAGAGACCCTAAAAGCACAACAGCTAAAAGACTGGTCAAAGTTGCACCTAGAGCAATACGAATACCTAATGTTCTTATTCTTTTCAATTTTTACTCCGAAAAATTCAAGTTGTCTCAACAATTAGGATAATGTGCATTTACAAAATTTCAAGCAGACTGTTATAAAAATTTAACTTAAAAACAGGAAAACAAATATTTTGCATTCCATAATTCCCATGAAATATCAGGGATGTCCAAGAATTTGGAGAAAAAAAAATAGAATATATGTAAGGTGAAACAAAAATCTGTAATATTTTAAAACAAAAGAATCGGGTAAACAGGAATCGAACCTGCGACCTCAACGTCCCGAACGTCGCGCGCTACCAACTGCGCTATTACCCGAAATGGTTCTTCCATACTAATACTTTTTTCAAATAATTTCAAGTACCAACGAAATTATTTTAGATAAAGAATTTTTAAGTTTCATTCAACCTAGATATTACTATCATTATGAGAATGCAACTTAAGGGATTGTCCGGAAATCCAATAAACAGTGTTTTTAGGCCTTGTAATTTCAAGGATTAAAAATCGTCGTCATCTCTCTAAAAAGAAATTTTTAGAGATGACCTAAACATATCTGACAACAGGATCGAATTTATGGAAGAAAACAAGGACCTCATTAAACGTATTGAAGAAGTCGAGTCTTACGGAAACAAAAATTCAATGAAAAAGAAAGACTACATCGTTGTTGCAATTCTAAGTGCAGTATGTCTTTCCCTTATTATAGCAGGAGGATTCATAAAATGAAAAACAAGCCGGCCGATAAAAATGAAACCGACTACGGTACGAAACCCGTTCTCCTGTCCGAAAAAAAATATGGATTCATTGATGCATTTCTCATTCTCTCCGGATACTGCATCGCAACCTGGAGCTATACGCAGGGGTCATATCTTGCAACTCTTGTAGGATTCAGGCAGCTTCTTGTGGGAGCTTTCTTCGGTGCACTGCTCATGCTTTTAATTTACCAGCTTCCTGTTATTCTTTCCGCACGATACGGAATCGATATATGGATATGGCTGAAAGCAGCATTCGGTCCTAAAGGCGTAACTGCAATGACCATAATCATTATTGTCATAAACTTTCCGTGGTATGCCGTATGCTGTGACCTTTTTGCATCTTCCGCCGAAAATTTATTTGCACTGTTCGGTGTTACCCTTCCCCATGGAAGCCACCTTTTCTTAAGCCTCCTATGTGTTGCACTGGGAACGTTCATTGCATTGAAGGGAGTTACAACCATCACATGGACTACAAGAATTCTTGTTCCGCTTCTTATTCTGGTAGGAGCCGCCGTTGTATGCGTAGGATTCAAAAGCATTCCTGCGCATGTCATCTGGAACTACAGACCAAGTCAAATGGTTTCCGAAAATTCTGTAGTTCCTTACGTGCTGTCCATAGAAGCAAACTTTGCATTCGTGATTACACTTGTAGGCGGAATGGCAGAGATTCCGCGTCTCTGCAAAAAAGAAAAATCTGCTTTCTACGCAGGAGTTCTGGGACAAGGACTTTCCGGATCATTCTTTGTTGTAGTTGGTGCCGTAATGGCAATTGCAATGGAACATGCTACGGGACAACTTATTGATGACCCCACGCTTATGCTTGCAACGCTTACAGTTCCTGCAATGGCATTTGCATCACTGCTTCTTGTTTCCTTTGCAAACATAGGAACCCAGGCCGTAGGTTCCTATATCTACGGAGTAATGCTCAAGACAACCTTCCCCAAGGCAAAATATTCCATGCTGGTAATTGCACTTGCTGTTTACGTTTCAGTTCTCTGCGTATGGGGGAAGATAATTGACTTCTTCGGAAGCTTTTTAACTATATCAGCCTGCATTTATGCACCGCTTGCAGCAGTTCTTTTTGTAGATTTCTTCTTCATCAGAAAACAGAAGATAGATTTAAAAGGTGCTTACGGAATCAGCGGCCATAATAATTATTACTATACAAACGGATTCAACCTTGCAGGACTTTCATGCATCATATTCGGATTTATTTTCTCCCTTGCAATTTATAATCCGATTACCCAGGAGATTCACTGCAAAGCGTTGTTCATGCTAACTCCTACAGGCGCATCATTTCTTGCAACAGGATTACTTTATTTTGTTCTAGTAAAGATTCCTTACATAAGGCGCTACTGCTGCAAAGACATTTACCTTTATGCAGACACAAAACCTTTTGACAGAAACAAGACTCCTCCGAAGTTAAATCTTTTCCTTACACCGATTATCTGGCTCTACTGTTTCATTGCAACCCGCAAAGGGAAGCTCAAAATTACAAGGACAGACAATCGCGGAATAAAACCTCCGTTTCTTGTTCTGGGAACCCATCAGTCTTTCACAGATTTTCTTGTAACTCCGCTGGCACTTTTTCCTCGCAGAGCAAATTATGTTTCAGAGCTTGAAGGATTTGAATACTACGGCGAATGGATTTACAGGCAGATAGGATGTCTCGGAACAAGAAAATTTGTTGACGACTTTGCACTCATTTCAAACATCAGGAAGATAATGAAAAGAAAAGGCATTCTCGTGCTCTATCCAGAAGCCCGCTATGCAAATATCGGAACCTCTTCACGCCTTGAAAAATCAGTTGCAAAGCTCGTAAAACTTCTGAAGGTTCCTGTTGTTACACTGAACATGAAGGGCAACTACCTGCAGTCCCCTATCTGGAATTTAAAGACACGCAAGGAAGCCAAACTTAATGCACACCTTGACTACATTCTTACAAAAGATGAAGTCATGGAAAAATCAGTTGACGAAATTCATGAAACACTTAGCAGAAGCCTTGAATTTAATGAATACAGATACCAGCGTGAAAACAATATTCTCATTACAGACAAGGACCAGGCTGAAGGGCTTCACAAACCTCTCTACCGATGCCCTTCCTGCAAAACTGAATACAGGATGCAGACAAAGGGAAGAGAAATTTTCTGCTGCCAGTGCGGACTGAAATATTACCTTAGAGAAACAGGAACTCTTGTAAAAGTTTCTGCAAACAATGACACTCCGGAAAATTATTTTATTCCCGACTGGTATGAAGATGAACGCAGTGCTGTTTACAAAGAAATTGAGGAGGGCAGATACACTCTTGAATGTGACGTAAAAATCGAGGCCCTTCCTAATGCGAAGAACTTTATTTCAATGGGAAACGGACATCTTGTTCAGAAGGAGGAAGGTTTCTATTTAACCTTCAGCGAAACAAATGAGACCATGTTCTTCAACGGAAAGACTATGCCTTCCCTGCATACCGAATATGACTACAGAGGCAAAGGAATGTGCATCACCCTTTCAACGCTTGACAACACATACTTCCTGTTCCCTCTCACAGCTGAATTCAATCCGACAAAAATACAGTTCGCGGTGGAATACTTCTACAGAAATCAGACACCTTGTAACAAAGCATTTTAAATTGTAAACTGTAACAGCAAGAGGAATAAAAATGAAAAAAAGATTACCAAAAGCTGCTGCAGTTACAATCCTGATCCTGGCAGTCCACAACAAAATTTTTTCTGCAGACATAGGACAAAAAATTTTTCCTACAAGCTGTGACGAATACAAATACATCTGCGACATATATACTTCACAGGGAATGGCTCTTCCTTCAAGCTCAGGTCCATGGAGTGCGAATGAGCTCAGACAAATGATGAACAGGATTGACAGGAACAATCTTGATGATGCATTTGCGGAACTTTATGACACGACATACAGTTTGATTACCAGGGAACCTGAATATAATCCGGAAGAGAAATTCGGTTTCAGCATGAACCTTGATTTGAGACCTGAATTTTATTTCCACACGGACACAAAAAATTTTTCTGACCGGAATTCATTCTCCTACGACGAAATGAAGATGAATCCATTCTTCATTCTAGGGGCAGAAGGCTTTGCGGATATCTTCTACGGATATTTTTCCCTTGACCTGAAGAATCATGCAAACACTGGTGCCAGCGCAAGCTACAGCTCACAGAAAATTGGTTCCACACTGTTTTCAAGCAACATTCCTGCGATGCAGAATTTCAGGCCCTGCGTTTATGACATAGACACATCATTTCCGGACAGGGCATTCATCTCTACAGGCGGCACCAACTGGAGCATGCAGATAGGAAAAGACAGGCTATGCTGGGGAAACGGTGTAACAGGAAACCTTCTGATAAGTGACAACATTCCTTACCACAATTTTTTCAGGTTAACGACATTCTTTGACAGCTTCAAATATTCATTCCTCCTGGACAATTTCCAGCATCCAAACAATTACACGAAAACGGACCAGAATGAAGCTAACGTAGGATTACGCTTTGCACAGATTCACAGGTTTGAAATAAGTATGCTGAATAAAAAACTCCGATGGTACTTAACAGAATCAATTATGTATAATTCCGCTGACGGCACCGTTGATCTTTCAATAATAAATCCACTTTACATTATGCATAACCTTATGATACGCGGAATGTCAAACTCCATTACGACATTAGAATTTGATTACGCTCCGGTAAATCATATCAACATATACGGGCAGTTTGCACTTGATGAGATGGCCGTAGTAGGTGAACCTAAGGAAAGTGAAGTTGAAGACGGAGCAAACCCAAATGCTCTCGGATATCTTCTCGGATGCAAAGCAAACTACCCGCTCTTCGGAGGAATCTTATACGGATCCCTTGAAGGTGCGTTCACTGATCCTTTCCTTTATTTGAGAGACGGAACTGATTTTGTTGTGGGACTCAGACGCAATAATGCGGAAGGAATTGACTATAACCATTACTTTCTCGGATACGAATACGGAGGAGATTCCATTGTTGCGAACCTTAACTGCGGATGGAAGAAGCCTTTGCAGTACGGAATTGAAGGCAATATTTTCTTTATGATCCACGGAACTTTTGACAAGGACACGGAATGGACAAGAATCGGCAAAAGCAATTACAAGGACTGCCAGACTCCTACATCCGCTCACGTAGTAAATTCAAAAAATCCTGACGCATATTCAAGAAGCGGAACCCGGAACATTCTTGACCTGGGGTTAAACGGATTTTATTTCATCAGGCCTAACATCAAGGCCCATGCCAACATCAACTCGGTTAATATATGGAACGCCGACTATCACGGAGCAAACTGCTTTGACTTCCAAACAGCAATGGGAGTCGATTTCAGTTGGTAAAAATCTCGTAAAACATTTCACCGTTCATGTAAAAAAACAGCAAGAAGTTTTTCAAAACTCTTCCTGCTGTTTTTCATTGTACCGGGACTGCCTTCAACATTTCCATTATCCAGACAGGCAAAGCAATCTGATGTTCCTGCGTTGTCACGGATAATTACAATATCATATCCGCCGTAAAAAACATAAAACTTATTTTTTTCCTAAGATATTTTTATTGAGACGCATTCATTAAAACCAATTGCTTCATCAATTCTGATTCCGTCTACAGTCATACCAGTTTTATAAAGGCTGTGAAAATACAGCCCCAGAATTTACCTGACAGACGAACCTGATTTCAGTTCGGCATCAAAAATATGTACATCAAAGCCTTGCAAAAATCTTGCCTCATCACCTGCAATTTCTTTTGTACTAATTTATGCGGGACCCTAAGAATTATTATATCTTTCCCGCATCACAAGATTTCATATACCGAATCCGAAAGTTCCTCTTCCTACGACCTTTATAGCCCGGTCAACAGCATAATCATAATTAACCAGACTTAATCTCTGCTTTGTATGCTAAACTTTTTCGCATAGACATCGACAAGAGACTTCTGCTCATCATCATGGAAGGTAAATTACTCATGTGAAATTGGTATAACATTTTCATCAGGAATGAAAACAAAGATTGAAGTCATATACAAAAGAACAGGGTCCGCAAACCTCTGGCGGGAAACAACTCTGCCGAACATGCTGAAATTTCATGGCTGTCAACTTCAACTGAACAAAAATCTTCCATGCAGGAAATCTTTTCCGTAAAGAATGAATCAACATCGGAACCTTCCGTAACAAATCCTCCGCGCCTGTCCGTAAGCTCATCAGTGTCAGCTCTTGCCCAGAAGCGATAAGGATATTCATGCTTCTTCCTGTCACAGATTTTCCTCCCGGAGTTGCAGTAACATTCAAACCATCTCCTATTTCAGGAATAGTTACAGAGAAAGAACCTTCAGGTTTTACATTGACCATAACATTCTGATTCTTTGCAGGATAAAGACAGATAACAGGTTTTACTCTTTCAGCGACTCCGCCTGAGTGCAAATAGAATGTCAGGTCAGTAATCTTTACAGTTCCGTCATTGAACTCCGAAATGAATCGATAATAATTTGAAGCGAAGGAAATATTTTCATGGCCAACGCTTGCATTGTAAACAAATGAACCATCACCGGGGTTATATTTTTTCAGACAGGAGCATCTGCAGTTGCTCCCCCTACAGCCTTTGAACTGCCGTAAAGATATTCGTCAATTATATTTGAATCTCTGACTGTCCAGAGAACACGAATTGCATTGCAGCCATAGGATACATTTCCTGTGAAAGTATATTTTACAGCAGCAATGACAGTTTCATATGCATATATTTTCGATTTACTCGCCACTTATATAAGGATTCTCAGTTTTGATGTATGTGCCCAGGACACAAACTGCCGCCGAAAAAGTTTACGGCAACGCAATCCTTTGCAGCGGCAGATAATATTCATCTACAATATAAAAATTATTTGGCACATTCTACAATGGTCTTAAGAATTTCAGGAAAGTACCAGCTGTAATCTTCACGATTATAGAAACCAAAGCATTCCGTTCCTGCTCCGGTTCCGCTGTTGTCCCAAAGAATGCAGCTCATGCCGTAGCTTCTGGCTGTTCCCACAAAGAATCTGAACCATTCAACCCTTGAATCAAGATTATTCTTGTTCGTTGCACCGTATTCCCCTATAACAACAGGCGTTCCATTCTTCACGAAATTTTCATCCAGCTTTTCCATAAGATATTTCAGCTGCCTTGTATGAGTTTCCTTAAGCTCAACGGAACCAGGGTACTCCATTGCAAAATCATAAGGTACATACATGTGGACGCTGAGTGCAAGCATATTGCTACTGTCCAAGGGAAGACTGAAGTCAGAGGAAAGAGCTGCATCCGGAGAAGCACAGTACGAAGGTACCATGATCAGACGGTTCTTATTATTTCCTCCGCTCTTACGGATAACGTCAACAGCCTTCTGGTTCATGTTCATGATAATTTCCATGGACTTCCTGCACGTCTTGCATGAACTCTGGTAAGTCCATTCATGCGGGTCATTTACCATGCGAGGTTCGTTCAGTGTTTCAAAGATAAGATGGCTGTCATAAGACTTGAACGCTGCCGCAACCTGTCTCCATACTTTCTCAACGAAGGCATAGGAAATCATTTCGTATGTATAGGAAGGATAATAGCCGTTTCCTGCTGTAAGACCGACTGAATCTCTGTACACATCATGATGAATGTTGAGAACAACATACATGTCACATTCAATCGCCCATTCAATAATCTGCTTCACGCGGTCAATCCATGCGGCATCAATTTTATAGTTCTCAGGATTGATATGAGGAGTCCATGATACAGGAACACGTATCGTCTTTATTCCTGAATTCCTGAGCCCCCGGATCATTTCCCTTGTAGTTAAAGGCATTCCCCAGCTTGTCTCAGAAGCCAGACCCGTTGCCCCGTAAGCATCCAGTGTGTTTCCAAGATTCCAGCCTGCTCCCATGTCGTTTACAATGGCAGCCGCAGAAGAATGTACGGATGTAGAAGACCCTGAAGGTTTTGCATAGCAGGAAGTTCCTAGAAGTGAAATAACAAATGCCAATGCAACAATAAATTTATTCGTACTGAATTTCATATTCCTTTCCATAAAAATATTCCAGTCCACCATCCTGGAATTACAATGGGTAGCCTCTAATAATTAAAATATTCAGAGGTAACCTAAAACTCGTCAGCCATCTATAAAAAATAATTTTTTAGGGATGACCAATATAATTGCAAAATAAAATCCCAGGCACCTGTCCCGGGACAAGGATATTTCTTGTAAAAACCTGGGCACGCTAAAGAAGCCTTAACAGTTCTTCACGCACAGTGTCATAACGGGAATCAAGAAGCCCGAAGTCCTTTTCCTTGTAGGTCCAGAGGGATCTTGAAATTCCATAGCCGTCAAAAACTTTATGGATATGCCGCAGATAATTGATCATGCTTTCCACATCAGCATTAAGTATGACCCCATATTCGCCGCAGTACAATGGAACATTCCTTTTGTTACAGACCTCAACGGCTTCCCTGAAAGCTTCCTCAAAATAATCCTCGGTAAAACCTTTATTTTTCAGAAGACCGTCTGTAGTAAAAAATCTTTCGGAGAAACCTGCTGATGGTACGATTTCATTAAAATACTCTGCACTGGACACAGGATATTTCATGCGGAATTTTTCATCCATTCCGTCCGCCCAGTATGCGCCCTGATGTGTAAAGAGATAAGGATCATAAAAATGAAAGGTGTAAACGATGTCAGAGTCAAAAGGATTTGCAATATCCTTTACAGAAACAATGCTGCTGTTATAATATCCGCCAATAATTATCTTAGTGTTTTCTGCATAATGCCGGATAATTGCAACAGTCTTTCTCGCAAGCTTCATCCAGTTTTCATTGTCCTCAGGACGAACAATTTCATTTAGAAGCTCAAAGGCAACATTATTTTCCCTTCCGTAGCGCTTGGCAATTTCTTCCCAAAGCTCAATGAACTGTGCAACAAGAACTTCTTCATGCAGAAGGTCGTTGTAATCCTGAACATTTTCAAAGGAAAAACCTGCACTCTTGTGAAGGTCAATAACCACGAAAAGATTATATTCCCTGCACCATTCAATGCAGTTCGTGATGTAGATAAAATTTTCGGGTATCAGAAGCCCATCTTCATCTTGTAGAAGATTATAGTCCACAGGAAGCCTGACATGGTCAAGCCCCCATGAAGCAATCCGCTCTATGTCTTTTTTCTGGATGAAAGTGCGGTAATGGCTTTGGGTATGGCTGCACTGAGACAGCCACCCACCCAGATTTATACCACGAACAAACTCCAGTCTATTTGAAGTTGTTTGATTCATAGTATCTGCCGTTTATTTCAGTCAATTGCTTCGAAAAGTACGTTATCAATTGTAACTGTATGAACATCCTTGATTCTCTTTCCGTTTACCTTACCGAATGAGAATGTCATGATTGTGTGAGGATCATCATCCTGCCACATTGTAAATTCCTGGACAACAGTCTGCTTGTTCGGACCTACCTTGCAAGTAGGAGCCTCGTTGTAGCCCATCCAGTCTTCTACCCCGTGTTCGGCAAGCCATCTTGCACCGTCACGCTGGAATGCGTACTTGATTTCACGGCCAACTGTAGATGTTACGTCGAATGAGAATCTGTACTTCTGGCCCTTCTTAAGAACAACGTCAGTCTGCTTAAGCTGGATCTTCCATTCATCTTCTGTTGTGTCTGTGATTGTAATTGCAGCATTCTTTGCTGAAGTATCAACTGTAGCTTCTGAACCGCTATATGTATAAAGCTGCCATCCTGCAAGCCCCTTTTCGAATCCCTTGTTAACAAGAAGTCCGCTTTCTGCAATGCGTACATTGTCAATAAGAACTGTACCCTTCTCTGAAAGAACAATCCTAAGTTCGCTGACAGCACCTGCTCCTGCTGTAGAGAACTTACCTTTGTAGAGTGTTTCATTTCCTGACGGAGCTGTAATATTAACTTCATTACCGTTTACATAAAACTTAGCCTTTGCAACATCCTTTGTTGGGGAGCTGAAAGAAAGAATGTAATCAGAATCTGCATCGAGAGGCATCTTTCCCTGGCTGAGAACTGCAGCATCCTCACCTGCCTGTGTAACTTCAATCTTACATTCACGTACGTTATTGATGTTTGTTACAGAAATCTTGTTTGGCCCTGTTGAACTAACTGTCCAGTACTTAAGACGCCCGTCACCCTTGTCGAATGATCCGTTGTAAACGTAGTTTCCGTCCTGAGTGAAAGTCTTTTCTGCTTCAGGAATTACACCGTTACCAAGCTTCTTTACAGAAACATTGCTTATGTAAATTGTTGCTGTGCTTGACGTTGCACCCATATTAAATTCTACGCGTCCGTTAGGATCAGAATTCTTTGTCATCATGAAGTCAAATGAATAATGCTTCTTTGAAGTACCGAGCTCCACCTTCTGGTCACCGAAGTAGCGGATATATCCGTTATCCGGAGCAGTAATGCCTGTGGACATTGTTCTTGGTTCTGAAGCGTAGGCATCAAACTCAAACTTGTAGAGACCTGTCTTTTCCATAGGAATGTTCGGCTGAACAAGCTGGATAGAATAATCAACTGTACCTGCATCAGATGTTTCGATTGTCATTGAACCGTTAGAAACATTTGCCTTACCAACACCGCCAAGAGCTTCAAGGAACGTCCATTCAGAATCCTTTGAACTTACATAGTTTCCGCCTGCATAAGGTGCGCGGAGTGAAGATACAACTTCCTTCATCCTGACATCTTCGTTGTATGAATCCTTCTGAAGAACGCGTACCCAGTCAACAACCATCTGTGCATCAGCATTGAACTTTGTTGTTTCATCAGGATTTCCAGGCCAGTTTCCGCCGACTGCAACATTAAAGATCATATAGTACGGCTGGTCAAATGGAGCCGGAAATGTAAGAGGATCATCACTTCCCTTCTGGGTGTACCATTCGTTGATCTTACCGATGAAATGACCGTCCACATAGTAACGGATTTCATCAGGCACCCATTCCAGTGTGAATGTATGGAATTCATCAGAGAAATTTCCTGACGCAAGCTTTGTGGAAACCTGCTTTTCTGCATGAGGTTCACCGAAATGGATCGTGCTGTAGGAAGTATCAATCTTGTTTCCGAGAACTTCCATGATATCAATTTCACCGCAAACAGGCCACTGTCCGTAAAGCTGTTCATTTGTAGGCATCATCCAGAATGCAGGAAGGAATCCCTGTCCCTTCGGAACCTTGAGACGGGCTTCGAAGATACCGTACTTGTAATCCCTCTTTCCCATTGTGTTAATGCGGCCTGATGTATAAGTCCTGTTTCCTCTCTTGTCAACATTTTCAATGGCCTGGATTACAAGCTTTCCGTCCTTGAGATAAACATTCTTCTTGTTGACTACATATTCCTGGAGTTCATTGTTTACCCAGCCAGGCTCATGTGTTTCATAGTTCCAAACCTTTGTGTTAAGTTTCTTACCGTTAAAGTCATCCCTGAACTTTTCTGTATAACCTTCATAATTTATATCAGAACCCTGAGCCACAGTATTCTGACCGTAAGCTGCGCAAGCCAAAAGCGACAAGCTGAGCGCCCCAACAAGTGCAATTTTACACTTCTTCATAAAATTCCTCCGTACTAGGATTTATAATCTCTGATTTTCGTTTTTCGAATTTGAATTTTTCTGGAAATTTAGTTTAAGTAGAGTTTAAGTCCGGTTTTCGTTAAAATATACCTTTTTTTTACTAATTATGTCATTATTTTATGATTTTCATTTTATTAAAAATATGCTATAATTCTTGCATGAATCTTTCTGGTGATTTAGCTAAAACTTTATTATATCAAAGCGAAAACGAAATTTTCCATGACCCCTACGCAAGGGAACTGGAATTCTACAACGCCGTAAAACAGGGCGATCTGAAGTGCGTGGAAGAACATTTTTCAGAACTTACAGGCGACGGAAAAGGAAAGCTCAGCGACAACGTGACAAACAACCTGCGCTACCATTTCATTGTTTCAGTTGCAATGATTACTAGATTCTGCATGGAAGGCGGAATGCCATCGGAAACGGCGTACACTTTAAGCGATCTCTACATACGTAAGGCTGACAAAATTCATTCGGAAAGCGCCATAAAGGAACTTCACAGGACAATGGTATACGACTTCGCTGAAAGGATGGGCAAAATCCACGAACCTACAAAGTCCAAAGTAATTTCACTCACCATGGAATACATAAACAAGAACATCCGCACCCCAATCCAGCTGGAGGAGGTTGCTCACTTTGCGGGAATAAGCCCGAGCTACTTGAGCACCCTGTTCAAAAAGGAGACAGGTGAAACCCTTTCCAGCTACATACAGCGCACAAGGGTTGAGGAAGCGAAGAACATGCTCAAGTTCACCGACACAGAATTCATTGACATAAGCAACTACCTGTGCTTCTCAAGCCACTCTCACTTTATTGCAGTGTTCAAAAAGTACGAAGGAATCACCCCGAAGGAATACAGGAACAAATATTACAGAAAAAATTTCAGTTCCGAAGAAAGCGGAGAAGACTTAAAATAAACCAAGGTTCCGTCGCATAAGGGCGGCGGATTTTATTAAATTCAAAATACATCGGGAACTAATCTGCAAAATGACCCGATACAATTATTCAAGAACACGTGTAAAATTTTCTCGTTGACAGATTGAACTATGTCTTTTATAATCTGATTAACATACTAAAATACTAGAATACCGGAAACAGTTATGAAAGAAATATCAGATATGCAGAAAAGAATGTCAGCACAGGACGTTAAGACTATAGCAAACAACAATCCAATCTGTGCAACAAAATTTACAGCCGACCCTGCGGTTCTTGTCTATGATGACACAGTATATGTCTACGGAACAAACGACAGTCAGCAGGCGGAAGCAACAGAATGCAAGGAAGCAAACAGATATAACCTTATCAATACGCTCAACATATATTCATCCAGGGATCTTGTGAACTGGACGTACCATGGTATTACACAGGTCGGAGGATGGGCAAAAAATTCCTGGGCACCTGCAATCTGCTGCAAGAAAATAAACGGGAAGGACAAATTCTTCCTCTACTTTGCTGACAGCGCAAGAGGAATCGGTGTAATGACATCGGACAGTCCCCTCGGACCTTTCACTGATCCCTTAGGAAAGGCGCTTCTTGACAGGTCAATGCCTAACATGGAAGGAGTTCACTGGCTCTTTGACCCTGCAGTCCTTAACGATGACGACGGAAAAAGCTATCTCTACTTCGGAGGCGGAGTAAAAGATGATTCCGCTCACCCCAAGTCAGCACGCTGCATTGAACTCGGAGAAGACATGATAAGCGTAAAGGGTGTTGCACAGGAAATTGACGCCCCTTGGGTTTTCGAGGATTCAGGAATCAATAAATTCGGTGACACATATTACTATTCATACTGCGCAAACTGGGACCCCCGCGTGGATGATACAAATCCTCCTATCGCATGCATCGCATACATGACAAGCAAAAATCCTCTGGGACCTTTCGAATACCAGGGATACACACTCATGAACCCTAACAACGGAAACGACCATCACTGGATTTTCACTTACAGGGGAAAGAATTATATTGCATATCACACTCAGAAAGTTTCCGAAACAATAGGACTTGGCGGAGGAAGCTACAGAAATCTCCTTATAAATGACTTCAGCATCAACCCGGACGGTTCACTGCCGCTCCAGACTGCAAACCTTGAAGGAGTTGCACAGGTCGGAAGCTTCAATCCTTACGGAACGGTAACTGCAACTACAATGCACAGCTGCAAGAACATCATCAGCTTTGACGACTCAACAGCCTGCGCTGACGAAGATGATAACTACATCTGCATAAAGGGTGCCGACTTTGCAAAGGGGATCAGAACCTTTGAAGCGGAACTTGCAGAAGAGGCAGAAGCTTCCGCAGAAATTTATGTTGATGAACTGAAGGGCGAACCTTTGATGAAGGCAACCGCAACCGGAACAAGAATTTGCGGTTCGGCAGAAAACTGCAGCGTGAAAGGAAAGCATAACATCTACATAAAGCTTTCCAAGAACGCCTGCATAAGAAACTGGAAGTTCAGCTGATATTCTGTCTTCCCTGCACTTTTGGATGAAACAAAAACCTGCAGCAAGTTTTGTTGTTGATTTTTATTCATTATATACCTCCTTAATTTACATTAGGCATGCGGCCAAAACCGTGTGCCTTTTTTTTACGAAATTTTTTCGTTGACAGATAAGAATTCCGCCCCTATAATTTTAGAAAACTAAAATACTACTATGCTAGAATGTAAACACAAATAAGGAGAAACCATGAAAAAAAGTATTCTTGCATCAGCCGCGGCACTTATCCTGAGTTCTGCAGTGCTAACAAATTTCGCAGGATGTTCATCCATCAACATTTCCGGTGAAGAGAAAAAGCAGGAACAGGTCAATGAAACAGCAGCGGCCCTGAAAAAACTTGAAGGTGACGCAGATTCAGTTTCATATTCACAAGAAAATGACACCTACACAATTGACGGGACAAAAGTTACAAGCGGATGGAAGTTCGCTCACATTGACCTGAGTGAATTTTCCAATGAGACAGTCAGAATAGAATTCAGCGCCCTCATGCAGGTTGAAAACAGAAGCGGATCAGCGGTTACACTTAACTGGAACGTAAATGTTGACGGCTTCCCTATCGTTGGTCAGGGAAGCTTTGCTGCAGGAACTTCTGACTGGATTAATGTTTCAAAAACTACGGACGTTGAACTCAAGGCGAATAATCTCCTTTACCTTTCAAACTGGAATCTGAAGAACTCTGACTATACAATCAGAATCAGGAACCTGGAAGCAAAAATTATATCCCTCTCAGGAAAAGAGGAAGAAATTTCTGGACTCGTTAATCCTGATAACGGTGCAAGCATCATCCAAAGAAAACTTTCATCAAAGGACCTTAAGACAGTTGCAAACAACAATCCTGTAACACAAACAAAGTTTACTGCCGACCCTGCGGTTCTTGTTTACAATGACACTGTTTATATCTACGGAACAAATGACAGCCAGGAAGCAGAAGTCACAAAATGTAAGAAAGAAAATTCTTACGGAAAAATAAAGAGCCTCAACATCTATGCTTCAAAGGATCTTGTTAACTGGGAATACAAAGGAGAAGCAAGCATTGAAGGTAGCAGATGGGCTCATAATTCATGGGCCCCTGCAATCTGCACAAAAAGGATAGACGGTAAAGACAAGTTCTTCCTCTACTTTGCGGATAACGGAAGCGGAATAGGAGTGCTTACAGCAGACAGTCCTGAAGGACCTTTCACAGACCCTCTCGGAACCCAGCTTATCAGCCGCAAACTTGAGAATGTTGCAAACGTTGAATGGCTCTTTGATCCTGCAGTATTCATTGATGATGACGGAAAGGCATATCTATATTTCGGGGGCGGAGTACCGGCTTCATGTAACCCTGCCCATCCTATGACGGGACGCTGCATAGAACTCGGAGATGACATGATAAGCGTGAAGGGAGTTGCAAAAACTATTGATGCTCCATGGCTATTCGAGGATTCAGGAATAAACAAGTTCAACGGAAAATATTATTACTCCTACTGCACGAACTGGAACGACAGGGCCGGAGATGCAGGCGCACCACCAAGGGCAAGCATCGCCTACATGGTAAGTGACAACCCCCTCGGGCCTTTCGAATATCAGGGATACACTATGACTAATCCGAACAACGGAAACAACCACCACTGGATTTTTACGTTCAGGGGGAAAAACTATATCGCCTACCACACACAAAAAATTTCAGAAAATCTTGGACTTGGCGGAGGAAGTTACAGAAATGTTTACATCAGCGATTTCAATGTAGGCACGGACATTAAGCTCCCTATGCAGAAACCGGACACTTCCTTTGCAGGAGCAGGCGTCGAGCAGTCTGGTTCATTCAATCCGTACGAAACTGTCAGAGCCTCTACAATGCACAGCTGTCTTGAAGTTGCCGTCCTCGAGAACAAAAATGTTGTCAGCACCGGAAACAGTTCTTACATCTGCATAAAGGGTGCCGACCTCAGCAAAGGGGTCACATCTTTTGACGCCGAATTTGCAAAGACAAGCACAGCGGGTACGATTTCAGTTTACATTGATGACATGACAAAGAAGCCAGCAGCATCAGCAAGCACAAAAGGAAAAACCCGCATTTCATCATTCGCAAAGTTTGCAGGGGATTCTTCAAAGCATAATATCTATATAAGGATGAGCGGCGACGCAGAACTTGTGAGCTGGAAGTTCAACTGAAACATTATGAAGGTGCATGCAAAAAAAAGGCATGCACTTTTCCTTCACATGCAGCCATGAGTTTACGGTGCTGGCATCAGAAAGCAGAGTCTTTCCGGCAGAAACTGTCCCAAGTATAAATTCCAGAGCATTTCAGGGCATTCCGAAATCTGTCCGAAGGGATTGCAGTTTTCAAAGATTCCCATTACCATGGGGACTACCATCAGCTACACCTTAACTAATTTGAATTTTCCGGCAAGGGAAAAAAATATAAACAGGAGACACTATGAAAAAAGTACATTTTTCATCATGTACCGCAGCAAAGGTATTAGGTTCGCTTCTTGTAATTTCTGCACTGGCATCATGTTCCGACGCAGACGTTACGGCAGTAAAGGAAAGCGAAATCACAGCAGCAAGTTCAAGGGCCACAAGCACTTACAGAGAACTTAAAGGTGATTCAGGTTCCATTTCCTTTACGACACAGTACAACAACATGTACACAATTGACGGAACGAAGGTAAAGAACGGATGGAATTTTGCCTACGTTGACTTGAGCGCCTACAACGGACAGACAGTTACCATTGAATTCGGAGCTTCAATGCAGGCTGACAACAAAGGTAATGGTGCAACCCTTAACTGGAATGTAAACGATTCCGCTTACACAGTGGTTGCATCGACTGACATTCCCAGAGGTTCTTCAAGCTGGAGATGGGTATCAGGTTCAAAGACTGTTAAGCTCGGTTCAAGCAACAGCATGCTTTACCTTTCAAGCTACAGCCTCAGGCCGTCTGACTTTAAGATCAATGTATCCAACATTTCCATCAAAGTATCATCTTCATCAGGAGGAAATTCCGGCGGATATGCACCGGCTCCTGCAGCAACTTACAATGCAACGAACATGCAGAAAAAGTTGAGCGCATCAGACGTGAAGGGAACCGCAAACAATAATCCTATCAGCGCAACAAAGTTCACCGCAGACCCGGCCGTTCTTGTTTACGGGGACACAGTATACGTTTACGGAACGAATGACAGTCAGCAGGCTGAATACACGAACGGTTCAACGGACAATGCCTTTGACAGAATAAATTCCCTGAACATCTATTCCTCAAAGGACCTTGTTAACTGGACGTACAACGGAGTAGCAAGTGTTGCAGGAAGTTCATGGGCAAAAAATACTTGGGCACCTGCAGTCTGCACAAAGAAGATAAACGGAAAGGACAAGTTCTTCCTCTACTTTGCGGACAGTGCAAGGGGAATCGGAGTTCTTACTTCTGACAGTCCTACAGGACCTTTCGTTGATCCAATCGGAAGAGCTCTCATAACAAAATCAATGCCAAACATGGGCGGAGTCTACTGGCTATTCGACCCGGCCGTTCTTAATGATACCGACGGAAGAAGCTACCTCTACTTCGGAGGAGGAGTCGGAAATAATCCTGCCCATCCGAAATCAGCACGCGTAATTGAATTGGGCTCAGACATGATAAGTGTCAAGGGAACAGCAAAAGAAATTGATGCGCCATGGCTCTTTGAGGATTCAGGAATCAATAAATTCGGTGACACATATTATTACTCCTACTGCACAAACTGGAACTCACGGGGGTCCGACAGAAATGCTCCGCCAATTGCAAGCATTGCATACATGACAAGCAAAAGTCCTATGGGGCCTTTCACTTACAGGGGCTACACTCTCAGGAACCCTAACAACGGAAACGACCACCACTGGATTTTCTCATTCAAGGGAAAGAACTACATTGCTTACCACACCCAGAAAGTTTCAGAAACTATCGGAGTAAAAGGCGGCGGATACAGAAACGTTTGTCTGAACGATTTCAGAATCAACCCGGACGGATCTCTTCCTATCCAGACAACAAACCTCAGCGGTGTAGCCCAGGTTACAAAGTTCAATCCTTATGTGACGGTTGCGGGAAGCACAATGCACAGCAGCAAAAATGTTGTCTCACTTGACGACTCCAGCATTGTTGCAGTCGGAAATGATTCATACATCTGCATAAAGGGTGCGGACCTTGGAAAGGGAATCACAAAGTTTACCGCAAAACTTGCTTCAAAAAGTTCAAGCGGTTCTGTGTCAGTTTATGTTGACAGCCTGAGTTCAAGTCCTGTTGTTTCTGTAAGCACTAACGGAAAAACTTCTGTAAGTGCAAGCGCAAACAAAGGAGCAATGAGCGGTCAGCATAACATCTACATCAGAATCAGCGGGGACGCAAGAATTTCTAACTGGAAATTCAACTAGAACTTCCGCCAGAACCGGCAGACTTTTCTCCGTTAATGTGAATAAGGAAATAGAAATATTTATTTCGGGGAGCGGAAAACCTATTTCTCCGGTCCCCCTGAGAACATTATTCCTTCATGACGGTTACCTATAAAAAATACAGTTTTCATAGGTAACCCTGAAAACGCGGGGATTCAGGCCCTGTGATTTCAGGGACTAAAATTCGCTGTAATCCATGATAATATTTTCAGGGATGACCTGATACAGGCAAGAAAAAAAATTAATCAGAAAAACAGACCTCAGCTTCCGGGGAGGCAGGTCTTCTTTCTGGCAAACAAAAATGCGGCAGCCCTGTGCAAGACTTATGCACGGAACTGCCGCATTTATTTTATTCTGACAACAAAATGATTACATTCTGTCAAGGTAAGGAACAAGAACCATTTCCATTGCACTTCTGAGAACTGTGAGAGTACACTTTGCAAGGAAAAGCCGTGATTCAGCGAGGGCCTTGTTTTCTTCTGCGGCGCTCATGATAGGACAGTCGCGGTAGAATGCGCTGAAAGACTTGCTGACATCATAAAGATAAGAAGTCATCTGGCTAGGATCAAGGGCTTCAGCAGCGTTTGCGACAACTGAAGGGAACTTTCCAAGCTCCTTGATAAGTGCCCATTCGCTTTCATGAGAAAGAAGAGCAACTGATTCTTCTGAGAATGCAGGAATGAGGTTAACTTCCTGTGCCTTGCGCAAAATAGAAGCGATACGTGCACCCATATACTGAAGGTAAGGTCCCGTGTTTCCGTTGAATGAAAGACTTTCTTCAGGATTGAAAAGCATATCCTTAACAGGACCTACCTGGAGAAGATAATAATGAAGGGCAGCAAGAGCAACCTTTTCTGCAACCTCATCAGCGTTTCCAACTTCAGCGTCACGTCCGCGTTCATTGATTGCCTTGAGGGCATCTGCATGAAGATTGTCAATAAGATCATCAGCATCAACAACTGTACCTTCGCGGCTCTTCATTCTGCCGCTAGGAAGATTTACAAGACCGTAGCTAAGGTGATAAAGCTTTTCAGCCCAATCATAGCCAAGCTGGCGGAGAATATAGAAGAGAACCTTGAAGTGATAAATCTGTTCGCTTGCTACAACATAAACCATCTGATTATAGCTCCAGTCCTCATGACGCTTAATAGCTGTACCGATGTCCTGTGTAATGTAAACAGAAGTTCCGTCTTTTCTGAGGAGAACCTTCGTATGGTCCTCGCCTTCCTTTGTCTTTCCTATAACCGGTGTAATATCAATGCGCACTGATCCGTCTTCAGCCTTAAAGAAGATTCCCTTCTCAAGACCGGCGTTAATTACTTCCTTTCCAAGAAGATATGTGTCGCTTTCAAAATAAAGCTTCTCAAAACCTACGCCTGTTCTGTCATAAGTTTCCTGAACACCGCTGAGAGTCCATGAGTTCATCTTTTCCCAGAGATCACGGACTTCCTTGTCACCGTTCTCCCACTTAACGAGCATCTCTTCCGCCTGCGAAAGAACTTCAGGGTGTTCCTTTGAATACTTATCGAATTCAACATAGCACTGGCCTACAAAATGATCTCCCTTGATTCCGAGACTTTCCGGTGTATCATTGTTTGCTTCGTGGAAAATCTTGTATGCAAGCATGCTCTTGCAAATATGGATTCCGCGGTTGTTGATGATATTTGTCCTGAAAACTTCAGCGCCAGCCTTTCTGAGAATGCGGCTCACACTTTCACCGAGAGCATCGTTTCTCATGTGGCCCAAGTGGAGCGGCTTATTTGTATTGGGACTTGAATATTCAACCATAACATTGCGTCCTGCAAAAGGCTTGCTTCCGTCTTCGGCATAGGAACCGTATTCCTCACCCTGGTTTTCAATGTTCCTGAGAATATCATACGCAGCGTTCGCCTTGTTGAGCTTAATATTTACATAAGGACCTGCAGCAGCAAAAGTACCGAGAGCATTAAGATTTACACCGCCAAGTTCCTTGTCTGAAGAGGCCGCCTCTACTATAAGACCGACAACTCCCTGGGCAATTGCAGGTGGAGCCATACGGAATGCCTTTGCCAAAGTAAACATAGGCACACCAAGGTCACCCATTTCTGGCTTAGGAGGATTCTCTACACGAACATCCTGAGAATTAACATCATCTCCTTCAAGTGACTTCTCCGCCTTAAACTGATTGATGGCAGCACAAACAACTGCCCTGAAAAGATCTTTCTGACTGGCCATTAACTGTTCCCCAAAATATAAAAATTGTGACTTATTTTAACAGATTATGCATTTTTATTCAATCAAAAGGATAAGCTGATGCTACAATACTTTACGGAACATGGTCATCAAAAAAAAAGAGTGGAACGACGTTCCACTCCAACAAGTTCGCAGTAAACTGATAACCTCTTTCCAAATCTCTCTTCCGATTTTTAAACTCTCTATCATGGCAAACAGTTATAAACCGTATGATCTTAGAAAACCAAAACTCTCTGACCATAAGGTTAATACAGAATTTAAAAAAAACAAGTTCAAAATGAAAAAAAATGAAAATTTTTCTATCTTTTTGCAGAAATGAGACATCATCCTGACCGGAAATCAGCCTACCTAAATTTCCAGAATAATCTGGGAGCATTCATCAGGACCTGGACTTAAGTTCAGCCCATTCACTAGGTTTGAAACCTGTTTCCTCCCTGAAAAGCTTCATAAAATATTTCACATCCTTATAACCGCATTTGGCGGCAACTTCATAAACCTTATAGAATCCCTGCTCAAGAAGTCTCTTTGCTTCTTCAAGACGCAGCCTCTTAAGATAATCATTGAAGCTGAAGCCCGTCTGCTCCTTAAACTTTTCCGAGAACCAGGTATAATTTACATCCACATAATTTGAAACCGTTGCCATAGTCAGGTCCGTGTCACGGAAATTCTTGTTCAGATATTCAAGGGCCGTACTTATGAAAGTATTATCGCCACCCTGTTTACGTAAAATAGCCATAATATAAATAATATAGTCCTTAACATAGGACTTCCACTGATAAAGATTATCACAGTTCATGATTTTCTCTATCATAGTTTCCTTTGTATGCAGATAACTATCATTCTCAGTGATTCCCGGAAAAAGATTGAAGAGATTGCTTATGAATTTATTGTAGATATAATTCAGAACCGCAGGCCTTTTTTCCACAGGGAATCTGTTCATGTTTGTAAGGGATTCAAAAAGTTTGAGAGTGTTATCCATTTTCAGAAGCTTTATGCTTGAAATACATTTCTCATAAGCCTCATCAACTTTAGAAAAATCAGTTACCTTATAGTCCCCTGAATATAAATAGACTCCCTCCCTTCTGTACAGGTCGTTTCCCTGCGTAAAGAAACAGGAAAGAAGAGCCGTAAATGACTGCCCCTGCATTTTCTTTATGTCAGACCAGGCAGAAAAATTTTCACTTATACCCACGGAAGCTGATGAAAAAACAGGAACAGAAAAGAAATCTTCACGGAGAATACCAGAACAAATAAAAACGCAGTAGCTGTCAGTCTTTTCTATGTAGTAGACAGGTTCAAGCTCAAATTTTTCTCTCACAGCTTTAAGCATATTTTCACCGTAAACACAAACACATTCCATGCTTCCTGGAAACTGCATGGGAACTGTCTTAAGATTATCTCCTGCAGAAAATTTATTTCTGTCGGACATCTTCTTCTGTTCCTCCTTTATTGCCTTCTTGACTGCATCAATGAATTCCGTCTTGTCTATGGGTTTGAGAACATAGGAAAGTGCACCGCTTGCAATTGCAGCTTTCGCATAGGAGAAATCATCAAATCCGCTTAGAACTATTATTGAAGGCTTCTCATTTTCCTTAGAAACTTTCTTCATAAGTTCAATGCCGTCCATTACAGGCATACGGATGTCAGTGATAAGAATATTTATCTGCTCAGCATAGATTGTCCTGAAAGCTTCCTCACCATTCTTTGCTTCATAAATTTTCAGTTCATCTTCACCGTATTCGCATAGTGCCGTCTGGATAATCTTTTTTATTCCTGCACGAATAAGCTTTTCATCGTCTGTAATCAATATTTTTATCATAAAATTCTCCCTGATGCATTTTTCTGTTTACTTCTCATAAGGAACAGGAATCATGACAAGAGTTCCCTTTCCCATTTCCGACTCAATCAGAATCTTGAAATCATTTCCGTAGAACATGAAAAGTCTCTGCTGAATATTCTTTACACCAATGTTTCCGCTGATATTTTCGTTTTCCTTTTTATCCGCATATATATAGGACCTAAGATTATTGACCTGCTCCTCATTCATTCCTATTCCGAAATCCTGTACACAAAGATATATTACCCCCCTCCTGTCCTCCGGAATCTTTGTAAATATCCTGACAACGGAATCCTGTGCAAGAGGTTCGATTCCGTGAATGAAAGAATTTTCCACGACAGGCTGTAGAAGCATTTTAGGAATCTTCAGGCCCTGATGTTTTTCTTCTATCTTATTTTCAAGAGTAATCACATAATCGTTTCTTATATTAAGAATATATATGTAATGCTCTATGTATTCCATTTCCTGTACAAGATCAACTGTATGAACCTTCCATCTGAGACAGTAGCGCATCATCTTTCCCAGTGCGATGATGCTTTCCTCAATATCATCCTGCTCGTTGAGAACTGCCTGCATTCGTATTGTCTCCAGAACATTATAAAGAAAATGAGCGTTGATCTGGTTCTGCATGGCCTTCATCTGCGTATCAGCAATAAGCTGCTGCTCTTCCTTTATCTGGCTTATCTGAGACTTTATCTGCTTTGTCATGGAGTTGAACGTCTTCTGGGTTTCCCCGAATTCATCATCACTTGAAATTTCTATCTGCACGTCATAATTTCCTTTACGAACTTTTTCCATTCCGTATATGAGAGAATAAACACCGCGCAACATTTTTCTTGTTGAATACTTTATTAAGCCGAAAAGTAAAAGTGCAGAAACAATAAGAGACAATATTGCTATCAGAACAGTCACATAAAAGCTCAGCTGCATCTGACCTGTACAGAAGGTATGAAGAATAACAAGATCAAGTTCAGGAACCACCTTCCATGTGAAGAATGTCCTGTCAATCTTCTGCCGTCTTATGTCCGCATACCTGTAGCCCTTTGTAGAGTAGAATGATTCCCTGAAACGTTCAAACCACTCTCCGCTCATAGGTGCGTTATATTTTAATATTTCATCATTTACAACAGGCTCAAGGTTCCTGTTCAAACCTGAGTCATCTATCCTGAATATATAATCGTTGTTCTGGGAATTCTTCTTCTTGTAGAGAAACGGAAAAAAATCTTTCATTTCCATGCAAATCTGAAGATACCCTACAAAACGTTTGCTTTTTTCAAGCCTGCGGGTAATGCAGACTGAAGATGTCTTGAGGCCTTCCTGATTGCCCATATATGTAGCGGAATAATCAAATTCCCATGACCTTACATTACTTAAATCAGTTCTGTCCATGTGAAGAAAAACCGGCCACCGTTCCGGAACAAGATTATTCTCAATAAAAATTCTTACCGCATACAGAGACGTCACAGAAAGAATTCGCTCCACGGTTGTAACTTCTGATTTTGTAGTCTCTATTATTTCCCCTTCCTCACAGTTTTCTGGTATCGTGAGAAACAGCATGAGGGCATCATTATTCACTATCATGGAATTCATAAGATTTATTGACTTTATGTTGTCATGAACAATCTGCACATCTTCCTGAACAAAATCCTCAGAGCTTTCAAAGTACGATTCATTTTTCTGTGAAATTGTAAAACTCATTACGTAAACAAAAAAACATAGCAGAGGAATAAGAACAATGCATGTATAAACAAGCACAAGCTTTTCTGAAAACTGTCTTTCAGTTCCTTTCATCTTCATACATAATCCCCGAACAATGAAGCGGACCACAAAACTTCTGTTTTCTGGAGCTCCTTGAATTAAACAGCTGCAACCCCTGGAAAACCGAATTTCAGGAAGTTTCCGCCGTTTTTTACTTTAATGTATCACAAAAAAACATATTTTCCATAAAATAAAGCCTCCAGGATTTTTACACCCCGAAGGCCCTTTTTTTTTTCAAACAATTACAGACATCTCAGAAACCAGGTTTCATGGGACATTTAAGGGCATCTCCAAAAAAATATTCCTTAGAGATGCCTGCTAGTTTTAATCATTAAAATTACAAGAACCAAAACATCGCTTTTTTAAGGTAACCACTAAAAATGCAATTTTCAGCGTTTACCTTAATCATTTCTGTCCAAGCTTTGCTTTGTTAGCGTTCATGAGCTTTGTCTGAACTTCAACAACCTTGTCATATCCCTTGTCCTTTCTGAACTGAATATAGTCGTTAAGAATCTTGTCAAACTCTGCATCGCTTTCTGCCCTGATGAGTTCAGAGAGAACTTTACCCCAGCGGCGCTGTACTTCCTGGTAGATAAGATCTTCATCAGATCCAACTTCAAGTGTAAGACCGTCGTATGCTGCGTAAGAAGCTACATAAGGACGTGTCCAGAGCTGTGGCTGTTCAAGTGATGGAGCATATTCAACACCCCACTGTGCCTGCCATGCTGTATCCATAAGCATCCAGTATGTATAAGAAACACCGATGTCGTTTTCCTGCTTGTTCTTGTCGTTCATGTCGATTGCCTTAACTTCAGGAAGGAGCTCAGGAATACCGCTTGCATTCCTTGCATATGTCTGGCCTTCAATACCGAAGTTTGTATCCATCTGACCTTCTTCAGAGATAAGGTATGTGAGGAACTGCATAGCTCTTGCAGGATCCTTACAGTTCTTTGAAATCATTGTGATTGTCCAACCGGCAATACCGCTACCTGCAAGAACCGGATCATCTCCCCTAGAATTCTTAGGACCGTCTACAGCAATGTAGATTGAATTAGGATCCCTAGCATAGAGAGCGTTCTGTGCTGCCTGCATATCCCAGTTCTGGTAGAAGAGAACGAAGTAACGTCCCTGTCCTGCTTTTTCCTCAATCTGTGAGCGCTTGTCAACAAAGATGTCTGTTGGGATAAGACCTTCTGAGTGTGCCTGGCGGAATGTTCTCAACCAGCGTACGTATTCAGGATTTTCTGGCATACCGAGTGATGTGTCAACAAACTTTCCGTTCTCCTCACGTGGAAGAGCAAGGAAGTCTGCAAGAACGTTCTGCATCATGTTACAGCCAACTTCACTGATTTCGTTTGTACCGAAAGGAATTATTGGCATTCCGTTGATTACCGGGAACTTTTCCTTTGCTGCACGAAGAGCACCGAGGAATCCTTCTGGAGTAGACATATCAGGGCTGCCGAGAGCTTCATACATATCCTTTCTTACGAGGAATGTTTCGTTTGAAGTAAGCTTGCCCTTGTACTTCTCATAGTCTGTTGGTGTATAGGAAGAGTTTGGATAACCGTAATAGTGTCCGTCCGGCTGTGTATACCAACCAAGCTTGTCCGGGTTTGCTACCTTGAAGAAGTATGGGTCATACTTTGCTGCAAGTTCGTCAAGAGCATATACAAGTTCAGAGTCAATCATCATTGGAACCTGGCCTTCATACCAGCCAAGTGTTATGATATCAGGAAGTGTATCACTGGCAATCATTGCGTTGAGCTTTTCAGATTCGTTACCAGCCGGAACTACGAAGTTAACGTCAACGCCAGTCTTTTCTGTAATGTACTTTGAAACCTGAGAATCTCCCCAGTGACGTGCGAACCATGAGAAGTGGATATACCAGTCAAACTTAATCTTTTCGCTGGCATTTGCCTTCCACCCTGGAACATCACTTGAACCACTCTTAGAAGCAGCTGCGTTGTTCTTAGAAGCACAAGATGTAAGTCCTGACAAAAGAGCCAAGGAAAGGCCCATACCCAAAATAATTTTCTTTGTTTTTTTCATGTTTCCCCCTAAAAAAAACTAATTAACCTGTTAAAAAATCCGGTAAAGAAGCTGCCAGAAAAGGCCTACCCCTTTATGGACCCTATCATGATTCCTTTCACGAAGTATTTCTGAAGGAACGGATATACACAAACAATAGGAACAGTTGTTACAACCATAGTTGCAAGACGAACAGACTGTGAGCTGACCTGCTGGGCTGCAATACCTGCCGGCATAGCTACAACTGATTTAGAAGCGCTGGCACTTGCGACGATTCTATAAAGGAAGGTCTGGATCGGCTGAAGTGTACTTCTGTTGATGAACATAACGCCTGTGAAGTAATCGTTCCACTGTCCCACACCATTGAAAAGTGCTATGGTCGCAAGAACAGGAAGTGAAACAGGAAGAATGATTCTGACGAAAATCAGAATGTCGTTTGCACCGTCAAGCTTTGCCGATTCCTCCAAACTTGCAGGAAGTTCACGGAAGAAGGACATGAAGATGATCATGTTGTAGAAGCTGAACATGGCAGGCAGGATGTAAACCATGAAGTTGTCATAGAGCCCCATGTTCTTGTACAGAATGAACTGCGGAATGAGACCGCCGTTGAAGAACATCGTGATTGTTCCGATGACCAGATATACCTTGTTTCCCATGATGTGGCTCTTGGAGAAAGAGTATGCAACCATTGAAGTAAAGAAAACACTTGTAAACGTACCGATCAGTGTCTTAAGAATAGTAACGCCGAAGGCATTTACAATTGACTTGTCCTGGAAAACAGCCCTGTAGCTTTCCAGTGTGAACACACGCGGAAACCAGTAAACACCGCCGCGCAAGGTATCCTCCGAATTGTTGAAGGAAATGATAATCGTATACCAGACAGGATACACAGCAAGAAAACATATAAGAACCATAAAGACCGTGATGACTACGTCTCCGGTAGTATATTTCTTTGAATTAACCATCTTATTTCTCCCGCAGAACTAGAACAGTGAAGTTCCGTTAAGCTTCTTTGTAAACGTATTTGTAATAAAAAGCAGGATGAATGAAATTACCGACTTGAACAGACCGATTGCACTTGCATAAGAGTAACGCATACCGCGCATTGCAGTTGTATAAACGTACAGGTCAATAACATTACTTCGTTCAGCGTTCAGAGAGTTCCACAAGACAAGGATCTGGTCGAAGTTGCTGTTCAGAAGCCCGCCGACCTGAAGAATAAGCATGATGATGATTGTCCCCTTGATTGATGGGAGCGTAATGGAGAAAATCTGTCTGAGCCTGCTTGCACCGTCGACCTCAGCAGCCTCATACATTTCCTGGTCAATACCCGAAATAGCAGCAAGATAAATGATTGCTGACCATCCGAGTTCCTTCCACAGGTCTGAAATGATGACGATTCCCCAGAAATATTTTGGATAAGCAAGGAACGGGATGCCCTCTTTCAGAAGACCTGACTTAACAAGAATCTGGTTCAGAAGACCTGTGCTGTCAAGCCATGTTGTAAGAATACCACCAAGAACTACCCATGAAAGGAAGTGCGGCAGGTAAGAAATTGTCTGGATAGCTTTCTTGAACTGAGCGTTCTTGACTTCATTAAGCAGAATGGCAAAAGCAATAGGAAGAGGAAAACATATACAGAGCTTCAGGATACTGATACCAAGCGTGTTTGACATGATATGCCAGAATTCACTGTCCTTGAAGAAGTAAATGAAATGCTGGAAACCGTGATCAGTTGCCCATGTTGACTTCAAAAATTTCATGCTGAACAAAGGCATTGTGATCTTATAATTCTTCTTAAAAGCAATAAGAATACCATACATTGGAGCGTAATTAAAAACCAACATCCAGATCAAACCGCACCAAGCCATAATCTGAAGATATTTCTCTTCGCGCAATCTCTGCCAGAATGTCTTCTTGTTCAAAACAGTCGGCATCACATTGTTTTTTGTATTTTTCATAAAATTGTCCTTGTAATTATGAGTATAAAGCACCTTTCTTCAGTTAAAAAGTATCAGATTTTTCAGATAGGTGTAAATTTTTCGGTTTTTGAAAAAATTAAATTTACCACAAGATTTTCTTCATTTATTGTGTAAGCATGGCAGGAAAAAAATCTGGTTTTGTTGATCCTGCCGAAAAAAAATTAGAAAAGATTGAGGCTTTACAAAGAATATTACACATTTCTAATTTTTTTAGTAGAGAAAAAACCGATATCCATAGAATATTTATGGCAAATATCTATTACGGGTAATATTGGTAAAAAATTTGGCCTTTGATTTTTGGAGGATTTTATGGCAAAAGAAGTAAAGGGAAGCTTCGTAAAACTTAACGGTGAAACTTTCTATAAGATTGAAAACTATGACTTCATGGAAGACTTTTTCATGACAATCACAAGTTCCTGCGACGTATGGAACTTCTGCTGGTCCCAGGGCGGAATCACTGCAGGCAGAAAAGACTGTGACCATGCTGTTTTCCCGTATTATACAGCCGACAAACTTTCTGATGTCAAAAACGTGACAGGTCCTTACACAGCACTCGCAGTCAAGAAGAACGGCTCAGTTGTTTTCTGGGAACCATTCTCCTCACTCAGCGCGACAGGAAAAGACAGATTCATCAAAGACGAAAACATCAGCCTCAACATATATAAAAACGAAAACGGAACAAAGGTTTTCTTTGAAGAAATAAACGGAAACCTGAACCTTACGTTCCGCTACGGATGGACATCCTCTTCACGCTACGGTCTGGTAAGAAACTCATGCATCGAAAACAACTCAAATGAAGCAGTCTCATTCTCAGTCCTCGACGGATGCCGCAACATCATGAGTGCATGTACCACAGCCGACTTCCAGAACTCCAACAGCGTACTTCTTGACGCATACAAGAAGACTGACCTCAACAGGAACGGAAACCTTGCACTCTTTGCAGTTTCTTCAGTTGTCACGGACAAGGCCGAACCTCTTGAAGGTCTATACGCAAACACATGCTGGTTCTCGACAGAGGACAAGCTTATTCTCAGCAACGAAGCACCGAAAGAATTCTACATGAACGCGGGAGACGTTTCAAAGATTGGAGCTCCTGATTCTCTCAAGGGAAAAAGACCTTCATGCTACATTGCAAAGGAAATTACTCTCGGAGCAGGCAAAGCCTGTTCATGGTACCAGGTATTCGACACATCCCTTACAATCACGGACATTGCTGACCTTGAGAAGGAACTTTCAGACAAGGCTTCACTTACACAGAGACTCGAAGCTGACATTGAAAAGTGCAACGAAGAAATGACAGTTCTCATCGGACAGGCTGACGGTATCCAGGATACACAGGACGCTACAACTGTTATGCACCACAGAGCAAACGTAATGTTCAACATCATGCGCGGCGGTATCTTTGCAGACAACGGAAGAATCAACGCAGCCGACCTCATTAAGTTTACGAAGGAAAAGAACCTTTCAAAGGTTGAGGCAATGACAGAGGCTCTTTCTTCCCTTGATGCATCAGTAAACCATGACGTGAAGACTGTTGCGGATGCAATCGAAGCTTCAGGGGACGTACAGCTCAGGAGAATGTTCACAGAATATCTTCCGCTCAACTTCTCACGCCGCCACGGAGACCCTAGCCGTCCATGGAACCGCTTCAACATCAAGCTCACTGATTCAGAAAAGAATCCTATCCTCAACTACGAAGGAAACTGGCGCGATATTTTCCAGAACTGGGAAGCACTCGGCTACTCCTACCCTGAATATGTTCCTCACTTTACGGCAAAGTTTCTGAACACAATGACGGCTGACGGTTTCAACCCTTACCATATTTCACGCGATTCACTTGACTGGGAGGTACCGGACCCGACAAATCCTTGGGCACAGTACGGTTACTGGGGTGACCACCAGGTAATTTACCTCCAGAAGCTTCTCGAACTTTACAGCAAGATTGACAGAAGCACTCTTCTTTCAAACCTGGACTCAAAGATTTACACAACTTCAAATGTTCCTTACAGAATCAAATCCTACAAGGAAGTTTGCGAGAACCCAAGAAAGTCAATCGCATTTGACGCAGAACTTTCAAAAAATATTCTCGCCCTCTCAAAGAAAAAGGGAAGCGACCAGAAGCTTATCCAGACAAAAGACGGGGAAGTTTATCTTACATCCCTTACGGCGAAGGTTCTTCAGATTGTTCTCGCAAAGGCTACAAACCTTGTACCTGCAGGCGGTATCTGGATGAACACACAGCGTCCTGAATGGAACGACGCAAACAATGCTCTTGCAGGTTACGGACTTTCAGTTGTAACTTTGTGCTACTACTACAGAATGCTTTCGTTCCTTGAAACAATGTACTCTGATGCAGCGGCAGATTCCTACGAACTTCCTGCATGCATGGCAGAAGCGTTTGAAGCAACAAAGGCTCTCTATGCTAAATATGCATCACAGGACTCACTTTCAAGGCTCATGGAAGATGACAAGCTAAGGAAAGCTTTCACAGACGAATGCGGTATAATCTTTGAAAAGGAACGCAATGCACTCTACACAAACGAATACACATCATCCTCAAGGAAAGTAACAAAGTCAGACCTCGTGGACTTCATCAAGAGCATCAAGATTGTTGCAAAGGAATCAATCATGCGCAACAAGAGGGAAGACGGGCTCTTCCACTCATACAACATTCTCCACATGGAAAAAGACGGAATGAGAGTTGCATACCTACAGGAAATGCTAGAAGGACAGGTTGCAATTCTTTCCGCAAACCTTCTGAGCGACAAAGAAACCCTTGACCTTCTCAAGGCTCTCCGCTCAAGCAGAATGTATGAAGAACGCCAGAACTCGTACATGCTTTATCCGCCGAAAGAACTCAACCAGTTCTACGACAAGAACTGCATTGCCCCTGAAAACGTTGAAAAGCTTTCCGCATACATCGCAAAGACAGGAAACGCTGTTGTTCGCAAGGATTCAAACGGAACACTCCACTTCAACCCTGACTTCTCGAACGAAAAAAACATGGAGGCAGTTCTCAGTACAATGGACGAGAACCTTCAGCCTACAGCAGAGGAGCTTGAACTTATCAAGGAAGCCTATGAAAAGACGTTCAAACATTCAAGCTTCACAGGAAGATCAAATTCATTCTACGCTTATGAAGGTATCGGAAGTATCTACTGGCACATGGTATCAAAGCTTCTGCTTGCCGTACAGGAAAACACATTCAAGGCGGTCGCTTCAGGTTCACCCCTTGCAGGAGAGCTCTGCAGCAAGTATTACGAAATAAGAAGCGGATTAAGCTTCAACAAGAAACCCGAAATCTACGGAGCATTCCCGATTGACCCATATTCGCACACACCTTACCACCAGGGAGCAAAACAGCCTGGAATGACAGGCCAGGTTAAGGAAGAGGTTCTTACTCGCTGGGGCGAACTTGGTGTTGATATTGTTGATGGTGAAGCACAGTTCAAGCCTTCAATCCTTATGGAAAAAGAATTCAATGCAGAAGGAAAGCTCAGCTTCTCGTGGTGCGCGGCAAAAGTTGTATACCATCTTTCTGATTCAAAGAGGATTGCCTTCACAACAGCCGGAGGCACAACAGAAAGTGCAGGCTCTTCACTTACAAGAGAACAGACATCAGCTCTCTTTGCAAGAAACGGCAGCGTAAAGCTTATTGAAGTATGGATCAGCAGGGCTGATCTTATTGCATAAGCTGACAGCTGAATTCTAGAAAAAACAGCACGGGAAGATTATTCTTAGCCTGTGCTGTTTTTTTTATGCGGATTCAGTCCGCTGGACTGCCATACAGAAAGTTACTTTCAGGACCGTCACTTCCGCAGTCATCATCAGGATTCCAGCGGAACATTTTTATTGCCCGTATAACTTCAGACTTGTCTTACTCAAAATTTCCGTTGAAAATCCATCCCCCAGAATTTCCGAAGAACTCATTAATATCCGGAACATCAGAACATTCCATGACTTTGAAGCCCGAAAAGATTCCTTCATCAGCTGCAGGATAATAATGAAAATCAATTAAAAAATCAGAAAGCACAAATTCCTTTTCCATCCTGGCCTCCCCGTAACAGACTTCCGCATTGTCATTGCCAGTCTGCCTCAGAAGACAGAAATAATGGACAAAAGTTTTTAATCCAGCCGAATAAAATTTTCCGTTGCCATAGAAAAGCGGTTCGTTCATGTCTGAATTCACATAAAAAATGTGTTCCTCCTGCGTACAGAGATTTTTTATCTTCAGTGACGCCCTGTTCCAGTCCACACATTCTGTCAGCTCATCCCCTTCATCGCACAAAGCAAGCTTAAGCTCATCAGAAGTAACATCATCAATATTGTATCCGTCAAATCCTCGGCATGATCCAGAAAGACAGAAACTGCAGGTTCCGGGCTCTAAAAGAACATCCCTGCCGTAAGTTACAAACATCCTGTCCTTTTCAGGTTCGTACATGCAGCCTTTCTTGAGATTGTCAGCATTCATCCCGCAAGGAATCTTCATTCTACCGTCATCACAAAAACCGCAGCCGTTGAAAGCAGAATTGCCCATCACAAGAACACCATTGTCCTCAGCGTCAGTTTCATCAAAAACAACGGACACAAGATTTTCACAGGATTCAAATGCACTGTTGCCAATATATTCCAGGACGTCAGGAAATTTTATTGAAGAAAGGGAAACACAGTTCTCAAAGGTGCTGTTCTTTATGCAGACAAGATTCCTCGGAAAATTTATTGAAGCAAGGGACCTGCAGTCACTGAAAGCGCAAAGGTCTATAGTTTCCCGGGAATCAGGCAGGACAACTGATACAAGATTTTCCTTTCCGCTGAAAGCCCCGTAGGCAATTTTCCTGACACCTTCAGGAACAGCAATATTCTTATCAGAACCTGCGTAAGCTTTAAGCTCATAATTTTCAATCCTAAATTCCTCGTCCATAGAAACTATCCACAAAATAAGTACCTCAAAAATTTCAGTTTACCGGAGGCTTCCTTTAATTCTAACACATTTTTCCTGCAGAAAATTGTACCAAAACAAAAGTTTCCGTCTTGACAAAAAAGCCAACGGCAAATATTATATGCTATAACGAAAACGTTTAAGTATAGTATTTTTTCAGCTATACACAAGGAGAAACAATATGGCAGCTATTACACTGAAACAAATTGCAAAAGAATGCGGAGTATCCGTAGCAACAGTAAGCAAAGCTCTCCATGATGCAAGCGATATCAGCGAAGCGACAAAAAAACATATTCGTTCCTACGCACAGAGTTTCGGTTACGCACCAAACGCTGCAGCCCAGATGCTCAAGACAAGCCGTTCACATAACATAGGTCTTCTTTACGAGGAAATCGGTAATGACGGACGCGCCCACGAATATTTTTCAAACATCCTCATATTCTTCAAGAACAAGCTGGAGAAGAAGGGATATGACATTACTTTCATGAGCAAAACCTGGGGAGCAAATTCCCTGTCATATTCGAGCCATGCAAGCTACAGAAGCTTTGACGGAATCTTTGCAGCCCTTGCGGACTTCTCTTCCGAAGAAATTCACCAGCTAATTAAAAGCGAAATTCCTTTCGTGACCCTTGACTTTACGATTGAGGGCGTTTCATCAGTTCTTTCCGACAACTATCTTGGAATGCAGAATCTTGTTGAATACGCCTACTCCATGGGGCACAGAAAAATTTCATATATCCACAGCACGGAGAACAAGGTAGGAAGAATACGTCTTGAAAGTTTCCTTACAACCTGCGCAAAACTTGGCATCAGACCTGAAGACTGCCGTACATATCCTTCAAGCTTCCTTGACATTGCCAAAACTCAGGAAGCAACACAGAAGATTCTTGAATCAGACGACAAGCCAACATGCATTCTGTTCCCGGATGATATTTCCGCTCTGGGAGGAATCAAGGAACTTGAAAAGCAGGGATACACATTAGGAAAGGACATGAGCGTTGCAGGATACGACGGTATTCTTCTTACAACATCACTTCATCCGAAGCTCACAACGGTTCACCAGAATACGAAGGCGATTGCAGAAAAGGCGGCGGACATTCTTCTTGAACAGATTGAGAATCCCGGCAACAGAAAAATCGAGACAGTAAAGATTACGCCTCAGCTGTGGGAAGGCGAATCAGTAGCCAAAATCAACTAGGCACCCACAAAATTGGAGGCATTTCATGGACATAAAGAATCTCATATCACAGATGACGCTTGAAGAAAAAGCATCACTTCTTTCAGGTGCAGATTTCTGGAGAACAAAAAAAATAGAACGTCTCGGCATTCCCTCTACCATGGTAAGCGACGGACCTCACGGACTCAGAAAACAGGATGACAAGGCTGACCACCTTGGATTCAACGAAAGCATCAAGGCCGTATGTTTTCCTGCAGGCTGTGCAGCGGCATCTTCATTCAGCAGGGAACTTTTCGAAAAAATCGGTTCCGCTTTGGGGGACGAATGCCAGAACCAGGGAGTAAGTGTTCTGCTCGGACCTGCAATCAACATCAAGCGCTCCCCTCTCTGCGGAAGAAATTTTGAATATCTTTCCGAAGACCCTTATCTTGCAGGAGAACTTACAACTTCCTATACAAAGGCTGTGCAGAAAAAGAATATCGGTGTAAGCCTCAAGCACTTTGCGGCAAACAACCAGGAACACAGAAGAATGTCTTCAAGTTCAGACGCAGATGAAAGAACCCTGCGCGAAATTTATCTTGCACCTTTTGAAAACGCGGTAAAGAATGCAAAGCCATGGACAGTTATGTGCTCCTACAACAGAATAAACGGAACCTATTCAAGCGAAAACAAATGGCTTTTGACGGACGTCCTCAGAAATGAATGGGGATTTGACGGTTACGTAATGACAGACTGGGGTGCAACAGTTGACCGTGTCGAAGGAGTTAAGGCAGGTGTTGACCTTGAAATGCCATCATCAGACGGCATAAATGACAGGAAAGTTATTCAGGCAGTCAAAAACGGCGAACTCTCTGAAGCAGATGTTGACAGGGCCTGCGAAAATCTTCTCAGAATCATTTACCGCTTCGAAGAGAACCGAAAGCCTGGAACCGAATGGAATCTTGACGAACATCACGAACTTTCAGGGAAGCTTGCCGAAGAATGCATGGTGCTTTTGAAGAATGAAGAAAATATTCTGCCTCTCAGGGAAGGAGAAAAAATTGCTTTCATAGGAGAATACGCTTCAAAGCCTCGTTACCAGGGAGGCGGAAGTTCCCACATCAATTCATACAAAATAACTTCAGCTCTTGAAGCTGTAAAAGATATTCCCAACATATCCTACGAAAAAGGTTTTTCAGGAACAGATGATGTCTATGATGAAGAAAGCGCAAAACGTGCAGTCGAACTTGCAAGGATTTCTGACAAGGTCGTAATTTTCGCAGGACTTCCCGATTCCTTTGAATCTGAAGGCTACGACAGGGAACACATGAACCTTCCTTCAAACCAGAACCGACTCATACAGGAAATCCTTGAAGCAAACAGGAACGTGATTGTTGTCCTGCACAACGGATCTCCTGTTGCACTTCCGTGGATAAAGGAAGTGAAGGCAGTTCTTGAATCCTACCTTGCAGGACAGAATGTAGGAAGCGCCCAAAAAAATATTCTCTTCGGAAAAGCAAATCCTTCAGGACGACTGGCAGAAAGCTTTCCTCTTAAACTAGAGGACAATCCTTCATACCTCTACTTCGGCGGTGAAGGAGATGTCACTGAATACAGGGAAGGAATTTTTGTAGGCTACAGATACTACGACAAAAAAAATATGGACGTGCTCTTCCCGTTCGGACACGGTCTCAGCTATACAACATTTGAATATTCAAACCTCCGCCTTTCAGAAAAGAACATAAAGGACACAGACACATTGAAGGTTTATGTTGACGTCACGAATACAGGTTCCATGGACGGAATGGAAGTAGTTCAGCTTTATGTTGCAAACAGTTCAAAGAAAATTATCCGTCCCAGCCATGAGCTCAAGGGATTTGAAAAAGTACACATCAGGAGAGGTGACACAAGGACCGTAACTTTTGAACTTTCAAAACGCTCGTTCGCATATTTTGAGACAAAAATGAAGGACTGGGCAGTAGAAAGCGGAGACTATGTAATCCAGATCGGTAAATCCAGCCGCAACATTGTTCTTGAAGAAACTGTACACGTTGACTCAAGCCTCAGTATTCCTAAAACCTTCACGCTGAACTCAATTTACATTGACGTTACGGAAAGCGAAAGGAACAAGAAAATTCTCAATGACTTCCTGGAGAAAGCAGGAAAGAAGGAACACAGCAGCGGTTCATCTGATGCAGCAAACGAAGCAATTACGCCTGCAATGATAGAAGCCATGATGCGTTACTCACCGCTGAGACAGGTTGTAAGTTTCACAGAAAATATAACACCAGAACAGATTGACCAGCTGCTGAAAGATTTGAACGAATAAGAATAAGAGGAGCACCAGAAAAAACTGATGCTCCCTTTTTATTCCAGTCAAAGACTAATATGCAGACGCCATAGGTGTTCAAACTAAATTTTTCAGCGACGCCCATAAGCATAAATGACATTACGCAGGCAATGATAATGCTTACATTCTTTGCCTTGTCCGGTTCAACTTTTCATAACCTGAATCTGATAAAAAAAACGGCATCCAGAAGAAAAAATCACCGGAGCAGCCAGATACCTGCCATGAACACTTCCTAAGCGTAATAACAGTAAGCCATCTGCACAGTAAAATGCTTCATCCGCTCCTGCAAATACATATCGGAAGGAAGATTCATTGTCTCTCTTCTGAAAGAACCAAATTTTTCGTTGCAGCAGGTACACTCATCTGAAACGTAAACATTTCCGCGCGGAATACCGGCTCTATCAAGGGCCGCAAGATTAGCCTCTGCAAGTGAAAGAGAATATTTACCTTCACCAAGATAATTTATGCTCTTGCCCGTAAAATTTTCAGTAAAATATTTTGCCCTCGCCTCTTTAACTGTATAACAGCAGCCATGAATATGAGGTCCCATTACAATACAAATATTTTCCGGTTCGGATCCAAATCTTTCCCCCGCAAGCTTCACAGCATTTTCAACAATGCCTGTTCCCTTCCATCCTGAATGAAGGACACCGAAAACTTTATTTTTCCTGTCATAAAAATAAATGGGCATGCAGTCAGCAACTGTAACAGCCAAAAACAAGTCCCTGTTATCACTGATAATTCCATCAGCCTTCACGTCCTGCAGACTGTCAGCATTTTCAGCAACCCTGACATCCTTTGAATGAATCAACTCAACTGCGACAGGTCTCCCAAACTTTCCGGCCGTAAGTTCAGAAACAAAACGGCTTCGGTTTTCATTTACCTCATCCCACCTGAACCGCATTGAACCGGAATCACGCAGAGACATTCCAATAACGGGAACAGGTTCACCCGAATCGTATTCAGGAAGAGGCTTACCGTCGAAACAGAATTTCAGTTCCAAAAAATCAATATCTTCTTTCATTTTTTTGCCTTTTTTTAGAAATGCATAGGCATATCAAGAGGTTCTATTTCACGGGTCATCTCGTATGCGCGTTCAATTTTCTGGGTAGCAGACTGCAAGGCTTCCCTGAAAGCCTTATTATCATGCCCCTGAATCTTTGTATAATTTCCGAGAGGTCCATAATAGGCTGTAATCTTTTTACCGAGCATGCCTCCCAGAAGATTGTTGAAACTTCTGCAGACTTTTCCGAAGGAACCTATAATGGCACTGACTTTCTTTTCAATCTGGTCAATAAGAAAATCAATGTACTCTTCGTCCTTAGGTCTAAGGACAGAAACTCCCTCATATTTACCAAATTCCTGCCCATATTCACCGCTTGCGGAAAGCTTATTCGCAAGTGCACTCAAGGAATCGTCTATTCCTGACATAGCATTCAGGCTGTCCGTAAATTCCACCTGGTTCTCCTTTATAGTGAAAAGACCTTCAACGGCAGTAATATTAAGGACATCAAAAATTTTTTTGAATTCATTCTTGAAAAAATAATTGATGAAACCCAAAGTCATTTCATACTGGAATTCATAACCGCCAACGATTTTTGTCCACGGCCTGAAAGGATAGAGAGGAAAATTTACTATCCCGAAATAAGAGCTCAGCCTGTTCTTAAGATGCTCAATCTTGTAATCCCTGTTCCACTTCTCCCAGCGGTGCTCAAAAAGTCTCTGCCATTGGGCCTTGTATTTATTAAGCCAATCCTCTCCTCCACCGAATGAGTCCGGCAGAAATGTTGCATTCTCAAAGACTACCCTGGAAAGTGAAAGCATAGGCACGTTTCCTACGAACATCTTTATGACCGAATACTGGGTACTGAAGTTAGATATAAACTGGGTATATCTCTCGCTGTTCACATCATCAAGATTATCAATATTTCCAACAGACTTGCGCTCATTCAGATAAAACATAGCCTGTATAACTTCACCAGCCACTGGAGTATAGTTGCAAAGAATCCTGGAAAGTTCTCCGAATTCTGATTTTATCTGCAGATAATCACATTCACGGACATTATCCCCGGTAACAACGAAGCGTCTGATAATATTATTGAATGGCAGCCTGACGAACTGAGAAATCCATTCCATGCTTCTGACACATGCATACATCTTGGTTTTCCTGTCAGCAGGAATGGCATCCAAAATTGAATCCATCTTCCGCACAAGTGAAAACTTCATTTCCTTAGTAATGTTCTTGTCAAAGGAATACTGATAAGGGTCAGATTCTGTTTCTATTGCCTCAGAAATATCATTCATAATGAAACTACCGAGAAGCATATAAAAAGCACCGGGATCACTTTCATAGCGTTCCACAACCGGAGCAAAAAATTCTGCGGCCGCCTTAAGCTGTGAAAAATTCTCATAGAAGGAAACCCCGAGACTCTTTTTGTGATAATCAACAAGATTTCCATGGGAAGTCTCAAGATTCTTTACAATTTTCCTGACAAGACTCTTATTATATACATCCTCAATTGAAGTGTGAGTAAAAATTGACTTTAGCCAGCAAATAATTTTTACAATAAAAACCTGCTGCCTGAAACTCTGAGCAAGATCTATCTCATCATAGGATTCAATGACAGGTTCGTCATCCAAGGCTATATCATCATTTGATTCAAACTGAATTTTCTGTACGCTTTCGAGCATACGTTGACGTTCATCATTACTTATTCCTGTAACAAGACCGTCAAAAGTTGAATTATCTTTCTTTTCCATAACGCACCTGAATTGTAAAAGTCATTGAATCTAATGTAAATAGTTTTTTTGAATTTTACATTAAATTTTTAACCCCAACGGGTCTAAAAAAACAAATTCCCCTCTATTTTATTATATCAAAAAAAAAAGCTCATGTCATGGAATAAAATAATAGAAAATTTGAAGAATTTATATAAAGCCATCTCCGAAGCTTCCCTGAAAAAAAGATAAAATTTGGGAACAAAGGGACCATCGGACTAAATCGAACGGCCGGAGAATTGAGCGAACCGGGAGATTCACCTGAAAAGCTGAATAAAGTAACGGAACGGAAAATCTTCATTGATATCAGGATTCCGCAGACGTACGGAACATGCCTTCGGATTTATGATAAATTCTACTGACGTCATTACGATTCGCTGCATCGGAAAAAACCGTACATTTTTTTACTACCAGACTTACTAATCCGTTTCTTAGGAATGCCCATAAAAAAATAAAAAAAAATATCAAAAAGCAGAAAACTCTGTTGACACAAAATTCGTTTTCATGTATATTATAGTCACATTGCATTCCCCGATTGTGTAATGGTAGCACTTCAGATTCTGGTTCTGATTGTGGGGGTTCGAATCCTCCTTGGGGAACTAAATTATGGTTGGTTCGTCTATCGGTTGAGGACGAGAGATTCTCAATCTCTAAAGATGGGTTCGACTCCCATACCGACTGCAAAACATTTAATAAAGAAAAAAATAATCACATTCCCCGATTGTGTAATGGTAGCACTTCAGATTCTGGTTCTGATTGTGGGGGTTCGAATCCTCCTTGGGGAACTACATGGAAGACTGGATTAATTTTCAGTCTTTTTTTTATTTCAAATATTCTATTAAACTCTGAATAAAAAAATCCCCAGAAAATCCGGGGACATTAATATTTTATTTTTCCAGGGAACTAAACAAAGAATCTATCTCCTTCCAGTTCCTGCAACGGACAAAAGTTTTTCCGTCAAGTTCTGTATCCTCATTCCATGGACGAGAGAAAACAGCAACAGTACATCCGTCAATTTTCTTTAGATGTTCAAAAGCTGCAGGCGAATCTTCAATGGCAAAATCAAATTCAAGTTCAGCAAATTCTTCTACAGTCAAAGCTCTTTCCAAAACATCGTCATTCAACGGCTGCTCACGTCCATATTTGTCAACAAAAACAATGGGCATATTCTTAAGTCCATGCTCATCAAGCCATTTCTCAGTACCTTTCCGTGAACTGTAAGGTCTTCCTGTAACAATCTGAACATTATGTCCTTCAGCCATCCACTTATCCAGCACTTCCGCAGCACCTTCAGTTTCCCTGTAAACAAGAAGCTCCTCTTCCCTGTGAGCAATTTCCATCATCCTCCTGTAATCCGCTTCGCACAAATCAAAGGACTTCTTCAGATTAAAAAACTTCACATCCTCATAGGAAACTGTCTTCCCGAAGTATTTAGGCAGAAGGTCACAAAAATATTTTGCAGTTTCGGAAACAACATCATCAAAATCCACATAAACATTCATATCTTCTTCCAGTCAGGCCCGTTCTTTGTTTTAAAAATCTTTGCCCTGCATTTACATTTGCCTGCATGCTGGAAAAAGAAATACAAATCAGCAGAATATTCGCTCATAAGATCATCAGGATGATAATTCAGACTGACTATACTTTCTGTTCCGTCTGCAGTACAGGCACTCATTGCTCCGTTTAAAGTAATTATGTCCTTCGTAAGAGGCACAAGCTTTGCCAGCCCTTTCTTATTGAATCTGTATTCAACAAACTTGATCTGAAGTTCCCGGATTACATCAAACTTGAGCACAGACATTTCAAGTTCAGAATTTCCATCAGGAGCATTTTTTTTATAGAACTGTACAAAGTCCTCAAAAAAATTACTTGCCTTTTCCTTAAGGGCGAAGAGAATAGAATTAAGCCATGGTACAGCTCTGCCTTCCGTATAAAAAACATGGACTGCACGGGAAAGCTGAAGAGCCTTTTCCAGATCTTCTTTTCCGAATGAAGGGGTACTCAGAACATTGTACGCCGGCTTACTGTTCCATTCCATTCCGAAACCTTCAGCATCCTCATGAAGCTGTGTTCCTGGAAGAATACTTAGGCAGAAGAGCTCAAGGTTATTAGGATACAGAGAAAGTGCGAAATCTATGCTACGCTTGAATCCCTGCAAAGTGTCACCGGGCAACCCGTAAATCAGGTCGAAACCAAAAACGACCCCCTCTTCATTAAGAATACCGATATTCCTTGTAAAAACCTTCTTGTTAAGTCCCCTGTGCACGTTAGCCAGAACCTTTTCATCAGCACTCTGAAGTCCAATCTGCAGACAGCAGGGCAAAGAAGCAAAAGCTCTGGCCATTTCCCTGTCAATAAACTCCGCACGTGCTTCAAAATAATAAAAAGTGTCAGGAGTTTTTCTTCGGATCAGGTTCAGCAATTCCACTGCACGTTTCTTGTCCGCATTGTATGTAGGGTCAAGCACAAATACCTGAGGAATTTTCTGCCTGGCAAAAAGATCCAATTCCTTTTCAATTCGTTCCTCTGAAAAATAACGGATTTTCTTTTCACCCTTGCTTTCATAACAGTATGAACACTTGAAAGGACATCCCCTGGCAAGTTCCCACAGAACGCCGCCAAACTTTCTGCCGTCAAGCAATCCGTTTAAATAGGGAGAGGAAAGTTTTTCAAGTTCAACAGGACATGAACGTGGAAGTATATTTGTTTCCACGGATTTTTTTTGACCTGATTTATATACACCCTGGATACCAAAAACAAATCCTGTATTCACAGAACATTCAACTCTACCGTCAAGAACCGCTTCCACCAGCAACGGAACAGAACCTTCACCTTCCCCGGATACGGTATAATCAAAATTCACAAAGGAAAGAGGATCCGCAGTAACTTCAGGTCCGCCGGCAATGCAGATGAGATTATCAAAACGTTTCTTCAGCTTACAAGCAAGGTCCTCAAGATAGGATCTGTTCCACACATAAACACTGAAGCAAACACATTTCAGGCTGCCATATTTCAGCTTTATTTCCTCAGCAAGTCTTTCTGTATCAATATTTTTCTTACCTGTCAGTGAATCAATAAAAATTTCATCTTCAAAGGTAACATAATCTAAAACAATCTTATTCTTACCGGAAAGATTTTCATCATCCTGAAGTGCACTTCCTATGCAGGCAGCTCCAAGAGGTAATGCCTGTGGCGATTTTTCAATAAGAATTGTATAACATAGAATAACAGGTTTATCAGTCATTGCTCTATATTGTCAAAAAACATTTCTTTTATCAAGTAGAAAACCGTTTACATGACAACAAGTTCTGTAGTAAGGTGTCCATAAAATAATTTCCTGCGAACATTTCATCCTGTAAAAAAAATCAGTCCTGCAAACAATTCGCAGGACTGATATATTCACTACTTCAATGCAGCACTAATGCGTTCCAAGACCTTCTTTCTGTCAAGAGGTTTTACGATGTAGTTCTTTGCACCGGCAAGAAGACATCTCTTAACGAGTTCTTCCTTACCCAAAGCACTTACCATTACAACGCGGGCATTCTTGTCAAAAGCAACAATCTGTTCCAGAGCTGTAATACCATCCATGCGAGGCATAGTGATATCCATTGTTACCAGGTCAATGTTTGGACAAAGTTCCTTGTACTTATCAACACCTTCTTTTCCATCCTGAGCAGTAGCTACAATTTCATAGCCATCGCTACTCAGAATCTGTGTCAACTGCTTTGCAACGAACATGGAGTCATCAACAACCATAATTCGGAACTTCGAGCCGTCAAGCTTCACACCTTCTGGCGGACGTTCATTAATTGCTGGAAAATCTTGTTTTGTCTTCATACTATTGTACTCCTTTATAATCATGCACGTTCGCGAATTGCGACGTTGACTTCTATCTTTCCATATTCAGTAATAAGCGGAACAATCAATGCTTCAACATTTTCCTCTCCGCCTCCAAGTGCTGCAATTTCCATCTTTTCACCTGCAAACAAAGCCGGAGGTGTAAGGTCAAACTTGAATCCAAGTTCGTGCAACTTCGTAACAGCCTGAGCTGTAATCAAGTTTGCAAGTTCGCTGATTGTTGCCTTTGCCAAGTCATCAAAAGCTTCGATAGTTTCATTATTCATCTGCGAAGCTATATTGAGAGCTGTTTCAAAAGTCATGTCAAAAAGAACACGACCTTCAACATCCCCAGCAAGACCAACAAGAGCAGCGACTCCCATAACCGGCATGGCAGTTGATTTCAGATACAAATCACCGCGTTTTACATCAGACCCACCAAGAACTTCTTTCAAAACTCTGTATGAAGTTTCCACGAAAGGATTAATGTATTCAACTCTCATCTAAGACCCCCTGTACTCACCTTTAAGAAAAAATCTGTCTATTTAGAATATAACGCTAAATTCCCAGTTTGTCTTCTATTCCATCCAGATAATGTAATTTTTTCATTATCACCAACTATTATAGTACCATTTCCCTTAACTTTCTCACCAAAATCGTCTGTAATTGTCTTCTGAGACTCCTGTGGAAGGAATGATATAATGTCACGGGCAAAAATAATATCAATAGGAGGGAGATTATTTGTATTAACACAGTCGTGATACTCAAACATAACCATATCCTTTATTTCCTTGCTGAATGTCCAGTCACCGCTAACAGTCTTAGTAAGGTACGGAGCATACCAGCTGGAAGCAGCAGATCCGCTGACTGTCATAAGAGGTGCATTGGAAACACTAAGAAGATCAATATCATGTGCGTAAACACGTACATGGGAATTAGGATACTTCTTCTTAAGAAGACATGCAAGAGAGTATGATTCAAATCCTTTTCCGCATCCAGGATTCCATACAAGAATATTCTTTGCACTGTTATCAGGTAAAAGCTTGTAAACCTCATCGGCGTACTGTTCAGTCCACCAATCTCCTGTACATGATGAATAGAAAGGCTTAAGAAAGCTATCTACGTCAGTATCATTCTGTAGCTGAGTATTGCCGGAACCTCTTTCTTCTTTCCATTCAATGTAACGAGTTTTTACCCAGTCTTCATTTACCGCACTAAGTATAAATTTCTTCTTATTTTTCAAGGAGTCTGCAATGAAATTCAGGTCAACACTTTCCTGCTTCTTTGCTTCTTCTTCCTGTACTCTTTTAGCTTCGGCAGCATCAGAAGCTTTCCTCTGTTCAAACTCCTTCTGTTCCTGGGCTGCAACTTCAGCAGCCATAGCCTGACGCTGTTCAAGCTGAGCCTTTGCAGCATCCTGAAGTTCCTGCTGTTCTTCTGCAGTACGCAGACCGAAAATCCTGTCAATGTCAAGCAGAACATACAGGTGCTGCTGAGCTTCAACTACACCGCTGATATACTTGATATTAATGTCTCCGAACAAAGGATGCGGAGGCTGTATGGAACTCTTCTGGATACCTACAACCTTATCAATGGCATCAACTACAACACCAAAAACCTGCTCTCCGACAGTAACAATAAGCATATTCTCAAGGGAATCATCCTTGCGCTCCTCGACCGTAATATTAAAGAATCTTCTCAGGTCAATGATAGGTATAATCTCACCGCGAAGATTATATACACCAAGAACAAACGGAAGTGTATTAGGAACATAGGTAAAGTACCCTGCCTTAGCAATTTCCTTTACCTTCATAATATCAATCGCATAGTCCTTTCCGGCAAGGGAAAAGGAAACCATCTTATAGTCTACAATACCAGCCTTTCCCTTTTCCTGCTCAAGTTCAGACTGTGTAAGAGAACCTCCAGAAGCAGCAGCTTCCGTAGTGCTTGCCAGTATGTTAAGTTTATCCTGAATTGTTGCCATCTAACTATCCTCTGCTTGCTGCATTTCTTATAGCTTCTTCTTCACGGGTCTGCTGAGCGTCAATCTCCTGCTTAACCCCAAGTTCCAACAACTGACTTACATCAATGATAAGTGAAACGGAACCGTCACCAAGGATAGATGCACCGGCAATACCCGGAGATGTAGTGAACTGGTCGCGGAGAGGCTTAATAACAACATCCTCCTCACCGATCAATGCATCTACCATGACACCTATCTTCTTTTCCTGGGACCCAACAATAACTATGAAGCAATAATCGCTTTCATTCTTGTTGCGAATATTGAACAGACGGTCAAGACGCAGAATTGAAATTACTTCGTTACGAACATTCAAAACTTCGTAGTTATCAATTGTATTGATACTGTCCTTCTTTACACGCTGGCTTTCAATAACATTTGCAATCGGAATAGAATATACCTCTTTTCCGACACGTACAAGAAGACCCTGGATGATTGCCAACGTAAGAGGCAGACGGATACTGAACTTTGAACCCTTATAGCGTTCACTTGAAATAGTAATGTTACCCTTAAGCTTTTCAACCATCGTCTTAACTACATCAAGACCTACTCCACGTCCTGAAACGTTAGAAATCTTGTCGCTGGTTGAGAAACCTGGCATGAATATAAGATTATATGCTTCCTGATTTGTAAGAGTCTTGTTAGGGCTGATAAGTCCCTTCTTGATAGCCTTCTCACGAACCTTTTCCACTTCAATACCCTGACCATCATCAATAATGTCAATAACGATCATGTTTCCTTCGTTCGAAGCCTTAAGAATAAGCTTACCTGTTTCATCCTTACCCTGTGCACGACGCTCCTCCGGAGTTTCAATACCATGGTCAACGGAATTACGAACACAGTGCATAATAGGATCAAGAAGATCATCAACAACTGTCTTGTCAAGTTCTGTCTCTTCACCTTCAATGATGAGATCAACTTTACGGCCCAGGTCTCTGCTAAGGTCACGGACAACACGAGGGAAGCGGTTGAAGATAGTTCCGATCGGAACCATTCGGATTTTCATTACGCCTTCCTGAAGTTCACTGGCAATGCGTCCAAGATTCTGTGTAGAAGACCTGAGCTTGCTGGACGTCAGCTTGAATTCATTTTCAAAGGAGTCAAACCATGTGGCCATTGAACCGTAGTCCTCAGTAATTTTCTGACGAACATCTTTCATGGAAGCTCCGCTCTGAACTTCTTCGATATATTTCGGAACATCTTCAAGCAAATGATGCTGCTTGTCCTTGAAGCCTACATTCAATGTCTGGAGCTGAACCTGAAGGTCTGCCATGTGCATACCTATCTGGTTGAAGGCAGCCTTTGTAATAACAGTCTCGCTGACAAGATTCATAAGGTTGTCAACGCGCTTTGAATCTACGCGAAGAATTGAACCTGTCTGGGCAACTGCATGACCTGTTGGAGCCATCCCCTTCTTTGCCTGCTGAATATTACCGGTTGTGGCGGGAGCTGCCGTACTTGTATCAACAGGAGCCTCTGAGACAGCAGGAGCCGCAACCTTTGCTGCAGGTGCCTGTTCCGGAGCAGATTTCGCGGCAGTAGCTGCCTCCTTTGGAACTTCAACCTTTGCAGAAGCAATCTCCGATGTCGTAAGCTTGGAAACTACATTATCACTTAAAGGCTGCGCATCAGTTGCTATTGTAACGTCCGTAAGGAACGACGAATCTTCAAGTTCAGAACCGTCTCCGGATGTTGCAACATAATATACTACCTGAGGATGAAATTCATCTCCATAAAGCTCCTCAAAATCAGGAACAGTCTTAAGAACCGTACCAATATTTTTGAGAACCGCGAAAACCTGGATTCCGCCTACGCTGTTCATAGGATTGGATTCATCGAAAAGAACATTTACAGTCCAAATCTTCTGTCCCTCCGGACATGCATCCTTAAGTTCCTGGTAATCTTCTTCTGTAATAGGAGGAATAGGTGGCAACGGACTGCCTGCTGCTGGAGCAGAAGCTTCTGCAGGTGCAGGAGCTGGTTCCGGCGACTTAGGTTTTGCACCTACCATTCCGCTAGGAACCGGAATGTTTGCGGGCTTCTTCTTGCCGGATTTTTCAGGAATAAATGATTGTATCTTTTGGACAATCGGAGAAACATCATCCTGATAAATTGAACCATTGCGCCTTGAATCAAGCATTGCCTTAATGGTATCAATACCGCTGAGCAACACATCAACAATAGGCTCACTAACACCTACTGATCCACCTCTAAGGGCATCCAGCAAATCTTCGACGTCATGACAAAATGTTGAAAGCTCAGTCATTTCTACGGTAGCCGAACCACCTTTAAGAGTATGAGCTGCACGGAAAATTTCATCAATGGCATCGTGGTTGGACGGGTCATTTTCAATTACAAGAATATTACTCTCAAGATTTTCTACCTGCTGCTCAGCTTCAGAGAAAAAATCTTTGAGGAGTTCTTCGTTGTTGGCGTCAAGATAATCACTCATATTTTATATTTTAACCTCTTCTATGCAATAGTCAAGTTTACAGAAAGTTTTTTTTAAGGAATCTTAACTTCACGCAAGACCTTCAAACACCTGCTCACTAGACAATGCCTCGTGTTAGCTTGAAAATACTAAAAAAAGTATTCACCGTATGCAAAATCATAAAAATGTTTCCGCAGATTCTCTTATTTATTTTAATACAAAATATTAGATTCACAAATTTTTTAAGAAAAATTTTCATGAATTTGCAATTTTTTTCAAAAAAGACAAAAAAATGGTATCCAAAAAAATCAGATACCATTTTATCGAAGAAAATAAAAAGGTTATAAAATTTATAAATGAATTCAAAAATCAGAGACTAAAATTCTGAAGATTCTTGCAGGCCTGAAGCACATCTTCCCTGTGCCCGAAGCAGCTGAAGCGAAGATAACTTTCACCTGCAGGACCGAATCCGCTGCCAGGAGTTGTTACTACGTGACATTCATCAAGAATTCTGTCAAAAATATCCCAGCTTCTGCATCCGGGAAACTTAACCCAAAGATAAGGAGAATCACCTGTATAATAAACTTTTACCCCCTTGTCAGCAAAATTCTTTCCTGTAAGAGTTTCCTTCATAATTTTTGCGTTCTCAAGGTAATAGTTCACCAGACCTTCAGTTTCCTTGATACCTTCTTCATCAAGAGCTGCAAGACCACCATGCTGGGCAATATTACTTGCACCGTTAAAAAGTGTTGTCATGATGCGGTTCCAGTCAGTCTTAACAGATGAACCGTCCGCAAACTTAAGGTCAGAAGGAACAACTGACCAACCAAGCCGGACACCTGTAAATCCGCCGAGCTTGGAGAATGAATTAATTTCAATTGCACATTCACGGGCTCCTGTAATTTCATAGATTGTCTTCGGAATGCCTGAATTCCTGATGAAAGAGAAATAAGCTGCATCGTAAACAATGATACAACCGTTATCCCTTGCATACTTCACAAGCTGTTCAAGCTGCTCACGGGTAGAAGCTGCTCCAGTAGGATTGTTCGGACTGCAGAAATATATAAGAGTTCCGGGCTTTATTACACTGAGATCAGGGAAGAAATTATTTTCAGCTGTGCAGGGAAGATATGTTACACCTTCATATCCGTCTGCACCGGCCTTGCCTGCAGCACCCATGATAACGCTTCCGTCTATATACACCGGATAAGCAGGATCCTGTACAGCAATCGGAGTGTTTCTGCCGAAGAGCACCTGTATACGTGCAATGTCACATTTTGCGCCGTCAGAAATAAAAATTTCATCCGATGAAGCCATGTCCTTGTAAAGAACATCAGCAATTTTTTCTCTGAGGGATGTGAGCCCCTGTTCATCACCGTAACCGGAATACCCTTCAGCAGTACCTAGCACTGCCGCATAATCAGCCATGGCCTTTGCAATGTGAGGAGTAAGAGGTTCAGTTGTATTTCCAATTCCGAGGCTAATAATCTTTGCATCAGGATGTGCAGCCTGATAAGCCTTTCTTCTCTTTGCTACTTCCGGAAAAAGATAACCGGCAGCAAGATTTGCAAAACCTTCGTTACGTGAAATCATAAAATGCCTCTCTATAAAATTGATATGGGAATCTCTAAAATTTGAAATTTTCAGAGATAACTTTGAAGACGCGACGTCTTAGACCGTGTAATTTCAGGGCCTAAAACTCGCAGGCATCTCTGTAAAGTATTTTTAGAGACGCCTGTATCCAAGAAATTAAAATTTATGCATTCACTGTAACAAAAAATAAATAAAATTTCAATAAACAGATAATTATGGGGAAAACTAAAAATCACGATGAATTACATTAACAGCACTCCACTATAATTTACTATGCTTTCCGGTTTTCTTCTTCGAGTTCTTTTCTTCCGTTGGAAGAATAAGTGTAAATTCCGCGAATTCATCTTTACGACTGTCCACAGAAATTCTACCGTGATGGGCATGGACAATTGACTTTGCAATAGAAAGTCCGAGTCCGTAACCTCCTGTAGTTCTTGCACGAGAAGAATCTGTCCTATAGAAGCGGTCAAAAAGTTTTGGAATATCTTCCTGAGAAATCCCCTTCCCGGTGTTATAAACATGAACCATAACACGTCCGGGTTCAGTTCTGAGCGAAACCTTTATGGAATCTCCCTTGTCAGTGTTCTTCAGCGCATTGTCAGTGAGGATAATTATTACCTGCTTGATTTTTGATTCATCACCATGGACAATGACCTTCTGCTTAGGAACTTCCATCTCCAAAGTCTTTCCCTGTTCAAAGGCAATGCTTTCAAAAGGAAGCACGGCTCTCGCACAGGACTTTGAAATGTCAAAGGGAAGATTATCATAATCATTACGCCCCGCATCGTCCCTGGCAAGATAAAGCATATCCTTTACAAGAGCACTCATCCTGCTGTTTTCTTCCTTTATATAGCTCAGCCACTTGCTGGGAGGAATTTCCTGTTCAAGAACATCTATGTTCGCACCAATAACCGCAATAGGTGTCTTAAGTTCATGGCTTGCATCGGCAATGAACTGCTTCTGCATAAGAAAACTTTCCTTCACAGGTTTTACTATCCAGTAGGAAATAAGCCAGACTATTACAATTGATACAACCTGGCAAACAAGATAAACAAAAAGTGAAACAAGGACATAGCGTCTTTCCTGTACAATCTCATCCCGTCTGTCAACAATAATTACAAGGTAACCGTAATTCTTGTTGACAACGCTGTAAGAAAAATCATGGTAGGAGCCAAAAAATTTAGGATTCTTCATAACTTCACCAAGAAGTGTACGCTGTATCCTGATTATATTTATATCAGAAAAATTTTTTATCGTCCTTAGGACATTTCCGTTTCTGTCCAAACGAACCGAATAAAAGTCATAGGACGAAATGCCAGAAGACTTGAACGGAAAAAGATTTTCAAGAATCTTTCGTAAAGTCGGCTCATATCTCTGCTTGGACTTGGCAACAGAAATATCACTGTGCTGCTTGATCACAGAATCGGTTACATCAGCTACAGACGTAAAACTCCCGTCATTTTCTATGACAGCCTCCGTAAAAAACTGGGCATCACGAAGATTTGACGAGAGAATATAAAAATTAAGAGAACCGATCAATACGATAAGAACAAGCGAAAGCACTACAATGATACTGACCGAAAGCTTGAACTGGAGCTTACGGAACACGTCAATTTTCATAAATCACCTAGTCTATCATCTCCAGAGAATATCCTATGCCTCTTGTAGTTCTGATTCTTGTTTTTACATCAAGCTGCTCAAGCTTTTTTCTGATGAAGGAAATGTAAACTTCAACATTATTATACTCGGCGTCACTGTCACCGCCCCAAATCTTTTCGATTATGCGTTCCTTCTTTATAATCTGATGAGGGTTTTCAAAGAGAAGATCTATAATCTGAAATTCCTTGAGAGAAAGTTTAATGGATTCCCCGTCAAGCCGCTGAAGCTCGCAGTTATTTTTATTGAGGATAATATCACCGAAGGAAACAGACTCTTCCTTAACATCACCCTTGCGTCGTGTAAGAGCACGGATTCTTGCAAGAAGTTCATCTGTACTGAAAGGTTTTGTCATGTAATCATCAGCACCGCAGTCCAAGCCCTTAACCTTATCAGAAATATCATCCTTTGCAGTAAGAAGAAGAACAGGAACCTGATTCTTTTCATCACGAAGAGTTTTGAGAATAGTCATACCGTCCATGCCGGGAAGCATTATGTCCAGGATAATTGCATCATAGATACCACTCTGAGCATACTTGAGACCTTCCGGACCTGTATAAACAGCATCAACACCATACTTATTTTTCTGGAATATTTCCACCAGAGCCTGTGCAAGACGAACTTCGTCTTCTACCAATAAAATTCTCATATTATACAGTATACACTAATTTCACTAACAAATCTTAAAAAATTATAAATTTTTGTTATTTTTTTTACGAAATAAATTTATATCCAAAAAAAAATCCGCCACTGCAAATGCAATGACGGTTCAACAGTCTAACAGTTCTGAACGCTGTACTTACCTAAAAGAGAATACACATCACCAGAAGTCTTCGCTGACAGAATTTCCTTTACGAATTCAGGATTCTGAAGAACTGAAGCAAGATCTTTCAATACAGCAAGATGCGCATCCGAAGAATTCGGGCCGCACAGCAGCATGAAAACAAGATGAACAGGAGCCTTATCAAGAGACTCATACTCGATTCCCTTGCGGCTGATTCCTATTGCACCGACAACATCCTTTACAGACGGACAGCTGCCATGAGGAACAGCAACATCATGCATAATTCCAGTACTCATTTTGGATTCACGCTTCAGAACAGCCTGCAGTGCCTGTTCACAGTCCAAATTCTCCTGGACCTTAGAAACGGAGGCTATCATTTCCTTGAAAAGTTCATTCTTCTCTGTACTTTCCAGATTCATTATCACTGTTTCCGAAGAAAAAACCTGTTCAAGCAACATCTGTGCACCTCTAAAATCTATGAAAACCGAAAACTATTCAGCTTCTGATGCAGATTCCTCTGTTACCCATGAAGAACCTGTCTCTGTACTTTCTACTGCCGACGATCCCTGAACTTCTGCTGCAGCTTCTGAAAGTCCCTTACCGCTTGTAGCATCCTTGCTAAGAAGTGCAAGAGAGAAAACGATAACGAAGAACAATCCAACGAGAACACCTGTCGTCTTTGTAACAACGCTTGCAGAATGTGAACCGAATGCTGCTGTCTGTCCACCGAATGTGCTTCCCATGCCGTTGCTGCTTTCATTCTGAATCATAACCAAAAGAATTGCAAGAATACAAACAATTACAAACACAACAAGCAATATTGTTCTAATAACACCCATTTTTTACTCCAACTAAACATCTATGGTTTCTGCTATACCTTATTTGGCAAACATCTAAGGATTTCGCATTATGGTCCTAATAGTTTACAGAATAAATCTATTGTAGTCAAGAAAAAGTATTATGATAGGAAAGAAGAAATTTGAAATTTTAGTAAAAATTCAGAAAGCCCCTGGGAATTCCCAAATTTTAACGGAAATTCAAGGGGCTCTTAAATATTATCAGTATTCAGACAGAAGGAAGCCTAGCATTCGCAGATTGGCACAAATGTTTCTGCCTTGAGAGAAGCACCACCGATGAGCCCACCGTCAATGTCTTCCTGTGCAAGAAGTTCCGGAGCGTTGGAAGCCTTCATGGATCCGCCGTACTGGATGATTACGTTTTCTGCAACTTCCGTATTGTAAAGCTTTGCGATGTAGTTGCGGATGAACTTATGGATAGCCTGAGCATCTTCCGGAGTTGCTGTCTTGCCTGTTCCGATTGCCCAAACAGGTTCATAAGCGATTGTTACATTCTTCATCTGTTCAGCAGAAACTCCTGCGAGACCTGCAGAAAGCTGGAATGCACAAACCTGTTCAGCTTCACCAGCTTCACGTTCTGCAAGAAGTTCACCGATGCAGAGGTCAACTTCGAGACCGCTGGCCAAAGCCTTGCGTACCTTCTTGTTGATAAGTTCATCAGACTCCCCGATTTCGTGGCGGCGTTCTGAGTGACCAAGGATTACACACTGGCATCCGATGTCCTTGAGCATAGCGCAAGAAACTTCTCCTGTATGAGCACCGTTATCTGTTGCTGCACAGTCCTGGGCTGCGAGGATGATGTTTGATCCCTTAACAACCTGGGCAACTGCATCGAGATATACAAAAGGTACTCCGATCATGAATTTGTTTGTCTTTCCCTTGAGAGCTGCAACAAGGTCAGAAGCAAGCTTAACAGCTTCAGCCTTAGTTGTATTCATCTTCCAGTTACCTGCGATATAATGAGTACGTGCCATAAATTAAACCTCGTAATAAAATTGATTTCTTCATTTTACTGGAAAATGCATTTTTATTCAATTATCATGAAACTATTATAAAATAAAAGCGGAAGCAGATTCCTTTTCCCTATCCCCTCTGATTCTGCCTGCCTCCATGCTCTGATGAAGAAAAGCTCAGCATAAGGCCCGTTCCATAATAAACAGAAGCCCCGATGCAGGAGCATCAAAAATGAACAGTCACTGGAATAAGACAATAAACTTTTCAGCCGGGTTTTCAGAACATGCGGAACAGGTAAACGAACTTTCAATTCTCTTTACAGTTAAAATACAAACAAAATATAAAGACCTGTGCCAAGGTACTTCACTCAAAATCAGCCCGTAAATCTGAAAGCGAAGTTTCTTCATTCCTGTCATCAATGAAAAAAACAGACTCAACAAGCGGCAACGACAGAGTCATAAGGGTACATAAGGGAACATCTAAAAATTGCAGTTTTTAGATGTTCCCTAAATAAAAAACGGCATCAGAAAAAAAATTTTTCAAATACTGTCGCCAATTTCCATAAGCTTCAATATGAGAAGACCATTCCTTTTTGAAACGACCCCCTCATTCAGCCTGTAATCAAAAACTATTCTGTCACCTTCTATTTCGCCGTCAAAATAAACAAGACTGTAAAAAATCGCAAAGCCTTTCTGCAATCTCATTGTCGTGACTTGCGTCAACAACGATGCTTCCGCCTGCCTGCACAAAAGTTCTTAAAATTGTAACGGCACCACAGATTCTGTCACTCGAATTTTGTTCCGGAAAGGATCTCATCAACAAGACAGAGACAAGAGTTATCTGAAACGCTTTCCTTCATGGAACAAAGTCTGCGGGCTTCAGCGTAATAGCGGCTTCTTCCTTCAAGAAGATTATCATTTGTCCTGAAGAAAGTTATAACTTTCATTATGCCTGTTTCAAATTTTTTGGCGAACGCAATTCCGAGTCCCGTTGCAAGAATCTGGTTGACAGCAAGACTGAGCATAAAACTTGTCTTGCCAGACATATTGAATCCTGTAATTACAAGGCCGTTGCATATTCTCCTTGACTGGGGAACAGGATTCTGCAAAAGAGGATGCACCATGTCACGGAACTCCATTTCCACTTTGAGTCCTGATTTTATTTCCGCAAAACAAATTTCATGTTCCTTCATGACATCCTTGACACACAGAAGCAGATCTATATAAGCAACAAAATAATACACACTCCTTACGTCAGGAAGATTTCTGCTTATAATTTTTTCCGTGCACTTAAAGGCTGTAAGCTCAAAGCAAAAAAAAATTCGAAGGTAGTAAAGGAAAATTGAAAAAGGATTTCCGCTGTCAGAGCCCCCGACTCCGTCCTTAAAGAACATTGAATACCCTGTAAGACTTCTGAACTTCTTTATATCCGGAACTGAAACTGAAAATGAATTCAAAAACTTTTCATCAACCTTTCTGCTTGTTTTTTTGCAGGCGCTGCACAGGTTAAGAAAATAATTTATCTAGCCTGAGACATAACATATATCAGGATTAGTAAAAATATACATGAGAAAATTTATGAACAGGAAAGACAGAATGAACACATAAAAAAATTCTGGAAAAAGAAAAACCGACAGTCCGTTGCAAAGAACGTTCAGCAAAGGGAATATATAAAAATGTTTTTTAATAAAAGAGTTTACGCAGAAACCGTTCCACAGGTCACGAATTACCTCGTCTCTGTTTTCCTGTCTTACCTAATATGCGCCTGACTTTTTTCATATTCTTCGCAGGAATTTACAATCCTGACGTCATCCTGAAATTTATTGATTTCCTTTACGTCAAAAACAGAATGAAGCCTGTAATATAACAGCCCATCACCGGCACTTGTACTGCAGCAATTGTATTTGCCGATCATATCATGAATATCAAGATCCTCGGATGTTATACCGTCAACCTTGTAGAGACAGTCATCAAGAACATCGTCGATACTTAAAATTTCAGGTCTTCAGAATACAATCATAAATTTTATTATACAGCATGACTACAAAAGTAATAATCGCAGCATGAAAAGTCAAATCATAATTAACCCCATGACCTGATGCGCAATACTGTTTCCTGCAGCAATCCAAGCGTTACTGTAATTCTGCATAAGAAAACATGGAGACAGCTGACTACCGTATCCAGTTTAAAACAAAAAAACGGAAGAGCTTATAAATCAACAGGCTTTCCGTTTCAATATTTTTCTTCCGGAAGTTATTTTCTGACAGAGCTTGCTGATGATGACATCTTACCGTCAATGCAGTCCTTTACAAGCTGTTCAAATTCTTCCATCGAAGGCATTTCCTTGAATCCGATGCCGTAAGTTTTATGCCCGCCGTCCATGTCCGAACGCCCCAGAAGATATTTTATCCCTTCCATTTCCTCGGCAATGGCATCATACTCAAGATTTATTGAACAGAAGCAGCCGCCGTCTGCCCCGTAAACATAGCACATCCACGGATAATAAATCATTCCGCCGCTCACATCAAACTTCTCCGTCACAACAAATATGCAGTCACCGTAAGAGAATTTGTTGACCGGAAAATACTGGGAGTCCTTTAATTCAGAAGATTTTCCGGAAGCACGAAGTTTTCTCAGAGCAGATTTCACAGTCTCAGCCCTGGCATCCTTTTTCTGAGTGTAATAAAGCTGAATCAGATCAAAATATGCATTCACATAAGTTTCATCACTGGCCAGTGCAAGCTTAAAATATTTTTCCGCCCTGGCGGAATCATCAAAATCTATGCAACAGAGACCTACATAATATGCGTGCATGGCATCCTTTTCAATCTTGTAGCATTTATCAAAAAATTCTGCAGCAGCATTACTGTCTCCTTTTTCATAACAAATGAGCCCAAGATAATGAGCCGCACGGGAATTCTTTTTATCCAGCTCAAGAACCTTGCTGTAATATTTTGAAGCGTTTTCATAATCCTGTGCATAATAATAGATTCCGCCTGCATAATAATATGCATCAACTGCCTCAGGTTCATTTTCAATTACAAATGAAAAATGTTCCAGCGCTTTCGCATCCTGCTCCAGATAAAAACAGGCGACTCCAAGCCAGAATCTGTCTTCCGCAGACAGATCTTCTCCCTTCGAAGAAATTTCATCCACAACGTATCCAATGTATTCCTCGTTCCCGGAGTTCACAAGATTTTCATAAGTTTCATTATGATATACAACCGTCTTTGGAGCAGCAAAACTTAAAGAGGAAACGACAGCGAAACAAAAAGCAAGAATTTTCTTTTTCACAAGCACCTCAGATTATTCCAGAATACAATATCAACAGAACTGATAAGATCTTTTTCATATCATGGCTCCGCATTTTTTTCTAACTGAAAAGCCGCCACTTCAAAAAAGAAATGACGGCCCCTCAGACAAGACCTCTTAGATATTCCAGAAAGTCTTAATCATCAATTATTTTGTTGCAAGAATAGCAATACCTGGAAGTGTCTTTCCTTCGAGGAATTCGAGGGAAGCTCCACCACCTGTAGATACGTGGCTCATCTTGTCTGCAAGGTTGAACTTGTTTACAGCAGCAACTGAATCACCGCCACCAACAACTGTCATTGCTCCCTTACCTGTAGCTTCTGCCACGAGACGTGCAACAGCTTCTGTTCCCTTTGCAAAGTTTTCGAATTCGAATACTCCGACAGGTCCGTTCCATACAATAGACTTTGAAGCAAGAATTGCATCCTTGTAAAGAGCAACTGTCTTAGGACCAACATCAAGACCCATAAGGTCAGCAGGAAGATCAACTGCATCTACTGCAACAGGGTCCTTGTCTGCAAATTCTGCAGCTCCGACGTGATCAACAGGAAGAAGAATCGTAACACCCTTTTCTTCTGCTTTGGCAAGAAGATCCTTTGCTGTTGCGAGGAAATCATCTTCAACAAGTGACTTACCAACTTCGTGTCCCTGAGCCTTGAGGAATGTATAAGCCATACCACCACCAACAATCAGTGTGGAAGCATTCTTCATAAGTGATTCAAGAACTGCTATCTTAGAAGAAACCTTTGCTCCTCCGATGATTGCTGTCATTGGCTTTTCCGGATTTGTTACCATAGGCTGAATGTACTTAACTTCTTTTTCCATAAGGAATCCGCCAACAGATTCAACTGGCATGAACTTAGCAATTGAAGCTGTGGAAGCCTGGTCACGGTGTGCTGTACCGAATGCATCGTTAACAAAAATGTCACCGTAAGAAGCTAGCTCCTTTGCCATTACATCACGTTCTGCTGCATCCTTAGATGTTTCTTCCTTGTGGAAGCGTGTATTTTCGAGCATTGCAACTCCGCCTTCAGGAAGAGCATCAATAGCTGCCTTCTGACCGAGTGCATCAGGAAGGAATGTTACATCCTTTCCGAGCTTTTCTGCAAAATATTTAACAACTGGAGCCATACGGTTCTTGCCTTCGATGAACTTTGCTTCATCTTCAGCGGTCCATTCCTTACCAGCCTTTGCTGCCTTTTCAGCTGCCTTTTTTGCATCCTTTTTTGGGTCACCGAGGTGGCTCATGAGAACCAAAGAACGTGGGCTCTGTTCAAGAATGTACTTGATTGTTGGAAGAGCTGCCATGATACGTGTATCATCCTGTACAACACCTTCCTTCATTGGTACGTTGAAGTCAACGCGCATGATGATGCGCTTTCCCTTAAGATCAACATCTTTTACTGTTTTAATCATTGTATTTTTCCTCCAATGGAATTACCGTTATGGACATTCAACAATAAATCAGAGAATTAACCATAATATCAGTTAAAATATAACTGTTTTGCCATTTAAATTCAATAATATGCAAGCCCAATGGCCTAGTTTTTTTCCCCGTCCCCCGGAAGTGACTCCAAATGTTTACCGCTCTTAGAAAATTCACTGGCAAGCTCATTGAACTTCCTTACAACAAAGTTCTCCTTCCTGGGTGCGCACTTGAAAAGAAAGTTGAAGGTCCTAAGAGTAGCAATCTTTGTTTTAGGGTCTATGGAATTCATTGACCTGATCATATTTCCGACGGACCGGAGCTTGTTTTCAGAAAATTCTGTATTCGTGAGAGCCCTGGAATCTGAAAGAACTTTGAATACTGTCTCTATGAACTCCTCCCTCTCCTTAAGGCTGAGTCCTTCCATCCAGGAATTTACTGTGGTGCTTATGTAAATGCTTGCTTCACTAAGCTCTTCCGCTGTTTCGAATCCGCCTCTGCACAGCTGCCACGAAAAAGGGTCATGCTGCATGATCCCCCACTGATCACTTTTTACAACAGAATAATTTTTTCCGTGACAGAAAAGCATTCCGACTATCGACTGTTCAGGAAGAAATGTACGGATCCTGTTCTCAACTGAACGGTATTCCGGAGAATCAAAGAAATCCTTGTGAAAACCGGGACCATCATTATTGTAGACAGCATCAATTCTCTTCTTAACTTTGTCAGCCGCATAAGTGGAAGCATAGACCGCAAGATTTCCTCCCTTCGAATGTCCTCCGACATAAAATCTTCCCCTAAGAGATGACGCCGCCTGCCACAAATATCTGAGTGCATCCTTCTGGGCAGGAACAGTATCCCTGTAGCCCAGATTAAAGTCTTCCTTCCATCCTACAATCGTATCATCTGTTCCGCGGAAAATAACAACATTGAATCCCAGGTCCGAAGAAAAAGTTACTGCTGCAAACTGCTCCTCCAGCTTCAGGTCTATCTTGTTCACAAAACCGCAGACCCTGAGAGAAGAAAATCTCGGACTTTCACAGCAGGCCCTGAAAAGTTCAGCCGTCCCAGAATTTATCATGACACCAGGATCGGAGCGAACTTTATAATCAGTGGAACCGAAGAAAATTTTTCCGGCCTCCCCCAAAGTCATGGCCCTTCTTCTGAAGTCGCCGCATATTATCGAAGAAAAATCAAGATAGGCAATCTGGCACAAAGTTATGCAGTCCATCTCGTTAAAGGGAACTGTCCTGAAATCAATATCCCCGCGCCACTTTACATAATCCAAATGATTAGCCATAAATCCTCCCTGCACCTATCTAATATAATAAGAATGTCCAAAAATTACAATTTTCAGAAATGCCCTTATATCTTCAGAGCAGGCTGCCATCAGAATAGGCCAGTGAAAAATTTAACGGGCCCGATTATATTGAAAGTAAGTTTTTTTTTTAATATAATGGTTGAACTGATTTTTATTTTAGGAGTTTCTAGTTATGGAAATGAAGAGCCTCGCAGAAGAACTTTCCCAGAACGAATACCCGGGACGCGGTATAGTAATCGGAAAATCTGAAGACGGAAAATATGCCGTTACAGCTTACTTTATCATGGGACGCAGCGAAAACAGCCGCAACCGTGTTTTTGTTGAAGAAGGAGAAGGCCTCAGGACACAGGCTTTTGACGAATCAAAGATGGAAGATCCTCATCTGATCATCTACTGGCCTGTACGTGTTCTCGGAAACAAGACCATCGTTACAAACGGTGACCAGACAGATACAATCTACGAAGGAATGGACAAGCAGCTGACTTTTGAGCAGTCACTCCGCAGCCGTGAATTTGAAGACGATGCACCAAACTATACTCCAAGAATCAGTGGCATAATGCACGTTGAAGGCGGAAAATATAACTTCGCCATGTCAATCCTCAAGAGCGACAACGGAGACGGAGCACGCTGCAACCGTTATACATACGCATACGAAAATCCTAAGGCAGGAACAGGAAGATTCATACACACTTACATGGGCAACGGATCACCTCTCCCCAGCTACGAAGGAGAACCTGCTCCTGTAAACATCAGCGGAGACATTGATGAATTTACGGAAACAATATGGAAGAACCTTAACGAAGATAACAAAGTTTCACTTTTCGTTCGCTACATTGACATTGCAAGCGGAAAGTACGAAACACGTATAATCAACAAGAACAAATAATCATAAGCCAGAATATTTTTCCGAGAAAAGGAACCTCCAAAAAAAACTTTTTGGAGGTTCACAAAACAAAAAATCACCGGAGCATAAAAACACTCCAGTGATTTTTTGTTTACCCGGAACAGAAGACAAACTGCAAAAGCCATTTCCTCTGCTGAAAACTATTCAGTTTCATTCAGAATCCTGAGCATGCTCCTGAACGCGGAGTCTTCCTTTTTAAGTTCCTTGGAACCTCTTGTAATATTGCAGAGGGACATACCATACTTCCTTGCAATCTCACGCTGGGTGGTACCTGCATCAAGTTCCTTGACAAGATGCCATCTGTTCGCAAAATCCTTAAGCTCTGCGGAAGTGAACAGGCAGTTAAAGAAACTTTCTATAAGCTCCTCGTCATCTATCCCTGCAAGAAGCTTACATATTTCCTTTATAGCGTCAACGTTTTCTTCACCTTCCAGAGATGCAACATTCTTTGTTCGCATTCAAATCTCCTGATAAAATTTAATGAACAGGATAATCCCGCTTACTTTTATGTTTCTATTGATAGTATACAACATGGATTCAGAATTTACAACCTTAAAATACAAGAAGCATCACAGCCTGAATCCCAGGTTCAAATCTTGGGGCCAGATAGTTTCTAGCACTTCGGGATAAATGTCAAACTTTTATATTATAAGCATTTACAAAATCTATCAAATCTATAGGTTTTGAAAATGTTAAGCAAATGTTAAGTGCACAACAAAAAAAACTATGGAGGCTTAGATGGATTCAAATTATCACATCTTCAAAAAAACAATCAAAACAAACAAAAAGACTACTCCCAAATGGTATTATTTCTGGAATGATCCTGTTACGGGCAAAATGTATCAGCGTGTCTGTAAAGGATGCAAAACACAGGCAGAAGCATATGCTTTCGTATCTGTCCTTCCATCATTATTCGTTGAAGAAAAAATAACAATTGCAGAATGGATGTATGTTCCCGGCGGACCTCATCTTGAACGGCTGGCAAAGCCTGGAATTGTTTATACTCCAGAAACATGGACAACATGATTTCAATGATTATGTTAAGATGCTCCGGAATTGAAGTAAGTTTACCATGAAAGAGAAATGCTCATGGCACCACACTAAAGTTGACACTGCGTATCAACGTTAGTTGCAGGGCCCCAGCCCGTATCGACGGTCTATCTCTCTTGCACAGTCACGCACGGCGGCCTGTGGGGAAATGGCTTTTGAAGAAGAAGTTCGCAAAGTTGCGAAAACTATAATTTATTCCACAAACTTATATCCAATTCCCCATACTGTAAGAATGTATTCTGGGGCATCTGGATTTGTTTCAATCTTTTTACGAAGCTTTCTTACGAATGCCATGATATTGCTTTCATCCAGAAAATATCCTTCCTTCCATACCGCATAATAAATCTGTTCTTTTGTAAAAACTTCGCCACGGTTGGAAGCAAGGAAAAACAGAATGTCAAACTCTTTTGGAGTAAGTGGAACTTCTGTTCCGTTTTTTATGACTTTTCTTTCCTTACGATATATTTCAAGATTTTCTGCACGGATTACGTCATCATAAACAAAGACAG
>JAZUJH010000140.1:0-21887 GCA_045642665.1 Treponema sp.
TTGGCTGAATGTGCTTAATGAGCTCAAAAACCGTGGCGTGAAGGACATTATGATTATCTGTGCAGACGGGCTTTCTGGAATCAAAGAGGCAATTGCAGCAGCTTTTCCTCAGACCGACTACCAGAGGAGCATTTTTCTTGGCAACATTCGAAGCTACAAAAAAATGGACTCAGCCAATTCATAGCTGGGGACCGGCTTACGGTGAAATGTGCTTTATGTACGAAGGCCGTCTGCCCGACTAATTATAAAAAAAAGACAGCCTGCTTTTTACGGGCAAGTTGTCCTTAAATCATTTGACTCTTGAAAAAAATCAAATCGTATTTTATATTCGAAGTGTAAACAGTAGCTGTCAGCTGCAAGCGAGTAATTCGCACTAATTTTTTTACCGCAGCCTGCTGAATTTACAGAAAAGAGTTCACACACTCTAAGCACCAGCCAATCCATTCTCGTATGCTTCGTCAGGAGTTATATAATCCGGTCCCTGATGAATCCGTTCATTGCTGAAGAATCTCACGAATTCTCCAGGACTTTTTCTCAGTTCTTCTTCTGTCTCCGGCTTACCGTCGATGAAAAGCTGAATCAATTCGCTCAGCGTGCCTGGTGAAATGTCATGCTTTACGGCAGTCTCAGCCTGTTTTTCACTTGCCCTCAATGCATCTCGGACGACATCCGATTTGAACTTGTCAGTGTATAATTTTTTTTCTTCCCGTTGAATTTGCCTTGTCCTAAGATACTGCAGATTCGTTATTCTGAAAATTCATTGTCCATTTTCTGGACTTAGTATATTGACTGTTTCTGTGAAACAATATATATTAAGCGCGGTTTTGATGAAAAAATGAGTGAAATAATTTTAAATTGTCCTAGCGGAATTTCGTCTGCCGGAATGGTGCAGGCTGTTTCCGTTTCAGTGATTGTATTTGCTGTTCTCCTGTGGGATTTCCTGAGATTCAGGATTCCTGATTTCTTATGTGCAGCTCTCCTGGCTGTTTCATTCACGGCAAACAGGAGTTGTCTGATTTACAGTCTCCTTTCCATGCTGCTTGTTGCGGCTATGTTTTACTGCGTCTACACATTCAGAGGCGGCATGGGGTTCGGGGATGTTAAGTACGCAGCCTGTCTTTCTTTTTGTTTCGGTCTGGCCGATTTTCTTTTTCTATCAATTCTTTCGACCGGCCTTGCAATTATATTCTCCCTGGTCAAACTTCATGTAGCCGGATCCAGTAAGCTTCCCTATGGTTCGTTTCTATCTTTCGGAGCTCTCGCAGTGTTAGTCCTAAGATGTGTCGCTCTGTGAAAGCCTTTTGTTTTGCAAAGGAAATATCTGTCCTGCTGTTTCTCATGTTTCTTTCTGCAGGCGTTTTTGCTCAGGATGAAAAAATTTCCATGGACTTCAGGAACCAGAAGACTGTTGACGTTCTGTTCGCCATATCCTCCGTCTTTGAGAGGAGCATCATTCCGGACGAGACTGTGTCAGGCAATGTGTCCCTGAGCCTCAGGAATGAAAGTTTTGATGGGTCGCTCAGTAAGCTGACCGACGCTGCCGGAATTTTTTTTGAGCAGAAGGATGATGTATGGTACGCAAGCAGAATTAAAATTTTGTTCGAGGATGGAAAAGTTTCTGTTGAATGCGAGGACGTTAATTCAAATACGTTCATAAAATTTCTTTCCAGGAAGACGGGCTCCACGATCATGTGCGAAGGGCTTCCTAATCAGAACATTACGATCCGCATGAACAATACAGACGTGGAAAACATACTTGAGCTTCTGTGCGGCAGGTTTGACGGATGGTATGTTGAGAAGAGCTACGGCGGATTCTATATGAGGGATTCGGGGAACAGGCCGAAGTCCCGGAATGAATACAGGTATTCCGTTTCCGAGAAGGACGGGAAATATTCAGTGAGCGCACAGAGAATTCAGATGACGAATTTTCTTACGGCATTGTTCTCCAAGGCAGGAAAGGAGTATTCGTTTATAGCGAAATCAAATCCTTACATAGAGAACATCAATTTCCAGGACAAGGAATTTGAGGAAGTCCTTAGCCTTGTGCTCGGGCTTTCAAATTTTGATTACTCATGCAGGGATGGAATTTTTTATATATTCGAGCGGGTGCAGAAGGATTATTCCGGAATCGTGAAGAGCACTTATATATACGAGATGAAGTTTCTTGACGCGCAGACGGCAGCAGGTCTTCTTCCGGCTGAATATACGGGCAGCAATTTTGTCAGGGTGAACAAGAAGGGGAACTCTCTGATAATATCAGGCACGGACAATGATATTTCTTCCATAAAGGATTATCTTGCTGGCATTGATGTTGAGCTGGCTCTGAAGAACGTGAGGCTGAAGTATATAAAGAGCGAGGAGCTGCTGAAATATCTACCGGCAGATTTTGACAAGACTCTTGTTGCGGTAACGAATGACAGCAACTCAGTTTTCTTTACCGGAAGCGAGGATCAGTTCGGGATGTTCCAGAAAATACTTGATGTTCTTGATCAGCCTAAGGACCAGATAATCTATAAGCTGCTGGTGGTCCAGTACCAGAACACCTCCGACATGTCGTCAGGTATAAATTTTGTTGCCTCGAATGCGGCCGCCGATTCATCATCGTTGTTGCTTGAAGGCGGGTTCGATAAACTTTTAAGCCTTAATTTTGATGTCATTTCACAGCTGGGGTTCAAGATTGCAGGTTCCATGAGCCATAAGCTCTCTGACGGCAGCGCAAAGGTTCTTGCTGATACAACGCTGAACGGGCTGTCCGGACAGGACATAGTTTTCGATAACAAGAATATTTTTAGATATCGTGACGAGATATCCGACTCATCAGGTGCAAAGACGTCCGTGGTGAAGGAGATATCGACGGGTCTCGGCCTCAAAATAAATGGATGGGTTTCCGGGGATGACATGATAACTGTTACAGTTTCTGCGGACATTTCAAAGCAGACAACAAATTCCGGGGGCAGTAATATTCCGTCCACATCACAGAAGAATGTAAGGACAACTGTCAGGACGAAGAGCGGTGAGCCTGTAATAATAAGCGGTCTCATGCAGCAGGAGCAGGATGTTTCTGAAACCCGTGTTCCGTTCCTCGGAAGGATACCTGTACTCGGGAACCTGTTCAAAAAGAAGTCTGAGAGTGAGTCTTCGACGGAGCTTGTGATATATCTGGTGCCCGATGTTGAGAAGGCTGTGCAGGCGGAAATTCATGAGGAGGACCGCATCAGGAGTATATATGAAAAATATGTTGCGGAATAATTCTTCGTACAGGAATGTTGCTGGCCAGTTTACTGACGAATTTATAGTTTCATCAGGGTGCGTTGTCCTTTCTTCCGATGAGACTTCCGTTGAAGTTGCTGTGAAGGAAAGTTCCTTTGAAACGGGAAAGGAATTTCTTGAGGGATATTTTTTTGGAAGGCCAGTAAATTTTGTGAAGGTAACTGACGCAGAATTCGTTGAGTTTGCCGGGAAATTTATGGGCAGCGGAAATGAGTCTTCTGAAATCCGGGATGACAATGACTTCAGGGCGGATGATGTTTCGGATGCGGCCGCTGTCAATGTTATAAATTCTATTTTCCTTGAATCAATGAGAGTCAGTTCATCTGATATACATATTGAGCCCTATGAGGACACCGTCAACGTTCGCTACAGGATTGACGGTGTCATGAAGATTGTAAGAACCCTGGGCCGTGATTTGTATGTGCAGGTTGTGAACAGGCTCAAGGTTATGGCTGATATTAATGTCATGGAGTCAAGGCTTCCCCAGGATGGAAGGATAGAGATAAAGATTGAAGGCGAGTCCTATGACGTGCGCTTCTCTTCAGTGCCCGTCCGGTATGGGGAATCTGTTGTGCTGAGACTTTTTTCGAGAAGCAGCGAGGAAGTTTCTTTAGGTTCGCTGGGATTTTCTGAAAAAAATTTGGATAAGCTTGAGCGTTCTCTGGAATCTGTGAAGGGTATTATACTTCTTACAGGTCCGACAGGAAGCGGAAAGACAACGACACTTCATTCCATGATACAGATGCTGGACAGGGAGAGGCTTAAGGTCATTACAATTGAGGATCCTGTTGAAAGGAAACTTGAAGGTGTATGCCAGATTCAGGTCAACGAGGAAATAGGACTGACTTTTGATTCTGTTTTGCGGCGTGTTCTCAGACAGGACCCGGACGTGATAATGGTCGGTGAAATTCGTGATGCGGTTACAGCGGAGCTTGCTTTGAGGGCGGCTCTCACAGGTCATCTTATTTTGTCCACCCTGCATACGGAAAGCAGTGCCAGTGTTTTTGACCGGCTTACAAACATGGGGCTTGACGGATATCTTGTTTCTTCTGTTCTGAAGACGGCCGGAGCGCAGAGACTTGTCAGGTGCGTATGTCCGGACTGTGCCGAGAAGGTTAAGGCTTCCAGGGAACTTTCTGCCATATACAAGCGTTATTTTGGTGAGGGGCTGTCCTGTATTTATGAATCACGGGGCTGCGAGAAATGCAAGTTCACTGGCTTCAGGGGAAGGACGGTTGTTTCTGAGATACTGACTGTGGATGATTCCGTACGTGAGGTTCTGGGCCGCGGCGGGAAGGTGCAGCTTGAAAAGGTGGATACCATTTTTGCTGACGGCCTGAGAAAGGTTTCCATGGGAGTTACCACAGTTTCTGAGCTGAAGCGTGAAGGAGTTTGGAAAGATGAATAGGAGTGTTCTTCTTTCATTTACAAGGAACGTTTCGTCATTGCTTGCAGCCGGTCTTACTCTGACCGAGAGTTTGGACATTTGTTCCAAGATGAAAGGCGAGACTGGAATTTTCGCATCCGGAATTCTTTCTGATGTGAGGAAGGGCAGAAGTCTTTCGGATGCTTTTTCTGGAAGTGACGTGAAGGATTTCTTCTTTCTCACGATGATCAGGATAGGCGAGCGCAACTGCTCTGCGGATGAAATTTTTTCGCTTCTTTCAGTTTATCTTGAGAAGAAGGATGAGAACAGGAAACGTCTCCTGCAGGTTAGCATTTATCCTGCATTCATAGTTCTGCTTACGGTGCTGGTTTCTGTGTTCATATTTTCGTATGTATATCCGAGAATATCTGTCATTGCTGCGGGAATCGGCGGTGGAAATGTGGAGCTGGAGAAGTCAATAAGGAAAGCCTTCATAGGGTTCGGCTTATTTTTTTTCCTGCTGGCAGCACTCGCTGTTGTGTCAGTTACTGTATCTGTGTCGGGAAAATTTATTGGAAGTGTGAAGAAGTTTTCTGATGGGGTGAAGGTACGTGTTCCGTTTCTCGGGAAAGTTGCCGTGGCGTCTGCTCTTTCAAATGTTTTTTTTGTTGCGAAGATTCTTTCGGAGAAAGGATCTTCTCCTGTGCAGTGCATGGAGGAATCTGTTGAAGCTGCCGGGAATATATATATCGAAGAAAAAATGAAAGTTATTTTGAAGATGATAAAGAACGGTGAAAGTTTTACAAAGGCGCTGTCCTGTTTTTCTTGGGTCCCGGACATACTTAGGTCCTGGGGCACTATCGGTGAGAAGACGGGAAGAAGCAGCGAAATGTTTGGAGGTCTGTATGAATATTACAGAAAAGAAAATGAATTCCATTTCAATCTGCTTGCGGGGGCTCTCGAGCCTGCGTTTATTTTAGGTGCCGGCATGTTTCTTATGTCGTTCGTGTTCAGCTTTGTTGTGCCCGTGTTCAGGGCGCTGGGAGGTATAGGTAATGTTTAGTATGACCAGAAGAGGTGAGATAGATTTCCGTAACGAGGACGGGTGGACTTTTCTTGAGACCCTTATTGTTATTGCGGTTATCCTTATCCTTACTGCGACGGTAGGGTTCATGGCCGTGAGTAATCTTTCGAAGGCAAGGATTGCTGCGGCTGCAAGCCAGATAGATTCGTTCACTCTTGCAGTTGAGGCATTCTTCATTGACTGCGGAAGATATCCAGCAGAAGATGAGGGGCTAGCTGCCTTGAGGAAAAAACCTGAGACTGCACCGGAATCGTGGAACGGGCCATATCTTTTCAGGAATCCTCCAAAGGATCCGTGGGGAAATGCGTATGAGTATCTGATTCCGGGACCGGACGGAAGTCCTTACGGCATAAGATGTCTGGGTGCGGACGGTTCTGAGGGCGGTGAAAATGAGAATGCGGATATTACGTCATGGGAATGATGAGGGCTTCTCATTTCTGGAAACGCTCGTGGAGCTGCTGGGAATTCTGGTAGTAGTCTGTGTTGCAGCTGAATGTTACTTAAGTATTGTAAGGTTCGGGGAAAAATCTGTGGAGAGGGTGAATGAACTGGTTGAAGAGCAGAATGCTTATGTCTGTGCGAAAGTTATGGAAGTCCGGTGAGGGATTTTCATTTGTGGAGTCACTTTTTTCTGTACTCTTTTTTGCTCTGCTTTCGGCGGGAGCTACAATGCTCTGTTATTCGGTCATGAGGCATTACGGAAGGTATGTATCGAACATGGAGACAGGAATACTTGTGCTGAAAACGGATTCCCGCATACGAGGCATGGTAGGAAGCACTGTTCTTGATTACAAAGAAAACAACGCTCATGCTGTGGAGAAACTGATATCTGAAATATGTATGCAGGATTTTTCTGACGGAATAGAGGTAAGAAAAGTTGAGAAGCTTTATTCCGCTGACAGGAAGGTCGTCGGGCTGGATGTTTATTATGAGGTGAAGGACCTGGACCGGGTCTATAATGCGGCTGAACTTTTTTCGGGGGTAGGGATTCTGTGAGAAGCATAGTTCTTTCGGCAGTCATTGCACTGTTCTGTGTTTCCCTGGGAATGTTTTCCTTCGCCCTGTACAGATATGAGTCGTCATTGGAACACAGGTTCCTGGTGCGACAGGAAATTGATGCCGTGATAGATGATGTCTGCAGTGAAATGAACGGAAAAGTCATTACGGCCGCGGACAATGGAAGAAGCAGGGCTCTGCGGGAAGTAGAAGAAAAGTATGCCGGATACGGGATGTCCCTCAGTGATGTGTCTTCTGTGCTTCAGCCGGACAACGTTCCCGGAAGTGTGCTGAAGAAGTGCGCAGGAAAAATTTTTTTGGAGAAAAGTTCTGGAAAATCTTACGGGTGGGTGAGCACCGGGGCTGTGGACTCAAATTTATATGAGTTTCCCGTAAAAAATTCTTTGGCTGCACTGAACATATATTTTGCAGACCGGGATGTACTTGATGCGCTGCTTGAGGTTTACGGAGTGAAGGAGGACGTCCGGCGCTCGTTTTTCAGTGCCGTTGACGGATGTGATGTTCCGGATGACGAGGACCTTGCGGAAAGGCTGAAGCTTAAGGATGATTCCGAACTTCGTAAGGTTATTGGGGTGAAAACAAATTTCTGGTGCGCGGATTTTATTTACGAAGACAGATTCCGTGCAAGGGCAATCATCTGTGCCCTTCCGGAGAACGAGGTCGGAAATAGGATAAAGGAATATAAGGTGATTGAGAGGTATTTGGATGTTCTGTGAAAGTTCAGATTATTCTGTGTTCATCATGGACAGAAAATCTGATGTGAACAGGGAACTTCAGAAAATTTATCCGCACCGTTTCGATGAAAGCCAGGTTCTTGCAAAGAAGTTTGCCGGACAGAAGATTGTTGCAGTCAGGAAGAGTTCTCCGGATGAAGATGCTGAAGAGTTTCCAGTCATGTTCCTTATGGACAGATGCAGGGGCTTTTCTGGGGCGGTCATTTTTTCTTCTGGCATGAGCTCCGAGAAATGTGTTTTTGATAAAGGTCATCTTGTTTCCCGTAGCATTGTTCCGGACGGGGACCTTGCGGATGTGGTTTATCTGCCTGCAGGAATTTCTTCTGCGTCGGCTGAAAGATTTGCTGGAACGGGAAGCAGGATAAAATATTATAGGCCTGACAGAAGACTCGGAGGCGGAAGGAAGACTGCTGTTGAAGTTTGTGTACTTCTCATTCTTCTGGTTGCGGCCGCCGTGATTATGGCGGAGACAGTCAAGAAAAGGAATGAGATTGCAAGATATGACCGGATTCAGGTGAATGAGAAGATGATGGCCCAGAAGCAGAGGCAGGAGAAACTTCTCAGGGAAAACTGTGAGAGACTTAGAAAGGAATATCTTGCAATCACGGCGGACAGGAGAATTTCTCCGTACAGGATTCTGCAGAGTATTTCTTCCTGTGCAGGCAGGGGCGGTATTGCTTCTGTTAGCATGGACGGAAGAAGCTTTACCCTGGATGCGGCGGGAGATAATGTTGCGGATATTTACAGCCGCTTCGAGAAATCGGATTCGTTTTACGGGATAAAGCTCGTGAGGAGCAGACCTGAAAAAAATAGATGGGTCTTTACGGTTACCGGAAATTTTTCACTCGCGGAGGAATCTAAAAATTTTTCGGGAATCGAAGAGGAGATTGCATTTTATGAATCCCAGGTTGCCTTTCACGAGAAGGTGAGGTCGGAAAGAAAATCTGTTGGAGAAACTCTGGGAGATATCCTGGATGACTCAGGTTTCAGGGGATGCAGTTTTTTGTTTATGCAGACATCGGCCGGAGAAGGAAAAGTTTTCATTGATTTTTCGTTTTCCGGAAAGGAAGGAAATGTTCTTGCATTTGTCAGGGATATTTCTGAAAAATATTCTGTGCATTACATGAATATAAGTACTTCCAATAATGTGCTGACAGCTGTTTTCAAAGTTGACTCAGGAATTGAGGAAGGCTTTGAAAGAGGAAAGGAAAAATCGGTTGCAGCTGCGGAAGATAATCTTGGGGATGTCTTCGAGAAAACTGCAGAGCGACCAAGACCTGTCAGGGCTTTGCCTGTGGTTCATGAAGAGGTCAAGGTTCCTTCGCCAGAAACCATGCCCCCAGTCATTGAGGAACCGAAGGTTGAGGTTATAAGGAGGCCTGTATATTCTGAAAAAAATTATACGGTCATAGGTACTGTAGTTGATGCCCAGGGAAGGAGCATCAGGATTGTTAAGGACAGGACTACGAATGAAATTATACAGATTGGGGAATAGTTTTTTTACATGCATAATGTTCTGCCTGTTTTTTCTGGGCTCATGTGCAAGTACCGGCGGAACTGTCGGTTCAGATTCTTTCAGCGGGTCGGTTATGTATGCCATGGTGTATGATATGGACGGAAAACCTGTTCAGTATGCATCCGTCTATGTAAACGGGGAGATGATGTATGAGACTGATTCGCAGGGGAGGTTCGTCGTAGAAGGCAGCAGTCTTCAGTCCCCGGAAATGGAGATACGAATTGAGAAGCCTTTCTACAGAACTGTCTTGGGCAGCATCAGGTATAATCCTCTGGGCATTGCATATTTCAGGACGGGAAACTCTGAGCAGTATTTCAGTGAGGCTGAAAAATTTATGGGCGAGAAGATGTATGGCAGGGCCCTGGAAAACATAGAGCATGCAATTGAACTTCAGCCCGGCAGGAAGGATTACGGATACATGAAGGCTGTAATACTGCAGAAGATGAATCGGAGCGATGAGGCTCGGGAGGTTTTGTCCGGGATGAGCGAAGGAAATTTTGATATATATGTCAAGGCACTTGGGGAGAAACTGAATGGAAATTAGGAAAGTCATACTACGGGCTGCCGTTTTTTTGATGCTTGCCGGAAACCTTGTGTCCGGATTCATGCTTCGGTCTGAGATTTGCAGGAACCGGTTAGAGCTGGAAGGTATCCGTGAGATGGTTGCCGAGAAGGGTGATGAGCTTGCAGGCAGAATGAATGATATGAGCAAGGAAAATGTTATGTCCATGAAAAATTTTTATGGGCAGGGAAGGTCGGCTGTCGAATCACAATATATGAATCTGGCTGATGATATTGACGGCATAGGCAGACGTCTTTCAGAGATAGAGCATAAGCTGTCAATTGTGAACACGAAGTCACAGGCCATTGAGAAGAAGGTCAATGAAATTTCGGTACCGGATGATGCTGTACCCGGATATGTTGTGGAACAGAAGAAGCTTGCGGAAAAATATCTGGACCAGAAGCAGTACAAGGAATGCAGCCGGACATGTTCCGCAATAAGGGACTACTATGCGAATGATTTCAATTTTATTTTCATGCAGTATTATTCGCTGTTCAAGATGAATCCGAACGCGTCAAGGAACTATGCGGAGATAAGCATGAACCTGAAGAGCATAAGGGAGAGGGGATACAGAAATAAACTTTTGGATGAAGTACTGGAGTATATAGAAAATGAAAGCATGTAAGAAGTTTTTTGTTGCGACAGTTATTGCAGCTGCAGCAGCGGTGGCAGTCTGCGCAGCGGACGTGAAGGTGAAGGTTTCTGGTTTCATTGTTACGGATGAATCCGGAAAGAATTCCAGGCAGGAGGAAGTTTCCTCTTATTTCCTTAAGGGGCTCAAGAAAAGTTATTTTGACGGCCTGCTGGAATTTGAGTCAACCGGAGATGATGTCATAGTTTCCAATTACGAGGCACTGAAATATTCGAAGAACAGTGACTGTGATTTTATTGTGTTCGGATTCGTTACGGAGAATGACCGTTCCCTGTCCCTTGAGGCACGTCTCTTTGATTGCGGAAGAAGCAGGGTCTCAAAGATTTTTTATTCACAGGATTCCATGGACGAGGTTGAAAGGCTTTCGGATGTATGCGCCGAGCATCTTGTACAATTTTTCTGCAATGAGCTGAGGATAGAGGGCGAGTATTTCAAGAAAGAGAGCGTCATGATGAGGCTTTCGGTACCTGTCAATGCGGGCGGATTTGTTTTTCTGCAGGAGGACTGGGACTCTCATTTCAATGGAATTTTCTGTGCGGAAACAGGACTTGAAATTAAGCCTCCGTTCATGGGGACCTTTGTGAATAACAAGGAGATTTTTTTCTCGACCGGCATGCTGGTTGATTTCAGGTATTCGACCGGAGATGAACAGTACTATCCGGGACACCTTTTCTCGGGGGACTTTAGCATTCCGCTTAAAGTGAATTTCGAGGTGGCAAAAAACAGTTATCTTTTTCTGGGAGTTTCGCCCGTGTATGAGATGAACGTGCTTTACATCCTGCAGAAATATCTTGAGCCGGAAGTGATAATGCAGAACGACTTCGGAATAGGTGTCAGTGCCGGATATAACTACAGATGCGGGAAATTGATTACATTCAACGCGGAGATGAAGGGTGACATGTTCTTCGGAAGGGATAAACCTTTTGAGCTCAGCGTGCTTGCAGGCATATCATTAAATTGTTTTGAGAAGGAAGTAAAATAAGATGAACGCAAATAGATTTCGTTATGCATTCGCTCTGCTGTGCGCGGCAATGACAGTTTTCATGTCATCGTGCAGTGACAATGTGTTTGATGCATTCAGCCGCACAACGGATGATCCGTCTGACTGCATACTTGATGTTGAATGCCTTAAGGGAGAGTACATCACTTTGAGGTGGGAGGAGGATCCTGCCTGCGACAGGTATGTTCTTCTTCGTACCGATGATGGCAAGTGGAATGAGCCTGCAAGCTATGAGGTAGTCTATTCCGGCACCGGATGCGAGTACAGGGATGAAAAGGTAAGGGAAGGTGCCGTAGTAAGCAAGTATGTCTACAGGTTAGACAAGGTCCGCGGCAACAAGACCTTTGAGGGAACAAAACTTGGACACGGGGTCTATGCCCCTTCGAATCCTGAGTATCTGGAAAAGAATGATTCAATGGAGACAGCATGTGAGCTTATCTACAGGAGAACATCCTGCTTGTACAGTTATAAATTTGGGGACGAATATGTTCTCGAGAATGCGGACTGGTATTATGTTGATATGCCCGCAGGTATAAAAAACTGCACACTGGAGATAGAGTATAATAATGATAATAATGCTGGTACGGCAGCCTTAAATTATTGTATTCCGGGACTTGACAAAGAGTCTTCTAAGATCAGCAAGGATGATATCTGTCTGTCAAATGACGATGGACGGCTCAAAAGAGCTTACATTCGCATTACTCCCATAAGCGAGGAGGTCCGGAAACAGCAAGATGGTATTCTGATTTATACGCTCACAATGAAGGATAAATAGGGCCGGGAATATGAAGATAAAGATTTCTGCTAAAATTTTATGTGCGGCTACAGCATTCGCCTCTGCAATCCTGTCAGGGTGCAGCCAGATGGGGTTGTATCCGCCTCCCGCGGTTCCTGCATTCGGGACCCCTGCCATAAGCAAGGACAGCTACAGCTATGATGAAGATAAAAATGTTTTCACGATAAGGACCAACAAGGAATCCTATCTTTCCGCGAAGGGCTACACCCTGTGGTTCCTCATGGACAAAAGTGCCGAAGACAATATGAACTTCCGTCTCTGCAAGAAGTCAGGTGACGCTGAATACAGTTACGGCATTCTTATTGGTGCCGATGAGGCAGGAAAAAGCATGCTGTGTATTCTGATCAATGCGAACGGATTCTGGGGTGCCGGTAAGATCAGGAACGGAAAATACATTGAGTATAAACCGATGGGCCCGTCCGGGGACCTGAAGAGAGGAATCGGGATTGAGAACACCGTATCCGTGCGGAAGGTATCCGCGGAAGGTAAGTATGAGATAAGCTTCAACGGCTCAGACGCGAAGGAAGACATTTATGACAGCAGCGCATCCGGTTTAAGGGGAGGACGTTACGGCTATGTGGCTACAGTATCACCGACTGAAAATTTTGTAAGGTCGTGGCTGGAAGTCGAATACGAGAAACTTGTTGAAGAATGAAGGGTATCCTAAAAAAAACTTTCAGAAATAATTTTGAAAAAGATGAACGGTAATAAGAATTATGGAAAGAGATAAAAGAAATACTGTGCTGGGCTCTGTAATGCTCAGCGTATACATGATAGCTTCCAGCCCGGTTGCACTTTTCGCGCAGTCGGTTGAGAACAGGAAGATTGAGAGCGAAAGAATAATGCCACGTGCGGCATCCGCAGCATCCTATGCTGCATCGGATAATGGTGCGCAGGAGGGTATGCTGGTTGCATCAGCAATGATAGGACCGGAAGGCGGAACAGTGGGGCTTGATGAAATAAGAATCGAGATTCCTTCAGGAGCACTTGACGGTGAAAGGGAGATACAGATATTAACCCTTGAAGGTACGGAGCATGTGGGGGATGAAATTACCAATGCTACCGGCAGGGCCAGGGGCTACCGCTTTCTGCCTCACGGCACACAGTTTGCAAGGGCCGCAAAGATTTACATGCCATACAATCCTGAACTCAACAGCAGTCCTGCAAAGCTCAGGACACTTGCAACATATTTCTATGACACGGATGAGAAGTGCTGGACCAGGCTTTCCCGTGTGGGCATAGACACGAAGAACTGTGTGATCATTTCCGAGACAACACATTTCACGGACATGATCAATGCAACTCTTGCTCTTCCGGAGAACGCATCTCCCCTTGAGTCGAACCTGAATTCCATAAAGGACCTTGAGGCGGTGAACCCGGCGGCAGGTCTTGCAGGCCTCAGGGGGTTTGAGAAGTCTTCTGGAGGTGACGTATCGTTCAGCCTTGAATTTCCTGTGACCGGCGGAAGAAGAGGGATGGTTCCTTCTGTTTCGGTTTCCTACTCAAGTGACGGTTCTTCCGGGCTTCTCGGGAAGGGCTTCTACATGAGCTGCGGCGGGGCGATCACTACTGACACAAGGTTCGGGCTTCCGAATTATGACGGCAATGACCGTTACATGTATAACGGAAGGCTCCTTGAAAAGAATGCTGGCAGATCAAACGAAAAATATGATGTATATGAGACGAAGATAAAGGGAAGCCATGAGAAGATCTTTGCTTACAGGGGGGATGGAATCTCCAATTACGACTACTGGGTGGTCATGGCAAAGAACGGAGTGAAGAGTTTCTACGGTAAGGATGAGGGCAGCTGGAACGGAACCCGGGTTGATGCCGGGGACGGCAAAAATCTTAAGGGAAAGTTCAGCTGGCACATGACGCAGACTGCTGACCGCCGTGGAAATTCCGTGAACTACAGCTACGAGAATGACGGTAACAATGTTTACCTGAAGACTGTATCCTATACCGGCAACTCAAAGAAAAGTGAGGAAGGAAACTGGAGAATAAAATTCTTTTATGACTCAAACAGAAAGGACGTGAGAACTGATGCGAGGGGAAAATTCCTTTCGGAATCAAAAAGGCGTCTCAGTTCCATCTCAAGCTATTACGGCGATGCTGCAGATTCCGGCGGCACGGATAACTTCCTTAAGATGATGAAGTTCACATACGCTGATGAGAACGAGCTGTATAATTCCTCAATGGTCTCATATCTCAAGAAAATAGAGATGTTCAGTGCAGGTGATAACTTGAACCGTGACTGGGCATACGAGTTTGAATACAATGACCTGGGCAAGGAGGACGGTGAGTACGTGTACTTCGGCGAGCAGACAAAGGTTGAGGGTACAGAAAACATACCTCTGTTCGTAAATAACTCCACATCATCCGGAGGTTCCGGAAATTTTGGTGGAGGTTTGGGAGTAGGAAAATCATTTTGGGATATTCGTACTACTGCCGGCGGAAATTTTTCTTCTTCTGATAGTGACAGTTATGCATCCTCCGTACTTGTTGACATAAACGGGGACGGTAAGGCAGATTCTGTAACCCAGAAGGGCAATTCACTTTATGTAAGACTCAATAATGGTAACGGATTTGACACGGAGTCTAAGGAAATAATATTTAATGGTTCATCATTTTCTTATGCACTGGAAGAGGAGGAAGGAAAATCTCATTCGAATAGTCTTAATGTGTACGGAGGATTAGGCTTTAAAGGGGAAACTGAAGAAAAAGATGGAGGTGCAAACCTTGATGCTGGTGTGGTATTCAATAAAACATGGACCTACGGTGATACCAGTCTTAAATGTACGTTCACAGATATGAACAGGGACGGGCTAGTTGATATTGTTGAAGCTGGCAAAGACTATTGGTTCAGGAATACAGGTGATCTTAGGTTCGAGAAAACAGACTTTTATGATCTCAGAATTACTGATGTTACTCTAGAGATTTCTGCTACCAGGAAGAAAGAATATGAGGACATGTATTATAAGCAGACCCCGTTTAAAATGTGGCGAAGTCCTTACAGGGGTAACTTAAGAATTGATAATACAATTACGCCTGATTCATCTGATAATGTAATGGCATATATTTATTTTGGCAACAGCAAGACACCCGTAGAAAATACTGTTGCTAATAAAAGCACATTGAAGAATTCTGTTGGAAAGGAAGTTTCAGACGGAGATGAAATATTCTTTATACATGAAAGAGTTTCAACTGAAGATGAAAACAATAATGACGTTAATTGGAACATCAAAATTTCTTATGACAGCATAAATGTTTTCAGCACAAGACATCTTCCTCTTTTTGTTCCGGAAAAGGAAGAGTATACAATACAGTCGGTACATTATTTGAATGAGCTTAAAAGCAAATGTAAAAGCGGACGAGATGAAGAGCAGCAGGAAGCTATAAAAACATATGAAAATGCGAAGAATCTTTTTGAGGCAATGACCGAATATAATAAAAAATTCGGTTCGCTCTATGATTCCATTGGTAATGACGACAACTCAACGACTTATAAAATAAATCCGGAAAGAATTTTTGACTACAAAAAAAATCATGACGCACTCAACAATCTGGTAAGGGAAAACAGATTTATTCCTGCAGTAATAAATAAAGCTGCGTACAAGGAATTGCCGGATGAAGGAAAGGGATACTATATTTATGACATTTACAAAGATGTTTTCTTCTTTGACAAGAATGTTGCTGACGTAAAGTATTCCGAAGAGGAATACAGTTTTGAGGGTCTGGCAGCTGTATATAATGCTCTGGATATAAAGAACAGTTCTCTTGACATTTATAAGGTTTACGGTATGGTTCCGGAATTTGGGGAGAATGGTTTGAGCTATGCTTCTGAAAAGGAGTTCCTTATTAGCGAAAGAACGTCCGGTGGAACAGGAACTGTTGAAGACGGCAATGTATATCTGGGAAACTATTTGGGAAAGTCTCTCTATTACGGAGATTCTTCAGACGGTAAAAAGAAAGTAATCCGCAGTGCGGACGGTTCTTTTGAGAAAGATAACATTTCTTCTGTTGAAGGAAGCTACGTTTTTGATGAAGAGAAATATACTGTCGCATATTCATTCGGGAAAAAGGAATCAGGTCCGGAGGAATATGTATTCGAAAAGGAATTTGAGGCATACAATGATAAGAAGAAACCTGGAAACAATGATGAAGATATAAAGACGTATTTTGACGAGAAGGGCAAGGGATATTATAAGCTGAAAGAGGAGTCCAAGTCTAAGTATAACTATGCTAATTATAAGTATCACTCTATCGAGAAATATGTAAATGAAATTAGTAAGAAGAAGTCCGAAATAAGCGGAAAGAAAGAAACGCTGGATGAATATCAGGAAATAAAGAAATACATAGACAGTCTTGAAAAAGATCAGGATCCTGACATGGAAAAACTGAAGGAGCTGACAGGCGATGATATTGCTGAAAAGATTGCTTATCTGAACAACGGACTGGCCGATCTTCCCGAAGAAATAAGTAAGCTCGGAGAAGAAATAAGTAAGCTCGGAGAAGAAAAGGCAGGGCTGGAAGTAAAGATCTGTCTTGATAAATTCTTTAAGGAAATTGATAATGCCCGTTTCTCTTCTGTAAGGATTTGTATCCGGTATAAGGCGGACAGCCTGTATGCTCTTGACGATAAAAAGGTTGAGATGGCATCTCTTGAAGATAACGGAATAGTGAACAAGAAGAAGCCTGCTGAGTCAGCTGATGCCTTCGGCTCAAGCCTAATACTTTCGTTCGATTCTGCAAGAGATTTTTCTGCAGAAGATTCATCGGATGGATTAGATGAATCTTATTTGACGAATAATATTCTCTACGGCGGATACCACAACTGGTTCTATGGAATATGGAAAGGCAATGTCAAAGGGGATGCTAAAAGTGAAGGCGGTTTTGATCCTGCATTATTGTCATTGGATGAGCTTGCAAAGCTGGATGAAGCTCTTGTAAAGGAATACGATATTACAAAGGAGAAGGCCAGGGATTTCAACAAAAATAGGAATGAATTAAAAGATAAGGCCGCTTCCAAAGTTGCTTCAGTAAAAGAAAATTCTTCCGAACTGTCTGCCAGTGGAAATCCTCTGAAGGATTCTGGCAGACGGAATGAGGTCAAATGGATTTTGCCTGTCAAGGCAGACATAAAGAACCTTGATAAGTTGATTGTTGAGGGGGAAAATTCTAGAGAAATATCCGGGGAAGAAATAAAATTTCTTGAGGAAGAAAAGAAAGATGGTATGATTCACGGTCCGATAAGCTTTGATGTATTGTCCTGCATCGGCTGGAATTCTTCCGGAGAAAGAGAAAGAAAAAATGTTCAGGTATCATATACACCTTTCATCAAGGGGGACAGGATACACGTTTCAAGACTGGGAGGGCTTCAGTATTTTAAGCTTGTTAACCCTAAAGGCGTAGCCATGAACGGAATGCCGTCATTGAGAAAGAGTTTCAACGATAATGATGGTGATGACTGGAGTGCTGGACCTTCTTTTGGACTTGGAATATCTGATTCAAAGCTTAAAGACGATGGCGGCCGGACAATTCCAACAAAGTCTTATTCAGCAGGTCTGAATTTTGCTACAGGGGAAAGCAATACTACTTCATGGATGAAGCAGAACTTCATGGACATCAACGGGGACGGTATTCCGGATTTTGTTTCATCAGGAAGTGATGACGGAAATGCTGAATGCCATTACGGATTCATAAATGAGACGAACGGCAGAATCAGTTTTGAAGAAAAAGGCAGTACTATTTCTTTGGGAGGGCATCTCAATGAAACTGTCTCAAAGACGAACGTAACAAGCTTAGGTGTAAGTCCATACGGAGGTGCCAAGTTTAATATTTCTTCTTCCGGAAAGCTTAGGAGTTCTTCGGGTAACTTTGGAACAGGCGGCTCATGGACTGACGGAACAAGCAATACTGTGAAGGGGTTCCTGGATCTCAACGGTGATGGTCTTCCGGATTATGTCAGTGAGTCCGGTATCAAATACAATTACGGAGACGATTTTAAGAAGGAAGGACTAAGCTATTCTGTCGGCAATATTTCTGAATCAAAGAGTCTAAGTTCAGGGGGAAATACAAATTTCGGAGGCGGAGGACAGTTTTCAGATAGTTTGACTACAGGTATTTCTGCCAACGGAAGCCTGAATAAATCTTCAAGCAGCAACTCCAATATGCTCATGTACCTTGACATCAACGGTGACGGGCTTGCTGACATGCTGAAGTGCGTTGTCACTGAAACAGAAATTTCGCCGGCAACAGAGACAGCACCAGCGGTTGTGGAAAAGGATGTTTGTTACAGGGTAGCCTACAATCTGGGTAACAAGTTCGGCAGTGAACAGGAATTCAAGTTACCTGACTGGAGTATCAGCTATGAGGATAAAGAAAATCTTAAGAAGAATGTTGACGGCAAACTTAATTTTGAGAACCTTAAGGACATTGTGATAGGAGATTTTTCTCTTTCACAGGTTATTTCTGACTGGATCGGAGGAGTGACAGATGTTTCTGATCTGAATGAATGTCTTGAATATTCATCCACAGCAAGCCTTGGTTATGGAGGGTCCCTAGGTTTTAATGGAAATGTAAGTTTCCCAATATTCTGGGGATTACAATTAAACATCACGGCAAACGTAGGCAGCGGCTTAAATGCAAGCGCATCACTTACAGGGGCTTCATCCAAGTTCACTGACATTGACGGTGACGGATACGTGGACCAGGTTCTCCGTGTTCCCGGAGCCGGGCTCTATGTAAAGCGAAACCTCATGGGCGATAACGGGGCGGGACTCCTCAAGTCCGTGAAGTGTTCCAACGGTGCCGAGTGGGATATAGGTTACAGGTACATGTCTTCAACAGTTGACATGCCTACAGGAAAGTATGTACTCAACACTGTGACAGTTCATGACGGAACAGAAGGTCTTAAGCTTCCTGGATGCCATAGCATTGTCAAGGAGTTTGAATACAGGGACGGAAAATATGACAGACTCGAAAAGGAATTCTACGGATTCTCTTCTGTTGACGAACGCTTCGTGAACGGGAATGCAGCTGACCGTAACCATGTCAGGACACTGTTCAACAACAGCGAATACTTCTCGAAGGGAACCGAAAAGAGCTCAACTGTGTACGGAGAAGACGGCAGGGAACTTCAGCACAGAGAGACTATTCTTCTCGGAGAATTTGACAGCTCCAAACACAATGACAGCATACTGCCTTATGCTGAGGTTTCTGTTTCATACGACATGACGGACAAAAACCAGAAGATTTCTCACGGAACTCTCTACAGCTATGACGAGTACGGTAATGTGACCGGGCTCAATGAATATGCCGCAGCGGAAATCAAGTGGAACAAAAATTTCTCCGGGGAACTTCTGCGTACCCTTAAGGTCGGATATGATAAAAGGGATTCAGGGGAGGACTACATCGTAAGCAGCCCCGTCCTCATGGAGGTTTTTGATGAAAAGGAAACCCTTCTCAGGAAAAGGACCGGAGAATATAATGATGAGGGTGAACTTATTAAGCTCAACCAGTTCTGGGATGAGAATGATTTTCTTTCATACGGATATACTTATGATGACTACGGGAACATGAAAACTGTAACCCTTCCGGGTAAAATAGGACTTGAGTATGAATATGATGAGGACAACAATGCATACAACACGAAGGTGATGAAGAAGAGCAGCGGAGGTACTGAATATATTTCTACGGCTGAATATAACTATTCCCTCGGACAGAAACTGAAAGAGACGGACATAAATGACAAAACCTTTTTCTATGAATATGACAGCCAGGGAAGACCTACAAAAATCTTCTCTCCGTATGACGATGAGAAGGGAATTGCATGTGCTGAGTACGAATATCATACCCCTGATCTTCTTAACGATGAAAAGGGAGAGGCATCGGGACTCTGGTATGCATTCACGAAGAACAAGATTTCGTTTGACAAGAGTAATAAGGAAGTGATGGAAACTGCAACCGTCGCCGACGCAATGGGACGTACTGTTCTTGTTGCAAAGCAGGGCATCTATAATAAAGTTGATGACAGTGCTAATGGTGCGAAAGGAAAAACCGGATGGAACGTCTCAGGCTTCGCTGAATATGACTACAAGGGAAGATGTGTGAAGCAGTACCAGAACTACTTCGTAAATGGAGAACGAACAGATCTTCTGTCTTCAATTAAGAATCTGGAAAAAAATATTAATGCCACACTCTTTACGTCTGTTGAATATGACGTGCTTGACCGTACCGTAAGGACAACGTATCCAAATGACGCTGAACTTGGTGAATGCTTCACGGAGAGCGAGTACAGCATCAGGAACGGGCACCGGATTACAAGGACCGTTGACCCTCTGGGCAACAGTTCCGAGAGTGAGAGTGATGTTCTTGGCAATGTCGTGCGAAGCGAAAGAACAGGAGCAACAGAAACTGGTGCAGAAATCAATTGTGTCAGTGGAACCGCCGCTGATACAATTGATTGTATTTCCAGCAAAAAGGAAAGAACGACTCGGACATGGGCAACATACAAATATGATGCACTGGGACAGATGGTCAAGGCATGGGATGCAAAGGATAATCCTGTAACCGTTGAGTATGACCTTCTCGGAAGAAAGCTGAGCCTTGAGTCCAGGGATTCCGGAAAGGATACATGGGTATATGATGGCAGGGGACTCATGGTAAGAAGCTCCACATCGGCTCTCTCCGCAAGGGGAAAGGCAATAAGCTATGAGTACGACGACTTTGCACGCCTTGTGAAAGTTGACTATCCTGACAGCTATGACACTGAATACGTCTACAGCGATGAGGCCGGCACAAAGGGAAAGCTTGTGAAGGTTACGGACGAGACCGGTGAAACTGAATATGAGTACGGAGACCTGGGTGAAACTACAAAGGAGATACGCACAATCTGTGCGAACTGGAATTCAAGGGGCAGCAACGACATAAGCGCCGTGACTGAATACCGCTCCAACTATCTTGGCCAGATGGAATGGATAAAGTATCCGGACGGCGAGAAGATTGTGTACGGCTATGATGCGGGCGGAAATGTATGCAGCGTTAAAGGTGAGAAGAGCGGCGTCAAAGAATCCGTTTATGTTGAAAGCATTCTCTATGATGAATTCGGCCAGAGAAACTACATAAAGTACGGGAACGGTGTTGAAACGTTCTACAGATATAATGCTGCAAGAAGATGGCTTTCAAATGTAGAAACATTGTCTGGTTTTAGTAAGATACAGGATATAAGCTACAAGTTTGACGGTGTAGGAAATCCTGTAGCAAAGACGGATATATGTGACGGATGGAAGACATCACAGGTGTATACCTACGACGGACTTTACCAGCTTACAAAAGTATCGGGCCATGCCGTTAACACTGTTCCGGAATCAATGCACGGTCTGGGACTGTTTGATGCAACATATGTACAGGAATTCTCATTCTCTGATGACGGTCTCTGCAATATGACGTCCAAGACTTCAAGTGAAAGTGAAGTTCTTGAGGATGACCTGAACTATACGCTGGACTATGAGTATGACGAGAATTTTGTTCACAGGGCAAAGAGAATCGGCACAAGATATTACAGGTATGACGAGTCCGGAAACATACTTGAAGAAAGGGAGGCTCCGTTCGGTGAAGACGGACTTGAAGTTAAGGTAGAAAGTCTCGGCAGCGTAGGCTCAGTGCAGGATGAGAATTCCCGTGCCGGAGAGCTGTTCGGAATGAACTATGCCGTAGGTCACTATAATGCTGAAAAGGAGAATGAACAGAATTCCGGAAAGGTATCTTCAAGGAAGTACGCATGGAACGAAAGAAATCTCATGACCCACTTCTCTGACGGGAATAAATATCTTGACTTCCTGTACGGAGCTGACGGGCAGAGAGCAATAAAGAACGGAAATAACGCTGAG
>JAZUJH010000141.1:0-2927 GCA_045642665.1 Treponema sp.
ATCTGTTATAATAAAGTTGATTATTCCGCATGAAAAGTACCGCCAAATTCAAATTTGAACAACAGCAATTCATGCGGGGAGCACCACTAATATTTAGTAGAGCACCAAAAATTATTTATGCATTTTTGCACAGAATTCACGCATGTTCATTGAACCAGTTTCAACAAAGATTGCATTGTGAACTATACGGTCAAGAATTGCATCTGCATGGACTCCACCACCAAGACGGCTGTGCCAATCCTCTTTCTTGTACTGGGTACAGAAAATGGTAGAAGCTTCGTCATGACGGCGTTCAATCAATTCAAAAATGAAATGCTGTTCTTCATCAGAAATATCATCCATCAGCCATTCGTCAATAATCAGAAGACCATACGAACCATATTTTTTAAGAAGTCGTTTTGCGTTTCCTCTCTGGATTTTTTCTTCATCATGTTCCACCAGAAGATCAGGCAGACGAATGTACTTCGTAGAATATCTCTGCTTGCAGGCCTGTCTTCCCAATGCACATGCAAGATAAGTTTTCCCGGAACCTGTGAATCCCTGGAAGACAATGTTGGTGTTGCTGGAAATAAACTGGCATGTTGAGAGTTCCGTAATCAGGTTTCGGTCAATGCCTCGTCCTTCATAGACAAGACTGGTTACTTCTGCCTTAGGAATCCTGAACTTTGCCTTTGCCATGAGGATCTTTACGCTGTTGTTGTACTTTTCCTGATAAAGGTAATCAGCCATCATCTGGAATTTCTGCTCAAATGGAAGTTCACTCCAGTCTGTATTTTTTGAGTAGATTTCGTATGCATTTATCAGTTCACCGAGCTTGAGTTCCCTGAGCTTCTTCTTTGTTTCGTCGTTAATCATTTTCATTTCCTCCGTAATATGATGAGCCTCTTATGTATCCTTGAGTGTTGTTTGTCTTAGGTTTATTCTGAAGTTGTTCAGAAAGAATATCCTGATTTGCCGCCAGAATTGCATTCAGGTGGTGATATCTTGGGCTTCGAATCTGCATAAGCGCCAACTTACAGGCAGATTCCAGCCGGCTGTCAGAATATTTCTTACTTAGCCTGAGCAGGGACAGGGACGGGTTATATCCCTGTTCCTTTATTTTCACTCCTGCAAAAATCCTGTCGATGCATTCTCCGCAGTTAGGGCCGATCCTGTAGGCCCAGTTTCTGATCCTTGCATCATCCCATTCAGGCTGCTGGAACTGGTCAGGCATGTCCTGAGGATGGGTTGAGTAGCGGTATTCGATTCCCTCTGCGAATTTCTGATGTGTCGCAACACGGTTTCCCTTCACGAAGATTTCCACAGTTTTATCAGTAACCTTGAGGTCTGCTTCTGAACCGACATACTGGTATGGACAGGAATAGTTGTTCTTTTCGTAGATAACATGACAGTTGAGGTTCACTTTCCGCCTGTAAACCCATGTTGCAATCTCGTAAGGCACGTCAGGCAATGGATTAAGGAACTTCTTTTCTTCCTGAAACACTTCCCGGCGGCTTGCGTCACGTTTCTGAAAAGGCCGTTTGTTGAATTCTTCAAGCTTTGACAGAATTGCAATCTGCAACTGCTCAAGAGAATAGAATGTCTGGTCCCGTAATGCTGCAATTATTGCGGTGGCAACCTTTCCGACAGTTCCTTCAACGGAAGCTTTCTGCTTAGGTTTACGTACTCCTGTTGGCATGATTGCTGTCATGTAGTGATTTCCAAGAGCTTCGTAAGCTTCATTCAGGACAATTTCACCTTCCTTGGGATGCTTGATAACACCGGTCTTTAAATTATCGCAGACTGTTTTTACAGGAACTCCTCCGAAAAACTCATACATGTGAATGTGGCAGCGGAGCCATGAGTCCTGCTTCATGTCCCTGCAGGCTTCAACATACGAATATTGGCTGTATGGAAGTGTGGCTACAAACAGGTATGCCTTTACAGGCTCAAGGGTTTCTGGATTCAGATATTCCATTGTGGGACCGGACCAGTCCACCTGAACTGCTATTCCAGGCTTGTGCTCAAGATGATTTGTAAGGCTGTTACTGATTACAAACTTGTTGTAGCCGCGGCAGTATTTTGTGTAGCCCATTGGAATCTTTGTCAGTGAAGCACATTTGTCCTGATATTCCTGCCAGAGAAGTTTAAGGGTAACTCCAGTTCGCTTTAGCTCTCCGTGGACATATTCGTAGTCCGGCTGTTCGTACATATCTTCAAGCTGATTTCTGTCAGGGAAAAACATTCGGTAAACATCATCTTCGGACATGTTCTTGATGTCTTTTGTCGTGATGTTGTTTTTCTCAGCGATTTGCTTAACTTCGCTGACTGTGTGGGAACTGACATGTCGGCTGGAACAGATTTGCCGTCGCGACATGCCACTTTCAATTAGCTCTAGAAGGAGCTTCGGATTGATTTTGGCCATAAGCAGGCCTCCTTAAAATAAGATTTGAACTTTTATCAAGTTCATAAAAATCTTACTTAAGGTGTTATATTTTAGAAATATTTAAATGGTGCTCTTATTGATATTGGTGGTGCTCAGATGAGTATTGATGGTGCAGTTTCGGTGAAATAATCATGAGGTTGATGCAATTAACAAAGCTCTTAATGATGGTGCAAAATTGAGCAATCTTCACATGACAACAATTCATGTAACTAAAAAAGGTTTTGGAAAAAATAAACCTGCCTGTGAAAATTGTAAAGCAACGTTCAAAGGCAAAGTTAAGCAAAACTATACAGGATGGATAGGAGAAAACAATGGAAAATAAGTTTAAGAATGTTTCAATGGTAGGACGTTTCGCATATGTAAATATGTGTGTAGAAAAGTATCTTGTTACAAAATATCCTGATAGAGATTGGTCAATAATCGCTCAGAAACTATGGGCAGGAACAAATGAATATTGGGATGATTTTACAGATTCATATGCTGGCCTTATTCCAGATGTGTT
>JAZUJH010000142.1:0-51577 GCA_045642665.1 Treponema sp.
TGAACAGAAATCCAAATATGAGAATATATTATTTACGCATTCATCATCCGGATTATACCAAACTACTACTGCACACAAATTCATTCTTATTACCTTTCCGAAGAGTACATTTCAACAAAGGTATCTAAATTTGCATTTCCATATTTTTCTATATCCCTGTCCAAATATCCAAACATTTTAGAATACTTTGGACCACATGCATGCAGACACTTCACATCTTTTATTACACCAAACTTTTTTCGCAAGATTTTTCTAAAAAGAGACATAAGCTGTCCATCTTCTCCGTTCTTCATATCTAATCTCTGAATACTAAAAAAAGGCCGAACAAAATTATAATCTAACTTTGAAAAAATAGTACACCACCCACCACAAGGACCAACCTGTACAACCTTATTCTTTCGAACTTCTTCTGTATAAAATGAATCATCAGGCTTAGCACCATTTGTATATTCATTTTTAACCACATCAAGGCAAAGCATTCCGAATCTATGAAAAATCTTTTTATATTGAATCATTAATAAATCAAAATCTTTAGGGTATTCGATTACATCATCGTCCAACTCAATAATATATTTTCCTCTGGCCATTGAAAACAGCTTCACATATTCTTGCAGGCCATTATTCTTTTCATTGTAAACAATTCTTAAATTTGAATCTTTTTTTTCATATTCCTTTAACACATCAACAGTGCCATCATTTGAACCATTATCAATGATCAGAAATTCATAGGTAAATCTTTTAGAAAAACTATTATAGAACGACTCCAATGATTTCTGAAGAAATAATTTTCTATTCCACGTAAGCATAACAAAACTAATTACTGGCATCTATTTTTTCCCCTATTTTCTTTTTAAGTGTTAAAATAACTTCCATAAGAAAAGAATTCTTAAACAACATTAGTACCATAAAATATATAGTTGCTCCAATCAAAGGATATAAAACTATTGAAATCAGTTTTTCCATATCCAAAATAAAACTTAATCCAAACAGTCCTATAAGCATTATCAATGCAGCAATAATATACTGATAAAAGTTCGAAAATAATAAAGAAATTTTCACTAAACGACTAGATAAAATCAACTTAATTATTACAACAATGATTTCAGCAATAACTGAAGCAATAGCCGCACCTAAAGCTCCATATTTTGGGATTAAAATTAAGTTCATGATAACATTAAATAATGCTGTTATCATTACAGGGATCAAAGAAAACTTATCTTTTCTCATTGGAGTAAAAATTTGATCAGAAAAAAAAGCTCCCAACGGGACCAATAATACTATAGGAGCAAGCATTTTCATAACTGGAATTGACAACTCATATTCTGCTCCACATAAAAAAAGCGTTATTGGACGTGCTAAAAAATAAAGCCCTACTGTGCAAGGAACTGCAAATGCAACATAAACATTGAAAGACTTCATCAGAAGCTGATTATACTTTCCCATATCGCTTTCCACATAATTTGATAACCTAGGAGCAAGTACAGCACCTGTTGCAGCAATAACCATTATTACGATTCTATTAATCTTTGTTGCTGCATTATAGATTCCAACTTCTTCATCTCCACAAAAAAAACCTATCATTGTTGTATCCAAAACTGTATACAGACTTACTGCAACAACTGTACCAAACAAAATAAAAACAGGTTTTAAATGCTTCTTTATTTCTAGAGGTGTTTTTTTTACAAGATTAATATATTTTCTTGAATGAATAAAATTTAATACATTTGAACCAACACTAGTAATAACAGTTAAAAATGCATATTGCAAACAATCCTGAGATTTTTTTACCATTAAAAACAATAAAACCATTCCAAGCAATTGAAATACAATGGAACGAATTGTTATGTATAAATAATCTTCCATTGCAGAATACAACCATTCCATACCAATTGTTGTAAAAAACATGGTTGCAGAACAAATCATCAATAATGAACGATAGTCTATTAATGATTTTGAAAAAATAAGCAATATTGCCAGTAATGCATAGGATACACAAGTAGAAATAATATTAATCAAAAAAATTTCACGACAAAATTTATTTAATTCGAATACATTATCCCTTACTTTTGAAGCTTCTCGCATTCCATAAGTACCTATTCCAAGTCCTGATATTATAGAAAAATACGAAATAATAGACATTGAATAAGCAACTTTTCCAGTTCCTTCTGGTCCAAGAACTCTAGATACATAGGGGAACGTTATTAGGGGAAATATTACACCCATTAGAGTTTTTATTATATTCAGCACAGCATTTATTTTTAATGAAGTTTTTTTTCGCATGGCAAATTCCATTCTCCTAAACTTTAAGGTATACTAATTAAAAAATACATAATTACTTTTTTATCTCTTAAATTGACAAATCAAATTTACAAGACCAGGCACACCTAAGGAATTTTATCCGGACTATACCGTAAAGCCTTTACGGAAGCTATCCCTTTGAATTTTTCTGTTTTGATTATATCATGCAAAACTTGATTGTATTCATCAGTAGCACTAAGTGTGCAGACGATACAACTTTTTCCCCTGTCATAAATCTCATTCATTCAAGCAGAAGTCAGAGCATGGGCAAGCTCCTGGTCATCTGTTCCAATTTCATCCTGAATCTGGTTTATCAAGTCCTCGGCTTTTTGTATTTTATTTCAGGACAGCATATCAAATTTTTTTTTAACAGATCGCGAACCACCTTAGGACGAACGGAAGTATTCATATATGATTTCAATATCATATTTACATCATGACCGTACGCAGTGTTTTCAAGATAATCCGGAACTGAATTTTCCAATACAATCAGTGAACCTTTTGGAATTGAATTTATTACCGAAGGAGCATGTGTCGTAACTATAAACTGAATGCCCGGAAATATTTCAGTAAGGTGCATCAATATAAGTTGCTGCCATTCAGGATGCAGATGCAAATCAACTTCATCTATCAGAACAATGCCCTCTGTTTTCTTTAAGACTTCCCCGGAAAGCTGAGGGTTAAGCGTAGCCATTCTGTAAGCTATATCACCTATCATGCTCAATGCACAACGATACCCGTCACTCAGTTGACTCAAAGGCAGTAAAACAGCTTCAGTTTCATTCTCATAATATTTTATTTCTATTTCAAAAGTATCCGGATTTACAAGAACATTCACATTCTCCATTCCCGTAAGTTTTCTGAAACAAGTTTCCATTGCTCCCTTTACGGCAAGATATGTTTCAGAAGGTCTGCCTCTTTGCCCATTTTTTATGGACATTCGTTTAAACCATCCGAGGAGAAGTTTTACATTTGCACGGCCATCCAGACAATCAATATATCCGTTGATCCTTGAATTCTGCTTATATATTCCGCTTTTCTTTTCCCTATGGTCATCCCACAGACGTCCTGTTCCGTAATAAGCTATCAACGGAAGAATCAATGTCTGGTCACCCTTCATAATTCGTTCCTGAACGTCAGAAGAAATTTCAGTCATTTCTTTTGCAGAACCAGATGTTGTCTTTCCGTCATCTGAATTCAGGGAACGTGTCCACTGTATTTTTTTTCCAAAAACATTTCCTGTTGCAGAAACTTTTATAGGGAACTGTTTCTGTACATCTATATCATCACCTAATACAAAATATTTTTTATGAGAATCAGATGCCCTTATTCCAACTGACGGAATTGCATTCAGAGAAAAGAAAAATGTTCCTGCGGCAATACTGATTGCTTCCAGGACACTTGATTTTCCGGTGCCGTTCTTTCCGATCAATACATTAAGCTTTTTATCTAGTTCGAGAGTGAAATTTTCAAACTTTCTAAAATTACTAAACTGGATTTGCTCTATATACATTCTCTTTCCTATTCTGATCCGGCCCTAAAAATTATTCAAGCAATCAATGACCCACTGAATCTGCCCGTCCGTAAGAGCAGGACTCATTGGAATGCTTAATTCAGTATTCGCAATACATTCTGTTATCGGAAAACTCATGTCATTCCATGCCGAATAGCACTTCTGTTTATGAGGAGGAACAGGATAATGAATTACAGTTCCAATTTCCTTCCGGGTCAAATACTTCTGAAGCTCATCACGCTCGTTGCAGAAAACCGGAAACAGATGAAATGCATTGTTCTCCATGGGAAGTGTTTCCGGTAAACTGATTTTTGGATTCCTTATTCCGTCAATATATTTTTTTGCTACAACCTTTCGCTCTGCATTGTCTTCTTCAAGATGACTTAATTTTACTCTAAGCATTGCGGCATTTATTTCATCAAGACGACTGTTCTGTCCTACATAATCAAAAACGGCATGCACCATTCATTGCAATGATTATCTGCTCAAGTTCCTTGTGAGCATGAAAACCTCTTGATTCGTTAGGCAGAGTATCAAACCTGTAATAAACGTGCTTTATTTCAAAGGGAATATTTTTATTATTCTCCAGAGAAACAAGTTTTCCTCTTTCATCGCCATGGATTTCCATGTTTATAAGTTTGTAATTCGTTTGGCCCTACGTGAATTAAAAGCTATATTTTATGGAAAATTCTGCATGACAATTCAGAGCAAAATTTTCACCTTCATCATACAGTGGTAAATATACCTGACAATAACCAAAATTTCCTCGAAGCAAAAGATTATCAGTCAAATAAAAAGAGCCTTCCAATCCTGGTACAAAATATGTCTTAAACCTCGACCACCAGTCAGCAGCCTCTCCTTTAGATGAAGTATAAACACTTTTATTATAAAGATAATTATTATCAGGACAACTGCGATGCAAATAAACACAAGCATTGCCCCTAGGAAAATAAGTTCTCAGCCCAATATACTGGCTGTTTCCAAAGTAACCGCTTCCGGCACCAAGAATCTGACCTTTATTTGTATAACCTTGAGTTACAGTATAATGTCCATAATATCCTATATACTGCCATTGTGCCTGAAAGTCTTGGCTCATCTCAAAGTTATTATATTCACCAACAAGTTCAAATCCTAAGTCCGGAAGAAAATCCAAATCAAAAAACTGCTTGAAACCTACTGTGTAAATACCTGTATGAAACGGATTTTCAATTTTGAATGCAGAGTAATCATCCTTTCCAAATTCAACGTACATTTCAAAGCCTGCAGCAGGAAGCATCCAGTCAGCAAATATGCTCATCTTCTGGTCATCAACAAGACCGTCAGCTTCTCCGTTGCGACTATAAAATGGATAAAGGAATCGATAAAAATCCATTCCCCACTTTGTAAGACTTACTTTATTTGCTCCAATAGTGAAACCCGGAATAAAACTTGGAGAATACGCTGCAGAAAATCCGGCTATAAGATTGTGATTATTTGTATCATCCCCGTCAAAATAATCACTTTCACTCAGATATCCAACCCACAAACGTCCTTCAATATCACCCAAATCATAATCGACAAAAGGCAGTAAAATTTTCTGACGTCTCATACCCATATCAAACTTTGGATATGACCCTGCATTATTGCTACCCAGCATCGGATTAAGCCATGCAGGTCCTAACCAAGGATTCTGTGTTCCGAAACCAACTGTAAGAGTATTCCATGTGTAACGAATTTCTGAGTCACCCCAATCAAACGAAAAAAAAGACTTATCTCCGAATCTCTGTACAAGATCTATGCCTGAAACAAAATATGAATACGGATTAATGGCTAATGGTTTAAAAACTTCAAAATCCAAATTCTGACTGAATGAAACCACAGGCTTCAATGTAAGTTCAAATCCTAAACCTTCCAGACGAGCTCCCGCTGAAAACGATGCATTATAACCCCGACCCTGCCATAAAATTCCATCATTCTGACCATACGGACAATTCGAGTTAAAGGAATTAAACAAATATGGTCCATAAAAATTTAAAACAATACTACGATTCAGTCCCTGCGTAAAAAAGTTTTCAGGAATAAAATCCATATTCAAAACTTCAAATTCACTTCCAAGACAATTGTTCTGCCAAATATGTTCATCTTCCAGGAAAATCCACCTGCTGTCACTTAAGGTTCGGTAGTTTAAGCTTGGACGTTCCGTAATTCCATTTAATGCAAGAAAATCAAAATATTCCTCTTCCGTAGACTTCAACTCTGCCGGAGAATAAGCAAACAGTGACGCCGGTACTACAAGAGCTGCAATCATTGTCATAAATTTTTTCATCAGACAAACCCTTTTCATAAATTTTCCTGACAAAAAAAGTGCAAAGCTCCGTCCTTCCGCCATTATTTCAGCGTAATACAAAAAATTAGACGTTCCCCTGCACTCATGCGTTCCCACGCAGCTATCGCCGTAAAAAACTACTGTCAGTGCCGATAGGATAACACTTTTATACCAAACGTTCAATATAAAAACAGAACCGCAGCGGATGCAACATTTTCACAGACAAATTTCTTTGAATCAAGGGTTAAATTCTTAAAGATGCCCTTAATTTATTTTCTGAAATCCGAATAAAATTTCTCCAATCACCAGGAGCACATCTAAACTTCCGTAAAATCACTACATCAAATAAATGATGCTTAACTTTTAAAAATACACCAGCATCCTTAACCTCCAAAGATTTTTTTCCAGGGCTGCCTTTTTTTTAATTTCCGTCTTGCACTAGATAAATTAGAGATTATGTATTATATTAAATTTGATCGGACTTGCAGTTTTTATATCACATCTTCCTGTAACGAAAGTTAATATTGTTCTTTTATTATTTATGAAAGAAAATAGAAAAACAGGATTCAATGAACCGGTCGTTCCATTAAATAAAGTTTTCATAAGTCCTTGTGACATATATTACGGAGGAGTCGATGAAAAAGATACTTACAATTAGTGCAGCACTTTGCATAGCAATCACACCACTTGCAGCTTATGATAATGACCCGTTTTATGGTCCGGCAGACAGCACAGGATCTGCTGCAAGCGCTTCAGGAAGCCTTACAGCTGAATACGACAAGAAATATTCGGACAGACCTATCATCCAGGAAACATCGGTTCAGGAAAACGAAGAAAAGACGAATCCAGCAGAAATTACTGCAGATTCTGAAGAAAAAACTGTTCCTGAAGAGACCCCTGCCCCAGAAGAAAATGCAAGCATTCAGCGGAACTTAACAAAGACCTACAGTTCATACGAAGAACCTGACAATAACGAACGGGATGCCTATAGAAACGAGTATGCAGGGGACTATGACTTCGGCTATATGGAAGAAGAAAATAAAAAAAAGACAAGTCCACGCACAGGTATTTTCCTTAGTACGAGCAGCTTCCAGACTTCCAGGGACCTTCAGGAATTTATCAAAACAACACAGCTTGATCATATAAACGGAATGTTAACATTCGGCGGAGACATTTTCTATTCTGGTATTGCCGGCGGTGTTGAAGTTATTGATGAAACTCTTACAAACGTAATAACCAATACATGGTGTGCCGGACCTGTCGTTGGATTCAGCATCCCACTTACCGAACATCTCAGACCCTTTGCCCAGGCAGGTCTTGATGTTTTCTTCGACGGATTTTTTGCATTGAAAGCAGGAGCCGGTTTTGACTACATGCTGACAAAGCATATAGGTGTAACCTTCGACTGGAATTATAACTGGAAATACGACACTTCCGTTATCTTCTATAAAGACGGGGAAGGAAATCTTGTCTTCAATACAAATGTCGACACAAGAAAATACTTTGAGAATCCGTTCACACAGTACCACGCCTTCTCGACAGGCATTTCCATTACCTGGTAAAATTTATGAGAAAATTTTAGTACATACAGCGCCCGGCTGCAACGAACCGGGTGCTATTTATTTTTACGACAAGCTGTATGCGGACTATTTGTCCTGGGAAGTGACTATGTCCTGCATGAGTTCAGCTATCCTTTCTTCCTTTTTGCTTTCACCAGGTTTCCAGTAGTCATTTTCCGTTATGAATATTATGGGAACCTCTAAAAACTTCAGTTTTTTAGAGGTAAATTCAGAAATGCGATGTTTAAAACCGCACCAATTCAGCAGTTTTAAACTCGACGGTGCACCTCAATTAGAGTTTATAGAGGTGCCCTTATGTAAGTTTCAGCAAAATCTTTTCCGTGAAGTCCGGGGTTCTTGTAGTCTGAATCCATCAGGGCCGCATTGTATCTTACTCTCTTAGAATGGGCACCCCTGCCGGCACGCTGAATTTCTATGTCATGGAAATTATTGCTGCTGTCAACAGCGCTTATGTCCAGCCGAACTTCATTACCGTAATGACCCTTCAAAGTGTGCTGCGTAATATTGTGAACCACATGAAGTTTCTTGTCAAAAATTGTTTCCAGAACATGTTCCGTGCACCCGGGAGATGAAGTGAACACAAGGTACATGAACTCATCATCAAGAAGCGTGATCTCCTCAATCTTTTTAAGATAATAGTTTCTGTCTTATTCTGTTATCTCCAGCATTTTATTTCCATTTTGAACTCCTGCATGTGTGAAACCGAAAGGCTTCTACATAGGCATCTCCGAGAATTTCAATTTTTTAGAGATGCCTTATATAATATTTGAAACGGAAACACTGTTTTTACAAAAAAAATGGCTTTTTAAAGAAAAAACTGACGAATCCTATTTTAGGAAGCATAAAAAAAAACCGGTCCATTCAGAACCGGACACAATTTATATTTGCCAGCAGGAACATCCAGAAAATTATGCCTGTGACGCCCAATAATTATCGTGCATTTTTTCCGCGGGAGATGAAATCCATTTTCCTCATGTCCTTGCGGGATACCTGCTTTGGCATGAAAACAGGCTTATCCGGTTTTCCGGAACGGCTTCCATGATGAACAGATTCTGCCCAGACAGGCTTACGTGGATGAGGATCACCCTTTCTGACATATTCAGCCCATTCAGCTGGTTCAGGAACTTCGAACTTCATTTTCTGTCCGGTAGACGGATGCAAGAATTCCAGAGTCCTTGCATGAAGAGCAAGCCTGAAGAAGGGATCCGTACGGGCACGATAATTTTCATCTCCAGCAAGAGGATATCCCTTTGACGAAAGATGTGCGCGAATCTGATTCTTCTTTCCTGTATCAAGGGAAAGCTCAAAAAGCGAATGAGTTTCACCCTGAATAAGAATCCTATAATTTGTTCTTGCAGCAACAGTCTTTGCATTATCATCAGATTTGTTCTTCACATATCCAACATGATGTGCATTCTGTGCCAGAGGGTCATCAATCAGACCTTCTGAGGCAAGATAATTTTCTTTTTTCCTTGGATTTTCCGCAACAGCATGATAAAGCCGTTCAGTGACAATCTTGTGCCAGTTATCCATAAGCTTCTTCTGGCTTGCCTCGTTCAAAGCAAAAACCATAACTCCGCTTGTATCCCTGTCAAGCCTGTGAACTGTAACAGGCTTATGCTTAGCGCTGAAAGTACCGTTCCTGCGCATGATCTTTTCAATAACCTCAAGAGCGGTACGCGCTTTGCTGCCCGGGTAAGGAACGCTGAGCATTCCGCTAGGCTTGTTTATGACAATAATATCATTATCCTCATAAAGAATCTCAATTCTTTCCTTGCCGTAGTCAACTTTGTGTTCCCTTTTGTACTGAGTGCTTGCCTTAACGCTGTGAATAGTGTCTGCCATGTGAGTAAGAATCCTTAACAATCATAGAGAAGAAAAAGAATGCGGCAGAAATCAGTGCAAAATATACTAATGCTCCAATCTGCATAGCCTGCTTTGTCAGATCATATCTGAACAGAACAGCCAGAAGTCCTATAACAAAAGTCAACGCGCCTATAAAATAAAATGTAGAGCTGCTTGGCTTGGAAATGCGAGCCTCCTCTATCGTCTTGGGTCTGCTTACAAAATATGCCAGCAGGCAGAGCACAAGTCCCGATACAATGAAAGCTACGCCGAGTGCTAAAAGTAATTCTGTCTTCATACCTTTAATATATAAACATTTTGACAAAATTGCAATTTTTGGAGATATTTTAGATAATAATTTTTACATTTTTTTAATTTTTGTCATAATGAAATACCGATGCCAAGGTTTTCATGTGATAAATATCACCGAATCATTATATAACAAAAAATTTAACTAATCAATTGTATGGATTTTCTATAATTTCCTAATTAATGTTAACCTGACCTTTGACTAAAGCACTTATAAAAATTAGAATATACAGGACATTCTTTATACAGTCAAACAATGATGGTGTGTCTCCAAAAAAGATTTTCAGAGATGCACTTATGTTTTAAGAACAAAGATAAGAATAAGGAGAGTTTATGAAAAAAATCAGTATTCTGCTAGCGGCCATGGCTTCTCTCGTGCTGCCCATTATTTCCTGCACAACACAGAAAGAAGCGTCGGAAACCAGCAGCACGGGCTTTGAAGTCATTGACTTTCTTCCAGGTGAAATCATTCCTGAAGACGTCATCTATCCTTCCATACAGATTCAGTTCTCTGAACCTGTTGTTCCCCTTTCACAACTGGGCAAACCTTCGGACAAATGTGAATTTGCTTCGATTGAACCTGCAATGGAAGGTGTCTGGAGATGGTACGGCACAAGTCTTTTGAGCTTTGAATGTTCCCAGAGAATTGTTCCGCAGAAGATTTACACGCTCAAAGTGAACAAGAATCTTACTTCTGCCAGCGGAAATTCAATCAGCGGAAAACTTTCATATACATTCAGTTCACCGGAAGTACGCCTAGTGAACATGATTCCAGGTTTTGCAGAGATGGCAAAGAACAACTATGTAAACAAGGACAGCGTTCCAACGGACCTGGCAAAAGATATTGCCGTATTCCTTAACTGTTCTGCCGACATCAAGGAACTTCAGAAGCATCTCAAAGTTACGGGCATTTCCGGTGGAAAGAATATTGAATACAAGTATTCAGCAAAGGCAGAGGACATTGGCGATTACTTCGGGAAAAGTGAAGTCTATGACCTTTATGACAGGAATAAAACAGCAAACACACAGTTCATAAGAATCACGGTACAGGATAAAATAGAAGAAAACATTGACGTAAAAGTTGTTCTTCCTGCAGGAACCCGAACCTGCTCAGACGGAATCGCAAAATCCGAAGAGAATTCCATTTCATTCCACACGCTCCGTCCTTTTGAGTTCAAGGATTTTGATTCTGACCCTTATGTTTACGGCTATGAAAATCCGGTGGAATTTGAATTCACTTCCGATATCCAGCCTGAAACTGAATATGAAGTTGCATCAAGAATCAATTCATCAATAGGACCTGTAAAGCAGGAAAATATTAAGATTATCGGCAACAGAGTAATTGTTCACGGACTTCCTGTTGAATACGGCTCAAGCTACAGTCTAACTCTTGAAGGCGGATTCAGGGATATATACGGAAGAACTCTTGAACTCAAATCTCCGGTCACGAAAGAAATTTCCATTTCAAATCCTGACGGAATGATAAGCTTTACAAGCTACGGAAACGCAACACTCGAAAGTCAGTTCACGCCTAAAATCATGTTCACCTACCGTAACCTCAAGGAAAATTCCTACTACAAGGTTACACAGCTTGCAAAGGCTGACGGAACAAAGGCTGACGGTTCTGAAACAATAACAAATCTTCCTTCTGTAACAGACAACAAAACCAAATATGAAATCGTTGACCTTTCAAAAAATCTTCAGAAAACTGCAGGCGGTAAATACAGAGGTACCGTAAAATTTGAGGCGGAAGGTATTTACGATTACTATTACAGGAACTGGCGCACAAATGAAATTACGCAGGAAGAAACAAGACGTTCAAACAGCCAGATTATTCAGGTAACGGACCTTGGTGTAACTGTCCGCTACGGATATAATGCAGGGCTGTGCATGGTTTCAAGCCTGAGCACAGGAAAACCTATTGCAGATGCTAAAGTAAATATCCTTAACGTTCCGGCCAATGTAAGGGAAGAAGAAATCTTTGCAGGAAAATATTCTGTACTTGCAAGCACACTGACTGATAAAAGCGGATTCGCCCAGTTCCGGTTTGCCGACGGACTCATACGCAAAGTAGAAAACGGAAAACTTTACGTGGAAGTTACAACCGGTGACGACCACATCATATTTGCTCCGAACACACACAACATGTGGAGATTCCGCATCTACGACTCAAATTCTCCTGAATACGCGGAAAAAAGTTCCAGGCTTGCATTCCTCTATTCTGACCGCCAGCTCTACAAACCTGGTGAGACAGTAAAATTCAGTGGAATTGACAGGGACCTGAAGCTCGGAAAATTTTCAGCACACACCGGAGAAGAAACTGTTGTTGTAAAACGAAACCGCTGGAGATATTACGACGAAGACGATGAAGAAAAGCCCGTTGCCGATCTGAAAATAAAGCTGAGTCCTCAGGGAACCTTCTCCGGAAGTTTCAAGATTCCTGAAGACGCTGAACCGGGAAATCTTTACATAATGTACGGCGGTGATGAAAAAACAATTTCCTACTGCCCAATAAACATCCAGTTCTTTGAACGCCTGAAGTTTGAAATTTCATCTTCAATTCCTGATGTAACATATTACGCAGGAGACACCATCAATGCCAGCGTAAAAAGCAATTATCTTGGCGGCGGAAATTTAGGTAACGCTGCATATGACTCATACTGGACAAGCGAAACTTCATATTTCTCATTAGATGAAAAACCTTACAGGAACTTTGTATTCGGTCCACGCCAGGGATATGACGGACGCTCTTCTCTGGGAACAGAAGAAGGTGTAACAGGAGCTGACGGTTCCGTAAACCTTAGCTGCAAAACAGGTGCAGAAAAACTTAACGGCTGGCCATACGTCTACACAATGAACACAACAATAAGAGATGCATCAAACCAGTCCATAAGCACAACATCATCAGTAAAAGTTCATCCTGCAAGTTTCTACATCGGTCTCAGCAAGGCAAAAAATATCAAAGGTTTTGCAAAGAAAGGCAGCACCTTGAAGTTCGACACCCTCTGCGTAACTCCTGAAGGAACAGAGCCGAGTGAAAACTTCCTTCCAAAGAACAAGAAGTCCCTTAAAGTTGAACTTCTCCGTGAAGAATGGAAACAGGTTCAGCAGCTTTCATGGAACGGGAGAATTGTGTCTAATTATGAGCGCAGCCTGGAAACCGAAAGCGAATCAACAGTGGAAATCAGGTCCAGGGGAACACAGGAGCTTTCCGTTACACCTAAAAAAGGTGGAGCCTACATGCTGCGTCTTTCTACAACAGACTCCGCTGGCAGGGAAGTTATCACGGAAAGAAGCTTCTATGTAATCGGAAGCGACTGGAACTGGTATTCAGGCGGAATTGATTCAGAAATTAAACTGGAAACAGACAAAGATATTTATTCAGTCGGAGACAAGGCACAAATTCTCATGCAGAGTCCTCTTCCCGCAGGAAAATATCTTGTTACAATTGAACGAGAGGGCATCTCTTCTTACAACATAATTGATTCCTCAAGTCCTGTTTCCGTTATTGATGTTGACATCAAGGAAGAATATGTTCCGGTAATGTATGTTGCCGTTACTTCATTCTCAAAACGCACACAGGAACCTCCGACGAATCATGAAGACAAGGACATGGGCATGCCAAAGTCTTACTTCGGTGTAGTTCCATTGAAAGTTGATACAGCATCCAGAAGCTTTGACATCTCCATAGAACCTACAAAGAAATGCTACAAGCCTGGAGAGAAAGTAGAAATCAGTCTTACAGCAAAAGACAAGAAAGGAATTGCCGTTCCCGATGCAAGAATTACACTCCTGGCTGTTGACCGAGGTGTAATCGATCTTGTCAACTATCACGTTCCGAATCCTGTAAACTATTTCTATGAACCTGGTAACTTCCCTGAATGCGTAAAGGGCGGAGACTCACGCTCCATTCTCATGGAACCTGTTGCATTTGAAAAGGCAAATCTCATGGGCGGAGACGCAGCTGAAAGCAAATCAAAAATGACAGAACGCAAAAACTTTGAGCCTACAGCAGCATTTCTCCCTGACCTTACGACGGATGCAAACGGAAAGGTAAAAGTTTCATTCACTTTACCGGACTCTCTTACCGCCTACAGAATTACTGCTGTAGGTTGTTCTACAGAAAGTTTTGCTCTAAGCGAAAATGAAATTTCTGTTTCAAATCCAATTTCCGCACGCTCATTCCAGCCTGTAATCATGAGAAGAAATGACAAGGCTCAGTTCGGCGTTACTCTTACAAACCTTCAGAACGTAGACAGCTCCGTCTCTGTAAGTGCAAAAATTACAGAAGGATCTTACACTCAGAAAGAAGATGAAGATCTTAACAGAACTGCCGGAAGCGCAATGCTTATCGGTGAAAGCAGTAAAACTGTTACGGCTAAAAGGGAATCAACAACCAGCGCGGACTTTTTGATAGAAGCAAAGAAGCCGGGCTGGATAACAGTTGAATATACAATTGAAGGCGATTCAATAAGAGAAAGACTTTATTCTGAGGTGCAGATCCAGAAACCTTACATTTCTGAAACAGTTTCAACAGCAGGCATTCTCAAGGACGGAATGAATACTCTTGAAGAAAAAATAATAGTTCCTGACGCAGAAGGAAATCTCCGTGTTCAGCTTGATTCTACCCGTCTGGGCTCACTGGAAAAGGCTGTGGAATATCTTGTTGAATATCCTTTCGACTGCATTGAACAGAAATCATCACGCCTCATTGCCCTAATCTGTTTCGGTGACCATCTCAAACAGTTCGGACTTGACGGTGCTTACAAGAACTACAAGAAGTTCATTGAAAAGGAACTGAAGTATATTGCACAGAACCAGAACAGTGACGGAGGATTCCCTTACTGGAGCAAAAATTCTTACTGCAAACATTCAAACCAGGACACATCTTCACAGGTTGCTCTTATGCTCTATGCTGCAAAGGATAAGGGTTACAAGATTCCTGACGAACTGAGCGAAAAGAATCTTGCAGACTATCTTAACACAGAAGCAAACAAGTGCAAGGAAAAATGGACTTACGCCAAGGACGGATATTACTATGCAGCAAAATATTATTATGCAGCCTCACGTCTCATAGGCAAGGACAACAAGAGCATAGAAAAGAAGCTTGATTCAATCTGCTCAAGCAAAGAAAACTGTACAACTCCGGTATATATGTATTCAGCTCTTGCATACGAATATATTGGAGCCCACGACAAGGCAACACAACTTGAAAACAAAATAAAGGGACTTACAAAACTGAGTACTCAGGGAATTGAAATTTCCAACATCTCAGGTGACATCTATTCACTTTATGATGACAATGAAATTTATGCACTTGCTCTCAGCCTTTATTCAACAGTCAACGTAAACACTGATCTTCAGCAGAGATGTCTCTTTGAACTGGGCAGCCTGCAGAAAAAATTCAAAGGCTACTGGAGAAGTACAAGGTCCACGGCTCATACTGTACTTTCCTTCTACGAATACAGCAAGGCAAACAAAGTTGACGGCCTGAAATACACGGCAGAGATTCTTTTGGACGGACTTACACTTGCACAGGGAAAATTTGAGGATGATAAAAATGATCCTGTGGCAAAGGAATTTACTTTCGACTCAAAGGAACTTGCAGATGTAAAACGCGAAGAAGAAATTCCTCTTACGATTAAAAAGAACGGAAAAGGAAATCTCTTCTATAATGCTTCAATGAAATATTATCTTAATGATGATAAAATTGATGCACGTGACGAAGGAATCTGCGTGTACACAGAAATCATTGATGTTAAGACTGGAAAAGCCGTTGAAGACGGAAAGCTTAAAACAGGAAACATCTACAAGCAGGTTGTCCACGTTTCATCTACCCGGAACAGAAGTTTTGTTGCATTACGTGCAAGCGTTCCTGCCGGCTGCGAAATTCTTAACTTCGCATTCAGCACAACAGGCACACAGCCTCCAGAAGTTTCAACGGAAACCAGCTGGTGGCAGATTTCAAAAAGCGGAATCTATGAAGGTGAAGTACGGTACTTCTGGGATAACTTCTACAGAGGAAACCAGAAAGCAGAATTCCTCTTCCGTGCAAACAGACCGGGAACTTACTGCACACCTCCAACAACTGCTGAATGTATGTACGAAGCGGAAATCTTCGGAAGAACCTCCGGGCAGGTTTGGACTATAGAGCAGCGGTAGCAAAAAACAGAACACAAATAAGGAAACCTCTAAAAATTGCAATTTTTGGAGGTAACTTAAAAACATGATGCTTTAGGACTTGTAATTTCAAGGATTAAGACTCGTCGGTACCTCTAAAAAGTAATTTATAGAGATGCCCATAAATAACTACAAATCTTTTCGGTACCCTGATTCTGACAATGCCATTGCAAAGTCGGAACAGGATCTGCGAAGATTTTTCACTGGATCCTAAAATCACTAATCAGTAATGCACTCTAAATTTTATGCACTGATGCATGATGACCATCGCTTTAATGATTCATATTCGAATCTTCTTTGCAAATACTTATGAAACAAAAAAAAATACCAGAGCCTGCAAGAATTCTTCTGGTACTTGCAGGAATAATTATCTCTTTTTTTCTCACACTAAAAATTCTTCCCTATCCCAACCTGAAGGAATTCACTGAAAGACAGAACAGCACAGCCTTCTACGACTGCAACGGAAAACTCCTTTACATAACAGCCCTTGATGAAGGTCTGCGTCGGGAATTTACACCCCTGAAAGAAATTCCTGAGTCCGTAAAAAAAGAATTCATAAAAGAAGAGGACGCACATTTTTATTTTCATCCGGGATTTGATGTATTTTCCATGACCCGAGCATTCTTTCAGAACAGGAAGAACCATAAAATCGTAAGCGGTGCTTCAACAATTACGATGCAGCTTGTACGAATAATAAATCCCCGTAAAGCAAAAATAAATGGTGCAGGCAAAATAAAAGAAATTCTTATGGCTGTGTGGCTTGAATCAAAATTCTCAAAAAAACAGATACTTGAAATGTACCTGAACAACGTGCCCTTCGGATTCCAGACTGAAGGTGTAACAAGTGCGGCAAGAAGTTTCTACGACACGACACTGGATTCCCTTACCGCAGAACAGATTTCAGTCCTGGCAAAAATCCCTAGAAGACCTTCCGAATATGCTCCAAAAAAAATCTGCCAATACAAAAATCTTTGTCCCCACTACATAAACTATATTACAGATTTGTGCACCAAGAAAAATGAAAAGCTTCCTGCAAAAATGAATCTGTCTATGGACTATTCGCTTTATTTAAAATCCAGGACGCTTCTGCAGAACAAACTTGGAGAATATGAAAAAGCCAGAGTTCATAACGGATCAGCTTTTGCGATAAATAATCAGACAGGACAAATTCTTTTGTGGGTGGGAAACGCATCCTTCTTTGACAAGGAGCATTCCGGTGAAATAGACGGTGTGCAGGTAAAGAACCAGCCGGGCAGTTCCATGAAACCTTTTCTCTATGCACAGGCCCTTGAAACCGGTCACAAGCCTAGTGATATTTTAAGTGACGTGCCGCAGTTCTACGGAGCCACGGGAGTTTACATTCCACGAAACTTCAACAATAAATTCAACGGTCCCGTTTCAATGAGAGTAGCCCTTGCATCAAGCCTTAACGTTCCTGCTGTAATCCTTCTTTCGGATATAGGAATCAGCAATTACATGAGCCTTCTTGATGAACTCGGATACGAATCTCTGAAAGGTACCAGGGCATCAACAGGTTTATCAATAGCATTAGGTTCCTGCGAAGTAACTTTATATGAAATGGTAAAAGCATTCAGCGTATTCACAAAAGACGGAGAAGTATTTGAGGACCTGAAATTTACGCAGAATTCTGAGGTTCCCAGAAGTCACAGGATTTTCAAGAAAGACACCTGCCGCATTCTCTGCGACTTTTTAAGTGACAGGAATGCCCGTTCACTTGGATTCGGAAACCCGCAGGTATTCAGAACCAATTACCCGTGCATATTCAAGACTGGAACTTCCAACCAGTTCCAGAACATTATCGCTCTCGCCTCAACAAAAAAATATACCGTCGGAGTATGGATGGGCAATTTTGAAGGTGAAACTGTAATCGGCGAAACAGGAAGCAGCATTCCGGCAAACCTGGCACGTCTTATAATGGATTCACTGATGGAAAATGAAGACTATTCTGATTCTGATTTTGATTTTCCGCAGCCAGAAAATTTTATAAAAATAAAAGTCTGCTCCCTTTCAGGTTCATGTCCCACAAAAAATTGTCCTAGCGTAACGGAAGAATATATTGAAAAATCCAGCCTGAACACTTACATGAACTGCAGCTGGCACTCAACGGATTCCATGGGGCGAACAAGAATAACATATCCTTCGGAATACCAGCACTGGGCTGACGGAAAAAACTATTCCGCATCAATAAATTACAGCAGTTCTACCCTGCAGATTACATATCCCAACAGCAACGCAATATTCGTTTTCGATCCCGGACTGGACCCAAGCATACAGCAGCTGAACATTCAGGCAACGGGAGGGTCTCAGAACACTGCAGATTTATATGTGGACGGGAAATTTATGGGAACACGGAACCTGAACTTCAGCTGGATAATTCCCCTCGAAAAAGGAAATCACCAGATAGAAATCATCTGCGGAAACGAAAGACGGACAACAAGTTATACGGTAAAATAATGGAATCTCTAAAAATTGCAATTCCTGGAAATTCCAATAAAAAAATCCTTGGACAGTGCCAAGGATCTTTATAAAGCTTACGGTCATCTCCGGGAACATAAATTTTCAGGGATGACCTAAGCTTATTTGGACTAGAACTTTGCTTTTCTAAGTCTTACGCGTTCTACATCTTCACAGAAAAGTTCGCGGAGGTCATTAAGTCCCAGAGCCATGAGAGCCATACGGTCAATACCGATACCCCAAGCTGCAACCGGAACATCCACTCCCATAGCCTTTGTAACTTCAGGACGGAAAATACCGGATCCACCAAGTTCAAACCATCCCAGCTTTGGATGCTTGATATGAACCTCAATGGAAGGTTCCGTAAACGGGAAGTATCCTGGAACATATTTAACTTCTTCAGCACCGGCAATTTCTACGGCAAACATTTCAAGCATGCCAAGGAGAGTCTTGAGGTTAACATCATCTCCAAGAATAATACCTTCCGTCTGATAGAAGTCGCTAAGGTGAGTTGCATCTACTTTATCATAACGGAAGCAGCGTGCAATACCGAAGTACTTTCCAGGAATCTGTGCCTTATGGAGCTGATGGGCAGACAGGACTGTACCCTGGCTGCGCATAATAAGACGGCGTGTAAATTCATTATCAAATTCATAGTTCCATCCACGGCTGCCAGTATTTCCACCGTTCCTGTGAACGTTTGCCACGTTTGTAAGATACGGTTCTTCAATAAACTTTGCATGAGTCGGATTCTTGATGCGGTAAACATCATGAATATCTCTTGCAGCATGAAACTGAGGCATGAACAATGCGTCACCGTTCCAGAATTCAGTCTCCACGAGAGGACCGTCAAATTCCTGGAAACCGAGAGCACAGAGCTTATCCTTAACGCTTTCAAGGAACTGAACATAAGGATTTGTTCTGCCAGGAATAATTCTTGCAGGCGGAATTGTAATATTGTATCCACGGAATGTTCCCTTACGCCAGTCTCCGCTAGCAAGCATTGCAGGAGTAAGTTCACCGATTTCATTACCTGTTATTCCGGCTTCCTTAAGAGCAGAAGCAACCTGATTGCTGTCCCCGGTAAGCATAAATGTAACTGTTTCACGTTCAATTGTCTTGAACGGAGTTTCACTTACACCGCGCTTCTTTGTAAGACCTCCCATTACATCAAGTTCTTCCTTAGAAAGTGAGGCGGCATCAAGCTGATTTCCATTAGCCAAAGCCTTTTCAATCAGCTTCTTGCTGATACTCAAACGTTCTGGAACAGGTTTTCCGGTATACTCAGCCTTCTTCTCACCATTCATTGCAAGAACACCTTCTTTGCTGAGAGCACCGAAAGCAGATCCTACATCCTTGTTTTCAATTCCAAGGCCGGAGGCAATTTCTGGAAGAAGTTTCGGACCATTTTCCTTAAGGAAAGAAATGATTCTTTCTTCTGGAGAACCATTCTTTGCAACAGCAACACCATATTCTGTTACTTCAAAATACGTATGCTGTTTGCGAGCTGTTTCCTTGAGCAAACCTTTGCCGGAAAGCCAGCTGAATGCCTGGTTAGCGTGACCTTCTTTGTAGTCAAGCTCTTTCTGCAGACGTTCAGAGGTCAGTTCATCGTTCTGACCATACTTAAGCAACACCTTTGTTTCAAGGGGGTGCAAGTTCTTAATGATTGTTTTAATATCAGTCAATTTTTATATACCGCCCGAGCGAAAATTATTTGTTGTCAAACCTTACCCAACGTCTATGTTTTGCCATTTTAATCTGGCCTTCCTTTGAGTAAGTTGTTTTGTCCTTCTTGAACTGCTTTGCCCTTGTTGTGAATTTGTGTTCACGAGCAAAATCTGTAAGTACAGCATCGATTGTATCTATTGCTTCACCCTGGTCATAGCTGGCTGCAATACAAGAATAGTATACTACAACTTCACCTGTAAGAGGTGTGTATTCCAAAGTAATTGATACATGCTTTGCTGTAGGGTGAAATTCAGCATACTTGTCTTCAATCTGCTGAAATGAAGTAGAAATATCAACATACTGCTCTTCCACAGAAGCTGTAGATGCTGATGAATTTTCTGAGCTCTGAGCAGCAACAGAACCAATAGCGAGCAAGGCAACTGCACACAATGCTAATATCTTTTTCATAAGGTCCCCCTGTAAATAGCGTTTCTCTGCCGAAACAATAGTTTACAATAAATTTAATATAAACTGTATAGTATTATTCTATCAGTTTCCAAAAAAAAATCAAGGTCAACCACATATTGACCGTCCTTTATATAAATCCTAGGCTCCTGGATAAGTAACACTTTTCCGGAAATCTCCTTGGGTTTATTCTTAACAAGAGTACGCCAATGCTCCCGCACGGCATTTCTTACAGCAGCAGAGCAGGCATCCTTTATACCGTCAAAGCCCTTTGAAACATCACCTGTTCCGTGACCTGTAACCCTGGGATGCTGAATGGACATCCACCTTTCATAGTTAAGCTGCTGGCTGGCGGTTCTGTTGCAATATGCCCAGCACAAGATCCTGTTGTTGTCATTATCAACCGAAGGATACTTGTATGTTACAGGATTCACATAGGAATCAAATTCCTGTACATCACCAAAATCAAAAAATTCTGCAACCTGCCTGGTTCTGTCATAGGGAACATACTCAAAAGTCCAGCCATTTATCATACCGTTTATAAGGAAAGGAGAAACTTCCTTTGCCCTGCTGATGGCAAAATCATACATGGAAATATCCACTCCATATTTTGATTTCCCTGAATCTGTACCTTCATCTGCATCCGCTGATTTATTTTCCCCAGAATAACTTCTGTCTCCCGACTTTTCAGGCTCCACATAATGAGGCTCGTCACCAAAAAGTCCGGGATAAGCATCAAGTTCAGCCCAGACGGAAAGACGAATCTGCTCCTTCTGGTCCGGAACCTGACAAAATCCGGCTCCGCATAAAAGTAGAGAAAATAAAACTGCCATTAAAAATTTTAATACACTTTTCATTTCCTGAACGTCTGTTTCCAAATTTTTATTGGACTAACTCCCATTCTTATACGCATATAGGCCCACGCAATCAAAAAACCCAGCAGACTTAGCACAGTTACAATAAAATGAGAACCGGTAAACTGGCTTACAAGAAGCAGTATAACGTAAAGCAGAACAAGAAGAGGTGCCTGAACCGGCAGAAGTCCCCATATGTAAAGCTTATTGTTCGGAAAAATTACCGCATACATGAACAGAAGCGTATAAAGAATTCCGTCTGCCCCATAACGAGGTATCCATAAAGCCTGAACATTATTACCTATCAGCGCAACAAGATAAAGAATCAGTGCAGAAAGAAGCGCATTAAGAATTCCGCATAAGAAATAAATAAGAAGAAACTCCTTTGAACCTACGGAACGTTCCACCTGTGAACCGAACACAAATATACCGAACATGGTAAAGAACAAATCCGAGAAACTTGTGTGAAGGAACATATATGTCAGCGGCTGCCAGAGAAAATGCTTCATGCCGAAACCGTAAACAGTCATAGACAAAAATGCTGCAAGCTCCGGAAAAATAAATTTAACGACAGCATAGATGCCAAAATTTATAGCTATTATTATCCATGTTGCATTGAAAAAAGAATACCTAAAAGGTTTACGCAAAATATTCATTTTTTTTCCTGATTAGAGTCCCCAAAATTTACAATCCTTAAAGAAGACTCTGAAAATATGATGTTTAAAATCTCTCCGTCTAACTGATTTTGAACTTTACAAAGAATCCCAGCCCATTTTTTAGGACAACCTGATTTTAGCAGCACTTGGAAACGGAAGCACGAACATCAGAATCTGCAAAAGTTGTACGATTTTTTCCTGCATGCTTTGAAGCATACATTGCCCTGTCAGCAAATTCAACAAGAACATTCGCCGAAGTTACGGGACATTCGCCTGAATATTCAGCCACTCCAAGGGAAACTGTTACGCTCAGGTGATTATCCTGGTAAACAAAATCATGCTCCTCTACATTCTTTCTGATTCTTTCAGCCACAATCATAGCATCTTTGCAGGATATTCCGTCCAAAAGAACAGTAAATTCTTCACCGCCATATCTTGAGGCCATATCATCTGTCCTGATGCTTTTTGTTATAATTTCTGCAACCTGCTGAAGAACAAAGTCACCGCAGGCATGTCCGTAAGTATCATTGAATTTCTTAAAAGAATCAATATCTATCATCATTACGCACAGATTCTTTCCGGAACTGATGGCGGAATCCAGCTTATCAGTCAGCACGCTAAAAAAATAATACTTAAGCTTAAGATGTGTCATCATATCGGTGGACGAACGTTCAACCAGATAAGCATTGTTCACTGCAATCGCAGCAAGAGAAGCTATTGTGAAAATCTGTTTGCTCTCATATTCGTCATAAAAACAATCAGCGTCGATTCGCTCACCCAGAACAAGGAATCCGATTGTGCGGTTAAGGAATCCGATTGTGCGGTTATTAAGGACAAGAGGAACAATTGCTGTTGCATCAAGAGTTTTTATGAGTCTCAGGTCCTTATTACCGGGCAAAATATTTTCCAGGTGACCTACAGAAATAACCTCTCCATTGTTATTTATTTTTTCAATGAGGGCAGAAGAAGAAGGAATATCATAATCCAAAGACTTGTCAACCTCAAAGCCGCTGTAGTTCTTTCCCAAGCTGTATTCATCACTGTCATAGGAATACAAAAAAACGCCGGCGCCTATGACTCTCATCTGTGCCATCGCAATGTACAGAACAGACTCTATAAGCTTATCAAGCTCCAGCGTTGTGGAAAGAGACTTTGAAATTTCAAGCAGCTGGCGAAGGTCGTAGATTTCCTTTTCATAATCCTCCACAGATCTTTCAGCACCAACCTCTTCTCTCAGATTATCTTCCATTTATTTCTTCTCTGTATTAGATATTATAACGTAATTTTTCATTATCTCAAGGAACATAGTCCAAAGATTATACTGTTTTTCAAGAAGCTCATAATTATCCCTGTTTCTTGAAGAAAGGGTAAGAACTTTGAGGTTTGTTATAATATCGGAATGAGCTTTCTTAGTCTCTATAAGAATTTCTCCCATTATCTTATACATCTGAAACACATGGTTAACTTCAGTCTGGATAACGTCCTTTGCTTCCCTGTTAATAGTGTCAACCATATCCTTGAGCTTGTTTCCAAAGGTCGTATCCTTATGGCTTTCACGGATAAGGCTTGTGAGAACAACCTCATCATACTTCCCGCCACGGGAGAATTTGTTTTCAAAATGGGAAATACGTTCCAGAGAATCACCAAGAGCATAAACGCTGGAAGAAACCTCACTCTTATATGCCGCATTATTAAAATATCCTTCAATCACAATATCATTCATGAGGGGCTTGATATGGTCCTCATAGTACATTGTAAGGAAGCTTCTTAGAATCTGCATAGGCATTATGAAGGTAAAAGACTCAGGAGTGCTCTGCATGAGCTGCTTGTTTACTTCAGCATTATAGCCTACAAGAGTCAGAAGTCTTGGAGAAGTTCCGAATATCTGGCTCAGTTCATGTGTGATTGTTTCATCCTGAAGCTCACTCTTAAGACGTTCGGAGTCTACAAGGAAGTGCTTCTCAAGATAATCCGCATACTTCTTTCTTGAATTCTCCTGATAAACAGCCTTCTTCGGAACATATTCAGGGTCTTTCTTTGCAAGACGGATAAGATTGACAAGATTATCCTCTGTAAAGACACGGCGTACAAGTGAATGTATCTTCTTAAGGTTTGACCGAAGGGCGGCCTTCTTATCATCAGAAAGTTTACCGCCCGCCCTGAGATCTGCAAGAGCAATTATGGCATTGCATGTTGAGTTATTAATATCCAGACCGTGAACAACAAAATAGAAATCCGTAAGAGATCCTTCAAGAAGTTCAGGAGGCGTTGCCTGGAACTGGGGATTATATCCCTGTGCCGAAGAAAAATTAATATCGAATACACGAAGAGCTGAAACGTACGAGAAAGTGCACACTTCGGAAATCTGCTTGATGCTGTCAAGAACGCTATCAATTCTTACGAACTCCGGAGTGTTGAGATATTTTACGATTCTCTCAAGCTGACGGTGCTCGTTTTCCATAAAACGGATAAGGGAATCCGCCTCACGGGCATTCTGCTTCCTTCGCTCAAATTCAAGGTTCTCAAGGACTTCCTGAATTTCCGAGGGGAATCCTGTAAGCAGAAGCTGTTCACTGTACAAATGATTCCGTTCAAGGTCATCACTGCATACAGTCTCCACCAGGACATCAAATATTGGTTTTGTATTAACAAGCATAAGCCTTAAAGCTTCTGCAAAATTTTCTGCAATCTGGTCATTCTTGAAGATTACCGGGCTTACATTTCTTAAATCTGATTCAATCTTCTTGAGTGCACGCTTCCTTTTTGACTCAGGCGAGGAAGGCATGAAGATTGACTGGAAAAATTCGCTTAAATTCTTAAAAAAGGACATAACCTTATTTTATTCATAAATAGTATTTTACACAAGGCTAAAATTTCTTTTCACGGGCCCCCTGCAAAAATGTTCCAAAATAATAAGCCTCCAGGAGACAAATCCCACAGGAGGCTTTCCGTACTAAGAATTCAGAACGGATGCAAATATTTCTTTATAGTCTTCAACGGTCATGGCTTTTACTACAAGAGCCCTGAGCCTTGCACCGCCGTTCATTCCGCTGCTGTAGGCACAGAACTTCTTGCGCATCTGCATGCAGGCTGTCCGTTCACCTTTGTCTTCCACGTTAAGTGCAAGTTCCCTGAACCCGGCTTCAATTCTTTCCTTCGGCGTTTCACTTTCATAGGTCCCTTCCGTAAGATAAGAAATCGTCCTCCTGAACAAGAAAGGATCCCCCATTGCGCCGCGTGCAAACATTACGCCGTCCACACCGGTTTCCTCAAGCATTTTCTTTGCAGTTTCAGGAGTATTTGCGTCTCCGCTTCCGAACACAGGTATTCTTCCGCTGATGAATTCAACCAACCGGCGCTGGATTTCCCAGTCAGCATTTCCCGCATACCCTTGGGCACGGGTTCTGGCATGGATAGTAATTGCATCTGCCCTTGCATCAAGTGCAGCCTGTGCACATTCCTTCCAGGTAATATGATTTGCGTCCCAGCCGCTACGGATTTTTATTGTAACAGGAACGTTTCCTCTTTCAGGATGTTCAGCACAATATTCCTCCGAAGCCTTTTTTACGGAACTTACAATGGCATAAAGCCTTTCAGGTTCACGGGTAAGCATGCTTCCGGCTCCGCCCTTAACAATCTTAGGTACAGGACAGCCGCCGTTAATGTCTATGCTTGTACAGTCGGTACGTTCCAGCACAATCTTTGCAGCTCGGGCCATAACATCAGCTTCCCCTCCAAAAATCTGCACGGAATAATCTTTTTCAGCCGGAGCCTTTGCCATTAAAGCTTCAGTTTTTCCGGAACCCCTGGTCAACGCTTCTGCCGAAACCATTTCCGTTGTACAGTAGGCGGAACCGTTTTCCACACACAAACTGCGGAAAGCCCTGTCACTGTAACCCGCAATGGGTGCAAGGAAAAGATTTCCACCAAGTTCCAGGGAACCAATTTTTACGGGATGATACAAACTCATTTTTACTCCGGAAGATTAAAGAATCTGCATGAATTTGTCCAAAGCTGCCTGCTAAGTTCTTCCAGATCCATTTCAAGCATCTCCGCAAGAAATTTTGCTGTGGAAGGAAGATATGCAGGCATCGTGCGCTTAAGATCCTTCTTTTCAGCAGGAATCATGAACGGACTTTCAGTTTCAATAAGAATACGGTCCAGAGCGTTTGCTCTCTTAAGGGCGATGACCGTACCATGTAGATTTCTTGCGTTACGGTATGTAAGGTTTCCTGCAAAAGAGAAATAAACATTCATGTCGTTCTTGAGACAAAGCTTCGCATAATTGTCATCTTCGCTGTAGCAGTGGAATACAACGCCCTTATCCGGCATGCGGTCCTGAAGAATTTCAAAAATATCCTCACCGGCACCACGGTTATGGATGATTGCAGGAAGATTATATTTCTGCGCAAGCTCAAGCTGGGCAATGAAAAGTTCAACCTGGCTCTTCTTGTCTCCGTACTGCTTTACATAATCAAGACCTGTTTCACCGATGGCAACAACATTAGGAAGCTTAACGCTCTCCTCAATCAGGTTGACCCAGTCCTTTCCCGGAGCGCTGACCTCGGAAGGACCTACACCGACTGCATGATAAATTCCCCTCATAGCCTTGAGAGAATTATATTCCTTCTGGAAATCGTAGATTGAATTATTTATACTGACAATTCTAGTTACACCAGCAATTTTTGCTTCAGTAATAACACGTATCTGTTTAATAGGGTCATCATAAATCAGCCCTACATGAGCATGAGTATCAAAAAACTGCATTGTTACATCCTTTATTTTGTTGTAAGAAGGGAAGTTGCGAAACCGCAAACTTTTTAATTACCGGAAACTATGATTCAGTTCCCCTCGACGTTTGTTTTTTCTCTAAAAGCTATGCTTTAGAAGTCCACCATTATTGTGTAAAAGGATAACACAGTAAAGTTTATAAGTCAACTTAATATAGGGCACCTCTAAAAATTACAATTCCAAGAGACGCGCAAACATAAATATACTATACAAATGTTGAATTATTTACATTAATTTCATTAAAAAACCTTAATAAATCATCCTGAATCCTAAATTCTTTTAGCAGGGCATCCCTAAAAAAATCTTTTAAGGATGCCTGCGAGTTTTAACCCTTGAAATCATAAGGCTTGAATCATCGCGTTTTTAAGTTTACCTCTAAAAATTGCGGTTTTCAGAGGTAAATAATGCAAGAATTTAAAGTTCGGATATATGCGTTGTAATATCCCTATAAGTTGCAGTAAATTTGACACTCATTTGTCACTATGATATAATCAAAAGGTTAATACTCTAAACAGGAGAAACAGCACGTGGCACACGCACGTAAATATAGAACAATAGAAAACACTTTTGCTTCAAGAGTGATTTCCGCCGCAGGTAAAATCTTTAAATCCACAGGGCATTTTTTTGTTAAGCTTTTCCATTTCTTTGATGAAAAACTAACAATCATGGTTGTACCTCACTCAAACGGCAAAGTGGTTAACCTTAAGACGAACGTATTTGCACTTTCACTTGGAATCGTAATTTTCCTTGCAATCGTTATTTCATTCATACCCTTCTCCAAGAAATCTACAAGCTCGGTGGCTGAAATCAGCAAGCTTAAGGATGAAAACCGCCAGATACAGGCAAGCCTTGACGAACTTAGAGATGAAAACAACAACCTGCTGCAGACGGCAAAAAGATTCCAGACCGCACTCAACCAGTCACTTTCTCTTCTGGGCATCAGCCAGAACGAATACAGCTCCAATCCAGGAACAAACAGCGACCTTTCGTCCCTTTTCAATAGCAACGAAATTACTGCCGGAACCTTGAAAGAAACCAGCGACATCAAGCAGCTTGAGGCTTACCTTGCAAGCGCCATCCAACCTGTCGAGCAGGTAGGTAACATGCTTAAAAGCCAGGAAACTCTTTTCACGGACATCCCGAACATCTGGCCGATTAAAAACGGTATCGGTCATATTTCAATGGCATTCGGCCAGAACAAGCATCCTATCCGAGGAGACTGGTACATCCACAAGGGAATGGATATCAGCACATACAGAAGCGGAGACCCTGTTGTAAGCACAGCAAACGGTCAGGTTGTTACAGTAGGATTCGACCCTGACGGTTACGGAAACTACATCATAGTTAAGCACAAGTACGGAATCTACACCAGATACGCTCATCTCAGCACAACCCGTGTACAGAAAGGCGATCAGGTTAGCCAGCATCAGATAATCGGAACTATTGGAAACACAGGACAGAGTACAGGGCCTCATTTACACTATGAAGTTCACATCGGTTCTGATGTTGTTGACCCAGCAAAATATATCAGTGTAAAGTAATGGCATTATTTAACGACGACTTTTCTTTTAACAGCATAATCGGAAACGGCTCCTCAATAAGCGGTGACATTAAGATCAACGGCACCGTACGTATTGAAGGAGATTTGGACGGAAACCTTGACGCATCAGGAAACGTAATAATCGGAGAGAACGGACGCGTAAACGGTAACGTAAATGCAAAGTCCATAAAAATTTTGGGCGGAATCGTAAAAGGCAACATCATTGCACCGGACTCTGTGCAGCTCTTTTCAAAAAGCATTGTTCTTGGCGACATCCAGACCCACAAACTCCAGTCAGAAAAGGGTGTAATTATCCACGGACACTGCATTTCTCTTGTTGACGACAATCTTTACAACGAATCAAGCATCAGGTGGCAGAACACTAAGGCCATTGCATCCAAATCAATTCTCAACGGAATCCATATTCCTATTGACGCGGATATTTTTGAAGACGGCTTGAACTAAGAAAACAAGGAATTTCCATGGACGGAATTGACGGTTTAGGACAGAATCTTTATTTTAACGCCCAGAATACATTGGCCTCCCACAATGCTGCAAAGGCAAAGAAACAGGAGAAATCTTCTGCCGTAAAGAAAAGTAAATTCGCTTCGGCTCTTGAAAAATCCCAGGCAGAATATGAGCTTAAACTGGAAGGCTTCCCGGTAGAAATTGCGGGAATGGAGATTGAGGAAGCCGTCATTTATCTTAAAGATGCAGCCGACATTGCCGCGGACGAACTAAAAAAACATCAGCTTCCAGAAAACTTCGCTGACTATAGACAAAAACTTAGCCAGCTTATGCGTTATATAGTCAAACACAATTACACTGTAGAAAAATATAGCCGATACGGTAGACTAAGGGAAAACAAAAAAAAATCAAAACAGACTCAGGTTGTCGTTATAAATGAAAAGCTTGACAGCCTTGCACGAGTTCTGATCTACGGTAACGACAGTCCCCACAGAGAAACACTTTCCATGCTTGCCCGCATTGAAGAAATTTCTGGACTCATAATTGACCTTATGGCAACATGAAAAACTTTACACAATGAGGAGAAAAAAATGTCTGATATTTTTGAACAGGATATAGATAACGGCGAAGATGACATCCTTGCCCTTGAAGACAATGAAGGAACTGAACTTGCCGACAGCGAAAACTATGTGTTCCCGCCTAACCTCTACAAACTAAAGCTCGTATACTCCTGCGAGGGAATCTATGCGGTACTTCCTGACAAGATACGTTCACTGGATGAAGGTGACACTATAATTGTGCCTACCCGCTACGGAGAAGACCTTGCAGTTAACCTTGGAAAAGCTGACTGTCCTGTAGGAATAAAGCCCAGTGACGTTGTGACAGTTATCAGGAAGACTACGGAAAAAGACCTGGACCATGCCCGCGAGCAGAAAGAAAGGGAAAAAGAAGCATTCAGAATCTTCAAGGAAAAGGTTGAACAGTTTCATCTTGACATGAAGCTCATTACTGTTCACTTCCTTGTAGGCGAACCGAAGGCCCTGTTCTTCTTCTCCAGCGACAACCGCGTTGACTTCCGCGAACTTGTAAAATCTCTTGTAGCAGTTTTCAAGATGCGCATTGAGCTCAGACAGATTGGCGTAAGAGATGAAAGCCGCATTACAGGAGGTCTGGGGGTATGCGGAAGACCTTACTGCTGTAATTCAGTAAGCGACAGGCTTCGTCCGGTTAGCATACGCATGGCAAAGGACCAGAACCTTAGCCTGAACAGCACAAAAATAAGCGGACAATGCGGAAGACTTCTGTGCTGTCTGAGCTACGAATATGACTGGTATGCGGAAGCACGAAAGAAACTGCCGAACGAAGGCATAAAGGTTTACTATGACGGCACAAACTTCAGGATTACGGAAGTAAACCCCATAACTTCCATGATCAAGATGAGCGGAGAGGACGGACGACTTCTTGATGTCAACGCAAACCGTTTCACAAAGGAAAACGGACGCTGGAAAATAAACTGACCTGCAGCAAGCCAATCTACAGCTTTCTGACTGTCATTGCAAAATCAAAACTTTCAGGGTTCCTGCCCTGAAAGTTTTCCCTTGTGATGACATTTTTTTTGGACCATTTCAGAAAAAATTATGACAGAACTCTATGCCCTGTCATAATTTAACATATTGAATAAAATGACAAAAAATGTTAAATTGTCATTTATGATTTATGTTGCATTATGTGCCATTGGGGCAGAAAAGATTCTCGGAAACGAGCTCAAGAAACTTGGATACGAACTTAAAGGAAATTTCCTGGGCAGAGTAGCATTCGAAGGTGATGAAAACGCTCTCTACAGGACAAACTACTGTCTACGTACAAGTGACCGTGTATATCTGCAGATGGCGCAGTACCCTGCCGAAGATTTTGACCAGCTCTTTAACGGATGTTACGCAGTAAACTGGCAGGACTATTTCAGGAAGGACGTACGCCTTGTTGTAGACAAGGTGCGCACTGTCAGAAGCAAACTTTCAAGTGAACATTCAGTCCAGTCAATGATCCAGAAGGCAATCTACAAAAAGCTTGGATCAGTATGGCACATGACTACTCTCCCTGAAAGCGGTGCACAAAGTGACATCCGCGTTTACATTGAAGACAACATGGTTTCTGTTCTGCTTGACACAAGCGGAGAAGCTCTCCACAAAAGAGGCTACAGAACCGACGGAGGGATTGCACCTCTGAGAGAAAGCACAGCGGCAGTTCTCCTTCAGGAAATGCTCTGGAGAAGAAAGACTCCTCTACACGATCCTTTCTGCGGAAGCGGAACCATTGCAATTGAAGCGACACTCTTTGCACATAACGTTGCACCCGGTCTCGGAAGAAGATTCGCCTACGAGAACCTTACAATCTACAACCCTAAACGTGCAATGGACATTAAGCGTGAAGAGGCTTCAAAAATAAGAACTGACGTTGAATGCCGCATTACCGGTTCAGACATTGATCCTGCTGCCGTTGAACGTTCAAGACTCAACGCGGAACATGCATGTGTTATGGCAGGAAGAGCCCTGCAGCTTATCGGAAGCGACATGAGAATTCCGCGCCCGGACTTTATGGTAAGCGACTTTGCATCACTCAAAGCTCCATACGAAGAAGGAATTATAATCTGTAATCCTCCGTACGGTGATAGAATCGGTGACCTTGAACAGGCTGAAGAACTTTACAAGAAAATGTCCTGTCTCTTTGAAGATTTCAAGGGCTGGAAGATGGGTGTCATTACAAGCCATAAAGAATTCCAGAAGAGCATAGGTCATTATGCAAATGTACTCAAGGGTCTGAAAGCCGGAAACCTGGATACAACTCTCTACATCTACGACGACTCAATGACCTGCGTAGGAAAAGGAAACCCGGACTTCAGAAAATTTAATACAAACAGAAATAAAAGCAACTCAAGCCGTGGCAGCAGAGAAGCCAGAGGTGACTCAAGAGAACTCAGAGACTTCAGGGACCGTAAACCTGGTGCACGTGCAAACTTCAGGAATAAATAATGGCAATCCTTGTTGAACACGATAAGAGAAAAAAAGAAATACTTTCCAAGTCACTGGATCTTTTTATTGAGGAAGGCTACGAGGATGTAACCTTCCAAAAAATTGCGGACCGGTGCGGAATAACCAGGACTACCCTCTATATCTACTTCAAGAACAAGAGGGAAGTTTTTCTCTGGTCAATAAAACAACTTACAGAAAATCTTGAGCAGAAAATTCTTCAGATAATTTCCAACAAGGAATCTTCTTCCGTTGAATGCCTGCACAGGATGTTCGATACAATCCTCAACGAATGCGAAGAAAATGACAAGCTGTTCAAGATACTTCTGGTTTATCTTGTGCAGCTACAGAAAAGCGGAGCAGACCCGGAGGAGAGAGTCAACCGCAGAGTTATAAGAATGCAGCACCTTCTCAGCACAGTCGTAATTCGCGGACAAAAGAAAGGGGAAATAAAAGATATTCCTGTCAAACAGATTAACGGTCTTCTCTACAGCCTCATAGAAAGTGCAATCTTCAGACTTTCTGTCATGGGAAAATCCAGGATACCTGAATCAAAGGAAATAATCAGAGTCACCATTGAAATGCTTAAGGCAAACTAACTTCAAGATGGTTGAAAAAATATGTAAACTTTAGTATTCTATAGAAATGAATATTATTGTCTCCGCAGCAATCTGCCTAGGACTAGTAACTGCATTTTATTTGGTATCTGCATTTTCAATAAAAACATTCAACAAACTCCACGGACTGATTGCAGTAATTCTTGGAATAATAGCGTTCGTTCCCGTAGAGGGAATAGTACTTCTGCTTGGAAGAATTTCAATTCTCTCTTATCACTCAGCTATTATAAGACTTATTACAGCTCTCGTTCTTAACGGAATAATTGTTGAATCCATAAAAACTGGAATACTGTTTTTTATTCCGAAGAAAAATATTAAGCTGCCTGCTTTTTTTTCATACGGATTTTTAAGCGGACTGGCTTTTGCCGCTGCTGAAATTTTCCTGCTCTTTCTTTCAAAAGGAAACTTGCGGCCGGAACTTAATTTTTTTGCTTTAGCATTAACTCATTCTGCTTGTGCTGGGCTGGATGCATTGTTCGTCTATAGCATAAAAACAAAAAACATACAGATTCTGCCTTACATTTTTGCAATACTTATTCAAGGAGTATACACATACTTTACAAACCTGGAGACACCTCTAAGATTTGTTTCAGTAATAGTGATTTTTGTTGCGCTGTTTGAATGCCGCATCAGATACAAAGTTGCAAAGACAGAAGAAGAAAATAAACAAATAATTTGGGAAATGAAATAAATCCCAACAAGGAGTAATAAGAGACATGGGTTTTTTTAGTAAATTATTCGGCAAAAAGAACAAGGAAAATGAAGTTGCTGCAGAATCACAGGCAGCACAGGCATCAAATGAAACAGCTGCACAAGAACCAACAGTAGTTGCTGAAAGTGAACCTGCTGCAGAAGAAACAGTATCATCTTCAGAACCTACAACCGTTGCAGAAAGCGAAGCTGTATCCGAACAAACAGTTGTAAACGAAGAGACAGAGGAAAGTTCTCCGGCTGAAGAAAACAAAATTGCATTCTCATCAGACGTGCCTGAAATCAAGAACATTTTTGATGATGACATCGCAACTGAAGAACCAGCTGAAGAACCTGCTCCAGACACAGTTACAGAAGAAGAAATAAAGAAAGCAGAAGAAGCTGAAGCTCCAGCAGAACCTGAAGAAGAAAAGAAAGAAGAACCTGCAGAAAAAAAGACAACAAAATCTGCATCTGCAAAGAAAACTTCAGCTGCAACAAAGAAATCAGCAACAGAAAAGAAGACAACAAAGTCTGCCGCTGAAAAGAAAACTACTACCAAAACTGCAGCTACCAAAACAGCTGCCGCTAAAAAAACAACAGCTACTGCAAAGAAGACAACAACTGCTAAAACAACAAAGTCTGCCGCTGAAAAGAAAACTGCTACCAAAACTGCAGCTACCAAGACAGCTGCCGCTAAGAAAACAACAACTGCGGCAAAGAAGACAACTACAACAAAGAAAGCTTCCACAGCAAAAAAAGCTGCAAAATAAACAGCTCTGCATCAAAACACAGATTTAACAAAAAAATGTCAATAATTTACCGAAAACTAAAGTAAATCTATTGACATTTTTTTTATTCAGGTGTATCCTGATAAAGAAGTACGACGCTGGGTAGAGCAGTTGGCAGCTCGTCGGGCTCATAACCCGGAGGCCGCAGGTTCGAGTCCTGCCCCAGCTAATCAGAAAACTTGATTGTTAAACAGTCAAGTTTTTTTTTATTTTAAATCGAACAAAACTTTCCTGCAAAAAAAAAGGAAGGACTCGAAGCACCAAGAAATTGCGCAAGCAATTTCACGAAGCCGGAAGAGTCCTGCCCCAGCTAATCAGAAATTGTAAAAACAAAGTTGCGGAATTAATGATCATAAATACAAATTCCAACCGGTGAAAATAGCTATTGACATTACCACCAATTTTCAATAAAATTGCAACTATGTTGCAAAAGTTATATCATACAAAAACAACAGACCTAATTTCTCAGTTTATAACTTCCAAAGTTGAAAAGAGCTTTACGGCTGGTGAATTGTCAGCCTTCTTGAAAGAGAACGGTGTCGATGTAAACAAGACAACAGTTTACCGAAATCTGGACAAAATGACTGAAAACGGACAGCTGATTAAACACAAGTCCATGATTTCAGAGGGATATATTTACCAGACAACAGAAGAAAAAGAAATTCATTGTGCAGAACACATTCATTTTCAATGCTGCAAATGCGGTTCCATTATTCATCTTTCAGATAAGAAAACTGCAGAATACTTAAATGTTATTTCCAAAGACTTAGGATTACTAATCGATCTGAAACTTTCAGCATTAAACGGGATTTGCCAAAAATGCAGAACTCAAGACTAAAAAAAACCAGAACCTTTCTTGCAGTTCTATTCTTAATTTTTTCAATTTTCTCAATCCGCTACATAGCTTTAGGAAAAATCCACCACTGTGAAGAAGACAATTGTCCTGTCTGCTTTATTCTAAATATTACAGAACAGAACATTATGCTACTTTCCATTATTTCTCTGGTCATAATTATTCATCATATCTCACCAGCTGTAATAAAATCAGCAAATATTTTTACTGACATTACTGTTTATATATTAAATACACTCATTTCTTGGAAAATCCGCCTAAACGATTAATTTCCTTCTCTTAAATTGCCAAACTAAATTATAAGGAAACTCAAAATGACAAAAAAACCGGTTACACTTATTACAGGCTATTTAGGCTCTGGAAAAACAACACTTTTAAACGAAATTCTTTCGCAGGAACAGAGAAAAGTTGCTCTTATTGTGAACGACATGGGCAGTATTAACATTGATGCTGCAATTATAAAAAAGAATGGCTCAACTGTTGCTCAAAGTGAAATGTACGAAATGCAGAATGGATGTATCTGCTGTACGTTACGGGAAGAATTCTTGAAGCAGGTAGAAAAAATTTCTGACAACGAAAGCATTGAAACAGTATTTGTTGAAGCATCAGGAATCAGTGACCCCGGGGCCGTAGCAGCCTCGTTCCTTGCATATGAAGAGGAAAATCCAGATACAAATGTTTACCTTTCAAACATTGTAACAGTTGTAGATGCTGACCGTATTTACCGTGAGTTCATGACTGATCTGGAAAGTTATGACCAGGATGATCCTAACAATCTTAACTCAAATGATATTACAACACTTATTGTAGACCAGATTGAATTCTGCAATACAATTGTTCTGAATAAACTGGATTTACTTAATGAAGAACAGACAGAACAGGTAATTAAAATCATCCGTGACTTCCAGCCAAAGGCAGAAATCATCAAGGCAATTCATTCCAAAGTTGATATTGAAAAAATTGTTTCCGACCAGAAATTTAATTACGAAATGGTAGATTCATCTTCTGCAATTCAGAAGGCAATAAACTCTCTTTCAGAAAAAAGCAGGGGATTTACAGATGAATATGGAATTTCCAGTTTCTCTTACGAAATAAAAAAACCTTTTGACCAGGAAAAGTTTATGGACTTCATCAACAGAGATTTTCCAAAAGAACTTATCCGTGCTAAAGGATATATCTGGTTCAAGAACCGTCCTCAAGATGTTCTGCTTTTTGAACAGGCAGGCCGCAATTCATCTGTAATGGCTGTTGCTTACTGGGTGGATGCTCTTGATGAAAAGACAAAACAGGAATGTCTTGAAGGCGATGAAGAACTTCGGTCCAATTGGGATAAAACTTACGGAGACAGAATTAATCAGCTGGTATTCATCGGAAAAAATTACGCCAAAAACGCAATTATAAACCGTCTTGAAGAATGTCTTGCAGAATAAAAAAGGAAAACAAAATGAACAAAGCAATTAAATCTTTAATAATTACGGCTGCTATGTTTGTAGCATCAGCATCAGTTTTTGCGGCAGCAAAAAAATCAATTGTTTGTACAACTTATCCGGAATATGACTGGATTATGAATATTCTTGGAAATAGAGCCTCTGCTTTCAATATTACTTTACTCCAGAACAAAGGAGTTGATTTACACAGCTATCAGCCTTCTATAAAAGATGTAGCAACTATATCAACCAGTGACCTGTTTGTTTACGTCGGTGGAGAAAGTGATGCTTGGGTAGAAAAAGTAATAGCTGATGCAGAAAACAAGAATCTGATTGCAGTGAATATGATGGAAGTTCTTGGCGAAAAAATTCATGAAGAAGAAATTATAGAAGGTATGCAAGCAGAAGAAGAGGAGCATCATCATGAGCATGGCGCAAAATCTGTTTCTACATTTGACGACCATGAAGTTCGGGATAGAAACCTTTCTGACTGGGAAGGTGAATGGACGTCTCCATATTCACTGGTGCTTGACGGAACTCTCGATGAAGTTTGGCAGCATAAATCTGAAGACGGAAAAATGAGTCCTGAAGAATACAAGGAATACTACAAAAAAGGTTATAAGACTGATATTAAATCAATTTCCATCAAAAACAATAGAATCACTTTTGTTTATGAAAATGGGAATAAAGTAAGTTCAACATACAAATATATAGGTCATTATATTCAGCATTGGTCCAGCGGAACTAAAGCTGCAATGTATCGTTTTGTTGCAGACAATAAAAAAGATAATGTTCCACAATACATTGAACTTAATGATCATATTATTGAACCTTGTCCTGCAGAGCATTTCCATATTCGAATGAGCAATGAAAGCTTTGATGCTATCATTGACCCAGAGGGAAACTGGCCAACTTTCTTCCCAAAAACAATGTCAGGAGAAGAAATCGCAGAAGATCTTATGGGAGGACATCACCATCATGAGAAAGAACCTGAATATGATGAACATATCTGGCTTTCTATAAAAAATGCAATCGAACTTACAGAGAATCTTTCAAAAAAAATCCAGAAATTAGATTCTGCTAATTCTGATTTATATAAGAAGAACACAGAAGGTTATGTAAAGCAGCTTAAAGAACTTGATTCTGAATACAACAAAATAATTTCTGCAGCAGAAAACAAAACAATTCTATTTGGAGACCGCTACCCGTTCCGTTATCTTTCTGAAGATTATGGACTTAAATATTATGCAGCCTTTGTAGGATGTTCTGCAGAAACTGAAGCAAGTTTTGAAACAATCATCTTTTTGGCAAATAAAGTTGATGAACTTAGATTAAATGCAGTTTTAACAATTGAAAAAAGCGACAAAAAAATTGCAAAAACAGTTGTAAGCAATACAAAGAATAAAAATCAGCAGATTCTGGAATTAGATTCCTTGCAGTCAATTACAACCAAGGAAATCAAAGCCGGAAGAAATTATCTTTCTGCCATGAGGAAAAACCTGGAAGTTTTGAAAAAAGCTTTGAACTGAAAAAGAAGAAAAAATATGGTCCATTGGAGTGTAAAATCTTGAAAAACCTGGAATAACCGATTAATCAAAGAAAAGCTCCAAGGAACTGTTTGGCGGCAAACAACTGAGAGTTTTACCTGCTCGAACATTGCGTGCCGCCAGATCCGGTTTAATTTTTCTACATATTTCCGGCAATTAGTCCTGCCTCAGCTAAAGAAAAAGCGTGTGTCACAAGGATTTATCATATCACTGAACCCCATCATACAGGGCTTGGCGTAAAAACTTCATAAAGAATTTAAGGGATTAATTTAAGGGCATCTCTATAAACTCTAATTGAGGTGCACCGTCGAGTTTAAAACCGCTGAATTGGCGAGGTTTTAAACATCGCATTTCTAAAGTTACCTCTAAAAAACTGAAGTTTTTTAGAGGTTCCCTTAAGTGAAAAGATCCTTGTACATGAAGGACTCTGAAATATGAACGGATTTTTCTGCGGGACTATTACAGCGAAGAAGAACTAAGAAAAAGTACTGGATAATTTGTTGAATTCTTCAGCAGTGACCGGCTTCATCAGGAGCCGGACTGCATAACTCCTGACGGAACATCCGAAAATGGATTGACCTGATTTTTTACGCCAACAGCAGACTCCTTTGCCACTTGAATTCATTATTCCTTGTTTTTTTGTACGGACAAAGGGATTGGCTTAAAACAACAGGGGATTTCTAAAAAATGTTTTCAGAGATTCCCATAAAAGGTTCATAATAATTTCCATACGGATTAGTATAGTCAAGAGAATTGTCTGCACCGTAATGATGCAGGTTCAGGCTGCCGGCATTGAACATCTCAGAGCGAGTGTCCAGGCATTGCTCAACTTTTAGAATTCATTGGCCATCAATTTTTCAGTATTCAATTTTCAAAGACATTCCTGATACGTTAATCCCTTCGCTTCTTGTAATTTTCAGTCTCTGTTCAGCTGTAAGTCCTATTGTTTCCCCGTCATGAAGTATTACATCTTCTTCAATAACATAGCGTGCTATACCAAATAACACTTCACGAATTTCCATGGGATGCTTTTCAGAGCTAATAATTTCAATTTCATCTTTTCCGAAGCAGTCCAAACCGCAAGTCCACCCTGACACTCCTTCAGTCTCTTTTCCAATTCCAAACCAGACTGTATTGAAAATCGGAAATTCTTCGTCCTTAATCATCATTGAAGCTTTGTAAAAAAAGTCCGGAGAATAAACAACTTTGTTAGCATAAACACCGAGTGTAATATCCAGCTTGCAGAATGCAGATACAACTTTTGTATATAGGACAGCCCTGTCTTTAAAAGAACCTTCTCCCAATACCAAAACAAAAACATGAGCTTTGTGAGTTGAAGTAACTTCAACTGCATCAGGCCACATATAGTTAAACTGGGCCCAGTCCTCAGCTTCTCCGTTTGGGACTTTAATATCCAGAAATCCAAGAACAATCATTGAACCGTCAACAACGTAAATCTTAGCATCAGAGCTGCTTCCTGATATTTTATCATTCACTCCGTCTTCATCATCAGATTTTTCAAATGCACGCAGATCCATTCCCCATTCTTCCTTGAAGGCTGACTCAAAATTTTCAAAGGAGAATGATGTTGTATTCAGAAGTATCGAAGCCAGAAAATTAGATTTCTTTTCTTCACGCTCTTTTCTGTCGTTGCAATCATTCAAAAGATTCTGCCTGTACTGGTGAAGAAATTTTATAATTTTTTTTGCATCTTCAACTTCTGTTGACCTATTATATTTTTCCATTCTGCTGAAACAGCCTGCATCTGAATTAATGGCAAGCATCCACGGCGAAAGCATTGATTTCTTGAACTTAAAAATTACACAGCAGGTTCCGTCTTCATCAGTGAACTCCTTTGTAAACTTAATAGCCCAAGGCTCTTTTCCAAGTTCATTAGAATCCATCAGCCATGAAACAAGCTCTTTTTTTTTGGTTTCACAATCTTTCATAATGCCCCCCTGTATTTTAAATTCCTATTTTCAGTTATATTCGCCCAGGTATCCGCCAAAACACCAGCCTGTAGTTCCGTCATTCAGTTCAACCTGAACCCAGTTTGAAATTGTTCCGTCTATGGCTTCTGTTTCACCGAACCCTAAAATTTTTACAACTGTGTCTGCAGCCATTGTAGTGATAATTTCACTTGAAGTTTTTTCACCCTGCCTTAAACGCAGACGCTCCTTTGTAACATAGGACATCCCTTTCTTGAGATATATACAATTATACTCAATTCCCTTAAAAATATATTTACCGGACGTACAGGAATCTTCACATTTTGTAAGAATCGGTTTCCAGAACTCCCTGCACAAAGAATTATCCACATAAGATCCGTTTCCAATCGCATAAGCCAGGAGATTATCATATGTATCTTTTTTTTGAAGTGCTATTTGTGCACAGGTCCTTCCTGAATAATAATCCTTTGTCATCATCCTGAAATTCATTTTTGATTTATCTATGAGAAACTTATAAACTTCATCATCATTAAGGACATTTCCAATATAATATTTTGAACCGGGATGAATCTTCCTGAACTCCACATGCCTGCTGTCTTCATCATAGCTGAAGAAATATTCCCGGATATTTATTCTAACAAGTCCTGTCGCAGCTGAAATTGGATTAGATATAAATTTGAGGCTTTCTCCAGAGACTTCTAAATAAGTTCCTGAGAGATGATTACCATTTTGTTCATAGCAGTCAACCTTCCCGTTATAAAAATCACATATACCATGATTTATTTCACTGCCGCTATTGTAGACTATGTATTCCCACATGCTGGTTTCAAGATAACACTTCAGATTTCTGTCTTCCCACTGGTCCGTAGAAAAAACTGGTGCACTCCACCAGGTTTCATCAGCACTTGAAATCCAGCCAATCTGGTTTCCATTTTCACGAAGATTTTCAGGCAGATAAATTGCAGCCCATCTCTCCTCATAATAGCTGCCGCGCCAATCTTTTGCTGCATAAGAAGGACCGTTAACGGACATGATTCTTACGCAGGTTCCGGCAGGCAATTTGATAATAGTTCTTGAAGATTTATCAGGAGATTCCTTAACGTAGCATCCCGTTGATTTAGCAACATAAACTTCATCAATATTTATATATCCATAGGAATCAATGACACGGATATAATCACCAACAGCAGTACTGGCAAAACAATTAAAAGATAAAAACAAAAATAAGAAACAGAAAAAAAATTTAACCCTCATGGAGCCATTATATTTGTTTAAAAATGCTTTGTCTATAATCGCCCCCCAAGTCAGGATGACATTTTTACTGATGCTTTCTGCCAACTGTTTGCTTAAAGTTTTTAACTTGCAAAAGCAGGCTGCCCGGCGGACTTTCAAAGTTTGCAGGAATCTGAAGGTGCCGGAGGGCCAATGGTTAGTCTGCTGACCTGCCTCATATATTTATAGACATTAACATGCAGAGGGCTGAAAGTTCTCAGACAGCTCTGAATACTTTTCACATAAGGAAATCTCTGTAAAATGACAATTTAAAGGATTCCATCTACAATTATTTTCCCCAATTAAAGATAATGACTTTAAGCTGTGTTATAATAAAGATGAGACATCCTCTCTCTCACAGGTGGAAAATTTTTTGAAAAAAAATAAACTCAACTTCATTATTTTCTTTATATTTATTTTGACACAGAACTTCTCTGCAGCACAGACCGTCGGTTCGGTAAATAAAGTTAAGGTCGGCTATTACGAGCAGGAAATTTTTCAGGAAGGTGCAGGTCCTGACCTCATAAAAAAAGGTTACGCGTACGAATATTACCGAAAACTTTCAGAATATACGGGACTTGAATTTGAATATGTCTACGGAAATTTTGTTAGCTTATATGAACAGCTTCTGGAAGGTGAAATAGATTTGCTGGCAGGACTTGCCTATACAGATGCGAGAGCAGAAAAAATAAACTACGAAAATCTTCCCATGGGAAGCACGTACTATTATCTTCTAAAGAAAATTGAAAACCATGAAATCACACGGGAATTAGAATCTCTGAACGGGAAAAAAATTTGTGTACTGAATTCAATAATGGTAAAACTTATTAACGAATGGATAAACGAACATTCCATAAACACTCAAGTCATTGTATGTGATACGGCAGAAGAAATGTATTCCCTGTTTGACAAGGGTGAAACTGACCTTATTATGGTTGAAGGTTCAGGTACATCAGAAAGAAACGATGCGGAAGTTTTTCTGACTGTAGGCAATACGGATTATTACCTGTGTGTGGCAAAACAGAGGCATGATATTCTATCCAGAGTAAACAGTTTTCACAAGGCCCTTGACAGCGAAGAACCTGGATATTTGACAAACCTGTTCAACAAATATTATCCGAGAACCATTTCCGGCAATACTTTTTCCGCTGAGGAACTTGAATATGTTAAATCGCTGGGAAAAATAAAAATAGGTTATCTCAATAATTATTTGCCATTCTGCGATACAGATTCAAAAGGAACTGTCACTGGATTGATAAAGGATATATTTCCGATGCAGATGCAACGAATTGGTGCAGCCGATCTAGAACTGGAATACAAAGCCTATGATACATTCTCCCAGTTGATTTCTGATTTGCAGAACGAAAAAATAGACGCTGCTTTTCCTGTAGGAGGCGGACTTTATTTTTCAGAGAAAAACGGTTTTCATCAATCGGATCCTGTAATTAAAACTTCTATGGCTCTTATTTATAAAGGTGAATTCCGTATAGAAAAGACTCCTGTCTTTGCTGTGAACAGGAACAACGATATGCAATTATATTTTATCATAACAAATTTTCCTGATGCACAGATTATTTATCTGGATTCCATTGAAGAATGCCTGGAAGCCATAAAAAAAGGTCAGGCAACTTTCACCTGCGTAAACGGAATTCGTGTCACGTCGCTTTTAAAGATTTCGACCTTCAAGAACCTTAATTACAGATTCATGTTCCAGGGTGACGAGCGATGTTACGGAGTGAAAAATGGAAATGAAAAACTGCTGCGCATTCTAAACAGAGGAATCTATAACATAGGTGACCAGTATGCGCTGAACCAGGCTTACAAGTATACAGAAATGCTACACAAATACACCGCCTCAGATTATTTCAAATTCTTTTTGTATATCTTTATTCCGGTTATCTTTTTTACGGGACTTGTTACAGTTATTTACAATATAAACACAAAGAAAAAACTGAGCATCCTTAATGCGGAACTTAAATCTGCACTCGAAAATAAGGAAAGATATATTGCCGACATGATCCGCTATGCATCTTCAGAAACTGATGCCGACATGATTTTGACTCAGCTTGTAGACTACATAGGCAATAACAATAAACCTGACCGGGTATATGTTTTTGAAGAAAATGAAAATCATACTTTCGATAACACTTATGAATGGTGCAACGAGGGCATAACAAAAGAAAAAGATAATCTGCAGGATGTTCCGTACAAAGGAATCCTTGATGTATGGTTCAATGAATTTAACAAACATGGACCAGTTATCATTGAAGACGTGGAAAATTATAAAAATGTAAGCCAGGTGATTTATGATATATTAAAGCCTCAGAACGTTCAGTCACTTGTTGCCATTCCGATTGCTGTTCAGGGAAGAAACATTGGATTCATTGGCGTTGACAATCCTCCTGCAAATACAGCTAAAGATGTTACAGATTTTCTTCAGCAAATTGAATTCCTTTTCTCTCTGATGATACGCATAAGAAATGCATCAAAGTCTCTCGAGAATATTGCACTTCATGATCAGCTTACAGGTTTCTATAACAGACGTGCATACGAGGAAGCTGTAAATGAATACAGAAAAAATGGAATCATGGGACCCTTTGTTTATGTTTCAATTGACATCAACGGTCTGAAAATTATTAATGACACAATAGGACATGAAGCCGGAGACGAACTTATTTCCGGTGCAAGCAAATGCATTAGACAGTTATTTGAACCCTTTGGAAAAATATATCGTATCGGCGGAGATGAATTTATTGCACTGCTTAAGGTTGACACAAATAAACTTGAAACCATAAAGGATAAATTTCAGAAAACCTGTGATGCATGGCATGGAAAACTTGTAAACACACTCTCAGTTTCCTGCGGCTATGTTTGTACAGAAGAGTATCCTGAACTTGCTTTACACGAAATAGCGCTTCTTGCAGACAAGAAAATGTATGAAGCAAAATCACAGTATTACAAAAAATCCGGAGTTGACAGAAGAGGCCAGCAGGATGCTCATAAGGCATTGTGCAATCTTTATACAAAAATTATCAGAATCAATTTAACGGAAGATTCTTTCCAGATTATAAATACAGACAATTCTGAGCAGACATCAGAAAAAGGTTTTGATAAAAAAATTTCTAAGTGGCTAAAAAACTTTGGCACATCAGGACAAGTCCACCCTGATGATCTTGAAGAATATCTCAGTCATACAGACATAAACTTTCTGCGCAGTCATTTTGCCAGCAATAAAACTTCACTCAATATTTTCTACAGAAGAAAATTTGGTTCCAACTTTAAACATGTAATGATGGAGCTAATCCGTACGGACGATTATTCAGACAACAATCAGAGCCTGTATCTCTATGTGAAGAAAATTGAACTATAAGTTCCTGCAGAATTATTTTTCCCGCAATTTTTATTTGCCAGCAAATTTATCCGTATCAATAAAAACTTATTCCGTTTCTACAAAACTTCCGGCCTGAAATCATGGAATAAATTTTTGGCTGAATATTTTACAAGTTCATCAGTAATAAAGTCTGCACTGATTTTATCTTCATACATAAAGCGACATCTTCCTTCAAGAACTGCACCCCCAGGAGTTACACTTTAATATATAGAAATTTAATCCACCTGTTCAACAGTAAATTCCAGTTCAGGAAAATGCTTTTCAAGAAGCTTTTTGATTTACTCTTCCGTGAAACTTAAACTCTAACTCTACAGGAGAATGAAATCTTCGCTGCATTGCAGGATCCATGATACTGCGAAGGTTTGAAGTGCAAATAAGAATTCCTGAGAACTCTTCCATCTCCATCCGTGTAAGAAATTCATTAACGATTACACGTTTCCAGCTGTTATCTGCACGATTCCTGCAATGACATACCTTTAGCTCCCGTAGACCTTAGTCCGTGTCTACTATTACCTATCCTTCGTCCTGATTCCGCCATAATTAAACACCCCGACCTTATTGTTCATGCCCGAAAGTCATAGCTACCCTGGAAATCTTTACATCACCTTTCAGAGATTGCCTTTTCTTTTTTACTCTGTAGCACAATGTTCCGCTTTCGACATCCATCTCACCGTCAAAATCAACAGGCACACCATCGTGTGAAACTTCATACATTGAACCTTCTCCTGCCTCCTAGCACATTATGCAGACTTATAAAAAATGGTCTCAAAAAAAAGCTTAAAAGAAAAAAAATATTAACTAAAATAAGAACATACCTAATGATTCTTTATGCTCCATTTCCAAATCTAGTCCAGAAATTGAAATTCTTGAAGATTCCTTTAATTATACCAGTCCTACCCATCAATAAAAAAAAATTTAATTCCTATCAAAAAAAGGTTCTCAGGCTCTTTATTACATTTAAATTTTATAATACACTTAGGCAGGGAAAAAGAGGAGAACCAAATGATAAAAAGAAAATCATTTCTACCGGTTTTTTTTGCTTTAGCAGCATCTTTCGTATCCTGCAGCTTTGAAGCAGAAAAAAGTTTAACAGAACTCAATTACGTTGAAAATGAGGCTGACGGCTCAAGTCGTGCAGTAAATAATGAACCAGCTTATAATATAAGCGAAGGAACATATTTCTTTATTGCAAAATGTTCAAACAAATCTCTTGATAATTCAGGCTGGTCTTTGGAACGTGGAGCCAATGTTGCCCAATGGAAGTACGGCGGTGACCAGGGAAACCAGGACTGGGTTTTAAGGAACGCAGGTAACGGATATTATTATATCATAAATAAATATTCAGGTTATGCCCTTGACGGTAATGCCAAGGGAACAACTGACGGTACAAATATTATTCAGTGGGATCTCGGAGACAGACAGGCAAACCAGATGTGGAAGTTTGTAATCCAGAGTGACTCGTCTTTTAAGATTATTAACAAGCATTCGGGACTTGTCATGGATGTTGACAGTGCTTCAAAAGATGACGGAGCAAACGTTCACCTTTGGACATGGAACGGAACTGATGCACAGAAATGGTTCATCACAAAAATTTCTGATTCAATTACAACCGGAACAGGAAGAAAAATTTTTGGTTCCGGTGCAGAAAAAACAATCACAGATATGTCATCATGGGCACTGGATTCCTACAGCCTCAGCTCCTATAACGGAAAGACTGTAAAGCTTCAATTCAGTGCAGACATGGCCGTTGAGAATAATACCGGAAGCAGCATAAACCTTATGTGGCAGGTCAACGTAGGCGGATATCCAGCAGTCATATCAAAAGAATTCCCGGCAGGAAAAACTAACTGGACAAATGTTAGCGGCACAAAAGATAATCTGAGCCTTGGAACAAATAATGTTCTTTATCTTTCAAACTATAGCCTCAGCGGAAAGGATATAAAGATTTATATTAAAAACACAAAGCTTAATGTGACTGCCACCGGAGCTGTATCCAACACTCCTGAACACTGGAGCAGAGTTCCTTCACTGAAAGAAGCTTACGTTGATTCAGGACTCTATGACCACTTCGGAATTGCTTCAACCATGGCTGAGCTGAAAGGAAGAAAAGAAGGTGACTGGGACCACAGAGATGTTCCGGAAATTCTTAAGCGCCATGGAAACACAACAACTTTAGGAAACGAAGCAAAGCCTCAGTGGATTTTGTGGAACTACGGCACAAAGGTTCCGACCGCAGGAACATTCACGGCCTCCAACGGTAAAACAATTTCAGTACCTGCTCTTCCATCTCTTTCAGAAAGCGATTTCGGTCTTGGCGGATTAGGTTCGGCACTGCAGGTCTGCAAGGACAAGGGAATACAGATGAGAGGTCATGTTCTTACATGGCATTCCCAGACCTTTGACTGGTTCTTCTGCAATGACTATGATGTTTCAAAAGGTCTTACAGATAAAGCAACAATGACAGCTCGTCACGAATGGTATATAAAAACTGTTCTTGAATATGTAAAGAACTGGGAAGATAAATACAACGGCGGAAAACGCATAATCTATACATGGGACGTCGTAAATGAGGCTGTTGCTGATGATGCCAACGATACAAACTGGGTCCGCGGTTCAACACCGGGTACAAGTTCCAACATTCCAAAACTTCAGGCAGGATGTCATTCAGAAAACGGAACCTCACGCTGGTATCAGATTTACAAGAGCGATGAATTCATTGTAAACGCTTTCCGTTTTGCAAACAAATATGCACCAAAAGATGTTACTCTCTGCTATAACGACTACAACGAGTACATGGAATACGGCGGAGGAAAGAAGAGAAGCGGAATTATTAAGCTTATCAAATCCGTAAAATCACATGAAAAAGATTCTAAACTTCCAACACGTATCAATGCTTTCGGAATGCAGAGCCACTATTCAGACTGGATCAGCTTAAGCAGCATTGAGGACTCAATGAAGCAGTATCTTGCCCTCGGAATTGATCTTCAGGTTACAGAACTTGATTTCGCATGGAACTCAAGCAAATACAGAGATGCAAGGTCAAAAGGATATTCAGGAACAAATCTTGAAGACCTTTACAAGGACACTATGAATCTGTACAAGAAGTATGCAAAGTCCAGGCGCCGTTCAAACGGAATCACAAGCATCACATTATGGTGCACCGAGGACAGAGGCAACTGGCTTAACAGTGCAGGAAATACTTATTATCCGGCAATGTTCAACCGCAATTCAAAAAATGAAATTGTTGCAAAGCCTGCATTCTATGCAGTGTTAAAAGCAGCACAATAAACATCAGGTCTGCAGAAATAAAATCTTTTCTGCAGATTAATTTACACTTTTATTCCCACTCATAAATTTTTCCCTTAATTATGGCGTTATACATTTTCTGTTTAACGCCAGGATTATCTTTATGCATTGATGCTATCAGATCTTTTACATACTGACGGCGAGTAGTTCCATCATTAGGACAAGGATTCTTTACACACGGAAGAGAATATTTATATCTGAACCCGGTAATCTCCTTTTCAGGAATGTTTATAAAAGGACGAATAACTGTTATGTCCGCTTCCTTGTAATAAGTCTTGGGACCGAAGGAAAAAAACTGGCCTTCATAAAGCAGAGAAAGCATCATAGTTTCTACCATGTCATCCTGATGATGAGCATATGCAACTTTATTGCAGCCCTTCTCCTTTGCAAAATTATTTATTGCACCTTTACGAAGTTTTGCACACATTGCACAGTAAGTACCTTTCTTTATTTTCTCACTAAGGATTTTTGCAATGTCAGTTTTTATTACATAATATTCAACTTCAAGTTCTTCACAAAGTTTTCTGATTTCCGATAAATCAAATTCGCCAAAACCCAAATCAGCAGTCAGAGCAATAATTTCAAATTTCTTTGGATAAAATTTTCTCAGACCTACAAGAGAATAAAGAAGTGCAAGAGAATCTTTTCCGCCTGAAATTCCAATTGCAATCTTGTCGCCTTCATCAATTAAATCAAACTGCTGTATGCACTGCCGCGTATAACTGTAAAGTTTCTGGAGAGTCATGCATCAGATTTTATCAGAATAAAATATTTATGTAAACTTCAGAACAACAAGCTTTGCCGCACTCATAATTTTTCAAAAACCTATACAAAATATCTTTCCCATTAAATAAAAACAATATAGAATACATTTACAGGAAAAAAGAATTTCTAAAAATATTTTCCAGAAATCCAAAGGAGCAGAAATATGTCAAGAAACCCTCTTGAACCAAATTTATGGAATCTAAGACTTTTATACGAAAACAAAATGTTTGAGATTCCCGTATACCAAAGACCTTATTCATGGGACTCAGACAATGTATCCGTTTTATTAAAGGATATTTCAGAAGCTTTCAACCAGAGAAAAAACATAAAAAGTTACTACACAGGAAATGTAATCATCCGTGAAAATGATACAAAAGTAAACGGATCTATAAAATCCTATGACATCATTGATGGTCAGCAGAGAATAACAACTTTCACGTTAATTCTTCTGTCCCTTCATTCGTTATTCACAACCACATGTTCAAACCAGAACGACCCGGTTATTCTTGACATCAAGCGTCTTTTATGGCAGCACAATGAAACTCGTTATCCGGAAAAAGAATATCCATCACTTAAATTGAACAGCATCGAAAAAACTGCTTTTACAGATTTATTTGATTTTGCATTCGACAATCCTCAAAATCTTTTTGATTTTGCATCAAGTTACAATTGCAAATCCGACTACGAAAAACGTGTAATTTCAAATTTCATGCTCATATACACAACACTTCGTGACAACTATACAGATGATGAAAACAATCTTCTGGATTATGCATCCTATATCATAGAGCATATAAATTTCATCAACATTGAATGTACTGACGGAGTGAACAAAGTCTTCTCGATTTTTGAATCAATCAACAGCAAAGGAAAACCTCTTGAAGAAATTGATAAAATCAAATGCTATATTTTTTCAGAACTTGATGAATCTTCATATAAAAACTGTCTGAAGCAGTGGGGAGACCTTATTATTCAGACAAATGATAATTTATATGATTATCTGATGATTTACATAAGAGCTTACATAAAATATTATCGTCAGAATATTTCCTTAGTAAACTTCAAGACAATTGCAACCGAGGACATGCAGAAATTCTTTGAAAAAACAAATGCCTGTGATACATTTAAAGCTCTTCTTGATGACATGACACGGAAAGTAAAATATTATAATATGCTTTCCGACATAGAAAAACTAAAAGAACTTTATAACAACCATACATTGCGTTTATTTTTCAGATTGTTCAGCGGAAATTACAAGCATCCTAAGCCTCTGTTCTTCAGAACTTTCATAGAATATGCAAACAAAAAAATAACAGACAAAGAACTTCTTGAAATCTTCATTACCATAACAAATTTCATGATTGAAAGTCTGACATTCGCTAACCATGAAAGCAAAGATGTTATTACTATGTTCACAAAAATTTTTGATGACATATATGATAACGGTGTGAAAGCATCAGTAATTAAATACTATGTTGCAAAGGAATCAGACAGAACGAATCTTACAAAAGATATCCTGAAATATTCAATCGCTAATTATGATGCCTATTCACACAAAAATATATCAGTTCCTTTGTTGGCATTGTATGAAGCCTATGATGATTCTCGTGATAAAATTTTCTTTGACCAGGCAGATGTTCTCGCATCAACCTTCTCAGAAAATTTTGCATTGGATCACCTTCTTGTTCAGACACCAAAAGTCGATGATGCGGAATATAAATATTACTGCAATGATGAAGGAGAAACTCCGACTCTTGTTCTCAAAGACGGGCATGACTTCCCCGAAAAAATCCAGAACGGAATGTCCTATGATGATTTTTCGATACAGATTCTGAATAAGTTCGGAAACGTCAGAATATTCTACAGAGACAAAAATTCTTCAAGACAAAATAATGCTATCGCTCTCAAGGATTACGGAAGATTTACTTCATATAAAAATATCATCAGCAGGGAAGAATCTTTAACTGAATTCTTTGTTGAAAAAGTTCTCACGATTCCAAAAATAATCCATGACGATGAACCTAAAAAAACAAGGAAAGCTCCAGCAAAACTGCCTAAGATGGAAGAACTCATTGATGCAGGAATTATTTCATTAGGCGATAAACTTTATATTACAATCGCCCCGGATGATTCTGAAGCAACACTAATCACTCCGACAAGTGTTGATTATAAGGGAAAACGAATGAGCTTAAATCAATGGGGACAAACCGTAACTGGCTGGAACACAATTGCCATTTACCGTTATGCATGCATTGCAGGTGAAACAGAAACACTCAACGACAAAAGAAATTTATTTGTGAACGGCAGATTGCAATAAATCTAAGCACAAATAAAAACCAAAACAGTTCAGGATATTCAAAAAAGCAAATATCCTGAACGCAAGTGATTTCTGAATTTAAATAAACGGAAGAGAAGGTTTCAATTTTTGGAAAGTAAAAAAGGAGAGTCCATTACATAGAAATAAAAAGACTTGATGAAGAATAAAAGGATACAAAATTCACACTTAACTATACGGTATACAGATATTGTGAAATCAAAGAAAAAAAAAATGCAGCATGGCCGTTCTGAAAACACAGAGCAGTTATCTGAACACAATAAAATTTTATCATAAAAATGGATTCAAAATTATCGGTTTCGATTTGTATGCCTATTTAAATGAGGATACGGAAAAGCACAAAACAGAATCGAAAAGGGCTGTTCTAAATAATATAAAACAATCTGTCAAAAAATATTTTAGGGCATCTCAAAAAACTACATTTTAGAGATGCCAATAAGTTTTAATTCGTAAAATTACAAGACAGAAAACATGGCATTTTTAGATGTTCTCTTATTTATATAAAATTCTTTCCAAACTAAATTTTTTCATCACAGCAAAAAATAAAATAAGTATTCCGGCAACAGAAACAACAAACAAAAAATATGGAAAGAAATCAGAGAAGATATTAACTTTTAGCATCATTAATCCATGAATCATAACAAATAAAATAAAAGGT
>JAZUJH010000143.1:0-22414 GCA_045642665.1 Treponema sp.
TTTCTCACTGAATCCAGTGCATCAATGCGCCATCCGACTACATGGAACGGGTCTATGCAGCGTTCCGCATTGTGGCAGCACTTCTCAATACAGGCCGTTATCCACCTGGCTCCGTCCCCGGACACAAGCTTTATTGATGACCTTCACATGACATACTTTTGACTTGATCAATATTTTATTGTTTCCGAAGTTTCGTGACCTCCAGCAGCGTTCAGTATTTCTTCCGTTGCCACAGAAGGACGTCTTTCTTCCCAGTGAATCAACATTTTCTGTAACAGATTTCCCCTGTGAAATACAAAGGTATATGAAATTCTCTATCCTTTATGCTAAAATGATTATATCGGCTCACAGTTTTCTCCGTTATAGTTTTGTGTGGTAACTCTATTAGAACAGATCCTATGAGTCCTTTTAAGTGTTGCACTTAGATTGTAAATTCAGCGTATTAAAAATTTATCGTTCATCAAAAAAAATAAGCAGACGATATAAAAATATTCACATAAAATCAGAACCTGTCATACCATGCTTTACCTTTCAGTGCACGGAGAAAATATATGAAGACAAACTTGTCAAACTTTTGTGCAACATGAACATGACTTTGACAGAAAATATTTTCTTCGCCGGCACCTATAAGTCGGAATCTTCCGGTTCCCATAAAAAATCAGAAAAACTTTTATAAGATATATGTTCCGTATTCAGTCAACCAGCTGTAATACTCATTCCTTTTTTATTTCCCAGGATGAAAAAAAGACGAACTCTTTCTGCTACTGAATCTCCATTCAAAAAATATGCCCGGACCATTAAAAATAATTACAAGAAAATTTTGCTTAGCGAAGCGAGAAAAAAAAGTGCAAGCAATAATTGTCTTTCTAAAATGAAGACCGGGGAAAAACTTTGCAGGAAACTGAAGCTGAAAAAAATGTTTGAGGAAAATATGCAATCCGCATCTCTTCCGCAAAACATTTTCTGCTTTCCCGTAACCTATTTTATGTCAGCAAAAAAATAATTCCTTAGCTACTATCGCGGCAGGTCCGATAAATGAAACTCCTGCTGAAAGTTCAGATTCACAAATAAAATTCTCATCAAAGCTGGCATTATAATATGAACAGGCTCTGATGAATTCCTTCTTGAAATTTTGAAGCTTAAAAAGATTTCCGTAGACAATAACCTTCTTCGGAGCAAGAACTGTAATTGCATTTACTATGCTCTGTGCAAGAATATCAATGAGCCGCAAAAATTCTTCACCAATTTTCTTATCAGCAAGAACACTCCAGTCACTTATGTTTGAAGCACGGATATTATTTAATCTTCCCTTTGACCACTTCCAAAGAATAGGAGTATCTTCAGGGGAACATATATTTCTTATTGCATAAACAATTCCATGAGTGGACACAAAAGTTTCCAAGCAACCTTTGCTTGAACACCGGCACTCTTCACCGTTCTTGTCAACAATTACGTGTCCTATTTCGCAGGACTTAATTCTCTGCCCCGCAAAAATTGAATCGCTAATAGAGACTGCACCTCCGAGTCCCGGACCCCATTTGAGAAAAAAAATATTGCTGTTATCTTTTCCGGCACCGAACATAAGTTCCGCTTCAGCAAGAGCAATGACACTGTTATCAACTACAACAGGAAAACTCATCTGCTCCTCTATAATCTGCCTCAGCTTTACTTCCTCATCCCAGATTCTGTAGGCATGAAGACTTATTCCGTTCTCCTTGTCCACTCTGCCGGGAACGGTTACGCCCACACCAAGTATGTCTTCTTTGGAAACATTCATCTTTATTACAAGTTCCTTTGCAGCTGCACAAACTTCAGAAACAAAAAACTTAGGGCTAACATCCGTCCTTGTATGTATGCTGGTTGTTCCCCTGCACTCACCCTTCAAATTGCATATACTTATATTCGTTTCAAGCTCTTCTATGTTGATGCAAATTATTTTTTTTAAATTATAGTTTATGCCTATGAGAATTTTTTTTCTTCCGGCACGCTTCTCAGTCTCGTCAGCCTCCCCCTTCTCTACAATGATATCCTTTTCAAGCAAGTCGTTGCAGATCATTGTAACGGCAGCAGGTGTAAGCCCAAGTTCATGAGCGACATCCTTTCTGGACATTGCACCTCTGCTGTTAAGAAGTTTAAGGATTCCGCTTCTGTTAATATTCTTTACACTACCAAGATTTATTCCCGAATAATCCATAACATTATTTTATCATAATCTCAAACTTGTTACAAGAAAGGTGTTTTCTGAGATTCAATAGCTAAAATGCCGCCAGAAATTTTTTAGCTCACCGGAAGTAATGCAACTTATTCCCATGTTCCTCATATCAAAAATATTTGCCTCCGCAACTTCACGGGTCCTTGCTGAACAGCAGTCAGTCACAACAGTCACATCATAATACAGACTCACAGCATCCGCTGCGGTTCCCCTTATGCAGTTCGAATACTGTGTACCGCTTATAACAATATGCCCGACTTCAAGTCTGCACAGAACTGAATCAAGATTAGTAGCAAAGAATGCCGAATTCCTGGTCTTCTTTATGACCTTCTCATTTTCCAAAGGTTCAAGGCCTTCAACAATTCATGCACCAAAGGAACCTTCAACGCAGTACCCCATGCCGCCATTTTCAAAAAGACAGAATCTTGTCTTGTCCACGTTAAAACCTTTGCTGTCATGCACACGGATTACATGAATTACAAACCACTTTTCATTTCTTGCAAAATCCAGCAGACTCTTTATTGCAGGTACCGTAGACATGGCTTCCTCGACACACAGAACCCCTTCAGGAAGAACAAAATCATTCTGCATGTCTATAACAAGAAGTGCTGTTCGCGTATTATTCATCATCGTCATCGTCGTTGTTTCGTTCCAGAAACATTTCTGCATCTTCACGTCCGTATTTCAGGTTCCATTCAGAAAAAGTGCCTTCAGTTTTGATAACAGAATTTTCAGCTGAAGATTTTTCACAGTCCGATGCTCTCTTTGAATCAGACTTATTCGTACCGATTTTCTTTGGAGTCAGGTTAACAATATTCGAATACTGTCTCCTCATCATTGAATAATATTCAGAATCATCCATATTTTCTCCGAACATAAAAAATCCGGCAGAGAAATATTCCGCCGGACAGAAATCTGATTATTCACTAAAAAAATTAAATCAGAACACAAGAACAATAATCTTAGAGACAAGAACAATTGAAACAAGTGCAAGAGGATATGTTGCTGCATAAGCTGATGCTACTTCATCAGTTCCGGCAGTTGCAACAAGAGTACCCAAAGCAGGAGTACTTGTCATACCACCTGTAATTGAACCAAGGTTGTTGAAGATGCTGAGCTTGAACACATACTTTGCAAGAAGGAATCCGATGATCATAGGTACTGTTGTCATGATTGCACCGTAGATGAAGAAAGAAATCCTTACATTTGATACAAAGTTCACACCACCCGGAACACCTGCACCAATAAGGAAGAGAACAAGACCAAGCTCTCTCATGAAGTTAAGTGTAGACTTGCTCAGGCGGCAGTCCAGCTTACCGATGTGACCGAAGTGACCTATGATGAGACCTGCAATGAGAGTTCCACCGGATGTTCCCAAAGAGAAATTGATTTTTGGAATCTTGATTGCTCCGATCACGCAACCCAATGCAACTGTAAGAAAGAACGGAAAGAATCCTAATTCTTCGAGCTTGGTAAGAGCCCTCTTTGGTTCAGGAATCTTTACAGAACTTGCAGCAACAAAGCTCTTGCGTTCTTCTTCAATGTTAACCTTAAGAATTTTCGGAACAAGCTGTACAAAAAGAACAACACCAAGGACACCGTAAAGATATGCAATACCATAACCGGCGCTAACCTGGTCAGGGTTAGAAGAAACTTCCTTTGCAGAAGAGAAACCCGGAGTACTTGTAAGACCACCAGTGAGAAGACCTACTGCCATATCAGCGCTAAGGTTCTTGTCAAGAATAACACAGACTACAGCTGTAAGTCCGCCGAGTGCAATAATTATTACACCAAGAAGAAGATATGCAATTGACTTTCTGTTGAAGGTTCTGAAAAATTTAGGACCTGCAATAAGACCAACGGAAGTAACAAAAAGTGCTGTACCGATATTTGAAATCAATGAAAAATTAGCCTTGATCTTGTCGTTCCACAGATTAATTGTTGTGTCCGCAAAAGAAAAAGAAGGAACAAAGTTAATCAGGATGCCGTAAAGAAGTGCAACAATAAGAACACCGGCTGTACCGAGGGAAATTCCCTTGACAGAAATACCGCCGAGCATATAACCAAGAGCACCGATCAGAAAAACAATACAGATAATTGACAGGGCAGATGAACACACGCCTGCTAAATAGGAAAGCATTTAATTACCTCCAAATGCCGTATAATAATTTTTTAATCCTTTTGCAGAAACCAACCACAAAATTCGATTCCCCTCAAGTATATAATTTTGACTACTTTTATACAATATTTTTTGATTTCTGTTTTAAATTTTTCTCATTTGCTATAAAATTCAATGCAGAGGATTCCAATGAAAAAAACAGATAAAAGATTTTCAGTAAAGTTTATAGCAGCACTGTTGTTTTTATTACAGCCGAGCATTTTCACATACAGCCAGACAACTCTCACCTTCAACACAGAAAGCATATTCCCGGCCCTCAGATATTTCATAGAAGGATACAAGGACATGAAGTTCGCATGGAAATATGTACCTGAAATCAATGATTACGAAATCCAGCTAACATCACCTGTCACTTCCAAAACAACAGACCTTTACTGGGCAAGAGGAAGATTCCTGCCAAAGAGCAAGCTGAATTCCATAGAGGATTACAGGGTAAGCCTGTACATGTACCCCAAGGAACTGCGGGACCCAGATACAATGACACAAAGAGAACTTGAAGCCTTCAAGAACTTCGGATCAGACGAGAACAGAGAAAACGGTGCAATTGCAAGCCCTTATTTTTTCGACGCACTTTACGGAACAAGCACAAAGACCGAAGCAACAGAGCGGATGGTTTCAATGAAGTTTTTAAACAGGCCTCTCAGAGTTCATTCGTATATAAAACCTATTCTACTTAACGTTGAAACAGAAATAAAGGCAGCCTCAGAAACAGATGCGGAAGTCAGAGACTTTATAGATACATTGGGTACGTGCGACGGATTCTTGTGGAGAAAAATACGTGACACAGACGGAAAATCGTTTCACAGTTACGGAGCCGCAATAGATCTGATGCCAAAATATCTTTCCGGAAAAGCCGTATACTGGAACTGGGAGAAGCAGCGCATCGGAGACAAATGGGTCACAATTCCTCTCAAAGCCCGCTGGATTCCGCCGCAGAAAGTTATAGACATTTTTGAAAAGCACGGATTCATCTGGGGAGGCAAATGGGCAGTATGGGACAACATGCACTTTGAATATCATCCGGAACTTATTCTTCTGATGAACGGAAAAACAACTTTCTCAAACCTTACAGAATAATTTTTCAGAAACAGTGACTCAAAAACGCGGTTCACCTGATTTCACATGTTCTGCAAATACATTTCCATATCCACGGATCCAGTATCCAGGTCCAAACAAAACTTCGCTGCACCAAAATTTCTTGCATTAACCTGCTGCCCCATTTTATCCGCGCCCAAATATTTTCCACGCTGCCTGATTCTTTCAAAAAGTTTATGACCATATGAAAAATAAAAATTGCATAACCGTTAGGATATTCAAAATAAAAAAGCTCCAGACATTAATCTGAAGCTTCAGTCATCTCCTACGGGAATCGAACCCATGTTGTCGGGATGAAAACCCGATGTCCTAACCCCTAGACGAAGGAGACATACCGTCATCTGACGATATATATACTATATCAGAAATATAACATCATGTCAACAAATAAAGACCATGTTCTGCAAATATTTCATATATTTTCATATTTTTTTCTCTTCACATCAGCAAATAAAAAAAGCTCCAGACATTAATCTGAAGCTTCAAGCATCTCCTACGGGAATCGAACCCATGTTGTCGGGATGAAAACCCGATGTCCTAACCCCTAGACGAAGGAGACATACCGTCATCTGACGATGTATATAGTGTACAGAATTTCACAAAACATGTCAACTATCGGAACACAAAAAAACAAGAAAAAAGATAAGATTTTATTTTAAAAGATTAAAACTCTCAGGGCATCCCTGGAAAGTATTTTTCATAGACGCCCTGCACAATAACCTTCATCCAACAAATCTTTCCCAAGGAATCCACGAGCCTGCCAGAATAAAGCATGGATGAATATATAAGAAACATTGAACCATATTTTGCGGCCATAAAAATTGCAGCCGGATCAAAATAACTGATGCGGCACCCAGATACAGATGATAAAACACAAAAAATTTTACAAAAGCTTTATCCCATTACCGCAGGACAACTCCTCAGAGCGTAAAGAAAGATGCATGAAGAATATAAGTTTTTCTGCCGCCACGGACCACTGTTTCAATTACAGAAGCAAGCTAAAAAAAATACACAACGGAAAAGGTGAATGCCTTCAATGTCATAGACTTCAGAAAGAATTCAATAAAGAAATTCTTGCCAAAAGATTCCTAAATTCCGGACAGAAATTTACCGGACTCACAGGCTCTCACGGTAAGAAAAAGAAAACCTAAAACATCAACAGATATTTCAGCACAAGACGACGGCATAAAACAGCATGGAGTCTGCACTGAAACCGAAAGAAATACAGAAATCTTTGAATATTTTGTTGCAGGAGCTTATATGCTTACAATGGAACATATATTTCTTAAGAACGTATGCAGATTCCTGTTCCTGTCCGGTCTGAATTTGACTGTACAGAACCCATGCCAGAAACGCTTCAAGATGTAAGCCCAGATACTCAACAGCCGGCCCATCCACATAACATTTAGCTATTCTCTCATTTTCAAAATGCAGATCTACTATCAATCGAATTCTTATGCCACTTTTTTTGGGACCACATAATTGTTCCTCCCCGGCTAAGCTTACCGCCAAAGATTTTAAAGCTACATGACCCGTGATTCATCTGCTTTAATACAAACTTATTTTCATAATCGCTAACCAGATACTCATATCAGCCCCTATAATTCTTCAGAAGTTTACAAGAATTATATATCCACCTGGTCAGCGAAAATCTAATTTCCAAAAAATCTACGAAAATAAAAAACCTGCACACTGAACGTGTACAGGTAAATCCAACATCTCCTACGGGAATCGAACCCATGTTGTCGGGATGAAAACCCGATGTCCTAACCCCTAGACGAAGGAGACTTAACATCGCTAAATTAGCACTCAACGATGTATGTAATATACAAAATTTGCTAAAAAATGTCAACAGCAAATCTACATATTCATATCAAATTTCTTAATTAATTTTTCCTTCAGTGCCATGACATCTTCATTCTTGTATCCCAAGTCCATGGAAGAATTTACGTCCTTCATCGCAAGGTTATATTCTCCAAGATTAAAATAAGCAAGGGCACGCCTGTAATATACATGACTCTGATAACTGTCAACTTCCAGCGAACGATTGAAACATTCAATGGCTGCTTCATCATTGTTCTTCACGCTGTATACAATTCCCTGGTAATAAACAGAGCGGAAAGCCTTAGGATCCTTTTCTTCACTTATAATGAAATCATCAAGAGCTTCATCATATTTATTCTGCGCAAAATATGCCATGCCCCTGTGCTTATGAATAACACTCAGGACAACATTTCCTGGCTCAGGTTTTACAGACAATATCTGAGTGTAAATCCGAATTGCCCTGTCAAAATTTCCAAGATTGTGTTCATGAAGAGCCTGAAGAACAAGATCATCTATGCTTCCCTTTGCAAATACCGTTATTTTTTCAGCTGATTCAGGTACGGTTTCAGAACTATGTGACTGTCCCTGAACAAGTCCGAGATTTCTGTCAGAAAATTCATCGGCTTTATCATAAAACGTATTTCGTCTGCAGCCAAGTTCAGACTGAAGCTTATTCTGATAATCCCTGATCTCCTGAAAAATCGTATCAGCCAAAGAAAGACTTGCGTTTATGGAAGCCAGTTTACGCCTCAAAGGTTTGTCAAAAGGATTAAATTCCGACTTATATATAAGCTCATGCTCAACTTCAGCCCATGCATCCTGAAGAATTGTTCTAATCTGTATTTCACATACAAGATTGTCAGGAAGTTCCGGTGCATTTTCAGGCACACAGTCTTCAGGAATAGCAACAAGCACATGAACAGATTCATAACCGAATTCCCGGAAAGACTGCTCAGCCCCTTTTTTTTCTATTTCCTTTACATCGAAAGCATTTACAAGCTGCTGTTCAACTATCCCCAGATCTTCAAGAAAAGCACATATAACTCTTATACCTATCATATCAGTAAGGGTCACCAGCTCAGAGTTTTCGCCTGCTTCCTTAGGTTTTTGTCTTAAAATTTTTTTATAATAGCTGTTGAACGATTTTATTCTTGCCTTATATATTGGAGCAGAATTGATTTTAATTACATCTTTTAATTTTTTTTCCACATTATTTAAAATCTGAGTAAAAATAGGTCTATAACTTTCATATAAATCCTGAATTTGTTCTTTCTTTGGCAAATCATAATTTACTTTCATAGTTACAATTCTCCCCTCTCAAATAATTTACATTTTCTATAGTTTCCTGTATCCAATAAATTCTGTAAAAAAAAGCCGCTCTCCAAGAGAACGGCTTTAATTATTAGATTAAAATCAAATAATTAATCTAATTATTTTTCAACTGCTGCATCAGATGTAGAAGACTGTGCGTTAGATGATGAACCTTCATTCAAAGAAGATGTGAATGTATCTTCTGTAGCCATCTTCTGCTTTTCGATGTAGCGGTTAACCTGCTTATTACCGAACTTAGACATTTCAAAGTTCTGGCGATCACGTTCCTTCTTTGTGATGATTCCCCAAAGGTCTTCATCATCGATGTCACGGTCAGCATTCATTACTGCAAGGTCATAAATAACCTTTACATCCTTGAAGTATCCTACAAAGTTGTCACCAATGTCTGATGCATCACGTGAAATCTGGAAACCAGCAAACTTAACGAATGGGATTCCGCGAGGATAGATTGGGTATACTCTGATTTCGCGTGTGCGAACTTCAGTAACATAGTCTGGGTTGTTCCAAACCAATGTCTTCCAACCGTCGAACTTAAGGTTACCCATAAGGTAACGGCGTTCAACGTTGTCATTGTCCTTCAGAAGAACATAAAGCTGATGTGGGAAGTTCATACCCTGTGTTGTAACAGATATTGACTTCAATGTACCAACGTTTGTTACGAGACCGTAACCATCTTCAAAAAGATACTTACCCTTCTGTTCGTCTGTTGCTTCACCACGTGTTCCGTTTTCATCTGCGTCAGCAAGAGGTTCATAAGCCTGAATATCAAATGGAGGCAAAATCTTTGCATTTGCATTGTTGTTCCATGATGGGAATACGATGCGTACACCCATAACATTTGAACCTGCAAAAGGAACATCAGCTGATTCTTTTACAGGAGCTGCCTTTACCTGTGAAAGAGCAACTGACTGTACATTCTGTGCAGATGAGTTCAATGCAATTTCCCAGTTTGGCAATGCAAGTGATGTCTTCATAAGTGACTTCTGCTCGCTAGTGAATGTAGCACCGGCAGCAACAGAATAATCCATTACAGTTCTGCTGTTTTCAGTTGGGTTTCCGTTTTCGTCGGCAACACAGTCAGCATTGAGCTGAGTAAAGTCGATAAGTGTTGATTCTTTAGCGAAACCGAAAGAACCTACCAGAAGCATAGCAGCGGCAGTTAAAACTAAAGTTCTCTTCATTCGAAGCTCCTTTTAATACGCATTTGATGTAGCCTTGTTACTTTAAGTATCTATTAAGAAAAGGCGTTTGTCAACTTATTTCAATTTTTTTTCATTTTTTTTTGAAAAAACTTGTAAACAAGAAAACTCCTCATCCCTTTACTAACAAACACTCTTTCCATCAATGTACACCAATACGGAATTTATTTTTGTGAATCTAGTCACAATATTCTGTTTCAATAAATTCACACTGCCTTCAATATCTTTGATTTCAGGTGTGAATTTAAGGGCATCTTTTGTAAGTCCGACATAAAGTACCCCGTCCTTCTCAAAACAAAAGTCAAGACCCGTGCCTTCAGAAAACAATCTTACATAACGGTTAGTCATGGGACCAAGTATAAGTTCCTCAACAAACTGATGAGTCTCTCCCTGGTATGGATCTTTTGGAAGATACCTGACTTCCGAATAGAGTTTTTCACTTTCAAGAGAATGAAAATAAAAAACAGTTCTCTGTCTGTCCCTTGGCAAAAACACCAATGAAACTGCACATGCTCCTGCAATCAGGATGCCTGAAATCAATAATGTTCTAAATTTTACACTCATTTTATTCCTGTAAATCCTTTTGTGCGTTCGAAATGTGTAATAAACGCCTGCAAACCATTATATATTCCATTAGACATCTTTTGCAAGTATCCCTCATCAACAAGAAGTCCTGCTTCCTTGGCATTTGAAAGGAATCCTGTTTCAACAAGAACACTTGGCATGTTAACGTTTCTGACCACAAACCATTCTTCAGGTTTTATTCCGCGGGACTGACTCAAAGTACCAACCTGCGAACTGATTCCGTCTGTAATGAATTTTGCAATCAAGATAGACTCATTCAAATATTCTTCCTGAGTTATAAGATCAATTATGGTTGCCAAATTCTCGTCCTCGAATTCAGACTGGTCAATGACAGACCTATTATAACCGGGAGAAAGATACCAAACTTCATATCCGGATGCCTTACTGTCAAGGCTTGAGTTAACGTGAATTGAAATATAAAGTACAGCTTCATTATCGGCAAGTTTTACGGAATTTGCAATTTTTGTTCTCTGCTCAAGAGTAAGATAAACATCCTTGTCTCTTGTCATAAGAATTTTTTTTGTAGGATATGCCCGCTTAAGCATTCCGTAAAGCTTCAAACCGACATTCAGATTAATATCAGTCTCACGGACCGTTACCTTCTTTCCATTAATTGTATGCTCGGCAATAGCTCCAGGATCCTTTCCTCCGTGCCCCGGATCAATAAGAATTGCACCTATACGATACTGGGACGAATCGCACTGGGATTTAAGATAATTGTCAACGCTGTTAAAAAGTTTCTCGCTTGAAACAAGCTTATTGTCTACTATAACAGGTGCTTTTTCCCGCAAGATATTTGTATAATCCTGCAAAACAAAATCATCACCTGCCTTAAATGATACCTGATGATTATTTTTTTCGAAAATTCCAATACTGGTAAGAGGATCCCAGTACAAACTTATGCCAGCTTCCGCAGACTTTGAAATCAAGTCCACTGTTTTCTCTATGCCGAACACAAATGAACCGGATGAAATGAGGAAAAATATGAATACAAAAGATAAACTTTTTCTTCTCATAAAAACCTTACTGGCAGTCCGCCATATAAAGAATTCCCTGGATTCCGCCTCTGACAAGATTCTTCCAGAATGTCTTTCCTTCCAGAACCTTATGCTCAGGACAAATCTCATCAAAAAGTTCAAGGGTCTGCATAATTGTTCTGTGATTCCAGTCCCTGCACCCGGACAGAGATTCCAATACATCAGGTACTTTTTCACTAACCCTTGAATCCTTTTCCAGTACAAGAGAATCTGCCTGCCTGAAAAGTTCTTCACGGATTTTTTCCTCAAGAACGAAAGCATCCCTGAGGAACCCCTTCTCATCAGGCTCTTCATAGTTTTCAAGAAATTTATCGGTATTTTTATTATTAGGTTCAAGCCTATTTACAATAAAGGACACAGCCGAATCCGAAGCTTCAAAAGAAAGTTCACGGTCTGGTGCAAGAGAGATTACGTTACCGCACTTTTCCACATTGTTGCGGGGGAAATCAACTTCATCTCCTTCCCTGCAGCGGAAGAATACGTTCTTCACGAAAGGAGTAAATTCTGCCTTCTCCTTTCCGTAAATCGACTTAATTTTTCCCGGAATAGAAATCCAGGCACGTTCTGCACTGTAAGAAGAACATGTTGCATCAAAAATTTCAAACGGGGCATCGCTTATAGAAAGTTTTTTGCGTTTCCCAACAAGTTCAGAAGGTTCCTTTCCTAAAGCGATAAGCATTGCCTGCTTCGTAAGATTAATTCCGGATGCATAAGGATAAGTCCATCCAGACATATAGCCGCCGGAAAGTCTTGCGGCTATTTCACCGATCATGGGACCTTTATTTGTGAACTTAATATCAGCCTTGGCAACTCCGCATGTAAGTCCGAGAGAAGCTATTCCTTCTGCAAAAGTTTTCAGGAGCGCATTATATTCAGACTCCCCCACGGAGGTTGGCATACTGTGTCCCATTTCAATAAAATAAGGCGGATAAAAAATATGACGGTCGGCAAATCCTGTTACAGTAAGAGTTCCGTTATAAACTACAGAGTCAATTGAAAATTCAGGACCTTCCATATAATCTTCAAGAATCACCTTTCCGCTTCTCGAACATTTTTCTGCAACTTCAAAGGCAGAAACAAATTCTTCGGCGCAACGGATAATACGGCAGCCTCTTGCCCCCATATTGTCAACAGGTTTCATAACTTTCGGATATTCATATGACTCGTATTTTTTTTCACTTATTACAGCGGCAGCGGATTCACTGTCAAGCTCAATGAACCTCGGGGAACTAACACCGGAAGATTCAAAGCAGGTACGCATTCTTATTTTGTTGCTGGCATTCAACGCACTCTCAAAGGAATGCGCCGTGAAACCCAAGTTCTCACATACATAAGAAACTGATGCTGAAAAATCTGTTCCGCAAGTGAATACACCGGCAAGTTTTTCTCCGAATGATTTCGCGTATTCAAGAATACCTTCCCTGTCCTTAAGGTCTACAGGTTCAAAAACATCGGCATAGGCTGCGCAAAGAGCCTGAGGATTTCCGTCAACAACAGCCGTCAGATAACCCAGCTCCTTTGCAGCTTCAAGTGCAGGTCTCTGCATAAGCCCCGCACCAAGAATCAGTATATATTTTTTACTCATATTATTTTACCTTTTTGCAGTACACTTCAAAAGTGTCTCCCAATTTAAATATTCGGCAGAAAATATTTAAAATATGAAACATGAATGAATTTTGTTTTATATTATGCTTCTTTGCATAGGGAAGACGTTCTGGATGAATGCCTGTGGAAACTATTTTCCTGACATCAAATCCATACCTGGAAAGAACTGTCTTCACCTTTTTTATTTCCCACAAGGAATAATGATCTGGGGGACTGTTCTCGAAGAAACTTCTGGAATTAAACTTTCCGCTCACCCCCGAAGCAGAAGGTGTACTGAAAGCAAATATTCCGTCCTTCTTTACAATGGATGAAACTTTGGAAAGAACGGCATCAAGATTCTGGAAATGCTCGATGACATACCACATGGTTACGACATCAAACTGTCTAACTCCGAAACATTCCTCAAAGTCAGCATCAGGGAAATTTGCCTGCACTGCAGGATAATTAAAAGTTCTTGTAACATAATCAATTGCCTCAGAAGAAATATCCGTACCGTAGACCCTCCAACCGGCATCGTTCGCAGCATCAAGGAAGGGGCCCATCGCGCAACCTATATCAAGAAGCCTGGACTCACCTTTTCCTCCTTTCCTGAAAATAAAATCAATGTTGCTTACACGGCGCACCCCCTGTGCCTTAATGGACTTGAAGTCATCGATATAAGTTTTACCGTACTGCTTCTCATAATCGTCAAAAAAATATGCCCGATTATATTCCGTAGGATTGGACTGCAGCGCCCATGAAATATAAAGCATTCCACAGCTGCGGCATCTTCTGAAAGTTCTTCCAGGAACTCTTGAAACGAGCATGTCGCATTTATCTTTTCTTATTTTTTCCTGACAGACAGGACAATCATATTTTATTCCGCGGGAAAGTGTTGTAACAAAATCTGACAGGGAAATCTCTTCATCATTCTCCCGGTCAGCCGTTTTTCTGAAAACTGTGGCCGAATAAAGAGTTTCTGGCTCAGAAAGGATCTTCCTTACAGCATCCTCATTCATTTCACCCGGCCCGAGAAGAGCAAAATTATATTTACGTGCAAGTTCCTCATGAAGTTTTGTTGTACCGACAAGAATCACCGCACATTTTGCACTCAGTGCCTCAAAGGCCGTGAAACCATAGTGAGTTACAACAAGATCATATTCCCAGAGCATTTCACTGAGATTATCAACAGGGGCAAGAGCTTCAACCATAGGCTTAAGATTTTCAGGAATATCCGAAGAGAATTTAAGCATCTGTTCCTGGCTTGAACATATTGCAGTAACTTTTATGCCGCATGCAGCAAGTAAACGGGAAACCGCTCCTGTAAGATTCGCAGGATCCTCTCCGCCGATTGAAACAACAGCATTCCTTATCTTCAGGCTTCTTGATTCCTTTCTGTTAGACGGGAGAGGAATGAACATCGGGTTGAACATATTAACATTTCTTTCAAGCTCGGAGGAAGGAATAATATCCAGAAGATAATCCATGGAATCAGTACAGGATCCCCCCTCATCAAAGGAAACGACAGAAGTACCGCCTCCGGCAATCTTTTCTTCAAGTTCCTTCATAAAGATTTCACTTGTGCGGAACATATCAAGAATAATTACAGAATAATCCCCCGCCCAGTCAAGATTATTTATCCTCTGGTAATCCCTTATACAGAATTCCTCAACAAGTTTTGTGCAGGAATCCAATGTACAGTCGGAAGGAATATAAATGTGACAGCCCAGATTCTTTGCCAGAGAAAGACATCTTCTCAGATGACCTGTACCGTGACCTTTTTCGACGCTAGGCACAAGAAGAACAGGATTCTTCAGGAACGGCAGCTTCTCGTATGCACCAAGAACATTCCCGCTGGTGAACGGAGGCTTTATTTTCTTGTCTCCTGAAAGCAAATCCAGAACAGCACGAGCCTTTCTGAAATCAGTTGGAGTATCTATAGTTGTACGCAGCTTCGGGAAATTGTATTTTTCAGGAGCAGGAATGAACATGCTCTTAAAATTTTCAGGATGATTATAAAGAGCCGGACCTACATGCTCATGGTCATAAGGCAGGGATGTAAGACCTCGGGCCTTCAGAAGAGATTCTCCCTTGAACATTTCAACTCCGCTTCCGTGAGGCAGACCGCTGTAAGTCATGTAGTCAACAGTTTCAAACATATTGCCGTCCATATACTCCCTGACCATATCGTTTGCGGCATCATAAAAGAGAAAAGGATTGTCAGCGGTTGCACGGACAACGATGTCTGCCTTGGAAAGTTCAATGACTTTGCAGAAACGGTCAAGAACATCATCCCTTGAACCTGCAAAAACTTCGAACCCGCATTTCTTTGCAACAGGTTTCAGCTCCTCCTCACTTTCCGTATCAACAGCAAGATAGTATTTCGAAGCCTGAACTTTCTTCATTGCATTCAAGGTCCATTCAAGAACGCATCTGTCACCCAAAGGAAGCAGAGCCTTTTTTGGAAGTCTGGTGGAAGACAGTCTGCACTGAACAATTACAACTATATTTTTTTTGTTTCTTTTAAATAAATCAAGCAATCCCATATCAACTCCAGTTTTCTATAAGCGAAACTGCATCCTTTTTAAATCTGTACCTGTTCTTGTAAGTCCACTTCTGTGCATCCCTGAAAATTGAAATCTTTTCACTCATCCCAACAGAACTTCTTGAATTGAATGCAAAAAAACTTGTGAGAGGAATTTCAGCATGATCCTTTCTGTAAACGGGCAAAAGATTTTTTAAATAGAAACGCAGATAAGAATAATCTACAGTCTGATTTTCCTGAGGAAGTTCCCCCGCATAAGTGAAAACGAATCCCGGTTCAACGCAGGTGAATTCACCCCAGAGCCAGGACCTGAAAAATAAATCAAGTTTCTGCCAGTACGGAGTTTCAATTGTATAGTCAGCTCCGCCTAACTGAATATATTTTTCACGGTTATAGAAACCTGCAAGATCTGAAGCGTACAAAGTATTCACATTTTCTGTAAGACTTGCAGAGGACTCTACCTTGAACACGGATTTCTTGACTGACGGAGAATGTTTAACCTGAAGAGTACTTATCTTGGAAGTAAAAAGCTTAGGACAAACACAGAAATGGTTCAGTGAAATCATCTTCTTTACAAGCAGAGGAGGAAACTGCAGATTCTCAACACACAAATCATCCTGAACAACCAGAACATAATCCGTCTTGGCTTCTCCCATGGCAATATTAAGCATATCACCTGGAGTAACGTTTTCAAGAGTCATTATGAACTTTATGAAAGGATACTGGCGTGAAAAATCAAAAATATTATTGTCAGCCTCAGAAGTTCCCGAAGAAATGCATATTATCGACTGGAACCCCAGCTTCACAATGTTATCAAAAATATAGTTCCTGTATTTATTGCCGTACCGGTTCAGAATGACGCAGGTAACAGGGACAAGAACTTTTTCAGGAAGTTCATTCCCTCCGAGAACGGTTCTGTCTATCTGACGCTCATTAAAAATTGAAGGTATAGTATTCATCGCATTTCCCGCACATATCACAGTAGTTCATCTTCATCTGGTTTTCAACGAAGAAATCAGACTTGCGCCAAATTTTTTCCAGGTTCTCCACGAACACATTTCCCACAGATTCACCGTCAAGACATTCTTTGCAGCGAGGAACATCCCCGTTACAGAGAATTGTCATGTCACGCTTGATATGCCAGCAGACATTGCGTTCCAGCGGTGAAAGATCCGCCGGTTTTTCATCCGAAAGAAGACCGCAGAAGGAATCATACTTCTGTATGATAAGCTTTCCGCAGGAAGCCGACGTTTTTTCATGCCAGAACCTGTAAAAGCTTTCAAGCTCATCCTCATTACATTTCATTCTGGTAAACTGAGGATAAACGCAGTCACCGAAAATCTTCTGCAGAAGACTTACAGAAGTCACGGCACAGTCAAAAGGCTCCTGCACGACGGAATCTACGTGGATAAGTTCATATTTTTCTTTGCTGAAGGCATCAAGGTTAACAATCCAGATAATATCATCCGCTCCCATACGGCCAAGTCCTTCCTGGACACCACGTATCTTCTTTGCAAGATCTTCGGTAATGCAGAGACCGTCCGTTTCAATAAGAACCTTAAGCCCCTTATGCGCAAGAACTGCTTCCACATAAGCTTCAGCTTCTGGCGCAAGAAGAAATTCTCCCCAGGCGCTTAAACTTACGACAGCCTCACCTGAATATTCCGCAATATTCTCTACAAGGAGTCGAAACTTTGCAATATCCATCACCACTTTCCGGGAACCGCCAAAGTACCTTGACTTTACAGGACTGTATGAAGGAATGCTCGTAAATTCATTGCAGACCTGAATGCTGTAATAAGACGGAACCGTACGCTGAACCTTCACAGAATTTTCTGCAAGTTCAGTAAGCTTCAAAGGTGAAAATTCCGTGCCCCTTTCCATAGCTTCCTCATACAAATTTCTGCATGCAAGAGTTTTTTCTTTTGAAGTGCAAGAAAAATCCAGTCTCAGCATCCTGTAATCCTTGGGAGCCATAAGGGTTTCTACTTCAAAGGAATTAATGTCAGTCTTTATCAGAGAAATTATGGCCGAGGCATCCGCCTTCCTGCTCCCCATTTCAGTATATTTTTCTTTAACAAGGGCACAAAGGATTCTTAGCGTACCGGAATTAACAACTTCCGGAGCAAAACCTGAAGGCCATCCGTCTGCAAAAGTATATTCCGCAAGGTATTTTGAATGGGACTCAATAAGTTCAAGTGAAAGAGCCGTATCAAGGAAAGGTCTGTCTCCTGTTGTAAACACAAGATTCGAATATTCATTACCGCAGGAAAAAGCCATGGCATCAACAAGCTCAGCGCATGTCCATGAGTCTTTTTCAAGAACCCTGCAACTTATTTCTGATTTTCTGATTTCCCTGCAAGAATCAACCTGGCTGTGAACGGAAGCTGAAACTTCGCTGTCACATGCAACAACTACAGAGGAATCTGTTCCTGATGAAAGAGAACCAGCCCACGCAAGTGTACGCATGAAGGCTGATTCCTGAGAAAACTGCATGTCAAATGCACGATGAATTTCCGAAGGTGCATAAATAAAAACTAGAGACTTCATTTCAGGAATTTATCGGCATATTTTCTTACAACATTAAGCCGCCTTCAAGTCCCTCAAAATTAATTACATAGTTTTTTTTATTTTTTAAGTTAATTTTTATATCACCGTAAGCACCTACGGAAGCTGAATCAGAATACTCTATGGATTTCACAGGAAAAATTTCATCCCCCGTAAAAGGAACGTGACTTTCCTTGGTAATAGTCTGGGACACAAGGGCGTAAGGTTCCTTTCCGCCATAATTCTTCAGTATATTTGTATATGCGTAGGGAACAACAGACTTCTCCGAATCAGGATTCGAACCCGAGCTTCGAACAAAATCAATATTCTTCCATCCGTCATAAACAGTAAAGGCAAGCTGCTTTTCTTTTCCCGTAAAATCATGCCCCCTGAGAACTATTGCCTTCCCCCCGGCAGCAGAATCTTCCAGGAAAGTTATATCCGTTCCGTTATCAGGAAATCCGTAGGAACCTAATGTAAACCGGACGGGCCGTCTGAAAAGTCTGTGAACATCAACCCTGAAAATCCCGTAAGGAACAGCAAAATCAGCAGCATTCATAGCCTGAATCCAATGAGTTTCATCCTTAAGGCTGTAATCAAAGAACTGTCTTCTATATAGTACACCGTTTCTGGAACCATACCAGAAAGTTGCGTTCGCATTCATCACTTTACCTGATGTAAGGTCCTTTAAAACATACTGCTGGCTTTCAACTTCCCCGGAAAAAACACCTGTCCTTGATTCCGTAAAAACAGGCGTACTTTCCCACGGATATTTTGTATTGAATGAAAGTTTTGAATAGTTCCACATACCGTGCAAATCTTCAGCCTGCTTGACAACTTTTCCTGTACGCAAAATTGTTTCGCCTGAAGACTTGTGGTTCGTGAAACAAAGTGCAGGTCCGTTCAGCACAGTCTCCTTCACTTCCCCTTCCGAAAGTTTTTCCCACGTGCCGTTATTCTCTTTTTCAGTCCAGAAAGGATGGTCCTTATCAAGATGCAGACAAAGGAAAGCCTTTCCCAGCCAGAACGGAGACTCAGCACAGGAATAGCCCTGGACAAGGGGAGCAAATTCTTTGTAGAAGCCAAGCTCAATTATACCATCAGTTATACAGTCCCCGCGTCCAAGAAACTGCAGCAGAGATCCTGAAGACACTCGGCGGGCCAGGCCGTAGTCAACAGTAGAATTCCTGAGGAAACAGTTTCCGTCAAAAGCGGATACTGATGCGAAACGGTAAATGTTGCTTCTTCCCCACATGTTTGTGAATCCGTCCTCATCAAAAAAATCAGCATAAGTTTTCATCAGCTCGTTGGAGGCTTCCTCGAATTTACGGGCAATGAAAGGTTCGTTTTCATATCCGTACCACTGATTCCAGATAGGCGCGTAAACATTGAAGGCCCAGCTGGAATAATAGTCAAAACTCTGTCCGTCCCTGTACCATCCGCTTCCCGCATAATAATTTAAGACAGCCTGCCCGTGATCCTTCATGATTTCTTCATCAATCGCATACCCTTCCCTGCTAAGAAAAGCCATGTCCAGCATATTAAAGAGCCTCCAGTTCTGAGGAACCGTTGCAGAATGGGCAAAATCTGAAAGGAATTCAGCAACCAGATTCTTCTCTTCCTTTGTATAGCACTCCCATATATGTCTGCGGCTGATGTCAAGACATATAACCAGTGCACAGGTTTCCACAGTCTGCTGGAAGACCCTGAACGGATCCTGGGTTTCATTAAGTTTCTGCAGATCAGTATAGCTGCACACGTAAAGCTCGTCTCCTGGAGTGCATGCCCTGATTACCTGATTCTTATAATAGTCACGGACATTTATCCCATTCAGAACAAGATCCGGATTCTCCGCAACGAGAGGAGCTGCGATCAAGAAAGTCCGGGCGAGACCTTCAAAATATTCAGCCCTCCTTTCAACTTCAAGATTCGCATCAGGATTATTTATATGAGGATAAGTTACTTCCGTTTCCTTCCGGTGAACGACTGCAGGTGAATTAATATCCTTCAGGTGAGAAAAAAATCCTCCCAGAATATATTCCGCAGCCTCTATCCAGGACTGACGGGTCATACCTGTGTAGGGGCTCAAAGCATAATCCAAAGTAGCTGGTTCAAATTTCATGGTCTTCCTCTTTTTCATTTTCGTTCATGATGACCTCAAAAACAGGCGCACTCATTTTTTGTCCATTAATTCAATTCTAAACCTGATTCCACATTTTGCAAGAAAATTTGTTATTCCATTTTCAGCATCAATTCCCATGATTCTCCGTGAATTGAAATTTTCCGTCTAGTAGTTTATAATTTCCCCATGAATGAACAAAACAGGGAACAATCAAACGTTCTTACAGTAAGCCAGCTGACAGGTTTAATAAGAACCATGCTCGAAAACTCCTTTTCGGGTATACAGCTCAAAGGCGAAATATCTAATTTCAGACCAAATTCCACAGGACATCTTTACTTTGCGCTGAAGGACAACGACAGCAAAATCAGTGCCGTAATGTTCCGAGGAAAAGCTGCCTCCCTGGATTTCCAGCCAAAAGACGGCATGCTTGTTCAGGTAAAAGGTTCCGTTTCTGTTTACGGTCCCCAGGGAAACTACCAGATTATAATTTCCAGCATGACCAAAGCAGGAACCGGCGACATTATGGAAATGATTGAAGAGAGAAAGAAAAAACTTGCGGCCGAAGGATTATTCGACAGCGAAAGAAAACGCAGGCTGCCATTCTTCCCAAAGACTGTAGGAGTTGTAACAAGTGCTACAGGTGCAGCATTGCGTGATATTCTGCAGATTACCGGAAGACGAAATGACAAGGTGAACGTTATTGTCCTTCCTGCAATTGTACAGGGCGAAGGTGCTGCAGAATCTTTAATAAAAATGATCAGGGCTGCAAACATCTGGAAACTCTGCGATGTGCTGATTGTCGGACGAGGCGGAGGTTCCCTGGAAGATCTTCTCCCTTTCAGCGATGAACAGCTTGTGCGGACAATTGCATCCTCAGAGATTCCGGTAATATCTGCCGTAGGACATGAAATTGACTGGGCACTCAGCGATTATGCAGCGGATGTCAGGGCTCCAACTCCAAGTGCCGCAGCAGAACTTGCGGTTCCTCGTCTTGAAGACATAATGAATAACATTGCATACTACAGGGACGAACTCTTTAATTCCGTTGAAAACCGTATACAGCGTCTCAGAATGATGCTGAACACTTACGACACGGAAAACATGGAGCTCCAGTTCAGAAGAATTGAGCAGCCTCTTCTCATGAGATTTGAAAATGCACAGAGAGAGCTGAAGGACAGCATGCAGAAACTTCTGGACGAAAAGAGGCAGAACATTGCAAACTGCGTGCAGGTACTTGAAAACTGTAACCCCCAGACAATTCTTGACAGAGGATATTCCATGGTAACTGATGGGGAAGGAAAAATAATACGTTCCTCATCAGAGCTTACAGAAAATGCAAAAATAATTATCCGTCCGGCAAAAGGCAGGATTTCTGCAACAGTCACAGAAATTTCAGAATAGGACAGACAAATATCAGGAGATAAATATGAAGAACTTTGAAGAAAAACTTTCACGCCTTGAAGAACTTACAACAGCAATCAGGCAGAGCGATGTACAGCTTGAAGATGCCATAAAATATTTTGAGGAAGGAATCAAACTTGCAAAGGATATGGACAAGGAACTTAATTCCATTGAAAGCAAAATCCAGATTCTACTGAACTCTCCTTCAGAAGATTCAGCCGAAGAAACTGAAAATGCAGAATCAAAACCTAAGAAGACTCGCGCAAAAAAATCTGCGGAACCAAAAGAAGAACCCCTTCTTGAACTTTTCAACGGAAGCTCTGAAGTAAACGGAACCAGAAACGCATAATGGAACCAGCAAAATCTATTCGCCGCCCTGTACGACAGCTTGATCCTGAAGTTGCAAGAAAAATTGCAGCCGGAGAGGTAATTGACCGTCCTAACGCAATTGTTCGTGAACTTATGGACAATGCAGTTGACAGCGGTGCCACTTCAATTACAGTTGAAATTGAGAAAGGCGGAATCGAAAAGGTCCGTGTAATTGACAACGGATGCGGAATGTCAAAAGAAGATCTGATATCCTGCGCAAGACCTCACGCCACAAGCAAAATCTCTACGGAAACAGACCTGATGAATCTTTCGACATTAGGTTTCCGTGGAGAAGCCCTCGCTTCAATGGCAGCAGTAAGCCGTCTTGAAATAACAAGCGGCAGCTTCCGCATGAATGCTTCAATTACGGAGGACCATGAAAT
>JAZUJH010000144.1:0-7096 GCA_045642665.1 Treponema sp.
CAAATTCACAGTCCTTAAAATTTATATAAATTTATAAATTTTAATAATAATAATAATAAGTACTGTGAATTTATGGATAACTCACCTATCTTTATGTCATGTAATTATTTGCGAAGTGCATAACTGAGTGATTTGAATTCACAGTTTTTCAGATTATGCACAGGGCAAATGTTTTTCTACTTTTTTTCCACATAAATTCGTCATGAATTTAACAACGGAATTTATTTCTTGTAGTCCTTAATTTCTCTGATGAGCATCTGGATTGTTGTGTCCAGTACTGAATCAGTTTTAAGCTGCTCCACAACTTTTTCATAGCTATGCATTGCTGTTGTATGATCTCTTCCTCCGAATTCGTTTCCAAGTTCAGGGAACGAGAATTCTGTAATCTGCCGGGCAATGTAAATAGCAATCTGTCTGGGTATAACAAATTTCTTGTTACGCTTTTTGCTTTTTATATCGCTCAACGAAATGTTGTAATGGTCGGCAACAACTTTCTGTATTGTCTCCACACTGATTGAACCGCTGGCAGGCTGACTGAAAATATCCCGCAGCTGTTTCTGGGCTATTTCTATTGTAAGAGGTTTTGAAAGAAGTTCCGCATAGCCAACAATTTTCTGCATACAGGATTCAAGGTCACGGACATTTGTCTGGACATATTTTGCTATGTAATCAACAACGTCAGCAGGAATATTCTTTTCAAGTATGTTAAGTTTTTTCTGAAGAATTGCGCGCCGTGTTTCATAGTTAGGCGGAATAAGGTCTATACTTAACCCGTGTGTAAAGCGGGTTCGCAGTCGGTCTTCAATACCTTTGAGTTCTGTAATAGGACGGTCGCATGTGAAAACCATCTGGCTTTTGTTTCCGTCAAGAGCTTCAAACGTATGGAAAAGCTCTTCCTGTGTAGCTTCCTTGTCCTGAAGAAAGTGAATGTCATCAAGAAGAAGAAGGTCAAGTTTTCTGTATTTCGCCTTGAATTTATCTGTGGTACCTTCGCGGATTGAATTCGTAAATTCATTAGTAAAATTTTCTGCACTTATGTAGCAGATTTTTATGTTGCCGTTGCGTTCCTTGTAGAGATAATTTCCTATTGACTGCATGAGGTGAGTCTTTCCCAGTCCAACCCCTCCGTAAATGAGAAGAGGGTTCCACTTTATGCCGGGATTTTTTGCAATGGCAAGACAAGCGTTATAAAGGAATTCGGAATTTTCTCCAGGCACAAAAGATTCAAATGTATATTCCTCTCTAAGCTGGGGATGCTTTTTAAGGGGATAGTGGTTTTCAAATTCGCTTGGATAGATTTTAGAATTCTCTGTATCCTTTTCTGCTTTGCTTTCTTCTTCCTCCGGATTTTCAAGGGCGCTGAATACTGGAATATACGAATGAGTTTTCCGAGCCTCCTGCCTTGCTGTCGGTTCTTCTGTCTCAGATAATGTTTTCTGTTCTGTTTTACGGATTATATTTTCAGAGGGAGATTCTGTATTTACAACTTGTACAGATATTTCTGTGGGTGCAGATATGGTAACAGACTCTTTTGTCCCTTTTTCTTCCGGGGAAACGGGTTTTGAGTTTTTGATTTTGTTTTTGGCAATATAGTTTACAGTAATCTTCTGTCCTGTAAGTTCTGTAATTTTGTCTTCAACTGCACCCACGTAGCCCAGTTCAACCATTTTAGCCCACATAAAGTCAGAAGGTACTGCTACAGTAATTTCTGTAAGCGTATCACGGACGTATTCCATGTTGAACCAGATTTTATATTCATCTTCTTTGTTTTTCTCAATGTATTCTTCGCGGATGAGACGCAGAACTTCGTTCCAGAAAGCCTGGTAAATTTTATCACTCATAACGTGGGTGATTGTATACTATTTGAGAAAAAATGTAAATACTTTTCCACAGTTTTTCAACATACCTTTTTATTTGGTTTTCTAAAAATTTATCAAAATAAATCGTTATAATGTAAGTATTTAGAAAAATCAGTGAAACGGATGTTTTTTTGGCGGCAAGGGATAGTTGTCTTTACTTTTTTGTGGCTTTGGAATATAATGAGATGGTAATATTTTTCTATTTAAATGTGTGCAACTTATGGGGTGGGTACACTGTTTTTTTTAGAAGTAACAAAAAAGGTTGGGGTTAATAATGTCAGACGAATCGCAGCAGTATTCAGCCAGCAACATTCAGGTTCTCAAAGGACTTGAAGCTGTTCGTAAGAGACCTGGTATGTACATTGGTTCAACAGGTCCTAATGGCTTGCATCATTTGGTTTATGAAGTAGTAGATAACAGTATAGACGAAGCTATGGCAGGACACTGTTCCAAGATTGTCGTTGCCCTCGAAAGAGATGATATTTGTCGTGTAGAAGATGACGGTCGTGGTATTCCAGTAGATATTCATCCAACAGAAAAGGTTAGTGCACTTGAGCTTGTTCTTACACGTCTTCATGCTGGTGGTAAGTTTGATAAGTCAAACTACAAAGTTTCTGGTGGTCTTCATGGTGTCGGTGTTTCCTGTGTAAACGCTCTGTCCGTCTGGATGGAAGCTTATGTCAATCGTGACGGAAAGCGCTATGCCCAAAAGTACGAGAAGGGTGTTCCTAAGAGCAAGGTTGAATGCATCGGTGATACAAATCTCCATGGAACGACAATCCGCTGGAAGAGTGACGCTTCAATTTTTCAGGAAACAACTACCTATAATTTTGATGTTCTGCTTGCCCGCCTGCGTGAACTTGCCTTCCTGAATCCCGGAATCCTTATTATATTTCGTGATGAGCGCCTTGAAACCCCTAAGGAAATTGTTCTTAAGTTTGACGGCGGAATCAATGAGTATGTAAAGTTTCTTAATGAAGGTAAAAAAGTTGTTCCGGAAGTTCCTGTTTACATTAACGGTGAACAGAATGATGTAATCACAGAAATCTCCCTCCAGTATAACGACGGATTTGAAAACGATAAGATTTATTCTTATGTAAATGATATCAATACACGTGAAGGTGGTACTCATCTTGACGGATTTAAGATTGCTCTTACAGTTGTACTAAATAAATTCCTTGAAAACAATGAAAAGCTCTTCAAGAAGCTGAACCCTAAATGGAATCCTAAGGCTGCAAAGGATCAGAAGGACAAGGTAAAGGATATTAAGCTTGAAAAACTTACGGGTGATGATGTCCGTACAGGTCTTACAGCTGTTCTAAGTGTTAAGGTTCCTGAACCTCAGTTTGAAGGTCAGACAAAGACTAAGCTTGGAAATACTGAAGTCCGCACGATTGTTGATTCTCTTGTAAAGGAGAAGCTTACAATCTGGCTTGAACAGAATCCTCAGATTTGTAACCAGATTCTTGAGAAGGCTGTGAACGAAGCTTCCGGTCGTATCAAGGCACGCAAGGCAATTGAAGCGAACCGCAAGAACGGTATGGACTCGTTCGGTCTTCCGGGAAAACTTGCAGACTGTTCTTCAAATAAGCCGGAAGAATGTGAAGTGTATATCGTCGAAGGAGACTCTGCAGGTGGTTCCGCTAAGCAGGGACGTAATCCTAAGACGCAGGCAATTCTTCCTCTCTGGGGTAAGATGCTTAACGTTGAAAAGGTTGCTCCGGATAAGGTTATCAACAATGATAAGCTTCAGCCAGTCATAGCTTCCCTTGGTACAGGAATAGGCAAAAACTTTAATATTGAAAAGCTTCGCTACCATAAGATTATTATCATGGCTGATGCCGATGTGGACGGTGCTCATATTTCAACTCTTCTTATGACTTTCTTCTTTCGCTTCATGCCTGAACTTATTGAAAAAGGTTATGTTTATATTGCCATGCCTCCTCTTTATCGTGTTGAATACAAGAAGTTCAAGAAATTTGTGTTCAGTGATGAAGAACGTGATGCTGCTCTTGCTGAGCTAGGTGAAAACCGTGACAAGGCAACTGTTCAGCGTTACAAAGGTCTTGGTGAAATGGAATGGCAGGAACTTAAGGAGACAACAATGGCTCCTGAGAACCGCAAGATGAAGCAGGTTCAGATTACTGATGCAATGATTGCAGATCAGGTTTTCTCTGTTCTTATGGGCGATGACGTTGAACCTAGACGTAAGTTCATTGAAGAGAACGCAGTTTACGCAACTTTGGATGTATAATTATGATTGAAAATATAAAATACGAAGAGAGACAGACTCCTGAAGGCGGATTCGTTTTATCTGCTCCTATTGAACATGAAATGCAGCGTTCATTCATTGACTATTCCATGTCGGTTATTGTTGAACGTGCTTTACCGGATGTACGTGACGGACTTAAACCTGTTCACAGACGTATTATTTATTCCATGGCTGAAGAGGGGCTTACTTTTGGCGGAAAGACAAAGAAATGTGCAACCGTAGTCGGTGATGTGCTCGGTCGTTATCACCCACACGGAGATGCTTCTGTTTACGATGCAATGGTTCGTTTGGGCCAGAGCTTTTCTATGAGATACATGCCTGTAACTAAGCAGGGTAACTTTGGAGGTATAGACGGATCTCCGGCTGCTGCTTACCGTTACACAGAGGCAAAGATGTCAAAGATTGCTGAAGTTATGGTTGACGACATCAAGAAGGATACAGTTGACTTTAACCCGAACTTTGATGACACCCGCAAAGAACCTCAGGTTTTGCCTGCTGCATTCCCGTTCCTTTTGTGCAACGGTTCAACAGGTATTGCCGTAGGTATGGCAACAAATATGCCTCCTCACAATCTTCGCGAAATCGGTGCAGCTATTGATGCTTATATTGATAATCCTGCTATTTCCATTGATGATCTTATGTCTTATGTCAAAGGTCCTGATTTTCCTACAGGAGGTCTGATTTTTGGAAAAAAGGGTATTGCTGAAGCCTATAAGACTGGACGCGGCAAGCTTTTGGTTCGCGCTAGATTTACGATTGAAGTTGATACTCACGGCAAAGAGAAGATTGTCTTTACTGAGATTCCTTACCAGACAAGAACAACTGACCTTGTTTCCAAGATTGGTGAACTTGCACGCGATAAAGTTATTGACGGAATTGAAAGAGTAAACGACGGATCTCATGGTGATGAGGTTCGTATTGAAGTTGATATTAAGCGCGGTGCAATTGCAAAGGTTGTGCTTAATCAGCTTTTTGCTAAGACGGCACTTCAGTCAAGCTTTGGTGTAATCAATCTTGCACTTGTAAACGGTCGCCCGGAAATTCTTAACCTTAAGCAGCTCATCAAGTGCTTTGTTGATCACCGTGATAATGTTGTTACCCGTCGTACTAAGTTTGATCTCAAGAAAGCTAAGCATGAAGAGCATATCCTTGAAGCAAAGATTACTGCCGTAGATGCTGTTGATGAAGTAATCCGTATTATCCGCGGAAGTCGTGACGAAAGTGATGCAAAGGCTAAGCTTAGCGCAAGATTCGGATTTGATGATGAACAGGCTCAGGCTATTGTTGATTTGCGTCTTGGTGTGCTTACAAACCTGCGCATAGATGAACTTAGAAAGGAACTTGAAGCTCTTAGACTTGAAATTGCTCATCTTGAAGATCTTCTTGCTCACCATGAAAAGATTCTTGCGCTTGTAAAGGAAGAGACAAATGCTATCGTTGAAAAATATGGTGATGACCGCAGAACTGATATCGTTGCAAGTGAAGTTGAATCAATTAACGTTGAGGATATGATCAAGGAAGAGGACATGGTTGTTCTTATGTCCAAGCTTGGTTATATAAAACGTGTGCCTGTAAGCCTTTACAGAAGCCAGGGAAGAGGCGGAAAGGGAACAATCAGCGCTAAGCTAGTTGAAGAAGACTATATCAACCAGATGTTCGTTGCTTCAACGCACGATTATCTCATGTTTATTACAACAGCAGGAAAGGCTTACTGGGTAAAGGTCCATGAAATTCCTGAAGCAAGCAAGGTAAGTCGTGGTTCGCATATCAAAAGTCTGCTTATGGTTAATGCGAACGAAGATATTACAACTACTGTGGCACTCAAAGAATTCCGAGACGATCAGTATCTGTTTATGGCAACAGCAAACGGTGTTGTCAAGAAGACACCTACAAGTGAATTCAAGAATGCAAAGGTTCGCGGTACAACTGCAGTTCGTCTTGATGATGGAGATATGCTTGTCAGTTCAATCCTTACATCAGGAAATGATGAAATTCTTCTTGTAAGTCGCAGAGGACAGGCTCTCCGTATTGCTGAAGATGAAGTTCGTCCGATGGGAAAGACAAGCCGTGGTGTTGCAGGCCTTAAGCTTTCTGGCGGAGATGAACTTTGTTCTGCAATCCGTTTGTACACGGAGGAGGATTCCAGAGTTCTTGTTATAACTGAACGTGGTATTGGTAAACGTGTAGATGCAGCTGAATTTAATTCCCACGGAAGAGCAACAGGCGGTCAGAGAATCTTTGGTAATATTGATGATAAGGGTGAAATCATTGGTGCTCTTTGTGTCCGTGAAACTGACAGCGTAATGTGTATAACTAGTCAGGGTACATCAGTTCGCATTGAAGCAAAAGATATTACCGTTCAGGGAAGGTCTGCCAGTGGAATTAAGGTTGTAACAATCAAGGAACCTGATTACGTTGTGGGGGTAGACAGAATTGCCAACGACGAAGAGGAAAATAAATAAGCTGTAAGAGACTTATAATTTAAGGTACGATAGATTTTTCTGTTTGCACTTTTTTTATTTGATAAACTCGCAGTCATCCTTAAAAATATTTTCCAGGGATGACTGCGAGTTTTAATATTTTAAATCACGGGATTTAAAATATTGCTTTTCAAGGTTACTTTATTGAAACCGTGCAGAATAGAAAGGGACTGTATTTTCTGATGTTTTCTTTGTTATATTGTTCTGCCGTGAAACAGTAGCGATTATATGTGTACAAGCTGTATTTATGTATGAACTTTATGAAAGAGCAGCGGGTAAGATGATTTTCGTAAAAGACAGGTCTATGAACGAATTCCGTGTAAGAATGAAAACTGCAATATAAAATAAGCCTGGAACTGTAAGTAAAACAGATCATTAATTACAAAAATTTTTTGCTTTGATTTTGATAAGGGAACCTCCGAAAAGCATTTTTTATAGATGTCCATAACAATTTCCTAATTGATACGAAATTCTGTGCATTGCAA
>JAZUJH010000145.1:0-77469 GCA_045642665.1 Treponema sp.
AAGCCTGAAATCATAGCCGTTGAGGCAATGGAAAACGAATCCGAGGCAACCTACACGGAGTTCTTCAACAAGCTGAAAGCCCGCGGACTTGAAAAGGTGTGGCTGTGTGTTTCTGATGCCCACGCAGGATTGCAGGCGGCAATAAACAAGTGCTGGCCCGGTTCTGTATGGCAGAGATGCAAGGTTCACTTCATGCGGAACATAATGGCGACTGTACCAAAAAACAGAAGGAAGCTTTCGGATCTGACTTGAAGAAAATATGGCAGGCAGAAACAAAAGAAGATGCCATAGAACTGAAGGATGCCTTTGTTGAAAAATATGCTGATAAATTCGACAAGGCAGTTGAATGTCTGGAAGAAGGATTTGAGGATTCCATCCAGTATTACGGATTCTCGAGGATTGATTCCAGGAAAATTTCCAGCACCAATACGCTGGAGCGATTGAACAAGGAAGTCAGAAGACGCAGCCGTGCAGTCGGAATTTTTCCAAGCACGGAATCTTATCTGAGATTGATGACTGCCAGTCTGATTGAATACAGCGAAGACCATCTGACCGGTGCCAGTTACATCAGTGCAGAAACTCTTCGTGAACAAAAAATTGAATGGGAAAAGGAGCAGAAAGCGGCCTGATTTGCATGACTTTTTTCAAAGAAACTTCGAACAATTCTTGACGCTATCCTGAATTGGAACGGTTTTAATCATCGCATTTCTAAAGTTACCTCTAAAAAACTGAAGTTTTTCGAGGTTCTCTATAGTTGTTATCTGAATTTTTGTTTTAGATTGTCTTTTGAAGTAGAATTTAGAATTTCATTTTTCAAATAATATATTTTCTTGTGTCTTCGGTTTCTTCATTCTGATTTTCTTCATCAGTGAAAGCTTCTGCAGGAACCTTCAGGCTTGCAGTTTCAGTATTATTTTTTTTGAGTCTGAGCAGGAGGCAAAAACTGAAAGAAAAATAATGATTGCAAATGAGAATTCTGATTTATTCTTCTTTTTGTCAAGATCTTCTTCGGCATAAACAAGAGAATCAATTGTCATGTCAAATTATTTTGCAATGTTTTTAAGAGATTTGGGATTTGTAAAACCTCTGCCGCTTTCCCATTTTGAAACTGCAGTCCGTGAAACGAAAAGAATTTCAGCTAACTGTTCCTGACTAAAATTCTTTTCGTTTCTTATTTTTTTTAATTTGTCTGAAAATACATATAAAATTAAAGGGCGAAAGTTTTCATCTGTTCTGCCATTGAACTGACGGCTTCCTTGTTTTTCTGAATCATCTTATCAATTTCTGTAAAGACATTACGCATCTGAAGAGAAGCGGTTTCTCCCTTGTGAATAGCACTAACCATTTCCTGTGTACTTGAAACAGTCTTTGCCATACAGTTTTCTACATTACTTGCAATGTTGTTCTGTGAAACGACAAGTTCCTTAATGTTTGCACTTCCGTCAGAAATATTTCTTGAAGCTCTAAGATTGTCCTGTGCACCGCGTTCCTGTTCCTGCATGGCAAGTGTAATTGACTGGATGAGCGTTGCATTCTGTTTAACACCGTTTTCAATTTCAGAGAAGTTTTCATTTGAATGTTCAATGTATTCAACTCCAAGCTGAATTTTCTTGACCATATCGTTAATGTAGTCGTTGATCTTCTTTGAATTTTCTTGTGAAGAGTTTGCAAGGGACCGAACTTCTTCTGCAACTACAGCAAAACCCTGGCCGGCAGCTCCGGCGTGAGCAGCTTCAATGGCAGCGTTCATTGCAAGAAGATTTGTCTGGCTGGCAATCTTCTGGAGATAGCGGACAATGGTTTTAACCTGAACAGAAGCTTCTTGAATGGAAACAATCTGTTTGTAGGCAAGAGCAAGTGACTCACTGCCTTTTACGCAGGAATCTGACAGGCCGACAGAAACATTGTCCGCTTTTTTTGTCATGTCCGCAACGGAGGTAATATTTTCTGCCATCTCATAAATGGAGCTGGAACTTTCCCTTACGGCATCAGAACTTTGAATGACATTGTCCTCTACTTTCTTGAGACCCTCAATGAGTTCGGAAATATTTTTTTCTGAAGCAGAAATTTCATTGCTTTGTGAATTGCTTTCTGAAGAAATTTTATTCAGGATAGAAGTCATTGAATCCAGAGAACTTCTTGCCGTACATGCAATTTCTGTAAGCTCTGTTGCTGATTCGTTTACAATTGAAGTTTCTTTTCTTAGTCCCATGAGCATTTCAGAAAGTGTATCAATAAGTTTGTTCACAGAACTGTTCATAACGCCGAAATCGTCAATCACATCAATATCAATACGTGAATTAAGTTCACCGTTCTGAAGTTTTTCAATTATATTTGTTGATATATCTATGCGTTTGCTTAATCCTTTGATTATTATATACAAGATTGCTGCACAAACCGTAAAAGAAATAATGCCAGCTGCAATGCTTGCAGAAATGTATGACCGAACCATTGTCTTGTCATGGAACGCTACAAGCCCAAATCCGAGGCAAAAAATATTATAGCCTGCAAAGAAAACAGATGCCAAAGCTACAGCAAAAATAGAATGGCTGACACGACCGCTTTTGTTGTCATCATTGAGTGTATGAATGTGAAGAAGTCTTCTGTAATGTTTGAAAGTTTCATTCATGCTGAAAGTAACGAAAATCGATTCAAGACTTCCAAATGAACATGAGTTTATGAGTATAATTACTACACGGGAAGGTTCATGCTGGAGAATTCCTGCTGCCATCTTGATTCCTGCGTTTATCATGTTTCCTATGATGAATCCGAAGAGAATACCGATGACACTTGTAATATTTATTTTGCGATATGTATTCATTGCCATATTTTTTTCGTCATCTGTCGGAATATAATTTTCTTTTTCGATTTTTTTGAAAAGAGCGATGAATGGTTTTGTAATAATATATATGCAAAGGTGTATTATTAGCAGTAGTGCTGTGGTGATGCATAGTGTTATTGGAAGCCCCGGTGCCCACCGTTCCGGAGCAAGATGAACATACCTAAGTTGAAAGTAGCTTAAATACATTACACCAAAATATGTACTTGGTATCGTAATCAGTGAATAGCGCTTCAAAATATCCATAATGAAATCTCCTGTGCTGCATATCGGTTAAGTATTAGATAATAATTAATTTAATTTCTGTTTCTCTTAAAATTTCGGCAGTATAAAAAATAACTTATATATTAAAAAAATTAAGCTATACCAGTTTCTAATATTTTAATGCAACGAATAGCGTATAACAATCTTAATTTGAAAAGTTTACATAAAATGAGACGATAAAACGGGGCAGGTATAAGGAAAATTAAAAATTTTTCAGGGAAGCTTAAAAGAATAAGTTGATGCAGCTTCCCTGAAGCTATTTTAGATTTTTACTTGGCAGGTTTCAAAGTTTTCACAACAGATTCTTGCAGTTCCGCTGGCAGAAGTTTTTCTGATGTAGGCTATGAGCTGTCCGTTGAACATTCTGCGGTAAGGGACTGAATATTCCATGTTATCAGCGACGTTACCGTTTTCAATTCCCATAAGTTCGCATCCTTCACATTCTATTTTCACAAGATGTTCTGCAGAACAAACTCTTATTCCTTCTGAATCCTCTGCAAAAATTTCTATCTGCGCAACAGTTTCTCCGTTAATAAGATTCGTGCAAAGTTTTGTTGCGGCTCCCGAACTTTCTATTGAATCCAGAACTTTTCCGTTTCCAATGATTTCCAGTTTTCCGAATTCAAAGTTGACGGTGCAGGTCATAATTCCTTCATCATTTTTTTTGCAGCAGCAAATTTTTTTGCTGTTAATAAAAATTTCAGTATTTTCAAGGTTAGAGTAAATCTGCAGTTCAACTTCTGAATTCTCTGCAAAGTTCCAGAGCCTGTTCCATTTTTTGTTTCCCTTCATGCAGGTGAAAACTTTTGCAAAAGTTTCTGTCTCCTTGCTGACCCAAAGACTTTTTGTTAAGTAGAAATTTGGTTTCTCAAAACCTGCAGCATCAAGCCTTCCTGATTGGGCGCCGTGCAAAGGCCAGCCCATAGCTTCTCCAAGATAGTCAATTCCTGTCCACAGAAACTGTCCGCTTATGTATTCATTCTCCGCTACATATTTCCAGGCGGAAGGACTGTGACTGTTTTCGCTTCCGATGAAAGGTTTTGCAGGATACTTTTTATGGTTTTCTTCGTAGAACTGTTCCTTATAATTAAAGCCAACAACATCAAGACACTTATAAAGTTCCGGAGTCTCTGAAAGTTCTGGAAAAGCAAGTGCCATTGTTACAGGGCGTACGGTATCATATTTTTTCACTTCGTTGGACAGCATTTGTGCAATGATGGGAAGTTCCTTTATGTCAGGGTGAGCCGGATTATACATACGTTCAGCCTTAGGTTTGGATGCGTCATTGTTTCCTGTCATTTCCTTGAATTTGGGACTGCAATAAGGATCGTTCGGATAATCAATTTCATTACCTATGCTCCACATGATAACAGAAGGACGGTTGCGGTTTGCACATACAAAGGATTTTACATCCTGTTCATAACAGGAATAGAAATCATCTGTAATTCCCTGATGACTAGGGGGATATACATTGTGTCCGCTTACCCATTTGTTTTTAGGATTTGCCCATTCATCATAAATTTCATCCATTACAAAGAATCCCATTTCATCGCAAAGTTCATAAAGATTTTTTGAATGAGGATTATGGCTCATGCGGATTGCGTTGCAGCCCATTTCCTTGAACTTTTCAAGACGACGTTTCCACACTTCCTTCGGAACTGCATTTCCTAAACAGCCGGCATCTTCGTGTACGCACAGGCCTTTAAGTTTAACATTCGTTCCGTTGCAGAAGAATCCCTTGTCCGCGTCAAAACAATAATCCGTGAAACCGACTTTAGTTTTCTTTGAGTCGGAGATTTTTCCGTTGGCTTCAATCTGGGTTTCAAGGGTATAGAGATAAGGATTTTCAGGACACCAGAAATTTATTTTGTCTGGGGAAAGTGTAGCTGAAAAAGTTAAGCCCACAGTTTTCTGTGTATTTTTATTCTGGCTTTTCTCTTCCCAAATAATTTTATCTTCTGCATCCTTCAGTCTTGCTGTTAAACTTAAATCTGAGTCCCTATTGTTTTCATATTCTGTTTCAACGGTGAAGGAATTTTTGCTGTTGGTGAAATGTATTCCGCCTACAGTAAAACGGGCCGAATCCGTAAGCTCAATGCAAATTTCTCGCTGTATTCCGGAACCTGCATACCATCTTGAATCGGCAAAATCATTGTGGTTTACCTGAACTGCAATTATATTTTCACTCCCGTCTGTTCTTAAGGCATGTGTCATGTCAAAGGAAAAACTTGTGTAACCGTTCTGATGGTTTCCAAGATAGTAGCTGTTGCACCATACCTTTGCATGTTTGTAGATTCCGCCAAAGTTTATTCTGGCACGCTTTGTTTCATTGAAATCCTTTAAGGTGAAATGAAATCTGTACCAGGCAGTCCCGCCTGTAAGATATGCAGTTCCGCTTGAATTATTTATGTCAAAAGGATAATCAACTGCCCAGTCATGAGGAACTTTGACCGTTCTCCATGAAGAATCATCGAATGCGGAGTACCATTTATCTGCATCGCGGAAGGTTTTCTTTGCATCAGGTTCTTCAAGATAAAATTTTGCATCTGTCAGGAATATGTTTTCCATGTTTTCTCCATCGAGTTTAAAACCGCAGAATTGCTGCGGCCCTAAATCTTGCTTTTTTTAGTCTGTCTCAAATTTTAGGGATGCCTGCGAGTTTTTGGTTCTTGAAATTACAAGGCTTAAAAAATCTCGTTTTCAAAGTTACCTCTATAAATTGTAATTTTTAGAGACTCCCTACAATGTTTATGAAATGTACAAAAAAAGGGTCACTTCACATTATAAAATGATCCGTGACCCTTGTGCTTATCTGTCAAAGCTTGTGTAATCTGTAATTATTTTCCGGCCTTGAAATCATCAATCTGTTTCTGAACATCAGCGATCACGTTTTCAATGCCAGCCTTCTTGAGAGCTGAGCGGTATTCTGCAACGAATGCTGCTGGGTCATCAACTTTACCGAATGCAATGCGGTTCATGTAGTTAGCCTGAACATCAGAGATGTTTTCAAGCTGTGTATTGATGTTGTCAATGTTCCAGACAATCTGTCCGTACGGATAGTCGATAGCAACTTTCTTGTAAACATCTGTAATTTCATCATACTGTGTCCATGCACCCTTTGCATCACGGATTTCCAGGTCGTCGTTGCGTCCCCACCAGTAGTTTGTTGTGATGCTGTTTGCATCATCTGTGTAACCTTCTGGGCGTGAGCGGTATCCGTTGCTTTCAAGTACATACTGTTCACCGAGAATACCATAGTTGAAGAGGTCATAGCATTCCTTGTCGTTGCGGAGAAGATCGTAAACCATCAGAGCACGTTCTGGATTCTTTGAACCTGCAGAAACTGCCATTGCACCGTGTGTAATCAGGAGGTTTGTAAGAGTTCCGCTTTCTTCACCGAACCAGAAGAAATTAACATCTGATCCCGGATTATCTTCATCCATCTTTGGACGAACAGTTGTGTACCATGTCTGTGTGTGGTGCTGTTCAATGGATGTCTGTCCGAGGTACATTTCTGAACGGTTGTCGCTGGATGTATTGTTGAGAACGTCCTTCTTCCAAACACCCATTGTATCCCATTCTTTCATGAGCTTTGCAAATGCAACAAGTTCATCTCCTTCAAGATATGGTGAATATACCTTGTTCAGATTGTTTTTGTTAACACCGAACATACCGTAAACGTTGATACCGTCAAGAGGAATGAATCCGTTCTTTGAAGCCAGGTATCCGCCTGCAATCTGGCTTGCCTGTGAACCATCTGAGTTCCAAGGAATTACATCACTGTGATTCTTCTTTACCGATTTGAAGTATGTTGTAAGATCCTCCCACTTGTGAATTCCGTTAAGACCTGCTTCTTTTGCCCAGTCGTTGCGGTACATGAAACCGTGGTTCGTCCACTGTGCGTAGTTATCTTCCGGCATAAGATAGATGTCGCCATTGTACTTGCACATATCCCAGTGGGCCTTTGAAACTGATGCGTAAGTTTTTGGTGCATAAGTTTTGAGCATATCTTCTGAAAGAGGAAGGAATGCTCCATTCTTTGCGTTCTTCCATGCATCAAGCCAGTCTGTTGCAGTACCTACAAGGTCAACGGAACCGTCCATCTGTGCAAGAGTAAGATTGTAGTTCGTCAGGTAATCTGTCCAGGGAATATAGTAAATCTTAAGTTCTGCGTTACATTTTTCCTTGAGGATTACATTCAGTTTTTCCAGCATCTTTTCCGTTGCACCGTTTGTTGGTCTGTCACCTGTAGTCATGTAGTTAACTACAACGTGCTTAGAAGAAGCTGACTTAGAAGAAGCGGAGCTGTCGCTTTTGTTTTTACAAGCCGTTAAACATGTAAGCATAGACAATGCAAGACCTGCAGTAATAATACCTTTTACTTTTTTCATATTTCCTCCTATGAAATTTTTTCATTTTTTTTGAAGAAGCAAAATACTAAGTTTTGTTTCACGAATTCAAATATCTTTTTTACAAAGGATAAGTCATGGTCACTGGAATTTTTTGTTTAACCTTTGACCGCTCCGACTGTAATACCTGCAATGAAGTATTTTTGAACGAAAGGGTAAACTAGAACAATCGGACCTGTGGCAACAACTGCGGTAGCCATTTTAAGAGTTTCCTGAGGGAAGTCAGAGAAGTCTACGTAGGCACCTGCTATGGAATTCTTCAGGTAAGCCGCCTGGTTTGCAATCTGATAGAGCATGTACTGCAGCGGCTTGTAATTTATTCTGGCAGAAAGGAACAGTGAAGACTGGTACCATTCGTTCCAGTAACCCAAGGCAAGGAACAGTCCGATTGTTGCAAGAGCAGGTTTGAGCATCGGAAGGATGAGCTGTACAAAAATTGTAAAGTCTCCTGCACCGTCAATTTTTCCTGCTTCAGTAAGTTCGTAAGGAACAGACTTAACATAGTTCTTCATGAGAATAATCAGCCAAGGTGACATGAGCAGAGGCAGAAGGATGGCAAGATAGTTGTCCTTCAGGTGATAAACCTTGACCATAAGAAGATAGTATGGAGCAAGACCTGCCGAGAAAAGACTTGCAAAGTAAATGAAGAAGGAAATTCCGTTTCTCAAAGGAAAGTCTTTTCTGTTAAGGGCATAACCTGTCATGGAAATAATACCGAGACCAAAAATTGTACCTATTCCTGTAATCAGGATTGTAACAACGTAGGAACCTAAAATGACACCGCCGTTCTTGAAAATCATTTTGTATGCATCAAGAGTCGGTGCCTGCGGAAGAAGCGCAAATCCGTTCTTTCTGACTACATCTTCTGCACTGAAGGATGTAGATACAATCAGAAGGAAAGGAAGGACGCACAGGGCTGTAAAAATTATTACAAGAAAAATTGCCAGCTGTTCAATAAAAATATCAGAAAAAGTTCTCTTAACCATTTTTTTACCTCACTTTTTTTAGAACAGAGAATATTCAGGTTCAATTGTCTTGATAATCTTGTTAACAACCATGACAATAATAAATCCTATTATTGACTGATAAAAACCGACTGCACTTGCAGTTGAGAAGTTGAAGTCCGTCATTGTTGCACGATAAACATAAGTTTCAATAATATCTGTTGTAGAATACAGAAGCGAGTTTCTTCCGACAATGTTGTAGAACAATCCGAAGTTACCTTTAACAATTCCTCCCAGAGCAAAGAGGATAAGAATAATGAAAGTAGGTTTGAGCGAAGGAATTTCTACGTAGCGGATTCTTTGGAAAGCGTTGACACCGTCAATGCGGGCTGCTTCAATTGTTTCTGAATCAATACCCATGATGGCAGCAAAGTAAACGATTGTATTGTAACCTGTCACCTGCCAGAGCTGAATCATAACAATGAGACCCGGCCAAACTTTCGGATCCTGGTATGGAGCCCAAGGTTCTTTTCCTATTGACTGAAGGAATCTGTTCGCAAAACCGTATTCAAAGTTGAAGATATTGTAAACAAGAAGACCAACAAGAACTGCTGAAATAAAATAAGGCAGAAGCATGATTGTCTGAGTTATTTTTTTGAACATCTTGTGGGTGATTTCATTAATAAGAATTGCCATGAGAACTGCAATAACGTTATCAAGAATGAGGAATACAAAGTTGTAAAGAACAGTGTTTCGAGTAAGGTCCCAAAGTCTGCCTGATGTGAAAAGGAATTTGAAGTTATCTAAGCCGACGAATTTACTTCCGAAGATACCCTTTGCATAGTTGAATTTAACGAAGGCAACATAAAGTCCGGGAAGAGGCAAGTAATGGAAGGCAATAAAAAATATTATTGCAGGAAGACACATATAGAACAGGACTCTATGTTTTATACAGTCGGACCAGAATTTTTTGTGCTTGCTTTTTTTTAAAGCTATTTCATACTGATTTTTCATTAGGCCACCTTTGTCTAAGATTCAAAACTCGTTTGAAATTTATGAAAACCTTTTCATAAACTAAATTCAGTTTAGCATCACATTTTTAATTTGTAAAGAATTTTTTTTGTGAATGGATATTAAAAATTTAGAGTAAAAAAAAATATATTTATTATTTTGCCATAAAAATTATCGTGATAAACTATTTTTATGGCAAATTTAGATATAAGATTTTATTCAAAGGCTCTTATGAGACCTGTTTCGTTTAAGGCTTTTATTCCGAATGATTTCAGGGTAGAACCTCCAGTTAATTGTGATAAAGAAAAAATGAAGTGTATATTCTTGCTCCACGGATACACCTGTGACGGTGAAAACTGGATTCCGGAGAATCTGCTTTACAAGTATAACTGTGCGGTAATTTGTCCTTCCTGTGAAAACGGATTTTATCTTAATGGAATTTCTTCAGGTCATGGATTCCAGACTTTTGTTGGGGAAGAACTTGTTGATTACGTGAGAAAAACTCTGGGTCTTGCCTTAAAACCGGAGCTTACTTTTACAATGGGTATGAGCATGGGCGGATTCGGTGCAATTCATACAGCGTTTACTTATCCGGAAACTTTCGGAAAGTGCGTGGCTCTTTCTTCTGCATTGATAATTCATTCCATTGCACACATGAAGCCTGGCGAAAACCGCGATAATGGTGTTGCAAACTATGAGTACTATCGTGAATGTTTCGGTGATCTTGAAACAGTTGAGGAGAGAAATGTGAACCCCGAAGTGCTCGCCCTTAAACTTAAGGAAGAAAGCCGGAACATGCCGGAAATTTATATGGCCTGCGGAACAGAAGATTTTCTTGTGGAAAATAATAGGGCTATGGATAAATTTTTGTTGGATAACAAAATAGAACATGTCTACACGGAATTTGCGGGAACTCATGATATGGAATTCTGGAGCAAATGTATTCCGGGTGCATTATCGTGGCTGTGCTGTTAAAAAAAAGGGGGCTGTCCTGAAAGTTCGGTTCATGGTTTCATTTTTGAATTTGATTCAGCATGAAAAACTTTTTGGACAGTCCCATGGTTATATATTCTGATTGCTAAGTGCACTCAGGATTTTTATGTCCGGGTGCATTTTTTTTTAGTGGAAAAATTTTTTAAGAATTCCAAGCTTTTTTTTGTGCGGCGCATAGCGAAGGCTTATGTCCATCTTTGTTGACTGAACAAGAACAGTCTTGTAGTGTGTGAAAGTGTCAAATCCGTATTTTCCGTGGTACTGCCCTATGCCGCTTGTACCTATTCCGCCGAAAGGAGCATTGCTGCATGAAAGATGAATGACTGTATCATTAATACATCCGCCTCCGAAACGAATTGAACTGATTATTCTTTCCTGAACTTCCTTGATTTCGCTGAAAATGTACAGTGAAAGAGGACTTGATTTGGACTTTATGAAAGTAATGGCCTCATTCAGATCTGAATAGGAAATTACAGGGAGAATTGGTCCGAAAAGCTCTTCCTGCATGGAAGGATGATTCTTTGCCAGGTCCTGACTAACTGCTCCAAGGTCCAGGAACAGAGGTCCTATTTTATTACTTTCAACATCCATAGCTGCCTGGGGTGCAACAGAAAGAAGACGGTTGAAATGTTTCTTGTTAATGATTTTTGGATAGTTCTCATTTTCAAGAACATTTTCTCCATACTGCTTCTTGAGTTCGGAATTAAGTTCTTCAATGAAATTATCCTTTACACTTTCATGGACGAGCACGTAGTCCGGAGCAACACAAGTCTGACCTGCGTTGAACATTTTTCCCCAGATAATGCGGCGTGCTGCAAGATGAATGTTTGCGCTTGAATCAATAATACATGGACTTTTTCCGCCAAGTTCCAGACAAACTGGTGTAAGGTTACGGGCTGCACTTTCCATAACAATTTTTCCTACGGAAGGGCTTCCTGTAAAGAAGATGAAGTCGAACTTTTCGCGAAGAAGGGACTGGTTCTGCGTAAGTCCGCCGTCGATTACACAAATATAGTTGCTGTCAAAGGTTTCGGAAATAATCTGCTTGATAACTCTTGCAGAATTTTCGCTGATTTCAGAAGGCTTTACGACTGCTGTATTTCCAGCTGTCATTGCGGCAAGAAGTGGCTGGAGTGTAAGAAGGAAAGGGTAGTTCCATGGTGCCATGATAAGTGTACAGCCGTAAGGTTCTGCATAGATTCTTGGTTTTCCAGGGAAAGCAACAATTTCTCCGGAAATTTTCTGTGTTTTCGTCCACTTCTTAATGTTTTTGAGCTGCTTTTTTATTTCAAAATAAAGAAATCCCAGTTCGGATGCGTAGGTTTCAAAATCGCTTTTATTGAGATCAAGTCTGAGTGCTTCATAAACATCTTTTTCATGATTTTTCAAAGCCGTTTCAAGTTTCTTAATCTGGGCAATTCGCCATTCAATATCACGGGTTGCACCTGTGTCGAAAAATTCCTTCTGGGAACGAACAACATCTTTGATTTTTGATTCGTCTGTAAAGGAATCAATATTATTTTCCTGCAAAGTTTCCATTTATATATCCTTATTATTGTGTCCTTAATTTTGGGCATTTCTAAAAATTACTATTCAGAGATGCCGATGAGTTTTTAATCATTGAAATTACACGGCTTAAAACATCGCTTTTTTTAGGTTACTTCCAAAAAGTGATGTTTTTAGAGATAGCCTTTGCAATGATAATATTTTGCATTTATCAGTTCTATTAATAATAACACATATTTTAGGACTATGTTAATACCATTGAAAAAAAATGATGTTCATGGCAAAAAAAATCACAGTTTTCGAAAAAATTATTGCATGAATTAAAAAAAATTATTACTATCAGTAACATGAATGTACATATTATTGAAATGCCTCTGGATTTTGGTGGTCGCCGCCATGGTTCTGATATGGGTCCTTCTGCAATTCGTCTTGCAGGGATTAGAAATAAAATTGAATCACTTGGTCATACAGTTATACATGAAACGTCAATTGAAGTAGAAACTCAGGAATATGCTGAAATTGGTGAGAATCCTAAGGCAAAATATCTTAAGCCTATTGCAAGCGGATGTGAAACTCTTGCCAAAAAGGTTGAAGAAGTTGCTGCAAATGGGGATTTTCCTCTTATTCTTGGAGGAGACCATTCAATTGTTCTTGGATCTCTTGCCGGTCTTGATTCTGTTTATAAAAAGAATAATCTGCGACTTGGTGTTCTCTATGTTGATGCTCATGCAGACTTTAACACACCTGAAACAAGTCCTACAGGAAATATTCATGGCGAATGTCTGGCTGCAAGTGCAGGTCTTGGATTGCCTGAACTTGTAAATCTTCATCACGAAGGCCGCAAGGTTGATCCTAAGAATATTTGTTATGTTGGATTGCGTGATCTTGATGAAGGTGAAAAACTTTTAATGAAGGAAGCCGGAGTTACGGTATTTACCATGAGTGATATTGACCGTATGGGATTTCCTGAAGTTGTTAAAAAGGTTAAGCTTTTCTTCAAGACTCACTGTGATGTAGTTCATATCAGCTTTGACATGGACTCCCTGGACCCTGCAATTGCTCCTGGTACAGGTGTTCCTGTTCCTGGCGGACTTAATTACAGAGAAGGACTTCTTCTTATGGAAGAAATGTGTTCACTTAAGATGGTAAACTCAATGGAAATAGTTGAAGTTAATCCTATTCTTGACGTAAGAAATCAGACAGCGCTTATGGCAGTTTCACTTGCGGCCAGACTTCTTGGGGAACAGCTTTATTGATTTTTTTAGGGCTTTGCCCTAATACCTTTTATCATTGTGTTTAGGGCTGCATTCTAAGACCGGATTTTATTTTTGGTCTTTTTTTTAATATATTTTTGGGGAAGAGAAAGCCGTCTTCTTGCGAGGAGGGTTTTTCTCTTCCCCAAACCATTTCTTTTTTACTGCACGCTTGTGTGCTGTACTTAGGGTTGTATCCTGAGACCGGCTTTTTTAGGCTAAGAATTTTGATAGCATTAATTGTGTTATTGTGTCTGCGGAGCAGGTTGTTGATTTGTATTCCTGTGTGTATTCTATGCAAAGTTTTTTTGGAAGCAGGGCAAATGAAAGTTTCAGGGAGAAGCCAAGTTCTTTTTGGAAATCAGAGATGCAAATGGTTTCTTCATTTATTGTTAAGTTTTTTTCCTGCTCTTTGGCATTTAAGAAAATCCAGTGCCATGCGTTTTCGTTGTCTTTTACGGAGTGAAGTTCTGAAATATTTTCAATCAGAATATCTTTTGTTGCAGCAATAATTATTTGGTCGGAGGAGGCATAGATATTATTAAAAATAGAAGTTTCTATGTGCAAAGTGTTGTTGCTGGTGCGCAGAAGGTGTTCATAAACTGCAGACCTGAGACTTTCTTCTCCAAATGAATTTCCCTTTCCTGAAAGTTTGGTGAATTGATTTTTCAGTACACTTAAATAGCATTCAGCAATTTTTTTTGCAACTGGATTATTGAAATCATTTAAAAATGACAGTCCGTTTTGTAAGTAATTTTCGTCTTCCATAGGTGCAGTTGCGGTTACAGATAAATCTAAATCAAAATTTCCTGGCTCTGCAGTAATTTCATTGCTTTTGAAAATATCCTCTACGGTTGGAACGAACATTTCATCATCAGATTTTTCTGGAACGATGAAATTTCCTTCAGCATCTTTTGGTGAAATATAATATCCGCTTTTGTATTTGGAATAAATGTAATGCTCTTTTTCCAGCATTGAATATGCTTTTGTGACAGTGTTCCGGCTTATGTTCAGTTCTTCCGCCAGAAGTCTTATAGATGGAATCTTGAAATTTGCTTTGAGCTTTCCTTCACTTATTCCATCAATAAAAGTGTAGTAGAGCTGGTAATAATATTTTACTTTGCTGTTTCTGTCGATTACAATTTCCAGTTCGCGCATTATTTTTCCTTTTATTAGTTCATCTGAATTTTGTCGAGTGGTTTTATTCCGAATCTTGATGCAAAATCTCTTGCGCGCCATGCGTTCATTATTACGTCAAGAGGATTATGAGCATCGGAATTGCACACAACTTTTGCTTTGCTGTCTGCAACCATTTCCCAGAATTCAACATAAGGGTAAGCGTATCTCATTCCGCGTTCAGTTTTGTTTGGTTCTCGGGTTGTTCCAAGCCCATTAACTTCTAGTGGCAGATTTAAATTTATTGCAGCATCAAGTATTGCTTTCAGCAGTGATTTTACGAAGTCATCCCATTCAGCATAGCCGAACATAAACAAATCAGGATGTGCAACAAATTTGAAAAGTCCAGATGCCATTCCCTGAATCATCTGGTCTGTATAATTCATGAGCTGTTTTTTATCTTTCAGATTTTTACAGTAGATGTGTTCTGATCCGGTTGATAGCCAGTGAGGGCCAAGAATTAAATAGTCGGCACCAAAATTTCCAAGAAGTTCATCGCGGTACCATGATTCATATCGCTTGTCCCATTCACATTCAAATCCCATGTAAACAGGAAAAGGAGCAATGGCTTTTGCATCTTCAATCATCTGTTTGTAAAGAGACATTTCATTTTTAGCCATGCGTATTTCTTCCCAGATGTCCTGTGAAACGAAGGTCTCGCTGTAAGGGCAGTGATCACTGAAACCTAGTTCCAGGCAGTTTTCTTTTATTGCCTGCTTCACGTAATCAACAGGACGGCCCTTTGCATGTTTGCATAATTCTGTATGTGTGTGGTAGTTTGATATTGAAATCATAAATTTCCTCTAAGGTTGATTATATTGGTTATGGAAGAAAATAAAAATCCCCCGAGAAAATTTTTTCAAACTTCCTCAGGGGATCGTCAGCAGTGCATCCCTCTATTACTAGTACATAGGAAGATGCCCAGTTATGAATTAATCAAATTATTTCTTTGATGTCTTCTTAGCTGTTGTTTTCTTAGCTGTAGTCTTTTCAGCTGCAGGCTTTCTTCCAGGCTTCTTTGCTGCTGTAGCTTTCTTTGCTGTAGCCTTAGCTGCCGGTTTTTTAGCTGCTGTTTTCTTTTCAGCTGCAGGCTTTCTTCCAGGCTTCTTTGTAGAAGATTCCTTGTTAGCCTTGATTACAGCCTGTGCACCTGCGAGACGAGCTGCTGGTACGCGGAATGGAGAACATGAAACGTAGTCCAGTCCAAGCTTGTAACAAAGTTCGATTGAAGCTGGGTCTCCACCGTGTTCACCACAGATACCGAGGTGAAGATTAGAGTTAACAGAGCGTCCTCTTTCTTCTGCAATAGAAATCATATCACCAACACCTGTTTCATCCAATGTCTTGAATGGGTCCTGGAGGAGAATCTTCTGGTCGAGGTAAGAGTCAATGAACTTAGAGTAGTCATCACGGCTGAAACCGTATGTTGTCTGTGTAAGGTCATTTGTACCGAATGAGAAGAAGTCTGCGTATTCAGCAATCTTGTCAGCGTTACATGCCGCACGTGGGAATTCGATCATAGAACCGATCTGGAATTCGAGGTCTGTACCACAGTCTTCGTTAACAGCAGCGATAACTGCTTCTGCCTGTGCACGGATCTGCTTCAATTCAGCAAATGTTGTTACGTTAGGAATCATGATACGAACATCGTGAGCGAGGCCTTCTTTTTCTGCCTTTGCTGTAGCACGAGCAATTGCTTCAACCTGTGTTTCGTAGATTTCTGGATATGTGATAGCGAGACGACAACCACGGTGACCGAGCATTGGGTTGTGTTCGTTGAGTTCAGCGTACTTCTTGTTGATTGTTTCAACATCTACACCGAGCTTCTTTGCAAGAGCTTCAGCTTCTGCTGGTGTTGCTGCCTGAATGAATTCGTTGAGAGGTGGGTCAAGAAGACGGATAGTAACTTTGCGTCCTTCCATTGTCTTGATGATTCCGTAGAAGTCCTTCTGCTGAAGTGGAAGGATTTCCTTGAGGTTCTTCTTGCGGGCATCTGTATTTTCAGAGATAATCATCTTCTGGAATGAAGTAAGTTTTGGTTCTTCGAAGAACATGTGTTCTGTACGGCAGAGACCAATACCGTCTGCACCAAAGCGGAATGCCTGAGCAGCTTCGTTCTGTTCTGCGTTTGCGAGAACTCCGAATCCCTTTACCTTGTTTCCTGACTTTGTTGTACGTACTGACTTAGCACGAACTTCGTCTGCCCAACCGAGGAATGTTTCGAGGTCGCCGGAAACTGAAGCCGGTGTTACAGGAATTTCTTCACCGTATACTTTACCTGTTGAACCGTCGATAGAGATGATGTCACCCTTCTTGAATGAAACACCACCGATGGAAACTGTCTGTCCGTCCTTTGCGAATACAACGTCTGAACATCCGCAAACACATGGTGTACCCATACCACGAGCAACAACAGCTGCGTGTGATGTACGTCCACCTGTAGATGTAAGGATACCCTGTGCAACGTACATACCTGCAATGTCATCAGGAGATGTTTCTTTGCGAACGAGCATTACCTTCTTTCCAGCATGGTCCCATTCAACAGCTTCTTCTGCTGTGAATACGATTGCACCGCAACCTGCACCAGGGGATGCATTGAGAGCTGATGCGAGAGGCTTAGCATTCTTGAGAGCCTTAGCATCGAACTGTGGGTGGAGGAGCTGGTCAAGCTGATCTGGCTTAACGCGGAGAAGAGCTTCTTCCTTTGTAATAAGTTTTTCTGCAACCATGTCTACAGCCATCTTAACTGCTGCTGGACCTGTACGTTTACCGTTGCGGCACTGAAGCATGTAGAGCTTTCCTTCCTGAACAGTAAATTCCATATCCTGCATATCGCGGTAGTGCTTTTCGAGGCGGTTGCGGATCTTTGTGATTTCAGCAAAAATCTTTGGCTGCTGTTCTTCGAGAGCAGAAATATCCATTGGAGTACGGATACCGGCAACAACGTCTTCACCCTGAGCGTTGATGAGGTATTCTGCCATGAAGTGGTTGTCACCAGTTGATGGGTCACGGCTGAATGCAACACCAGTTCCTGATGTTTCACCCATGTTACCGAATACCATAGCCATAACTGTAACGGCTGTACCCTTGATTACATTTTCATCAATGTTGTTGAGCTTACGGTAGATGATAGCACGGTCATTCATCCATGAACCGAATACTGCACCGATAGCTCCCCACATCTGTTCCTGTGGGTCCTGTGGGAATTCTTCTCCCTTTTCTTTTTTGTACATTGCCTTGTACTGAGCAACGATGTTCTGAAGATCTTCTGTTGTAAGTTCTGTATCTTCTTTGATACCGCGTTCTTCTTTTACAGCTTCGATGATTGCTTCAAACTTGTCATGTTCAACACCCATTGCAACGTTACCGAACATCTGGATGAAGCGGCGGTAAGCATCCCATGCGAAACGTGGGTTGTCTGTCTTTGCTGCGAGTCCAAGAACTGATTTGTCGTTGAGACCGAGGTTGAGGATTGTGTCCATCATACCAGGCATAGATTCAGCTGCACCTGAGCGAACTGAAACAAGGAGAGGATCCTTTTCATCACCGAGCTTTTTGCCCATTGACTTCTCAAGCTTCTTAAGATTCTTTTCTACTTCTGCTGCGAGAGAATCCGGATAGTTACGTCCGAGCTTGTAGTATTCCTGACATACGTCAATAGAAATTGTGAATCCTGATGGAACTGGGAGACTCAAAGGTTTCTTTGCCATCTGAGCAAGGTTAGCACCTTTTCCACCGAGAATGAGACGCATTGATTCATCGCCTTCTGCGTCACCATCACCAAAATAATAAACATACTTGGTCTTAGCCATTAATGTCCTCCATATATATACGTAAAAAATAGTATATACATAAATGCTTTAACGGTCAAGGATTACCCATATTTTACAATGGTTTTATGCGAATTAAATTCAATTTTTTTTTCAAAAAAAAGCAAAAAAATAAAAAATGAATTTAAAATAAAAAAATCATTTAACGGGAACCATTTATTGAAAAGGCTTTGCGTGATTCTGATTTTCAGTTCTGTTTTTTAAATTGAAATTTGCAAGAGGTATTATGTTTTTTTGTAACGACGATTAAATTTAATTCATAAATTCACAATGCATTTCACCTCATAACTGTGAACGGGAATACTGGAATGTTTTCGTAAAGCCAGATTCCATTACCTTTCCGGCATTTGTGTTTTTTTAGAACTTAAAGAACGTTGTGAGTGAAAATACTTTTGAAAGAAAAATGAAACCGTAGTATAATTAATTCATTATGAAAATATCTTTAACTTTTGATGACGGACCTGATGCTGTTATTACTCCCATGGTTTTGAATTTGTTGGAGAAGTATAATATTCCTGCATCATTTTTTTTGATCGGACAGAACATTACTGACGAAACATTGCCGCTTATTGAACGTGAGCTGAAAGATTGCTGCACAATTGAATGTCATTCATGGACTCACCCGGACTTTACAAAGCTTACTGTTGAACAGATGACGGAAGAAGTTGAAAAAACTAACGCAAAAATTATTGAGGTAACGGGAATTGCTCCGCAACTGTTCAGGCCTCCGTACATTGCTGTAAATGATTTGGTTTATGAAACAGTTAAAATGCCTTTCATTTGCGGAAGAGGACTTGATGATTGGGTTCCGGATGTTCCTGCGGAAAAACGTGCTGCAGATCTGATTAATAATCTTCATGACAATGAGATAATTCTTCTTCATGACATGAAGGATAATATTAATACTGTAAAAGCTCTGGAAATGGCAATACCTGTTCTTCTTGACAGGGGGGCGGAGTTTTATACGGCACGCAAACTTTTTGAGGTGTGCAATGTGAACCCGAATATTAAGGGCAAGCTTTGGACTATTGTTGCATAGATAAAGGGAATCCTGGAGAGATATTTTCTGGAGATTCCCGGAACTTGTTTCCTGGAAAGGTTTTAATTTTCCTGCAGCTTAATTAAAACTCCAGGGGTAGGCGTTATGGCAGTGTGAAATCCTTTGTTGTCCGGCGGCCGGAAGTCAAGAACTTTGTATCCGCAGTAGATTTCGGATTTATCTTTGAAGGAATTGTTACACTTTGTTTTAATGCCAAAACCTGATGTGCAGTCGAACGTTCCGCCGAAAATAAATTTGAAGTCAGGTCCCCATAGAAAATTAGTTCTGGGGGGACTGAAATTTATTTTGTGGTCAAATTCGAAGAACGCATCAGGAAGGATAATGCCTTTATATCTTTTGTGCCTTCAGATTTTTAAGGTCTTTCATAAGCAAGAATTGGAATCACTTCGGTAGTAGATTCCGCTGTTCATCGTCTATCAAATTTTCACGATTTCTGATAATATCCTCGTGGGGCATTGTTTCCTTCTTTTGGGTTTTTGTGGTAAAAATATTATGATTGGTTCAATGACTTTTTCAATTTTAAGTATGAAATTGCGGACTATATTTTACACTATCATAAATTTTTTGAAAAAAAGAATATCCGTTTTCAGGGACTGCAAAAGAAAATGTCAAAGGCGGCTTGTAATCAAAAATAATACAATCTTTTTAATAGAAAAATTACATTAATACATTACAATAATTCATGATAACATTTTGTAAAAGTTATCAGGAGGAATCCAATGTATTTTGAAAAAAAAGATAATTCTCTTGTCTGCAGAAAAGGCAACGAGACATTGAAGATTGAGCCGTGGGGAAAAAACTCTTTCCGCGTACGCTCAACTTTGGAGCGAAAATTCAGTGAAAATGTTTGGGGACTTACCGAAGAAGCAGAAAGTCCTGCTGCGGAAATAAAAATCAGTGAAGAAACTAACAGTGCATCAATTTGTAACGGAAAAATTTCTGCGGAAGTAAATAAAAACGGTGTGATTTCTTTTTTTAAGGACGGAAAGAAAATTCTTGGTGAATATTACAGATGCTATGATTCAGAGGTCAGCAAAGAAAGTGTTTGTCTCAAAGTCATTAATAGGGAATACAAGGGCATAATAGGCGGAAACTATAAACTTACGGTTCGCTTTAATTCAAATGACGAAGAAAAAATATTCGGAATGGGACAGTATCAGACTCCTTATCTTGATATGAAGGGGTGCGTCCTTGAACTTGCCCAGAGGAATTCTCAGATTTCAATTCCTTTTGCAGTCAGTTCTCTGGGGTACGGATTCTTATGGAATTCACCTTCCGTAGGACGTGCCTCATTTGGTAAGAATGTAACTGAATGGTTCAGCGAATGCACAAGGGAAATGGATTACTGGATTACAGCAGAAGATGTTCCTTCAAAGATTGTTGAAAATTATACTGCTGTAACAGGAAGAGCACCTGTAATGACAGATGATTATCTTGGTTTCTGGCAGTGCAAGCTCCGTTACAGGACTCAGGAAGAAGTGCTTACGGTTGCAAGAAAATATAAGGAGCTTGGCATTCATCTTGATGTAATTGTAATTGATTTCTTCCATTGGATCCGTCAGGGAGACTGGGGCTTTGATCCTGAATACTGGCCTGACCCTAAAGCTATGTGCGATGAACTTCATGCAATGGGCACGAAGGTAATGGTGAGCATCTGGCCTTCTGTTGACAGAAAGTGCAGTCACTTTTACGAAATGGAGGACAAAGGATTTTTAGTAAGAACTGAGCATGGCGGTAAGCAAACTTATGCCTTCAACGGTGACTGTCTTACTTTTGATGCAACAAATCCTGAAGCTCGCGAGTACTTGTGGAAAATCTGCAAGGAAAATTATGTGAAGTACGGAATAGACATGTTCTGGCTTGATAACGCTGAACCTGATTATGATGTTTATGATTATGAGAACTACCGTTACCAGCTTGGAACTGCTCTTGAAGTAAGTAATCTTTATCCTAAGTTCTACGCACAGGCTTTCTATGACGGAATGAAATCTGACGGCAGAAAGAATTTTGTGAACCTTGAACGATGTGCCTGGGTAGGAAGCCAGAAATATGCAACTGTTTTATGGAACGGTGATGTTCAGAGTACATTTGAATGTTTGGCTGATTCTGTTGTTCAGGGACTCAACATGGGGCTTGCTGGAATTCCTTGGTGGACAACTGATATCGGCGGATTCATGTTCGGAAATCCTAAGGACAAAAAATTTGTTGAACTTCTGGAACGCTGGTTTGAATTTGCAGTATTCACTCCGATTTTGCGACTTCACGGTGACAGGGATCCTCATGACATTGAACCTCTGGAAAAAGTAAAGGACTGGGGCGGCGGATATTTGTATACAGGCCAGCCGAATGAAATATGGTGTTACGGCGAAGAAGCCCAGAAGATTATGGAAAAACAGATACAGCTCCGTGAAACACTTAAGCCTTATGTTTCTTCTCTCATGAAGGAAGCAAGTGAAAACGGAAGTCCACTTATGCGTACAATGTTCTACGAATTCCCTTCAGACAGTGAATGCTGGAAACTTCGTGACCAGTATATGTTCGGTTCAGAATATCTTGTTGCACCTGTGCTTGAAGCGGGAATGAAGGAGCGCAAAGTTTATCTTCCGGACGGAAAATGGCAGGAAATAAATTCAAATGCAGAATACGAAGGCGGAATTTACATAACAGTTCCAACTCCTATAGACAGCATCCCTGTATTCAAAAAGATGTAAGTTATAGATTACTGTAATCTGCATTCCTGTAAAAACAAAAAAATCCCTGGTTTTTTTACCGGGGATTTCGATTATAAGAAAGAAAAAACAGTCTTAGGGAGCAACCCTAACTGCAAAGCATAAATGATATATCAAATTACGGCAAATATTCAGTTTTAATATTCCTCAAAGACTCAAGCATTCGTTGTTTTTGAGCTTCATCGCCTTCTGTTAAAATATCAAGTCTTCTGCGTGCATCTTTTCTGCCTGAATTTTCCTGGTAAGAGCAGGTGCAGGTTGTTGTGATGTAGCCCTGTTCTTTGCAGTGATCAATTATTACGCTTACAGGTGCATAAAATAAAGGTCTTATTACAATCAGCGGATAATTTTCGTACTGCAGCCTGGCTGGCATTGCACTCAAGGTTCCTTTCCTGAGCATATTCATCAGTAAAGTTTCAAGAACATCATCAAGATGGTGTCCGAGTGCAAGCTTTGTGTAGCCATGCTCCAGTGCGTAGCTTAATAATTCTTTTCTTCGCTGGGTAGAACACCACCAGCAGTTCATTTCTCTTCCTGGCTTCAGTCTGCCAAGAACATCAACTTCAAGGTTTACGACTTCAACATTCCAGTCCTCAAAGAGCTTCAATATTTCAGGTGCAAGAGGTGGTGTTATTTCAGTCTGGATGTGGAGTGCCGTGAAAGTGAAATTTGCATTCGGTCTTCGCTTGCGGTTTGCAAAGTATTCAATGAGAGCGGTTGAATCTTTTCCGCCTGAAGCACCAACTAAAATTTTGTCACCGTCTTCAATAAGCCTGTAATCATAAACGGCCTTGTCAATTATACTGAAAAGTCTTGGCTGTCCCATATTTTCCTCCGTTAATATATCTGTGAATCAAGCATCGGTAATCGTTTTTCCAGTGAAGAATCATTTGTAAGTTCTACCAGACACTTAAGAACATCCTTGTTGAAAGCCCAGTAATCCGGAATGAATCCTGCACCTTCTCCCATTGATGAATGATGATTTGTGATGTATCCGTCGTTGAATGTTGCAGGAACCGTTACAGTTATTCCTGAATTTTTGAGTGCGTATTTATAAGGGTCGCCTCCTGCAATACAGCCGCTTGTGTTTTCGCCAATAATATAAACACTTGCGTCGTCTATTGTTTTGCATAAGGCAATAAGCCATTCAACAGACGAAGCTGAAGTTCTGTCGGCAATTATATAAAGGGTTCCGGCAAAAGAACTTTCAAACTTTGGTGACAAATTTTCATTGTAATTGGTGATTCTTGTCTGCACAAATAAATTCTGATTTTCCTGGTCCCCAATAAAAAGTTTTGCCAGAAAAGTTAATGGAATTTCAAGAAGTCCGCCTGAATTATTTCTGAAATCAAGAATTACATTTTTCTTTTTGCCTGAACGGATATTTTCTGCATAGGAATAAAATTTACCGAATTTATTTTCTGGAGAAACAGTACTGAAGCTGTTGCAGGAAATATAGGTGCTGTCCTTTGTTTCAATGCAGTTCATATAAATTCCGCTGCCGTCTTTAAGAGCTTCAGGATTTTTCCACTGATTGTAGACGGTTGAATTTGACTTTGCGGGAATAGAAAAAGTGTTTTCTCCTATACTAATTTGCAGTTCCCGGATTTCGTCCGCAGAAAATTTTCCGAACCGGTAAATGTTTTTTCCTTTTGAAATATAAGGAAACAGGAATTTTTCTGAGTCTGAATATTTTTCTCTTTTTGAAATTCCTTTTACAGAACTTTCACTTACATAATAATTGTCACCGGATTTTCTGAAATAAACGTCGCCAAAATATAAGTCCGTGTGAGTATAGAAACTGTAATGGGTGAGCGACTCTTTAATGTTCACGCTGACGTAAAGATGGCCGTCAATTATTGGAGAATAGCTATCATGAATCATTGATGCAAAGTCTGTTGCGGAAAGTGTTCTCTCTGTTTCAAAATAACTTGAAATTTTCTGTTCAAGGTTTTTATTCATTTTAAAAAAATTATGGGAATCAAGAACTACGGAATATCCTCCATATTTATTTTTGAAAATCCACTGCAGCTGACGAACATCTTTTTTTGCCTGTAATCGGTTTACAGACTGTCCCTCCGGATTTTTTTTTATGGTCATGCATAATTTTTCCATAGAATTTTCTTTTGCCTGGAAAATAATAATGGAACCAGGAATTAGCAGTAACAGAAATAAAACAAAATATACTGCAATTCTTTTCAATTCCAACCTCCATAAAAGTCTAGAGATTCTATCATTTTATGGAGGCTTTGTCAAAAAGTCGGACGGACAGTCATAAGCTCTCAAACTGTGCTGGAACCTTCTGTTTGATGTGAAGAATTAAAATGAATCAGACGAACTGTTTGTAGAATTCCGGGTGGTCATCTTCCTTATGGAGACCTGCATTTTCATGGACACCATAGTTTGACTTTTACTTAAAGGACTCTTTTTTATCTTCCGGATATGCTGCAGCCTTTTCCGGTCCAGGATGCACTGTACATAGTTTTCATTTTTCTCTCCTTGCATTTGGGATAGAGATTTTTCTTATTGCAAAAAGTTTCCTCTTCTGTGTTAACTTTTGGAGTTACAAGGAAATATTTTTTGACATTGGAAAAGAAAGCCTGTTGCCGGATTATTCGCCTTCAAAAATTACAGTCCTAAGACTTTTGCATCCGTAGAATGCGTTGTCACCTATTTTTGTTACGGACGAAGGAATCTTCACACTTGTAATGTTAACATAATTCTGATATGCACCTGATGCAATTTCCTTTGTACCTTCCGGTATTATTATTGTGTAATCATATTTGACTTCTTCTGCGTCCAGTACTCTGCTTGTGGAGTTTCCGAATGACGACCCCTGCGTTGAACATTTTATGTATCTGTTGAAACCGCCTGAGCCTTCGTCTTCTTTGAATGCCTGTGAATAGTTTTCAATTTTCATGTTCATGAATGTATTGTTAGTAACAGGAAGGCTCCCTCCTGCTGAACCTGATGCAAGTCTTACTGCATTTGAACTGTTGTTGCGTCCACCTTTAAGCAATGCCCTGTGAATTAAAAGTTCCTGCGTGTCCTGTATAAGAATTGCGTTGCTGTAACTGTAAAAGCTTTCAAGTTCATCAATTTCAATACCTGCATTTGCAGAGACGCTGAAGTAACCTCTGCCGCATTCTGTGGCCTTAATTTTTCCTGCGTGTATATTAGGTCCCACATAATTTGCAGTTCTGAATGCAGCATAAACCCCCTTTCCTGAACGTGGAGAACATCTTGTTCCGTCTACGTTTTTTATTGCTGCATTTGTTGTTGTGTTAAGAAGAAGTCCGCAGTCGTTACAGTTAGTTGCTTTAACAGTTCCTATCCATATTCCGTCAACTTTCATTGTCTCAAACGCCTGGTCCTGTATACCATTTACGCTGATATTGTCCGCAAAAATATTTGTGCTCCAGGTGTTATTGTTTTCAGCAATTCTCAGTCCAAGTCCGCTCTGATTGTCCATTTCAAAGCTGATGTTGTCAAACACAAGATTATTGCTTCCCAGTACCCATATTGTGTAGCGTGCGTGACCGTAGAATTTGATGTTGCGGATTGAAACGTAGCTTCTGTTCTTGATTGCGAAAGGTACTATTGATTTGTTTTCTTCTTCCGTCAGGTACATTGTGTGATTTGTAAAATCAATTATAGTATTGTTATGAAGTCTTACAGAATATAGTCCACTTATATCTTTATTTGATGACTGAACTGATGAAGATTGTTTTCCCGCATACATGTCAGAGTCTATTCTTATTCGGCTTTTTCTGTATTCGTTCCAGATATTTCCTGAAGGGACCAAAGAGCATGCTTCGTTCAGCGCATCAAATCCGTTTGAAAAAGTTCTGTCATATTTCTGACCTGCCAGACTTCCTGCAGCCTTTCCGTATGTAAGTGTCCACTTCTGACTTGCCGTATGATTCTGCTGGTTTATGTTTGATGTCTGTGCTGAAAGAATAATATAAGGTTCAATCGAATTTTCAAAATCAAATGTATCAAGAGCTTTCTGCAACAGATTTTGGTTTAAGGTTCCGTCATTATTCAGGAGAGAATTAATGGATGCCTGGTTATCAATGTTTATTGTATATCCATTTCCTGACGGTTCCAGGAAGTTTTTTGTCATATCTATAAAAGTATCATAGGCTCCTGCAATTTTTGTTCTTGTATGCCCGTACCAGTAAGGCCCCCACGATCCGAATCCGCCTTTGTTGTATGTATTTCCTTTATAGAGATTCTGATTTTCAAATCTTATAATCGAAGGGTCACTCATGGTAAAAAAAGCCTGGTTATCCATTTTGTCAATAACTTTTGAACGGATTAAAACTTCCTTTGTTGAAGTGCTCATTATATTTTTGCCAAACTTTCTGACGGAATCAGGAAATTCAATTTTTTCTATTGCAGTACCTGCAAATGCATTATTTCCGATTGCGGTAAGATTATATTTTTTTTGTTCCCGGGGATTTTTTTCGGATTCAGGTTTATCAGTTCCGGAGTCAACTTTAGGATTTTCAGATTGCTGTTCATAATTTCCGCTCTGTGCAGGCTCATGGAAAGTGGATTCCGTTTCAATTTGAGATGAACAGCTTAGAATAAGAATGGATTGCGCAAGAATCATAAGCAGGTCTTTGTTTTTAAGTTTTTTCATTTCTTTCACCTTATTTTTCTAAATATTTCGGGGTTCCGTAATTATTGGAGATGCCCTTGAGTATACACAGTGTAAAAAAGTTTTGGTATAGTGTCAACTTTTGGAGTGACAAAAAATCTGTATCCAGTGGAAAAGATTATGAAAATTCAATAGAATGTAAGCTATGGAACAGTACAAGAAAGATTTTATTGATTTTATGGTTCAGTGCAATGCATTGAAGTTCGGTTCTTTCACTTTAAAAAGCGGAAGACATTCTCCATTCTTCATGAACGCAGGTGCTTACGAAACAGGTACCCAGCTTACAAAGCTTGGTGAATATTACGCACAGGCTATCCACGAAAATTTTGGAGATGATTTTGATGTTCTCTTCGGGCCTGCTTACAAAGGCATTCCTCTTAGCGTGGCAACAGTTATGGCTTATGCAAAACTGTATGGCAAAGAAATCCGTTACTGCTCAAACAGAAAAGAAGAAAAGGATCACGGTGCAGACAAGGGAGTGCTTCTCGGGTCAAAAATAAATGACGGAGACAGAGTTGTAATCATTGAAGACGTTACAACCTCCGGAAAGTCCATTGAAGAAACTTATCCGATTGTTGACGGCCAGGGTTCTGCTCACGGTGCAGTAAAGATTGTAGGTGAAATGGTGAGCCTTAACCGTATGGAACGTGCATTGGACAGTGAAAAGAGCGCTCTCGATGTTATTACAGAAAAGTACGGTTTCCCTGCACGTGCAATCGTTACAATGGAAGAAGTTGTTGAATATCTTTACAGCGAAAAGCATTTTATCTCTGATGAAGTCAAAAAGGAAATTGATGCCTACTATTCAGAATGGGGTGCAAAATAAATGAAAATCTTTTCAAATAAGATTTTGACTGCAGCTTTGTTTTTTGTTGCTTCACTCGGATATTTTTCTTGCAGCACGAAGAATTCAGCTGTAAATGTTTCACAGAAATCTGAAACTTATCCCCAAAGAATTGTTTCTCTTGCTCCTGCAGGAACTGAAATTCTTTGTGCGGTAGGTGCAATTGATCAGATAGTTGCAAGAACAGATTTCTGTGACTTTCCTTCGGCGGTTACTGAAAAACCTAGCGTAGGCGGATTTTCAGCGCAGAATATTAGCATAGAAACAATTGTTTCACATAAGCCTGATCTTGTTTACGGAGCAGCCGGAACTCATGATTCCATAAAGGCTTCTCTTGAAGAGATGGGAATTGCTGTTGAACTTTTTGATGCAGTTTCTGTTGAAGCTGTGGAAGCTGAAATGCAACGTATTGCAGAACTTACCGGCCATAAAGCTGAAGGTGAAGCTGCTGCCGCAAAGATGGAAAAAGTTTTTGCGGATGTAAAGAATCTTGTAAAAGATTCTTCAGTTCCTGCTGTTTATTATGAAGTCTGGAACAAACCTTATATGAGCTGCGGAAAGAATTCTTTTATCAGCGGAATTATTCAAAGTGCAGGCGGAAAAGGAATTTTTTCTGACCTTGAAGAAGAATATCCAATGGTAAACGAAGAATCAATAATAGCTGCAAACCCTGATGTAATAATCATTCCCGATATGAACGGTGAAACAAAAGTTTCAATAGAAGAACGCAGCGGCTGGGAAAATATGAATGCTGTAAAGAACAGTAACATTTACTTTGCAGAAAGCAATATCTTCTCACGCGCAGGTCCTCGCATTACGGAAGCTCTTGTTGCAGTCGCAAAAATGATTCATCCTGAAATTGATTTTTCATCTGCGGAATCAGATTGTATAATTCTTGCAGATAAATAAAATTTCTGATTACCTGCATGCAGTCTGTGAACCTGTCATTGTGTTTGCGGACTGCGAATCTGCAGTGCTTTACTGCTTTGCCAGAACAAATAACTATGCTCCATAAGAAACAATTTTTTTTATCAGCCCTAATTCTTTTTTCATTTTTCATTTTGTCTTTCATAAGTTCCGTTCTGTTTGGCGCCCAGAAAATTTCTTTGACTGAAATTTTTATGCAGGGAACTTTTACAAATCTTATTCTGACAAAAATACGAATACCAAGAACTCTGCTTGCATGTTTTACAGGTGCACTTCTTGCAGGAACAGGAGCCTGCTTCCAGATGTATTTCAGGAATCCTGTTACGGAGCCTGGCATAATGGGAGTTTCATCCGGTGCAACTTTGGGTGCGGTTATTGCATCGTGCTTTTTTTCCGGCGTGTTCATTAATATTGGAGCTTTTATGGGTGCCATTGCAGCAGGTTTTCTTGTTCTAGTTTTGTCCGGGACAGTTACAAAAAAAACTTCATCAGTAGCATTTCTTCTTTGCGGAACGGCCTTGAGTTCAATTTATTCAGCCCTTACAGCAATTATACTTTCGCTTAATAACACACATCTTCAGACAATGTACATGTGGATGCTGGGAAGTTTTTCAGGAAGAGGGTGGAAGGAATTTAATTTTATTCTGATTCCGTCTGTACTTTCCGTAATGATTTTGTTTATCTGCTCAAGACCTTTGGATTTGCTCTCCGGCGGTGAAACAGCTGCGAGTTCTTTGGGCGTAAATGTTTCAGTTTTAAGGGCACTCATAATAGTCGGAGGGTCTCTTGCAAGTTCTGCCGCAGTCTGTGCGGGCGGAACAATTGGGTTTGTAGGACTGATAGCTCCTCATGTTATCAGAAAAATATTCGGTTCAAAAGCACGTACACTTTTTCCTTTAAGCATGGTTTGCGGTGCAAGTCTTATGATGATTTCAGATACTCTGTGCAGAACAATAAATCCTCCTGCCGAAATACCGGTCGGTACAATCATGGCGTTAGTTGGAGGACCATTCTTTATTTCACTTATCTTTACAGAAAAAAGAAAATAATGCAACGCTTAGAACAGAAGTTCTTTCTGATCAGGGCATCAGAAGGTGTACCAGAAAAGACCACTGACGGGGGAAAATAATTTACCCGTAAAAGCACTCTGCCTTTTTTTTATGTGGATCAGTCAGGAAGAGTACAAATCGTGGTTATGAGAAAGACCTGCCACTTTATGTTCAATATACAAGTTATAGTTTGCAGTATTTGTGCTACAGTGTAATGTTCTTATCATGAATAATGCTTCTCCTCAATTCGTCAATTTTTATTAAGCAGCACTTCCATAAACACTCTGCACATACTCGAAAATCTTCTTTCTGCACTCACCTACCGCAATATCATCATAGCTTTCAGGAAGTTCAGCCCATAAAGTATTCTTAATAAGAACATCAATATCGGCCGCATTCTGACTATTTCCAAAAGGATTGGTCATTTCAGCAAGCATATTATTTATCTTCTCAAGAAGTTCCTTTGCGATAGATTTAATTTGTTCAATTTCTTTCTTATCAAGGGTATCTTTGAAAAGCATGTCATAGACTGCCAATTCCTTGATATCAGAAAAACCTTCACGAATACAACGGTCCTGTTCCTCTGAAAGAGATTTTGCAACTTTCAAAAGTTCTTCAAAGACTTTTCTTATTTCAGCTTTATCCTGAGCTTTATTGTATTCTTCAATTACAGCCTGATAATGCTTGTAATATTCTGTAGTTGCAGGATTTTTCTTTAACAATTCTTCTGCCTGCATTTCTATAATTGCAGATAGTTCCTGGATTACCAATTCCTTTGGTTTTATTTTTTCGAATTCAGCCTGGAGAACTTCAAAATTGATTCTACTGATATCAAGTTTTACGCCCTCCTCTATTACATCTGCATCTTCCAACTTGATATATTCATTGATAACTTCCTGCAGCTGCATCATTACATCTGTAGTATCAGTTGGCTGGCGACGGATATTTAAGCGTTTGAATATAGCTTCAATGCCACCTTTATTCTTTTTAAGTTCAGGTGCAATTTCCTTGTTTGTAGCATACTTATACAAACGCAAGAATTGAGAAGTCATCAAATTGAAACGCTTTTTAGTATCCAGTGGAGGTGTTGCAATTGTATTTGCTGCAATTCTGATTGCTTTCAGCTTTGCATTTTTATCCTTTTCATCAACGATTGTTGAAAGTTCAATGCCCTTTTCATGCAAGAACTCCATTATTTGAGCACAATGGTCGTAAATCTGTTTGATTAAATCTTCGCGGTCAATTGTTACTCTTGTTTTCTGCTTTTTCTTGTTTACAGTATAATCTGCAAGAGCTTTTTCCAGGTATGGAACAATACCAATGTAATCTACAATAAGACCATTCTCTTTACCTTCGTTTACACGGTTAGCACGTGCGATTGTCTGCATGAGAGTATGATCTTTGAGAGGTTTATCCAGATAAAGATTACCAAGGCTTGGAACATCAAAACCTGTAAGCCACATGGCACAGACAAAAACAACTCTGAATGGATTATCTTCATCTTTGAAGCCTTTATCCAGTTCATTGTTTTCCATAGCCTTTTTATGAACATCCAGATCAAGACCGTATTTTTTGAAGCGTTCTTCATCTCCTTTCTGAGAAGAAATTACAACACGCATGATAGTTTCTTTCATCCAATCAATTTTGTGTTTTGCTTCAAGATATTCCTGCTGGTCCAAATCTTTTAATTCTTTTTCAAGTTCTGTAATCTTCTGCTGCCAGTATTCCTGGACATAGTTATACATTCTTACAGCAGTAATTTTATCTACAGAAACAAACATTGCTTTTCCGTTAAGCCAGAGTTCTGAATAATGGTCTACAAAGTCCTTTGCAATTTTTCGTAAACGTTCTTCGCTACAGATAATATGGAGTTCTTTTTTTATCTGATTTTTGAGATTTTCAACATCCTTTTCGTCTAAATCGGAATCCTCGTCATTCTCTGCCTGTTCAATTATTTCCAGAAGTTTTTCATCAATTTCAGGATTTTCCAGCTTAAGCTTGCTACCACGATTTTCATAATAAAGAGGAACTGTTGCTCCATCCTTTACCGCACGCTGGAAGTCATATACAGAAACATAATCACCGAAAGTTCTCTTTGTAATATTATCACTAGAGAACAAAGGAGTTCCTGTAAATCCAAGACGGCTTGCATCCGGCAACAGTGCACACATATTGTCTGCAAAAATACCGTTATTTGTTCTGTGAGCTTCATCAGAAATCAAAAGAATATCGTGGTCCACATGAATTGGTGTTGGATTTGATTTGTTAAACTTCTGTATAAGAGTAAAGACATATTTTGAATTGTCCTTGCTCAGTTTCTTTATAAGATCTTCTCCGCTGGAAGCAATATAACGGGAAGCTTTTACACTACCAAGACAACCTGCAGCTTCAAAAGTACCGCTAATCTGTTTATTAAGTTCACTACGGTCTGTAATGATTACAACAGTTGGATTTCCGCCAATCTTGCGATGAATTTTTTCTGCAAGGAAAAGCATTGAGTAACTCTTGCCGCTACCCTGTGTATGCCAGAATACACCGATTTTTCCTTCAAGAATCTGTCTGTCCTTATATTTTTCAAAAGCCTGATTTACACCAAGATACTGATGGTTACGGGCAAGAATCTTTGCAAGTTTTCCAGATGAATTATCAAAGATAACAAAGTTCTCTACCAAGTCCAGAAATGTCTGTTTATTGCAGACAGCTTCCAGCATGATGTGCATCTTTGGTTCATCATCATCCACTTCATCATCTTCTGTCTTACGGTTCCATTCGCTGAAGAACTTATATTTAGATCCAACGGTACCGATTTTTGCATCCATACCATTAGAAAGAATCACCATTGCATTGTAATAGAAAAGATGTGGATCACATTCGAGAGAACGCTTGTAGTTATCAAGATAAGCATTTCTGACATCCACATCCAGTCGCTTAAGTTCTGTAAAAAGCAAAGGAATCCCGTTTACAAACCCGATTACATCAGCCCTCATTAAAGGCTTTCCAATAGGACTTTCCATCCAGAGCTCACGAACGGCTACAAATTCATTTCGTTCTTCTGCAGGGGAATCCGGCTTTTCATTAAAGTTGATGATTTTGTAAGTACGGGTTACGCTGTTTCCATTTTCATCAGTTGTATCAACAGGAATACCGTCTTTTATGAAAGTATAGAAAGCTTTATTCTGCTGAACAATCATTGCAAGGTCATTGTTCAATGAATAATCTAAAAGAACATCTACAGCCTTTTTGATTTCATCATCCGTAATTCCTGGATTAAACCGGACAAGAGCTTTTTTAAGATAAGGAACAAGAAGAATCTGTTTTTGAGAACTGCGGCCTAAGAAAACTTTGCCATTGGGCTGAAGACCTAAAGGAAGATTTTCATCTTCAGAGATAATCTCATCGTCAAAAGCATAGTAACTTTCCCAGCCTAAGCTTTCCAATATTTCTGCGGCATTTTCCTGAACAAGTTTATCTTCTGAATAGTCTGCGTTCATAAAAGTCCTCCTTTGACAGTCATGCTGAACCTGATTCAGCATCACTCCATCTAAGAAATTAATTTTTTTATTCCAGAAAGAAACATCTGAAAACTAACAGAAGTGTTTATTTGTGGGTTAAAGTATTCCGCAATTTTTTCTGCTCCCGAAATTTGTTGGTGTTCTGGCAAATATTTTTGTAATTCTCTTTTTGGATTAATAATTGCATCAGGAATTTTATATTGTGATTTTTGAGATAGTTTTGTTAAATCTTTGTTGTATGCTTTTGAAACTGCCTGTAAGTCTCCAAAGTACCAACTTTCAAGTTCATGACAAGCTATTCTAACAAGATATTTCTTTCCTGTAGGATTGCATAAATCCACAAGTTTCTGCTTCAGTTTTTTACAATCCCAAGAATCCTGATCCTGAATAATAACAAACTTTGTGTCAGGCTCATTCCATGCTTTCAATTTTCTAGGAATTGATTTCTCTAAATCAGTTTTTCCTTCGTGTGGAATTGTCTGATATTGAATTTCTGCTGGAAGGATTTTGGGAAGAATAATATCAAGAAATCTTTTCATAGATTTCTCTTCTAATAGAAAAACAAGTTTCATATTTTATTCTCCTCTCAAAATTCCTTGCTTCCAAAGAGAGCCTGGCAAATCCCCTTGTCCGATACAATTCATAAACAGTTCATTTTCAGTTGCTTTTTTTATCTGCGTAAATCCGTTTTTTTTCTCAAAATAAAAGATTTCATTCGCATCTATCGCATTTAAGAAATCTGGAGAATGGGTTGAAATAAACACCTGTCCGCCATTCAATGCATAAAGTCTGAATTCTTCCGCCAATTCTTCAAGTAATTCTGGATAAAGTTGATTTTCTGGTTCCTCAACACAAAGTAAGGCGTGTTTCATTGGGCTATTTAACAAAACCAAATATGTGAACATTTTGATTGTTCCGTCAGAAACGAACTTTGCAGAAAATGGATTTTTAAATTCTCCATTTTGGAATTTTAAAACAATATATCCGTCATCAGTTTCTTTTGCCTGAATATCATCAACACCGGGTATTCTTTCCTTCATGCTTTTTATTATTTTTTGGAAATTTTCTGGATAATTGTCATAAATGTATTTTGTTACGATAGAAAGGTTATCTCCTGTTCTTGTTAAATCATCGCCATAAACAGATTCATTTCTTTCCCTTGCCGCATCTACTTTAAAATCTGCAACATACCAGTCTTCTATAAGTCTTCTGAAAGTAGCTACTGCTTCAAATTCCTTGAACTGTCCCAAGCCTTTTATTGCAAGAATATCAGGAGAATCAAGTTTCTGAGATTTTCTGATTGCATTTGTAACATCTTCATTTGTATTAAGCACACCTTCAATGGCAATACCTTCTCCATTTTTAAAATCCAAAACTTTCCATGGTTGACCTTTTGAACCTCGTCTGAATTTTAAAATTTCAGATGATACTACAGGAAATTTTCTTTCATCAAGTCCAATCGAAAGCTGATATGTAATTAAAGGTTCTGCTTCATTCGCCCTGAATTTGATTTCGAAATCAATTGTTCCTTCCTGATTTCTTGAAATTACTTCGGTAAAACCACCGCGACGAGCCAATGCAGTCTTTACATTTCCAATCAAACAGTCATGCAAAAATCCAAAAACATCAAAGAATGTGGTTTTACCAACACCGTTCTTTCCAAGAAAAACAGCCATATTTGAAATATCTTTTACTTCAACATCTTTTAGGACTTTGTAATTGTGGATTTTTATAGATTCTATTTGCATTTCTTTTTTCCTCAAACTAATTATACCATATTGTAAATTATTTTTCTTTATGTGTAAGTTTTTCCTGATTCATCTGCTTATACCTCTATTTCACCGTTCATAAGTTTTGGAAGAAGTTTGTCACGAGCTATTCTTAATTCGTTATTTTGATTTAATAAGGTTTGTCTTTTCTTCAAGAAATTATTAAACGGAACATACAGATTATTTGGGCAATCAAATACTTCAATAGTATCTATATGTTTTTTTCCTAAATGAGCAACAGTTGCTCCAACAACGGTGTTCTCAAAAAACTTAATTGGAGCATAAATTGCTTGAAATAAATAGCCTTTTAATAATTCATTATGAGGTCGGAACGAACAGGATCGTTGTACTAAATATGCATCTCCTTGGTTCCATGTATTAATATGAAATTCACCATCCATTCCAACTACAATATCACCATTATGAACAATGTAATCTTCTGAAGCTTTTTCTGTTGTTGAATCATTAGTAGTTCCATCTGGGATATTTCTAATTCTAATAATCGGAGTTCCCTCATTTTTATCATTGAATAATAAACCATCAAATGCATAGCCATATTGTACATCAACTAAATCAATGAGTTTAACTTTCTTCCACCCTACAGGAATACCGTCTACAATTTTTGTGTTTTCGTGACCGGGGAAGTTTAGTTTTATAAACCATTCTTTGTACAGTTTTTGTGCTGCTTCTTCCAGAAGTTTTATCTGCTTGCGGTTGTTTTCAATAAGATCATCGTATGCAGAAAGAATTGAAGCAATTTTCTGCTGTGTTGGAAGTGGAGGAAGAGTTATTTCAATATTTCGTAATGATGTTAAACTTACGGTTCTTTGTGCGGCTCCAACTGCTAAAGCATCGGCTTTTGCATAAAAATCCCTACTAAGCATTGTGTAAAAAAGAAATTGAGGATTCACTTTTTCAGGTGCAGGACGGAGGATTGCAATATGTCGTTGAAATACAAATTTACTATTATTTTTTTGTAAAACAGGAATTCCAAAAGAACCTACAACAGAATAAAGAATATCATTCGTCTGGGCTCTTCTTTTAGAATCTAATTTTTCATAATAGCTTTCTGGGACGAACATAGTGTCGGAAAAATCAAATCGGTTTCCTTTTATGTTGGCAATTGTAACAAAAGGAATTCCAGAATCTGATTTTGGTGGAGGTAAATGATCACCATCAGAGATAGACTTACAAACTTCACAAAGCTTAACTTTCTTCCACTCTTCTTTCATTATTCACCTCCTACCTGAACAAAGGTTCATTTTCCCAGCCTGCAGGGAATCCCATTTTTGTTTTCTGGTCTACACTTGTAGTAGTCATTAATGACAAAATTTTTGTTCTAAAATCATATTCAGGCATACAGTAATCAAGTAAACGTTTTATAACACATATAGAAGAATATATCTTGTCATGAGTAAATCCCAGAATGAGCCAATTACCAGGAAGCGAAGGATAAGAAGGTGTTACAATCCCCGTTCTGGAGAATAATCTTCCATGATGAGCACATATATTTCTCACAATATTTAAATTTTGTAACCAGCTTTTCAGATATTCAGTACATCCGTGAGGAAATCCAAAATACTGTGCTATCAAATCTTTTTCAGGAACATTGTTTTTCAAGTTTCCGTAATACTTACTCATCACACCATACGTAGCTGTTTCAAATATAATCCATGAAGGAGGTAATTGTGCATTATTGTAGTCATTTTCGTAATGTTCTTTGAATTTTTCTTTTGATCTAGTCCAATCTTTTAATAATTCTGAAAAGTTTGTTCGAAAATGATCTTCACTATAAAATAAATCTTTATCTGTATACCAAGTTGGCTCATGAGCTAAAGACATAGTTAATGTCAATTGTGTTTTCAATGCAATTTCAATGTGGCTGATACTTTCAAAAAGCAAAGCTCTAAGTCTTGAATCCAGAACATAATCACTCCAAATTATATTCCAACTGTTAGTTGCTAAAAACGGAGTATTAGGATCAGTATTATCCTGATACGGATAAGTATATCCACGAAGCCTATAATAATTTATTGATCCAAGTTTTTCGATTAATTCGTCTTTGGAAATATCATTCAAGCCTCTATTAAGTAATAAATCGGCTTGTTCTTCCAAAGTTTTGGCAGGTTTACTATAGAAAGGTTTCATTTTCCCTCCTGAAAAGTCAAAAGGGCAAAAAAATAACCTCGCTGGGTACGCATCTCTTTCGAAATTAAGCGTGCAAGGTTTAATTGACTATAATATAGCACGCTTTTTAAATTTTGACAAGTATTTTTTATCATTTTCCTCTCTTCCTCCATCTTTAATAATCCAGATTCCGCTGTTTGTTTTTCCAGAAGATGTCAGTATTCCTTTCTGTCTCTGTAATACGACAATAATTCACTTCTTTTGTTTTTAACCAGGGAATTGTACCTGGATTGTAATAATCCTCTCTTGAAGCTAATGGAGTTCCTCCAGAGGTTACATATTCACATATTTCTTCTATTGTTACTTTCTTCCACTCTTCTTTCATAATTCACTCTCTGCTTCTTCAATATTCGCAATACTCGATTTTATATCCTCAATTACTTTCTGGATTTCATACTCTGCAATTCCTAAAGGCTGAGTAATTCCTCGCAATGAATATTCGGCTTTGACATTGCTTTTTTAATAATTATACCAGGCAAATTGTGCAAGCGGCACTCGCCGAATTTGATTTTTATTTCAAAGTTGTCTTCCATTCTCAATTCTCCATTGTCAATTATCAACTTTCAATTATCAACTTTCAACTCTTTCAATAAAAATTCTTCCAAGACTTTTGTGTCTGGCAAAGTCACTTTGTATGTCGAAACAAAAAGATTGTTGTCCATTCCTGCCAATGCGTATTCAACCATTTTCTTGCCTTTTTTTGTGCATAACAAGATTCCGACTGGCGGATTGTCACCTGCGTTCATTTCGTTTTCCTTGAAATATGAAACATAAGCGTTTAACTGTCCAAGATTTTCGTGCTTGAATTCATCGTCTTTCAATTCGATAATTACGGAACAATGCAAAATGCGATTGTAGAAAACCAAATCGGCATAATAATATTCATCATCAATAATCATTCTTTTCTGACGGGCTTCAAAACAAAAGCCTTTTCCAAGTTCCAGCAAGAAATCCTGCAAATGGTCAATTAAAGCATTTTCAAGTTCGTTTTCATTAAAGGTCTTTGGATTCAATCCCAAAAAATCAAAAGTGAACGGCTCTTTTATTCCAAGCATCAAAGTATTGTCTTGAACAGTTTGAGATAGCAGCTTTTGAGGATTTTCACTAATTCCGGAACGGAAAAACAGATTTGTGGAAATTTGACGGCGAAGTTCTTTAACGCTCCAGCAGCATTTTATACATTCCGTTTCATAAAAAAATCGCTCGAATTTATCTTCAATAGTAAGAATTTCGACGATGTGAGAAAAAGAAAGATTAGTTATAAGTTTTTCAGCAGAAGTTATGAATTCGTCCGATGCCGTCGGACTTTTTTGCAGAAGGAAATCTTTGACTTGAGGATAATTCAAATAAAACTTCCTGCAATTTTTAAAAAGCGTTTCGTTCAAGCCTTTTGTTTTAACTTTTTCTTCAAGTTTCTTCAAAAGTTTTTCGCCATAAGTTGCCCTGTCTTTTCCGTTCTGCTCATATTCAACAATATAAAAGCCAATCAAAAAATTTCTGATTGTAGCAGAACGATTTATAGCCCTGACCGCAGAAGAATAAGCAATCGAATGTAAATCTTTTACAAAACCAGAAAGTTCATCAAAAGAGAGTATTTCTTTTTTTTCAAGATTTTTTGAGATTTCCTGCAATTTATCTTCTTTCCAGCCTTCTTTCATTTTTTACTCTCCATTTTATTCAGTTTGGGCCATTAGGGACATTCTGGAACTTTTCTGAATGTCTTTTTTTCTTGTATTCATTTTTTATCATAAATCTACATTAATTAAATAAAGGTTCTGATTCCCAATCAACAGGAAATCCCATACTTGGAAGCTGCTCTTTTCTTGCCATTTTTATAATTGGTTTCAATTTACCGACAAAATCATATTCCGGCATACAATAATCGAGAAGTTTTTTTATTATACAAACCGAAGTGTAAACTCTGTCATCATTTGGCCATGAGCTTACCCATGAGCCTTTTAATTTTTTTGGAAAGACAGGACGGTTAATATTAGCTCTTGAATACAAGCGGGAATGGTGAGCGCATACATTTCGTACTGTAGTAAGATGTTTTAACCAACTTATGAAAATAAAAACTTGAGATTTTCCAAATCCAAAGAAACCTGCAATCTGAGCCTTTTCTGAATAATTGTTATCTATACTTTCATAATATTTACTTGTAAGACCAAAAGTCGAAGTCTCAAAAATCATCCACGATGGTGGTAATTCTGTTTCTATATATTTTGTTTCATAATGCTTTTTAAATTTTTCTTCTGATCTTTCCCAGCATTTTTCAAGTTCTTTAAAGTTTTTATTAAAAAAATCAGAGTTAAAGAAATAACGACTATCTGTATACCAGTTCGGACCATAACTTAATGACATTACAAGCTCAATTTGTGTTCTTAATGCAATTTCAATATGACTTATACTTTCAAAAATTAAACTGCGTAAGCGACTATCCATAACATAGTCATTCCAAATGTAGTTCCAGCTACTGTTTCTAAGAAACGGTGTACTATCAACCGTGTTGTCTTGATATGCATAAGTATAACCACGGAGGCGATAGTAATTTACTGAGGAAAGTTTTGTAATAAGTGCTTCTTTTGAAATATCTTTTAGACCACGATTTAAAAGTAAATCGGCCTGTTGTTCTATATTAAGTGCTGGTTTTGCGTAGGAAATGCTCATTTACCCCCCAATTGTTCAAATCTTAAAAGGGCAAAAAAATAACCTCGCTGGGTGCGCATTTCTTTCGAAATTAAGCGTGCAAGGTTTAATTGATTATAATATAGCACGCTTTTTATATTTTGCCTAGTATTTTTTATCATTTTTCTCTCTTCCTCCATCTTTAATAATCCAGATTCCGCTGTTTGTTTTTCCGGAAGATGTCAGTATTCCTTTCTGTCTTTCTGTTAAACTTGAGTTTGGTCCATTTGGGTCATTAGGGACATTCTGAACTTTTTCATAATCAATGTGAGTATATCTGTTCGTAAGTTCGTGCTTTTCCCCAAGCAGAAGGTTTCTGAAGAACTTTTCAAGATATTCAGGATTTTCAGAAATTCCTTTTTGAAGATTATTATAATTCGCACGGACAAGAGCATTCCTGAAATACCGGCTGTTCTGTTCAAAAATAGTATTATCAGCCTTAAAACCAAGAAAGCTGAGATACTTTATTGTAAAAACTGCAGTTGTTCGGGTATTGCCTTCTCCAAAAGCGTGAATCTGCCATAATCTTGAGACAAAGAAAGTTATGTGTTTTACAATTTCATCTTTAGAAAGATTCTTATAATTGAATTGTCGTTCCATTTCAAAGTCATAATCCAGAGCAGCTTTCAGTTCAAAAGACGCTCCGTACATTACAGAGTCCCCATTCAAAACCCATTCCTTTTTGGAAATGTCATAATCACGGATTTTTCCGGCAAACTTAAAAATACCGTCAAAAAGTCGTTTATGAATTGCAATCAAATGACTTGGGCTAAAATTAAAAGAAGGTTCACTTAAAATCTGTGCAATACGGTATGAAACTTTATCGGCCTCTTCTGTGCGGGCTTCTGTTCCACTGCGGTCCGAACGGTTGATGTAATATGACTCAATAAGTTTTCCAACTTCTTCAAAAGTAACTTCACCTTCAATATTTTTTCTGGCTGTTTCATACAGATAAGAAGAAGGAGTCAGGCCATCAACCTGTTGAAGACCAATAGCAGCCTGCCAGCTTGAAGCCTTTTCAGATTTGCTTGAATCAACGTGTCGAATGTATTCTTCAAAATCCATTTCGTATGCGGATTTTTTTGTTTCATCATTCATAGCTTAATCTCCCAGCCCAAGCTCTTTAAGATTAGCATTAATGGTCTTCATTAAATCATCACTTTCTGACTGAAGTTTATTAAGTTCTGCATGAATCTCTTTCATTCGTTCTTCAAAGTTTTCATCGTCTTCCTGAACTTCTGCAACTCCAACATAAGCACCTGGAGTAAGAGAACAGTTCTTTTCTGCAATTTCTGCTCTTGTGGCAATCCTACAAAGCCCGGCAACATCAGCATAAATACCGTCACCGAATTTTTCAGAAAGCCAGCAGGCATCTTTTGCAACTGTGAGAATTTCGTTTATATCATTTATAAGGCCTTCTAATAACTGAACTGCTGCCTTCTTCTGTCGTTTTGCTTCATTAGCAGCTTTTTTATTTCCGGCTTTTGTTGCTTCATCTGCTTTACGATCAAATTCTGCTTCTGTCTGTTTCTGTTCTTCCTGAATAGTTGCAATTTCTTTTTCAATAGCGGCTTTTACATCTGCAAAGTTTTTTGACTCTTTACATTTACAAAGAGTCATTGCCATTTCACGACTAGTAAATTGGTCAGAGGCTTCATGGAAATAATTGCAATAATCATTTATTACGGCTGCATACTTTTCAGTTTCTCCACGGTAAAGATGTACGATTGAACTTAAGTTTTTAATCTGCCAAGAAGTCCATTCATTAAGATTACGGTCAATTACAGTAAAATAATTACGTGCATCAATAAAAAGAACTTTGTCTTTAAGTTCTTCTTTCTTTCCTTTATCAAAGAACCACAATGTACAAGGAAGACTCAGTGTATAAAAGAAATTATTTCCAACGCTCAGAATTACATCAACATGACCTGTATCAATAAGTTTGGAGCGGATTTCTTTATCTGCATGCTGGCTGTCTGTAGCAGAACTTGCCATAACAAATCCTGCACGACCTTTTTCATTTAGATAAGAATAGAAGTAACTGATCCACAGGTAGTTTGCATTTCCAATTTCTTTCGTTTTCTCGTTATATCCTGGAAGTCCAAATGGCAAACGTCCTGCATTCTGAGCATTCTCGTAGTTAACTTTATTTACGTTGAATGGAGGATTAGCCATTACATAATCACATTTACCTTCAAGGTTATGAGCATCATTATAGAAAGAGTTAGCACCTTCTCCACTTACAATCTTTGCATTGAGACCATGTACAGACATGTTCATTGTACAAAGTTTTGCATTGAACTCAACTTTTTCCTGTCCGAAGAAGGCCATTGCTTTTGAAGCACTCTTTACCTTTTCATTTACGAAGTCACCTGAACTTACAAACATACCGCCAGATCCACAAGCTGGGTCCAGTACAGTTCCTTTCTCAGGCTGAATGATATTTACAATCATGCGGACCAAAGATTTTGGAGTAAAGAAAACACCATCATCACTGGCAATACTTTTTGCAAACTTGTTCAAGAAATATTCATAAATGCGACCAAGAAGATCATCTTTAATTTCATCAAGTTCCGGACGATTAAACTTTGTAAGAAGAGTCTGAAGAATCTGTTTTTCTTTTGATCCACTGAAAACTGTTTCATAATTCTTTGGCAAAATACCTTTAAGTTCTGGAACATCAGCTTCAATAGCCTTCATTGCTTCATCAACAGCTTTTCCAATATTGTCTTCACCCTTAAGGCTCAAAAGATAATTATAACGAGAAATATCTCTTAATTTTATGGCACCCTTTGCTTTGTAATCGGCAGCTTCAGGTTCCATTGTACGGCCGCCACGACTTGGCAGACTTTTACGAATTTCTTCATCTACAAACTTGAATCTTGAAAAAGCATATCTCAAATAAATGAGTCCAAGAACAGGCATACAGTATTCCTGTGAACTCAGACGTGACCCTGCACGAAGTTCATCTGCTGCATCCCATAAATCGTTTTCAAGTGCTTTTATATTAAGTGCTGCCATCTATTTATCCTCTTCTTTATTATCTTCACTGAATACGCAAATATCCCCAATATTACAATCTAGAGCCTTGCAAATTTTATGAAGGCTTTCCATTGATACAAATTCGCCTTTTCCCATCTTTGCCAGAATATTGGAAGTAATACCTGCTTTAGTTATCAAATCTGTTTTTTTCCACTCTTTATCAATAAGAAGTTTCCAAAGATTCTTATAATCCACTGGGGCCATATTTCACCTCAGATTAATTATATCACAAAAAACCCGATCTCTGACAAAAAAATATAGCGAAAAGGTGATTTTTTTTGGATTTTATAGAGTATTTGCTTGTTCTTGCCTTAAACGTCTAAAACTGTTCCATAGTCTCTTCTGTAGACATAAACCGATTCTCATTTAAGTTAGTATGTAAAAATCACAATGGGATTTTTCTTTGCAAATGTCTAAGGCAATAATCAAAATGAGTGTGTAAGACAGCTTAGAAAAAGGAGCGGATTTAAGGTACCTGGATCATGTTGCCAGGATGTTTTCCAGTACAAATTCAGAAAAGCATTTTCCGTTGTCGCTTTGCTCTATTATATTTTCAGGCTTCAAATTTTCCTTTCCATAATATTTTTTTATAAAGTCTTTGGGTACAATTCCTCTGTCGGCGGCGGCGAGCATAGGAATATCAAACTCACTGTCTCCGGCGGTAATCGTAAAATCTGCACCAACAAATTTTTTGAAACGCTTAACAGCTGTTCCTTTGTCCAGTCTTTTCGGAATTATGTAAACTTTTTCTCCGTTGCTGTAAACATTCACATAGTTTGAATCCAGCTTTGACTTCAGATTTTCTACAACTTTGACACTTTCATTACACTTTGTAAAAATAAATAAATCGCTGATGTATCTAAGCTCAAATTTTCTGAGAGGTTCCTGCAATAATATTCCGTAGCCTTTCTGCATTTCGTATTTGCTTGGTTCAATAAGCTTGAGAGATTCTTCGTACCACTTTTCATTAATCTTATTGTCATGGAGCAGTATTCCGCCGTTGCAGACCAGCGCATATTCTATATTGCCGATTCCTAGATTGATTCTCCTGTACTGTTCCATGGAACGGGTTGTGGTTGGAACGAACAATATTTTTTCTTTTATTTCTTCTAAAAGTTTACGGGTAGTTTCTGTTGTAAAGGAAATTTCTCTGCCTTCATAAAGTTCAACATTTATTTTGTCATTTCCAATATCATGCTTGCAGGAAAAAATTAATGTGTTGTCCAAGTCTGAATTAAATACGGTCATTCTGTATAAAAAAAAGGAACCTGCAAAAAAAAAATTATTTTCTGTAGGTTTCATAAATGCTGCTAATAAAAAAATGTCATTCCGAATTTTTTCAAAATCATTTGCGCTAACAAAGTTTTGAATCTGTTCAGAATGACAACCTATAAATTTTCCAGGAACCAGAAGCTTCAGTGCTTAAGGGCATCGCTAAAAAAATATTTTTTGAGATTCCCCTAAGTAATTAAGCCTGTTTTACTTTCTCACGAAAATTTTTCTTATAAGGTCAACAGGAATAATCAGAAGTGCAAGACCCATTGAAACAAGAAGTGCTTTTGGTTGAAGCATTGTTGTTCCGAATACAGCGCCACCGAATTCAATAATGAGTGTCTGGAGAATGAAGATTGATCCCATAACAAGAATGAATCTCTTGTTTTCTCCAAGGTGCTCAAAAAGATTTGCCCTTTCTGATCTTGTGTTCAGGCTGTTAAAGATGATTGAGTAAATAAAGAATGCGAACATGAATGTCTTCTTGTAAAGTTCAGGGTTTTCGTATTCTGCAGGAGTTACCCACTCTGTAATTCCGCCGATGTTTTCAAGCACAAGGATTGAACCTGCTGTAATGAAAACAGCTGCAACACCGATAGCTGATTTGATATATTTTGTAAGAATGTTGTCTGTTCTGAGAGCAGGCTTTTCATTCATATATCTGTTAAGAATTGGTTCACCGCCGAATGCCATTGCAGCGAGTGTATCCATAATCAAGTTTATCCAGAGAATCTGAACAATTGAGAACGGCTCTGTCCATCCAAGTACCGGAGCAATGATGTTCATCAAAAGTGTACTGATGTTTACTGTAAGCTGGAAAATAAGGAACTTTCCGACTGATTTTGCCATTGTACGGCTGTTCAAAACACAGTCCTTGATGGATGTAAGAGAGTTGTTAAGAATAACAACATCACCGGCTTCCTGAGCAACAGCTGTACCGTCGCCCATTGCAAATCCAATGTCTGCCTGCTTAAGAGCCGGAGCATCATTTACACCGTCACCAGTCATACCGCAGACATTGTCAAGCTGTTGAGAAAGTGAAACAAGGCGTTTCTTATCAAGAGGTTTTGCACGGCTAACAACTTTAAGGTTAGGTAGTTTTGTCTTGAGTTCTTCGTCGCTCATTGCAGCAAGCATTTCATGTGTAAGTACAACATCAACATTTTCATCCTTGAGGATACCTGCTTCCTTTGCAATAGCAACTGCTGTTTCTTCAGCGTCACCTGTAACCATTACAACCTGGATTCCGGCTTTGTTCAAAGTCTTAACTGTTTCAATTGCATCTTTGCGAACATTGTCACGTAAACAGAGAACAGCCATGAGAACAGTTTTTCCTTCGTGGATTTTTGCAACAGAGAGAAGCTTCATTGTTCTCTTTGCTTCAGCAATCATCTGTTCTTCAACTTTCTTTTTGTCTTCAGCAGTGAAAGGTTTTTCTGTTCCGTCAGGAAGTTCGTAATGAGTTACCTTATCGAGAATATTTTCTGTGGCACCCTTCCAGTAAACTGAACCGTCTGTAAGTTTAACAGTTGCACATTTCTTTTCAGAGTCGAATCCGCTGATTTCTGCAACCTTTGAAGTATCTGCACCTGATTCATCATAACCGTTGTTGAGAGCGTAGGTAAGAAGTGCACGGTCCATGTTATTGGAGCCTATGGCCTTTCCTTCAGAAACTTTGGCAAGGTTGTTCAGTGTAATTGATTCAATGAAATCTGGAGTTGTAATTTTTTCAGCAATATTTCCGTCACCTGAAATGAATTCAACAAGAGAAAGATTTCCTTCCGTAATTGTACCGGTCTTATCACTGAAGAGAACGTTCATGTAAGCTGAATCAGAGAATGCTGCCTTGTGGCTGACAAGGATATTCTTCTTGTACATTGATTCGGTATTCATTGACTGTACAAGGCTGTTCATCATTGGAAGTCCTTCAGGAACTGCCATGATAACAATTGAAGCCATAAGCATGACAGCTTCAGCAACAAGAAGAAGAATTCCTACTGCAACATTAACATCTTCAGGAATTGCACCTCTCATAAATGAAAGAACTACATGAAGTACACCTGCAATAACAGCTGCACTTACACCAAGCTTACCGATTCCGCCTGCAACTTTTTCAAGCTTGAGGCTGGATGTATCTTTTCTTTCTTCTTCTTCATTTGTGTCTGTAAGAGCCTTATTGATTTTTCCAAGTTCAGAAGCATCACCGATTACTGTTGCAATCATGTAACCTTCACCGGATGTAACAACTGAACCCATGAAGATTTTGCTAGCCGAAGTGTAGTCCGTTGATTCTGCATCATCCATGGAAGTTGTAGAAGTCTTTGTTTCATCGCGGGATTCACCGTTAAGTGCTGCTTGAGAAACTTTTACGGAACCGTCAATAAGAAGACCGTCAACAGGAACTTTGTCACCGGCCTGGATAAGAATTGTATCTCCCTTAACAATGTCTGTTGTAGGAATCTTTACAAGCTTTCCGTTGCGGATAACTTTTGCTTCAGTTTTGTTGTATTCTTCCTGAAGAGCTTCACTTCTTGAAGTGTTGCGGTATTCAGAAAGAGTGCTGAATCCGGTTGCAAGAGCGATAGCCATTACAATGCTGATGATTTCAATAACATCGTTTTCTCCGCCGAGAGCAGGAATGAATGCTCCAAGAACTGCGAGAACAATTTTAAGAATCAAAGCTCCGCAAAGTACTTTAATCCAGATGTCATCGAATGCACCGATGAACATGGACCACAATGATTCTGTTTCTTTTTTTGACAGAGCATTTGTTCCGAATTTTGATTTGCTTTCACTTACGGCACTATCCGTAAGACCTTTCATAGCTTCTTCTTTGTTTATCAATTCTATCTCCAAATAATTTTTTTATCTGTATCTCTGGCTAAGTTCAGCGAGCCCAGGATCTGTTGTTCCTTCTCCTATTGCAGAGAATTTCCATTCTCCGTTGTGACGGTAAACTTCACCAAAAATCATTGCTGTTTTTCCTGAGTAGTCATCTGTAAGATTATATTTGCAGAGCTCCTTGTTTCCGTTCATATCAACAAGACGGCAGAAAGCATTCTGTATCATACCGAAGTGCTGTTTTCTTTCCATTGCCTTATAGATGTTTACTATTATAACGATTCTGTCGTAGTTTGCAGGAACCTTGGAAAGATCAATTACAATTTCTTCATCATCACCTTCGCCTTCGCCTGTAAGGTTGTCGCCCATGTGCTGAACAGTACCTGTCTTGTGGTTAAGGTTTCCGAAGTATATAAGATCGTCAAGATTTTTTAGTTCTCCGTTCTGGAGCAGAATGGCAGAAGCATCGCAGTCAATGTTCTGAGGTGTTGTTGCAAAAATTGATTTGAAGAAACCTCCGCTCTTCTGCTGAACTTCATCCCATCCGAGCCCGATTAAAACTTTTGTAAGTCCTGGAGCCTCTTTTGTAAGGCTTACTTTCTGACCTTTCTGTAAACTGATTGCCATTTTTATTCTCCCTGATTTTTAGCACCTCCAGTAAATCCTAAAAGAGGTGCCCGCTGAATTAGTGCCAGTCTGAATGTTTCGTTTTTTACGGTCCAATATTTATGGACACATTATTCAACTTCAACGCCGTAGCTGTTACACAAAGCTGCAAGTCCGCCTTGGTAACCGCTTCCTATTGCGTTGAACTTCCATTCTGAACCATGCTTGTAAAGTTCACCGAATACAACAGCAGTTTCAATGGAGAAATCTTCGCAGAGGTCATAGCGCATAAGTTCGTTTCCGGTTTTTTCATCATAGATGCGGACAAAGGCATTTGAAACCTGTCCGAAGTTCTGCTTGCGTCCTTCAGCGTCGTAGATTGTAACTGTGAATGCAAGTTTTGAAATATTGGCAGGAATTTTTGTAAGATCGATTCTGATTTGCTCATCATCACCGTCTCCGGCACCTGTGCGGTTGTCACCAAGATGCTGGACACTTCCTGAAGAGTGGTTAAGGTTTCCGTAGAAAACAAAATCACCTGATGATGAAACTTTTCCTGAATCAGTAAGAAGGAAGCAGGCTGTATCAAGGTCGAACTGAGCACCTGTATCAAAATTATTAATGTCCCATCCGATTCCAACGATTACATTAGAAAGTCCGGGATTGTCCTTTGTAAGACTAACTTTCTGACCCTTTGATAAACTAATTGGCATAAATTTCTCCTGTTATTTATTAGGTAACTTTATTTCTGTAGTTGTCTAGCTAAAATTAAGTCCCATGTTTTACGGAACTTGCGTATCTGATGTTTCATTCCGTTTTTGCTGTGTTTATGGCATCTCTAAAATTGCAACTTCTAGAGGTTCCAATTATAATATAAGATTATGACTGTTGTTCGTAAAGAATTTTTTTGAATCTGGGGAACAGATTTTCCATAATCCATATTCTGATTTTAAATAAAAGACATCCTTAAAAAATATTTTCCGGAGATTTCCTGAATACTTTGTTTAAAATTCTATCAATATTATAATACTTTTCTAATGTAAATCAAGATTCTCGGACCCATAATTTGTAGTCCTGAATTTCCTGGCACTCATAAAACATTTACTTGACAATATGTTTTTTCTGATACATATTAAGTTTTGTAATGAAAAATAATGTGATTTATTATGGAGTCGGTCCGCTGCTTTACTGTCCGGCTAATAAAAAAAGTGTGGTTTCCTCTATCATAAATGAAAAGTTCGGCAAACATTTTTCCCTTGCCATGTGTCTTGAAGATTCTGTTAATGATAATCAGGTTTCCCAGGCAGAAGCAGATTTGCTTTTATCACTTAAAGAAATTTATGCCGCCCGTCAGTCAAAAGATTTTTATTTGCCAAAGATTTTTGTGCGCGTAAGAAATGCAGCACAGATAATGCGACTGTATTCAGGTTTCGGTGAGTGCGCGGAACTTGTTGCCGGATTTATTTTCCCGAAATTTTCTTTGGAGAACGTGGATTCCTATATAAATCAGATAAAATCTGTGAACGAAAGAAGCTTGGGCAAAGTTTATATGATGCCCATTTATGAAAGCAGTTCAATCATTGATCTCAGAAAACGCACTGACATTTTTTACGGGCTCAAAGAAAAACTTTCATCGGTAGAGGAACTTGTGCTTAATATCCGTGTAGGCGGAAATGATTTGAGTCATGCATTCGGTTTCCGTCGTCATAATGATGAATCCATTCATAGTATTGTGCCTGTTGCAAATATATTTTCAGATATTATAACAGTTTACGGAACTGATTATGTTGTTTCGGGACCTGTCTGGGAATATTATTCAGGTAAGGGATGGGATACGGGACTTGCCGCTGAAATAAAAGATGATATTCTTGCTGGGTTTACAGGAAAGACTGTAATTCATCCGAACCAGATTGATGTTGTGAATGAAGGATACAAGGTTAGCAGAACTGATTATGAAGATGCTCTGGCAATAAGTAACTGGAATTCAGAAACTGGTGATTATGTTCTGGGTTCAAGCAGTGGTGAACGCATGAACGAATACAAGACCCACATCAACTGGGCGGAGAAAACTTTGTATCTTGCCCAGGTTTTTGGTGTAAGAGATTGATGAAGCTTATGTCCTTCTGACTACTGGAGCAGCATTTTGTCGCTTGCTGATTTTATTTCCCTGAACTTTTGTACAAGGTCGTCCATAGTAAGCTTTGCTTTTTCTTCCTTGTCTGCGTCAAAGATTATTCGGCCTTTGTCCATCATAAGAAGTCTTGTTCCGTAATCAAGGGCATGCTGCATGTTGTGGGTGACCATCATTACTGTTAGATTGTATTCCTTCGCAAATTTTCTGGTAAGTTCCATAACTATTGCAGCATTTGTAGGATCAAGTGCTGCTGTGTGCTCATCAAGAAGCAGAAGTGACGGTTTGCTCATAACAGCCATGAGAAGTGTAAGAGCCTGTCTCTGTCCTCCTGAAAACTGTTCGACATTATCGTTGAGACGTCCTTCAAGATTCATTTCAAGAACCTTGAGCTGCTGCTTAAAGTATTCACGTTTTTTACTGTTCAGCGAAATACGTAAACCTTTGAATCCCTTTTTACTGGCAATTACCATATTGTCTTCGAGACTCATCTTCCCTGCGGTTCCCAGCAGAGGGTTCTGGAAAATGCGCCCAATGAATTCAGCTCTCTTGTATTCCTTTAGATAAGTAATATTTTTTCTTGAGCCGTCAGCGTTGTCAAGATAGATTCTGCCTTCAGTAGGAGTGTAGGTTCCTGCAATAAGATTATACAGTGTGGACTTTCCCGCACCGTTCGAACCGATTACAGTAATAAAGTCTCCCTGATTTATTTTAAGGTTAATGTTTTCAAGTGCACGGTTTTCATCAGGAGTACCCGGATTAAATGTAATTCCAATGTTTTCAAGGGTAATCATTTTTGTTTTCTCCAGTTCTTAGGTTTGATTCGTGTAACAAGAAGACACAGAATAATGAGAATACCTGTAATAAGTTTAAGGTCGTTTGGTGTAAGGTGAATGTAATGACCGTAAGTTCTTGCAAGTATCATAAGTGCACGGTAAATAAGTGAACCTATGAGAACCCGCAAAGTTTGAAGGACAATTTTGTTTGACTTGATTACAAATTCTCCCAGCATTAAAGATGCAAGTCCGCTTACGACAATACCTGTTCCCATTCCTATGTCAGCAAATCCGTTGTACATGGAAGCAAATGCTCCTGCAAGGGCAGCCATACCGTTGTTGAAGCAGATTCCTATTATGAGAAGATGATTAGGATTCATTCCCTGTGAAACAACAAGCTGTCTGTTTGAACCTAAGGCTCCCATCATGAGACCCATGTCCGTGTGGTAGAACAGGTCAAGCAACCCTTTGAGAACTCCGACGAAAATCAAAAGAAAAATAAAAATTCCCCATTCAGGATTGGAGATTCCTGAACACAGGTTCTTTATTTCGTTGAAAAGTGTAGGCATTCTCAGGAACGAAATGTTCGGCTTGTTTCCCATGATTCTGATGTTTATGGAATAGAGCATCGTCATTGTAAGAATACCTGCAAGCAGATCAGGAATTTTAAGTTTTGTGTAAATGAGTCCGGTGATGCCTCCAGCAAGAATTCCTGCAAGAAATGCAATAATAAGTGAGAGTATCAGAGGAATGTTTGCAGTCATGCAGGCTGCAAAAACACAAGCTCCAAGTGGAAATGATCCGTCAACTGTCATGTCACAGAAATTGAGTACCCGGAAAGTTGCAAAAACTCCGAGCACCATTATTCCGTAAATCAGACCTTCAATTAAAATCGTACAGAGCATAATTATTTTTCTTCAAGTTTTCCGTTCTGGAAAATCATGTTTGCCTTAGAGAGATAATCTTCCGGAACTGTAATTCCGCAGTCGGCAGCAGCGTCAAGGTCAAAAAGAAGGTCGCTGTCTTCCGGACTTGTAATGAATTTGACTGGTATTTCTGAAGGTTTCTTTCCGTTCATGATTTCAACAATTATGTCAGCTGTAGCTTTCCCTGCCTTGTAGTAGTTGAAGCCGCTCGCCATGAAAATTCCGCCTCCGACAGCACCTGTTACGTCTCCGCTGAAGATAGGCTTGTGTGCGTTGTTACAAACTTCAATAACGGAACTGAGTGCGCTGAATACTGTATTGTCTGTTGTAAGATAGATTCCGTCTACGCGGTTGATTATTGCAAGAACTGCCTGCTTAACTTCGTCAGACTTTGTGATGCTCTGTGTTATGAGCTTTATGCCTGCTTCGTCACAGCCTTTCTGTACAAGGTTAAGGCCTGAAATGGAGTTTGCTTCACTTGATGTATAGATATAGCCGAGAGTTTTGATTCCTGCAATTTCCTTGAAGATTTTGATATGCTGTTCTGTTGGAATTGCGTCGCTTAAACCTGTAACATTGCCTTCCCCGTGTGAAATGTCATTTACAAGCTGTGCTTCAACCGGGTCTGTAACGCAGCTGAAAATAACTGGCTGAGTTTTTAATGTCGTGGCAAGAGCAATTGCTACTGGTGTTGCGATTCCTACTGCATAGTCCACATTTCTTGCTTTGTAAAGTGAAGCAATCTGGGCTGCTGTACCGACGTCGCCGTTTGCATTCTGAATATCATATTCAGCCTTTATGCCAAGTTCGTTGAGACGGTCCTGGATTCCTGTTTCAATAGAATCAAGAGCAGGGTGCTGAACAATTTTTGCAATGCCGATTCTAAGTTTCTTTTCCTTGCTGCAGGATGTGAATGATGTTGCTGAAAGTGCAATAAGTGTAAGTGCTGTAATTATAGATAATGTTTTTTTCATAATATTCCCTCTGTTAATTATGTTACTATTTATAATAACATAATTAACAGGGAATGTCAAATTTTTAGAATTTCACTAGTAGAAAAGCTGGATGATTTTTTTTATGTCGTCTTCTGTAAGTCCCACTGTTGAAGAGATTGAATATGAATAATCTCCGCTCACCCAGGAAATCACATTGAACTTGCTGTTGTTTCCTCGTTCGTAGTAGCGTATTCCTGCGTTCGTTACAGTTCGGTTTTCGCGGTACAATGTGAAGTTGTTGCTTACATCAAGATTTCCGAAACCTTTGCGAAGTCTGCATTCGGAATTTTCTTTTTCCCCATCATTTTTATGAACGAATACAACTTCAATAATCTGTCCGTGAATAAGGTTTATTTCCATCTGCGTGTATTCAGATTCAGCAATGGTAAGGGATTCTGGAACTGTAATATTGAATCCTGTAGTTTTTGTTGCTTTTGTAAGTGACATTGTTTCAGAAACTTCGTCTTCAATTATCTGAGTGACATCTCCTGTAGAAGGAATAACTGCTGTGTCTTCCGGCGTCTGAGATGTCCTGTCATCTGGTGCAGCAGAAGAAGTATCATTTTTTCCGGGGTCGGTTTCTGTACCCTGTTCTGTACCTTTGGAAGGTTCCTCTGTTTCAGGGATATCAGGTCCTTGTCCAGGAGTGTTTGTATTTGTTGTTGTACAGGATGCGAATATTAAAGCCAGGCATGATGCTGCAATTATCAGTTTTTTGTGTGATTTTATCATCTTTATCCTCTCACATATTTTCGTTATACAACTAATATACACTAAAAATCGGAAATTATAAAGCAAGGATAACAAAACTATGGGGCATCTCTTAAAATCTTTTCAGAAAATTCCTGTTTATATTTAAAAGGAAAACGCTGCCCGCTAGGAGGATACAGGCAGCGTCATAGCATTGAACTTATCATTTAAATAACATCTGCCAATAAAATGGTGCGGAATCAAAAAAGGTTACAAACTTTTTGAAAAAATTTTAAAATTTTTTAGTTTTCGTAAATTTTGTTTTTCACGATTTTTTTATTCTGATGGAAATTTTTTTTAACAGAATTGGGACACGATATTTAAATTCTTGAAAAAATTATAAGGGTTAGAGTATCGTGTCTTTAAAGTTATTTCCAAAAATTGCAATTTTAGGGATTTTCTACAAAAATTTAGGCATATTTTAATGTTGTTTTATTATAATGAATACCAGGAGATTAAAATGAATAAGAAAATAAGTTTAGCTGCAATTGTATTCATGGTTGCTGCAATGAATGTGTTTACAGGTTGTGTTGATTCCAAGGCTGTTCAGATTGCCAAGAAGTCTGATTTCAGTCATGTCGGAGTTGACGCAAATCTTGGAACCCTTGTGAAAGGATATTTTCATGGTGCAAAGTGGTCTTCTTCAACTGCTGAGGACGGAAAGACTTATGTAGAAGTTAAGGGAAGGTGCCAGAAGAAAGATGAGACAGTTGATGTTCTTCTTAAATATAAAGTTGATATGCAGGAAGAAAAAATTTCTTTTGCAAGACTTGAATATAATGAAAAGCCTAAGACTGTTTTTGATTATCTGCTGCTCTTCGTTGATATGTGCAAGGCAAGCGGAAAAAATGTTGAGCCTTCAGCAGAGCTTGTAAAGAAACTTGATGATTTAGGTGACGGACTGATTGATTTTGGGGCTTCCCTGACTGACTTCGGAAAAACATTAAGTGATTCTGTAAACAATTCAATGAAGGACCTTGATTCCAAGATGGAAGACCTGGGTTCGAAAGTAGAATCTCTGGGGTCGAATCTTGAATCTTCTATTGAAAATGCATTTGAATCTTTAGGCAGCAGCTTTAACGGTTTGTTCGGAAACTAAAAATCAGTGAACAATGATTGGCGGTATTCTTTTTGCATCTATATAAAGTTTACCGCCACATTCAGGGCATTTCTCTGGATTCAGAACATAAGTTGTAGTAAAAAACATTGTAAGCGGTTCTAATAATCCGTTTCCTGTGTAGCTGCATTTTCTGCATTTCACGTACACAGGTTTCTTTTCTGGTTTGAGCGGCATTATGACATTGTTTTTCATCAAGGCTTCTTCCTCCGGTTTCAGACCCTTCTTTTATTTTATTCCAGTTCCCTGCGGATTTCCATAATGCTTTTTCCTGTTTCCTTTGCAATTTTTGCAAGGTCTTCATATTCCAGTTTACTTCGTTCAGTGCCGAATCCGAAGGAAGTTTTTCTGCGGACCGTTCCGTATTCTGTTTCCAGGGATTCTTCGTTTCTGTCAAGGACATATCTTGAACAGATTTTTTCTCTTACACCGATTGTCGTTGTATTTCTGAAGAGGCACTGAATAATTTTTTCTCTGTCACTGTTTCTGCACATGACTGAGAGCATAAAGGCGCTTCTGTTTTTTTTCATGAAGACTGGAGTTGTAAAAACATCAAGCGCACCTTCTTCAAAAAGTCTGCTCTGTGCAAAGGAAAGTTCTTCGCTTGACATGTCATCTATATTGCAGCTGAATTCTGTTACGGAGTCCTTATTTTCTGCTGATTCCCCGTGGAAGACTCTTACGCAGTTTGCAACCGGAAAATTGTTCATGGAGAATTCTTTTGTTCCTGTACCGTAGCCTGTTCTGTAAACCTTCATCTGCGGTACAGGGCAGAATTCCTTTGCAAAAGTTTTAAGGAGCGCAGCTCCTGTTGGTGTTGTAAGTTCACCTTTTATCTGGGATGAGTAAGTTGGAATTCCCCTTAGAATGAATTCTGTTGCCGGAGCCGGAACCGGTAAAATTCCGTGGGCGCACTTTACAAATCCGCTTCCCGTTGCAACAGGAGATGCAAGTATCTGAGTGCAGCTGTCCGCAAACTGTTTAATCAGAAGGCAGACTGCAACAACATCTGTAACAGCGTCAAGGCTTCCGACTTCATGGAAATGAATTTGTTCAACAGGAGCATTGTGCGCATGACTTTCGGCGGATGCTATTGTATTGTAGACATTTATTGCATTCTGTTTAACATCCTCATCAATTTTAAGGGAATTGATTATCCCTGAAATTACGCTGAGAGAATGATGCTCATGATGATGTTCGTGGGAATGTTCCTCGTGATGATGGTGTTCGTGATGATGGTGTTCGTGCACGTCTGAAACAGTTTCTTCCTGGCCGTTGATTTTTACATGAACATGGATGCCGTTTATTCCGCAGGTGACTTTATGTTCCCATGAAAACTCAAGTCCCGGAATGCCGATGTTATTCATTTTGTCTGCAAATTCATTTCGTTCCAGGTCACTTTCAAAAAGTCCCATGAGGGCAGCTGTAAGCATATCGCCTGCGCAGCCTGTATTGCATTCTATGTATAATGTTTTCATTGTTTGTCTCCAAATGTTAGTTTCCCGTAAGTTCAGGATTCCTCATTAAATAGCGGGAAGGTCTAAGAACAGAGGCTTCAGAAGTTCCCGTAATAAGGGCATTTCAAAATACTTTTCAGAGATGCCGGTGAGTTTTAATCCTTGAAATTTCACGGCTAAAAATATCGTGTTTTCAAAGTTACTTCCGAAATTGCAATTCCTGGAGGTTCCCATAAAAAAATTATTGTCTTTGTCTAAGATGGTTAATCATGCTTGCCTGGAAGGCTGCTCCGAAACCGTTGTCTATGTTTACGACACTTACTCCGCTTGCACATGAATTGAGCATGGAAAGTAGTGCCGCTATTCCGCCGAAAGATGAACCGTAGCCTACGCTTGTCGGGACAGCAATTACCGGGCACGGAGCTAAACCTGCAATTACGCTTGCCAATGCACCTTCCATGCCTGCCACTGCAATAATTACTTGAGCATCCATCAGGAAGTCAATGTTTGAAAGCAGCCTGTGAATTCCTGCAACACCTACATCGTATAATCTGACGACATTATTTCCCAGGGCTTCCGCCGTAACGGCTGCTTCTTCCGCAACATTTATGTCACTTGTTCCTGCTGCTGCAATTACAATTTTTCCGTTGCCGTTAGTCTGAGGCATTGAACCGTATAATATGATCCGTGCTTCCTCGTAATATCTGACGGCATCCTTATCTGTGAGAAGTGTTCTTATTTCCTCTGATTTTTCTTTGTTTACTCTTGTAACAAGAATCGTTTTCTCTCCTGCAGAGTGCATTCTTTCTGCAATAGTGCAAATCTGACGGGAAGTTTTGCCTTCACCGTAGATTACTTCGGAAGAGCCTTTGCGCAGTTTTCTGTGGTTGTCAATCTTTGCAAAACCTAAATCTGTGAAGGGTTCTTCAAGAATTTTTTTTGATGCATCATCTACACTGCATTTATTTTCTTTCAGTTCATTCAGAATGTCTTCAAGCTCTTCTTTGGTCATATATTCAGTCCTCCGCTTTTAAAACCGCCAAGGTCAAGTGAAACGAATGTGAATCCTAATTTTTTTAGTTCGGAATAAATTTCAGTTCTGTTTTTTTCATCCATGATTTTTTCAAAATCTTTTGGAAGGATTTCAATTCTTGCCAGGAATCTTTTGTCCTGGGTTTCGTGGAGCCTTATCCTGAACTGGGAGAATTTTTTTTCATACAGAAGCTGTTCACCTTTTTCAATGAGTTCAAGTTTATGCGAAGAAATAATCTCTCCATAAGGAATGCGGCTTGCAAGACAGGCGGCCGAAGGTTTGTTCCAGATTTCAATTCCCATTTCCCTGGAAAGTTCACGTATTTCTGATTTTGTCAGACCTGCTTCACGGAGAGGGCTTAACACTTTTAATTCATCTATTGCTTTGTGCCCTGGCCTGAAGTCTGAATCATCATCCGCATTGCTGCCTTCTGCAACTTTTTCAATTCCCAGAGCCTTTGCGCTTTCAATGATGTTCTGGAACAGATATTTTTTGCAGAAATAGCAGCGGTTCTTAGGATTTTCTTTGAAGTCCGGGATTCTGTCTTCGTCAGCTTCAAAAGTAATAAGCTCTATATTTTTTTCCGTGCAGAATCTTCTGGAGAATTCAGATTCCCTTTCCGGAACAAAATTTGATTTTACGTTTACAGCTACAGCGTTTTTTCCAAGAACTTCATGTGCAACGGAGAGAAGAAATGTTGAATCAATTCCGCCTGAAAAAGCTACAGCAAGTTTTCCGCAGGATTCAGTATATTTTCGTAAAAATTCAAGTTTTTTATGCATTTTGTTGTTTACCAAAAGTTTCCTTGGGGTAATTGTATCATAATGTCGAAAAATTTAAATGCACTATTTAATAATTTTATGTAATAACGGTGGTATTTACGGATTGATGCTTTAAAATCAATGTATAGTGGAGAGTTCTACATGAGGAAGAAGAATCTTACAAAAAATATTGATGCAGCTAAGGACAGACTCAATGAGTCTATTACAATTGCCAAAGAAGGCAAAAAGAAATATGGGAAGATGCTTAAGCAGTTCGGCATCACAATGGCATTAATCATTTTTGTTTTTTATTTTGTGCAGAATTTCATTTCCATCTACAGAATCAAGAATGCCGTTGCGGATAATCTTGCCAAAACTTACATAGAACTTGCCAAGGAAGAGGCAGATAAGGTCGGATTTTTTAATTCCCTCCTTCTGAGTGATCTTAGGGTTTATTCAGAGAATGAAGAAATTATATCTGGTGACATCGATAGGGTAAAGAAATTCATAATCTATCAGAATCCGAACAAGAATAAGTATTTCAGGGAACTTTTTTTCTGCGACAGTAACGGTAACGGTTATTTCCATGACGGCCGCACAGAAAATATGAAGGGAAGAAGTTTTTATTCACTTATGACAAGTTATGATGTTTTTGTCTCAGATATGGATAAACTGCCTACAGGAGCCGAAGTCTATTATGTGTGCCGCAAAGTTATTGATTCAAAAGGTAATTTTGTTGGTTATTTTGGCGGTGCAGTAAATATCTCTTCATTGTATAATCAGATAAATGATGTCAAGGTTACATCGGATTCAGAATGTTTTATTCTGACCAACAGCGGTGAAATGCTTTCTGAGGCTACCCTGCTTAACGGAAGAGTTGATTTGAGCATGGAAAAAAACTGGAAAGGAATGCCAGAGTTTGTGGAGTCTATTGCGAAAAGTACTAACGGATTTTCGTATGTAAAAAATCCGCAGGGCAAAAAGATTCTTATGATTCATTATGCAATTCCTTCCAGCGGGTGGTTCCTTGTTATCGCTGTTCCTTATAACCAGATCCGAAACAGCCTTAGTTTTCTTACAGGCATGCAGACATCTCTTTCCATTGCATTCGGATTAATTATTCTTGCCTGCTTCCTGCTTCTCCTGTTCTGGAACATCAAGCCTCTTAAGATTGTAAGTGACAGTATAGAAAAAATTGCTGCAGGAAATGCCGACCTTACACAGAAAGTTGAAATAAAGTCCAATAATGAAATAGGTAAGCTGGGGGAATCTTTCAACAGGTTCATGGAAAAGCTTCATGATATTGTCAGCCAGGTCAAGGCATCTAAAAATGACCTGCAGTTAGCCAAGAAAGATTTGCAGAACAGCATCGATGAAAATGCATCTTCGGTGAATCTAATTGTAGAGGATATTAATAAAATTGATGGACAGGTTATTTCTCAGGCTAATTCTGTAGAAGAAACCGGAGGCGCCATTGAGCAGATTTCCAGTAACATAGATTCTCTTAACCACATGATTAATTCCCAGTCCGCTGCAGTTACAGAGGCAAGTGTTGCTGTCGAAGAGATGATCGGAAATATTGGAAGCGTAAATAAGTCTGTTGTGCTTATGGCTGATTCTTTTGAGGAGCTTACCCGTGAAGCAAACGAAGGCATTTCCAAGCAGACGAATGTAAATACCAGAATCCTTGACATTGATACTCAGTCCAAGACTTTGCAGGATGCCAACAAGGTTATTTCTGCAATTGCCAGTCAGACAAACCTTCTTGCCATGAATGCGGCAATTGAAGCTGCCCATGCTGGAGATGCAGGTCGCGGATTCAGTGTCGTTGCGGATGAAATACGTAAGCTGAGTGAAACAAGCAGCGGTCAGACAAAGAAAATCCGTGAGGAGCTGAAAAAGATTCAGTCAAGCATTAATGATGTTGTTGAAGCTTCAAAGGCAAGTGCCGCATCCTTTGGAATTGTAAATGATAAAATCAGTGAAACTCATCAGCTTGTTATGCAGATTCAGTCTGCAATGGACGAACAGCAGTCCGGTTCAAAGCAGATTGGAAATGCTCTGCGTACAATGAATGATACGACTGTTGAAGTTAAGGAGTCTTCAAAAGAAATGGGTAACGGAAGCCGTCTTATTCTTGAGCAGGTGCGTCAGCTGAAGGATGCTACAGGGGCTATCAAGAAAACAATGAGTGAAATAACTGGTAATGCCGGCCTCATAAAAGATACGTCCAGTAAGCTTGAAGAAATTTCGGGAACCGTATCCCGTTCAGTGGAGCATATCGGTGAACAGATTGACCTGTTTACTGTCTGAGCTCAAGGCATCGCATTTTCAAAGTTATTCCAAAGATTTCAAGTTCCGGATATTTCTATAAAAAAATCCTGCGGCTGTATTTTGATTTTAAGCTCGCAGGATTTTTGTTTAAGCAAGTTCAGTTCTGATTAGTTACCAATGAAACCGTTGAATCCGTTTTCATAGTTTGTTGTTGTATTTGAACCTTCGCCTGAAACTGTTGACTTGCCACGGTTAAGCTGGTTCTTAAGCTTTTCCTGCTTCTTGATTTCAAGATTAATGTCAGAAAGTGCTGAATAAGCTTTAGGGTTCCTGTATTTTTCAGCAAGTTCAGTCATAAGATTCTTGGCCTGTTCATACATTCCCTGTGTTTCATAAAGAATTGCAGCGTTGTATCCTGCTTCAAAATATCCGCGTTCCATGTAACAGTCAAGGAACATTTTGCGTGCAGCTTCATAATATCCTTTATCTGCAAGCTTGTTTGCGTCCTTCATGTGGGCATCTTTTGTCTTGTCTTCAAGAAGTGTGTAGCTTACATTCTCATAGTAAGGCTGAATCTTTTTACAGATTTTTTGTGCAACCTCTTTTATGTCGCTTGAAATAAGCTGTGCTGCAGGTGAAAGTGATGACATACTTGAATTATATCCTGAGTAATCAGAAAGTTCATAAGTGTTCTGGAAAAGAATTTTTTTTGAACTTGCATCAACAATCTGAACTTTTGCAACAACATTTACATTCTTTTTGTATTCTGTCTTTGTTCTTTCAACGCCTTTGCTGTCTGTATATTTTGATTCATTGGTGTCATAAGTTATGTTTACTTTAGTAAGTTTGCCTGTAATATACATGTCACACGGAGGAATCCTTGATGTGCTTAGGTAATATTTTACAGAGTTTGAATCAACCAGATCATAAAAATTTCCTCTGATTACATTAGATGAAATTGCTTCCGTAATGTTTTCAGCAATGTCCTGTGCTTCCATTTGGCTCATAGGAAGTGTCAGCACATTGTTCAGGTCAACTGCGACAGCATAGTTGTCTACAGAGAAAGGAAGGATTGCAACTGTTGATGCATTTTCAACTGTGACTTCAGCAGGACGCTGTACACGGGCAGATGTTGTTGTTGCGCAGCTTACCATAATGCAGGATGCCGTAACAACTGAGATAAATACTTTAATAAAGTTTATTCTTGCTTTCATGATTACATTGTGAACTTCATTAGCTTTTATGTCAAGCCAATAAAATTTTTTGTAATCCGTTTACGTCTTAAAATTATTCTGCCGGACTGTAACTTTTTTTTGAATGGAATGTTTATAGAAAGCTTGTCCTGATGTTTGAAAACTAACCATGCGATATGCCGGATGATACAGACACTTCAGTAAATTGTTAGAGATTCCTTATTTTCTGGTGATGGGAATAATTGTGCAAGGCAAGTAAAAGTGCTATATTTTCAGCTATGAGTACAACAAATAATTTAAATACCCCGCGCTGGAATATGGATTCATTGTTTTCCGGCATAGAATCAGATGAATATAAAAAAGCTGTTGCTGATTTTATTTCAAGCATGGATGATGTGGATACGCTTCTTGAAACTGCAGACAAGTTTACGAAGGAAGCGAATGACAGTTTTGATTTCTGTGCATGGCTTGCAAAGTATCTTGAGGCCCAGAATAAAAGTTCAGCATTCCTGAAAGATTTTGGTGCTTATGCTTATGCAATTTATTCAACGGACACAACAAACACTGACTACATGAATAATCTTTCAAGAGTTGAGGAAATGGGAATCCGTGCAAATTTGCAGGAATTAAAATTCAGTTCCCTTCTTCTGGCACACCAGACATATCTTGATGAATTCTATACCCGCTTCCCTGAGTATGCTGACTATAAGTGTATTCTTGCTGAAGTTCTTGAGGACACAAAACATCAGATGTCTCCTGCAGAAGAAAAACTTGCTGCAGAACTTAACAGAACAGGCGGCGGTGCATGGGGACAGCTTCAGGAACAGCTTATTTCTAACATGCATGATGAAAACGGAAAGACTTTCAACGAAATCCGTAATGACGCATACGAAGCGGACCCTCTTGTAAGAAAGAATGCATGGAAAAAGGAAATAGAACTTCTTGAGCAGAACAGAATTGCTTTTGCTGCAGCCCTTAATAATCTTAAAGGCGAAACCGTATGCCTTAATAAGAAGCGTCACTGGGAAAGTGCAATTGACCGTTCACTTGCAGCATGCCGTCTTTCCAGAAAATCACTGGATGCTCTTATTGGAACTTTGGAAGACGCACTTCCTATGTGGAGAAGCTACTACAAGGCAAAAGCAAAGATTCTTGCTAAAGCAAAGGCAACTGTAAGTGAATACAAAGACGGTGACGGTATTGCTTTCTATGATCTGTTTGCACCTCTTGCAGACCCTAAGGGTGAAACGAAAAAAGATTCTGACTTTACAAAGAAGTGGACCTTCGGAGAAGCAAAGGAATATATTCTCAAGGAATACGGGTCCTTTTCTGAAGACATGAAGAGCTTTGCGGCCTATGCTTTTGAACATGACTGGATTGATGCTGAAGTTCGTGCCGGCAAAGTTGGCGGTGCTTACGATGTTGACTTTGCAAAGAACCATGAAAGCAGAATACTTTCAAACTATACAGGTGACATAGGAGGCATTATTACTCTTGCCCACGAACTTGGACATGCTTATCACTTCAGCTGTCTCAAGGGAAAGCCTGTAATGTTCTTTGAATATCCAATGACTCTTGCAGAAACCGCAAGCACTTTCGCAGAAACAATTGTAAAGCAGGATATGATTAAGGGTGCAGAAGGATTTGAACGTATGCAGATTATTGACCTTGATCTTCTTGATGCAAGCCAGGTTCTTGTTGATATTCTCTGCCGCTTCTATTTTGAGCGTTCAGTTTTTGAAGAAAGATCAAAGGGTGAACTTAATGCTGATGATTTCTGTCGTCTCATGGCTGAAGCCCAGGAAAAGACTTACGGTGAAGGTCTTAACGCTGAACGTCATGAATATATGTGGGCGGTAAAAGGTCATTACTACAGTTCCGGACTTGATTTCTATAATTTCCCTTACGCATTCGGACAGCTTTTTGCCGCAGGTCTTTACCAAAGAAGCCTTAAGGACGGAAAAGAATTTGCAGCCACATACAAGGAACTTCTTTCCAATACAGGCAATATGTCCTGTGAAGATGTCTGCGCAAAGGCAGGATTTGATATTACTTCAAAGGATTTCTGGAAGAGCGGCGTGGAAATGTATGCAAAGGAAGTCAAGCTCTTTACGGATTACGCAGACAGTCTGTAATTGTTTTAAGCATTTTTTTTGATTCCTGGTATTCGGATTTTTTAGCCTCCCTGAAATAAATTCAGTGAGGCTTTATTTTTTTATGCAAAAAGATTGATTTTTTTTTTTTTTTTTTTTTATAATGCGTGAAGGAAAAAAGAATGTTTGATTTTTTAATAGAAAAAGGTTACAGGACTTCCGCTTACACAATTACTTATGCACCGCAAATGATTAACTGGAATTATAGTTACGCCTGTAATTTAAATTGCAGGCATTGTTATAGCAGAACAAGAAAGAGTAATGATATTGCATCTACAGAAAACAAGCATAAGATAGCGGACAATATAATTAGAAATAATGTTTTCTGGGTTAATTTGGGTGGTGGTGAGCCTATTCTAGAAAATGATATTTATGAAATAATATCAAAGTTGTCTATTAATAATATTCATGTTTCTCTGAGTACCAATGGCTATTTTTTTGATGAAGAGAAAGTAAAAAGATTGTCGGAATCAGGTTTGCATACAGCATCCATAAGTCTGGATCATAGTGAACCGGCAATACATAATAGTACTAGAGGTATCAGTGATATTTTTGACAGAGTTATGAATGCAATAGATTTGTGTCGGAAAAATAATATTAGGGTTATGATTTCAACAACTGTTACAACATTAAACTGTCATGATATAGAAAATATTATCAGGCTTGCCATCGAAAAAGATTGCGGTGCTATAAGTTTGAAACGAATTAAAATGACTGAAAATGCAAAAGAGAATGCTTATCTTGAATTAAATGAGCACCAGGCAAAAGAATTATATGAGAATATAATTGAATACAAAAAAAAATATCCTGATATTGATATTAACTTTAATTATGGTAAAGAAAAAATAGATGGGTTGGATGGTGGCTGTTCATGTGGAAGAATATCAGTAGCAATTATGCCAAACGGAGATGTTATCCCTTGTGTATATAATGATGTTATGCTCCTTGGAAATGCAATAACTGACGATTTAGCTGATGTTTTTCATTCTCCTAAATTAGAATATCTAAGAGAAAATTTTCAGTGTTTAGGAACTGCATCTGTAGGGAAAGAATATAATGTTTAGTTTAAGTAAAAACTTTATATATCAACGACATTATGATGTTGACAGAGATTTATCACTGTTCCAATATGTTGTTGAAAATATGAATAAACGAAAATTTGACAAGATTTATTATCTTGTTTCAGATAAAGATCATTTTTACGAAATAAATTTGATAGGAAGCTTAATTATAGAAGAGATTTCCAATAAAGAATCGGTAGAAGAAATAATAAGTCATTTAAGTATGATTTATAAAGTACCTGTTGAGGTGTTGAAAAATGATGTTATCACTTTTATGGATTATCTGCAAAGAATAGGAATTGTTATAAGTGAATAAGAAAAATATCAGGTATTACGCGTTCTCAATTTTGGATTTTATTCTGCTTCATATTCCTATTATTACAATATATTTTAATCAGATTATAAAAAGTGTTACTCTGGTAAGCGTATTGTTCCTTGCAAAATCTGTTACGGTTTCCTTATTTGAAGTGCCTACCGGTTATATATCGGATAGATGCAGCAGAAAGTTATCATTGTGTTTGTCTATAATGTTCAATATTGCTTCGTTAGCGTTATTCATGGCAGGAACTAATTTTTATCTGCTTTTGGCGGGAGAAATTTGTTTTGGAATTTCAGAATGTCTTATGTCTGGTTCTGATGCTGCTTTTTTTTATGATAATTTTGCTTATGAAAAACGGATTGATGATTATAACAGCTACGTCAAAAATATTACGCTGGTTCAGTCCATATTTTTATCAGTTGCATTTTTTGCAGGAAGCATAATTTATGGAATCAATTATAAACTTGTTTTTGCAATAACAATTTTCTTTCAGATTATTGCATTGCTTGTTCTTATATCAATAAAGGAGCATCCTTATAAAAAGAAAATTCAAGTAAAAGAAAGACCTGAAAGTCAATTAAAAAATTTTTTAAAGTTCATGAATAAAAAAATAGTCTGCATGATTATATTGTATGCTTCAATTTTAGCTATGTTTTTGAGCATATATTTACAATTGTTTCCTCTGGTTACAGAGAAAGTAACAAATAATTTTTATCTGTACGGAATTACATATACAATTGTAATGCTTGCTTATGGATTCGGTGCAAAAAATGGCAGTAAGGATCTGAATAGAATTCCTGTGGTTTTATTAGTTTTAATGGTTTCCATGATTGCAGGTGTATTCATAAATAATGATTTCTATGTTCTGATTATAATTCTTTTGTCAAGATTTATATGGGGATATATAAGTACGGGAATAAATATTTATTTAAATGAAATAATAACAGATTCAAATTTCAGGGCAACTACATTTTCGGTATTAAGTATTTTAATTGGCATTATTTCTGCCGTGTTTATGTTTTTTATAGGATTCATTATGGATAGAAATTTAGGGCTGAAATATATTTTTCTTGTATGGATTTTTGTGCTGGCTATTTTATTGGTTATGTACCGGCTATTTATTCGGGGCCGTAAATGAAAGTAAAAAAGGATGAGATTTTATGGAATATGAAATTCCGGAATGCGAAGAATGTTTTTTTGTAACAATGCCTTCGTAAAAGATTTTGCAAAAAAAGTTATTTGAACAGGCTGTCCTGACGAATAATTTTTTTCCCCCGTGCTTTTGTCAGAGACTTTCTTTTGTCACGGGGATTTTTTTTGCAGATTATTAAGGGTATCTTTAAAAAAATTCAGATGGTTTCCTAAAAGATTTGTTTTATTTTAAATTTTTTTTAATTATTTTCTCAGGAATTCAAAGATTACACTTGAATAAATTTTATAATATGCTACACTATTATCAGCCGATTCGAATTAAAAACATTCATAGAAAATATGTGATAAGTTAATTAGTAAAAAGTGTTACTGAGAATCCCAGTTTGGGATGCATAATTACTAGGAGATGTTTTTATGGCAGACACTATTTATCTCGTTACCGGTGGATCCGGATTCCTTGGCAGTCATATCTGTTCAAACCTTCTTTCACAGAAAAAAAAAGTTCGCACGCTTGTGATTCCTAATGATAGGGCCCGCAAATTTATTCCTTCTGAAGTAGAAATTATTGAAGGAGACCTCTGCAACAAAGCTTCACTTGAAAAGTTTTTTGAAGTTCCTGAAGGCACTGCAACTTGTCTTATTCATTGTGCAAGCATGGTTACGGTGAATGCTGATTTTAATCAGAAGCTTCTGGACATCAATGTCGGCGGTACCCAGAACATGATAGACCTTTGTCTTTCCCATCCTGAATGTCAGAAGATGGTATATGTAGGCAGTACCGGTGCAATTCCCGAACTTCCTCACGGAACAAAAATTTCTGAAGTAGATTATTTTGACAAGGAAAAGGTTGTGGGCTGGTACAGCAAGTCCAAGGCCATGGCTTCTCAGCTTGTTCTTGATGCATGCAGAACTAGAAATCTTAATGCCTGCATTGTTCAGCCTACAGGAATTCTTGGACCGGGAGACTTCTCTTGCAGTACAACAACATCAACTCTCATTAAGATAATGAAGGGAGAAATGTCAATTGGAATGGGAGGTTCATTTAATCTTGCTGATGTACGCGACCTTGCTGACGGCTGTGTAAATGCAGTTGAAAAAGGCGAGAAGGGTGAATGCTATATTCTTGGAAACGATATTGTTACAATGAAGCAGATGTGCAATATTCTCAAGAAGTACAGCGGATGCAGGACTCCTAAAATTTATATGCCGCTTAAATTTGCCAAGTCCATTGCAAAGAAAATGGAACGCCAGGCAGAACTTACTGGTAAGCCTGCATTGATGACAACATTCAGTGTATATAATCTTGAGCGCAACAATACATTTGACTGCACAAAAGCAAAGAGAGTTCTCGGTTATAGGACAAGAAGTTACGAGGAAACTTTCCGTGATGAAGCAGTCTGGATTCGTGAAAACGGATTCCTGGACTAAAGATACGGAAGATTTGGTTTCATAACTGATTCATAACCAAAAAAAGAAGACCACCTCATTACGAAGTGGTCTTCTTACTTGCAGGAATTAATTCAGGGCATTACAAAAAATATTTTTTAGAGATTCCTTTCATAAGTTCTGAAGAAATCCTGTTCAAAATTTTCAGGTTATTCCTTGGGAGGATTCAGCACAATATTTTTTGCTGTCTTGAGGAATTCCTGAAGGGAAGCCTTGTCCACATAAACTGCTTCAAGATTTGCCTGGGAACTGCCAATGACCAGAGTCTGCACTCCGTACAAAGTTGAACGGGACCAACTGTCTGCATTGTTGAGCAACTGAAGAAGTGTGTCCTCAAAGTACATGTCATCAGGAGCACCGGCTGCCTTTGTTACTGCAAGATAATCACCTACAGTGATTGACGAATCCTTTGCCGTGAGACTTCCGTTAAATAAATTAATGCCTGTGTGACCGTTGAAAGCATATTTTCCGTCACCCTCATCCGTTAACGTGAGAGTAGAAGTTGGAATAGCTTTTCCGTTTCCGTGACCTGTCAGAGTAACAAGTACCCATTCAGTACATTCAGGCTTTTCAGCAGCTGCTGCATCATCAGTCTTAGAAGAAGATACGCAACCTGCAAGTGCAAGCCCTATAGCTGCTGTCATTGCTAGAACTAAAATATTTCTTTTCATAAGCTTAATGTAACACGGTTTTATTGAGAATACAAAGTTCCGTGTCATTTTTTATTCCCCAGGATATATTTTCTTTCTCTCCGCGAAGTTCAGGATTCCTTAATGTAATAAGGTCCATTCTTTTCAATTTAAAGAAACCAATTTTTGTTGCAAAGGTTTCATTTTTTTTTGCGGAAACTGTAATTCGTTTTTTTCCGTCGCAAATTACGTAGCGTATTCTGCCGGCCTTGTTCAGCATAGGTTCAGACACTACACGGAAAATATTTTCCCTGGACTCATTCTGTAACGAAGAATTTTTCTGGAGAACAAAGAAAGTCATCTTCACTGAATTTCTGTCCAGCTTTGCAAGGTTTGCAATTGATGTAACAGGTTCAACAGTCTTCCATAAAATATCAGAATGGCATGTCTGATTTTCCCCGGCCCTTAGAGCGGGACATTCTCTTGAACAGAGGCATGGAGCTTTTATGGAAAAGCCTTCACGGAGAAGCTTTGCAGAAACTTCCATAAGTGCTCTGCTTGTTTTCAGAAGCGCCGGTTCGTTAAGAATGAGAATGCCATTGTCTTCCATAAGTTCACAGGCTTTCAGAAGAAACTGTGTCCTGAGTTCTGTTGAGTTGTCTTTTTCTTTCCAGAGTTCATTCAGGGCGTGGCTCATGACGATTAAATTAAATTTTTCTCCGGACTTTCTGAGTTCATCAAAAACAGAAACATCACCGCCAGCAAATTTTTCAAAATCTGCAGTCAGTGTATTTACCTTTGTATTCTTATGGAACTGGTTATAAATTTTTTTAGCAAGGTTCAGGGAGCGTGAGCTTGAATCAACAAGAGTTACATTATTTACTTTCCCGAACAGGTCGCATAATGCAAATGAAGCCGGAGCAGGACCAGAACCTAAGTCCAGAATGTTTAAGGTTTCCGGGTTGCGGCAGGAGTTGACGGTTTCCTTCAGGTCTGAAATTTCTGCTGCCGAAGAAATCTGCATATACGTTACTGGCCAGTAATACAGAAGGTAAGAGCCCAGAAGGTTTTTGTCTTCCATGTAACCGGCTCCCGCAAGTGCTCTGTTTCCTGTAAGGCCTCTCTGAAGGTTGAGAAGAGAATTTGAAATTACCTTAAGCTCTTTCGGGTTAAGCGGAGATGTGTTTGTGTTTCCTCTCCAAAGTGAAAGCAAAAATGGAATGCGCGAAGAAAGATTTCTGTTGAAAAGATCTGTAAAAGAATTTTTTGACAATTGTATTTCCTTGTACGGAGAAGTTCTGAAAATGACATTGATGTTTCTTGAATAGAGTTTTACAAACCGGATGTCATTTGGACTGAAGCAAAGTGCAATGGAGACTGGCCTGCAATGCAAAAGTAAAATACCCTCTCCAAGTTTGACCTGTGGCAGTGTAAGCCCTTGTTTCCATGCCAGATAAAACAGCATATTCACTTGATGCAGGTTTACATTGGCAGTCAAAACCGGGAACCGGCAGGCTTCCGTAAAAAGTTCTGTCTGCCGGTTCCCCTGTTTTATTTTTCAGGAACATGAATCTGTGTTCATTAAATTTCGCTTACAGGAATTCTGTAAACGGAACTGCAGTTACGGCATATAACTTCTATAGGATCCGGGCCGTTCTCTCTGATGTCATCAAGTTCATTCTGCGGAAGTGTTCTGATGTATCTTATGTACTGTTCCTTGTTGCACGGACAGTCATAGCGTACATCTCTGTGAAGTGCAATGCAAGGTTTGAATTCGCGGAAAAGTCCGAAGATAAGATCTTCCATATCCTGACCTTCGCTGAACCATGTACCAAGTGAAGGACAAGCGCTGAATGCCATTTCAATTCTGTTCAGAAGTTCCTCATCAGCCTTCATGTCAGCACTGGAATTTACACCGCTACCGTCTTTCTTGTTTCCGCCGGTCTCAGGCATAACCTGAAGGAACATTCCGCCTGCACCAATTACACGTCCCTGCCTGTCCATCTGGATTCCAGTTTTGAAGGCAGTATGAATCTGTTCGCTCTGGAGAAAATATGTTGCAAGGTCCTGGGCAATGTTAAGGTTGTCAACTTCAACAGAACTTGTATAAGGAGCCTTGTCTCCTTCATGGATTGTTGCCATGTTTATTGTGCCTTTTCCCAGAAACGGAGCAAGGTTCCAGTTTTCCAGAGGCTTTTCAACAGGAATGTGGTCATTGAAAAGGTAACCGCGAACATATCCAGTTGAATCTGTTTCAATAGAAAATCCCTGTGCAGGGCCGTCAATTTCATAACGCCATGTAAGATGTTCCTTGCCTTTCATAGTTGGGAGAAGCAGTGCACCGCAAAGTGAAGCCTGTCCAAGCACCATTGTTTCAAGAATGCCAGTGTTATGCTGCGAACGCATCTGGTTTACAAAACGGGTACCATGAAAAAGTGCTCCTCTTGCTCTTCCGTCTGCCATAACAAAAACAACCATTTCATCTTTGGGCAGCTTTTCAATCTGTTCTGCCAGTTCAGTGTCTTTAATTTCCGCTCTAATCATGCTGTAAAATATATCAATTTTTTTGGATTTTGGAAACACTGGGACGTCTGCAAAAAGTGCAAATTTTACAGACACCCGATATTGTTCAGACAAAAATAAGGCCGTAATCTATTAATGTTCCTGAAAACTGTTGTCCCAATCAGGTCATTTTTATGGAAGTCAGAAAAGCAGTTCCTCGGCTATGGTTCCGTTTTCCTTAAGATAGTGAAAAACTGAACGGTCACCTAAAAAGTGTGCGCTTCCTGCAAAGATGAAAGTCGTTCCGCCTTCGTTAAGAAAATTTGCAATCTGGTCTGCCCAGTTTTTGTTTCTTTTATCAAGAAGCACTTCCGTGAGTTCATCTGAATCTTCCAGGTCAGAAGAAAACAGATAATATAAAGTTTCTCTGTCATCAGAAATATAAGCTTCATACAGTTTGGTTAATTCGGCTGTATATTTTTCAGGATCATTCATTCCGTCAATCACGGAGTAAAGACTTTCTAGCTGTTCCTCGTAAGTTCCGAATGTAAGAATGTCAAGCTGAGTTTGAAGTTCATCAAGACCCTCTACAATTTTGTGCTGCTTTTTTGCCATATCATAAAAATAAAAATCAACACTTTTTGTACTTGAAAGACCTGCGGCTGTGTAAAGATTAAGCGTAAGCATCTGGGTAAGAATCCACGGTTCGTACATGGCATAAGCGTTCGCCTCTGATTCACCGACTGCATTATGGACAATCTGTTTTTCTTCATCGCTCAGATAATTCATGATATTTCTGCCGCCAGCTTTTTTCAGACTTTTAAGCACAAGACCAACAGATTTAAGCTCAATGCTCTTCATATCTTTTTCAGAAAGTTCCGCATAAATCCGGGTGGAATTTTTAAAAGCTTCGGTCACGGTTTCGCTGAAAGGAAAAGCCCTTTCGTCAGCAACATGAATTGTGCCCTGAAGATAAACTGCAGAAGGATTCCCGTTTTTGTCCGTACCCTCAATTTTCCAGAAAAGTTTTGAATCAATTTTTTCAGGCTCAGCAAATCCGTTCTGATAAATCTTTGAAGAGGTTGCGCAGGAAGTGAGGAGCGCAACAAAAAGAATCGGAATGAATAAAAATCTTTTAGTTTTCATGGTCTGTTGTTTCTCCTGTCTATGACATTTATAACATAAAAAGACTTTGTAGTCCATTGCCGCTCATCTGCAGCCTCCGTTGAAAGTGAATTCTCCATTTATTATGGCAATCTCTTCTTTGGAAAGGTCATAGAGTTTGTATATCAAAGAATCTGTTTCGTTTTCCGGGGAAGATGTATCTGCACTGGCATTTTGTTTTTTCGTTTCCAGAATTTTATCTACTAAGGATATAATTTTTTGCTGCTGCTCTTTTGTGGCAATCATCCGTTCGTAAATTGCAACGGTAAACGTGTCATAATGTAGTTCATGTGCTATATTATAAGCAAATAGGTCCTATTAAGATGAAACTGTGCGTCGTGCCATGCGTTACGAAAGTAAGCTAGTCTTATGCAGGGTCTGTTTTTTTGCTCCAAGTATTTTGTCTGCAAGAGTGATGATTTCTAATTGTTGTTCTTTTGTTGCGATTGGAATTGGAATATTTCTGATATGGTCAGGGTAAATGTGATAATCTCCACCACGAATATTTGTAAGAAGAAGATTTGTTTATGGGTTGTATGGATTGACTGACGAAGAAATCGCCATAATTGAAGACAAAAAAAATAATACTACATGGACAAGGTTAACTTTATCTATGTAGTATTTAGTCGTAAAAAGATACGCATTATTCTGCACCAGCCATTCTTGCTGTTAATTCGTAGTTTTTGATGAAATTTGTTTCTTCGGAAGATAATTCATAAAGTTCACATACAGCGTCATCTATTTTTTCTATAAAGGTGTAGGACTTTACAATTTTATATTCCTTAAAAGTTGAAACATTATAAGTTGAACTGTCTGATGATGTTCTAACATTGGCATTTTTTTCAATATCGCTTAGATATTTTTCATATAATTTTTCGAGATTCGCTATTTTGTCTTTTGATATAGTTGTGAAATCGGGTAATGGAAAATTCTCTATTTCACTTTGTTTGAGATCCAATCCATTTGTGTATATCTGCTGATAAAAAAAGAACACAGAACTGGACATTATTAACCCTATTAAATTGTTGAATTTCGTATTAAAAGAATTTTCCTTAGTAGATCCTGTAGGATAATTTGTAACAACGTTTCAGTATCTTCCACCTGAAGTCCTGTAATAAAACGGTTGTCCGTTTTCACTTTTATATGAAGCAATATTTTTCCGAATGCAAAACATTTTGCGAGAGTTTCAGCTTCTATTTTTGTTCCTACTTTTGTATATCCGCCCGGTGTCTTTAGATTTACAGAGTCAACAAATTCTAGGCTTTCAGGCAGACTGTTCCCCTGCATAATCTTGTAATCAAGGTTCGGAAGTGGAAGCGGTTTCTCTTCATCAACTATAATGGCAAGCAAGAAGCGCAGACGGGCAATGTCCACCGCCCCCTTTTCAATGTCAACACCATAGATGTTGTTCTTGATGATATGCTTTTCAAGTTCCGCCCTAGATTTTGTATCTCCGACCAGAGCCTGGGAACAGGCCAGGAGTTCATTGAGCATACCCATGGGGAAGGTACCGGATCCTACTGCCGGGTCACAGATTTTTACATTAAGCAGAGCACTGCAGACATCCGTCTTCTCTTTTTCCGTAAAGGAATGTTCATGTGTGAGAACAAATTTTCTGATTCTGTCTTCCTCAGGAAGTTTTTCTGTTAAATATGCGATCAGGCTTTCCCGGCACATATACCGGACAATCTCTTTCGGAGTATAGAAAGAGCCTTTGTCCTTGTTGTCTTCAAGAAGGTTTTCAAAGATCTTTCCAAGCATTTCCGGGTCAACGCCAATTTCTGTATCGTCAGGATCCGTTTCATCAATGATGAAGTTATACTGGTTGAAGAACTCAAGCAATGATTCAAAATGTTCCTTCTTGAATTTAACCTTCTTCTTGTTGAGCTCATCTTCTTCAAAGAGTCCGCCGTTCAGATATGGAATACGAATCTTTTCGCCATAAATGTCGCAGACGGCTTTCGGAGCAATAGCATCTTCTCCGCGGTCATTGTTCAGGCTCTTAAAGAACAGAGGTTTCAGTGCAAGCTAAAGGAAGTCTTTTTTTATACTTTCATCAGCATTCCGGAAAAGATTATAAATGAAGTTTCTGTCTCCGCTTCCCCACTGTTCACCTTTCTTTACACCAGGCCAGCCTTTCTTCTGCAGGAACTGCAGGAAAACAAGACGGCCCATCAGTTTCTTTACATAATCACGGACGGCCTTGTCATCTCCGCCGAAGGCTTCCTTGAATGCACCGTTTGCATTCTTTGTCTTCTTTTCAACAAATTTTCCGCCTCTTTTTACAAAGCGCTTACCGCTGATATATTCCACAAGGTCGGCATAATGTTCACGGTATTGGTCAAAGAACTCTTTGCCTATGCTTTCCATGCTGAAAGCATTGATTATAAGTTCATCAAGAATCCTGTTTCCCGCCGCGATTTCAGATTTCAGTACAGAAAATCTTTCATCAGCAGTTCTGCAGAACAGCCACTTTCCGCAAAAGTATGTATAGTGCTTCGGATTTGTAGCATCAGCTGCCCTTGCACCTTTATTTACAAAGGTAATTCTCCAGGTGGTGTTCAAGCCTGACATTGTCCTTGATGGTGACATCAACAAAATTAATGGGGAAAGCTCCTCCGAGGGTGGCAAAAATCTTCATGCTCTTTACGGACTTTGCATCCTGGGCTTCGGGGATTTATTTTTTCACCGAAGACAGGTTTTACAAGATTATTAAGTATAACTTCATGGCCGCATAGTCTTCTTCAAATAATTTTATAAATTCCATTTTATACTCCGTGAACCTATTTCATTACAAAGGTAATTTTGTTTTCCGCCTTAATATCCGTACGGGTTCTGATACAAAGTCCGTACCATGCATCAGATTCAATGACTCTTCTATGATTGCCTGCGGCAGTGATGCAAAACACTTGAATGGCAGAACAGAAGATAATGCACAAAAACATTTAATCTTCACAGAGTTATTGTATTTGTTTTTTTTATTATTTGTCCATGAACGAACCTCCGCAGGCGGGGTAATGGTATTGGAAAAAAATCTTGGCATCCAGGGAAATCGTAATTTTTAGGGTCAGTCATAGTAGAGTCGCTCCGGAAGTTGTTTTTGCTGTTTTTTGTATTACACTTAATATCATGGTGCGGCATCGTTTGTATTGCTGTTCATACGGAGTCTATAGAGGTACCCATGAAACTAACAAGCAGAATAACTATTTCTCTGGCAGTCCCATTTTATGCATTGCTTATTACTTTGTATATCATTATTGGTCTGAGTATAAACAGGTACCTCATCAGGGATGAAGAAAACATCCTGCAGCAGAAGACTGAAGTCCTGTCTTCCCAAATCAAATCCGAGATTTTTTCTTTTGCGAGAATTCTTTTGGACAATTCTGTTTTCATTGAAAAGAATTTTGATGACACCAAAAGAATTGAGTCTGTTCTTGTGGAAGTTTCTTCTCAGTTCCCGGAAACAAATGGATTCTATGTGGGATTCAATGACGGCCGTTATGTTGACGGAGCACTATGGGTTCCGGACGAGGGATGGGATGCCCGAACCCGTGACTGGTATTTGTCTGGAATGGCCAATCCTTCGTCCATAACTTTTTGTGAACCGTATGTTGATGACCAGACAGGTTCCACCTGCATAAGTCTCAGCAAGGCCATCAAAAATCAGGACGGAAAATATGAAGCCGTGATTGCATTTGATTATTATTTTTATCTCATCGAGGACCTGATTAATTCAAAGCTGGCGGACACCCAGATTGGTATGATTCTTGATGATTCAGGAAAGTATATTTATTGTACGAACCATAGTATAGAAGAAAAAATTACAGAAATCGAAAACGGAAGATATGCTGTTCTTGGAAAAAGTCTTCTGGGAAGCGGATCTGAATTCAGGAGCTTTGAATACGAAGGCAGTGCATATTATTTTTGTAAATCCGTGATTCCAGGAACGAACTGGTATCTTGTCTTCGGTATTCCAAGAAATGAAGTGGAATTTACTTCAAGGACTGTTAAAATTGTTTTGCTTGTGTTCTTCATTTTCCTTATGGTATTCAATACTGTCCTTCTCTACTTCCTTATGGTGAAAGCCCTGAAACCGTTGCTAAAAACATCAAAGGCCTTTAACGATCTTAGCGGAGCTAATGCAGACCTTACGCAGCGTATTGAGCAGAAGTCTCAGGATGAAATTGGTATGGTTGCGTATGGCTTCAATAATTTCATAGAAAAACTGCAGAATATTGTGACTGACATCAAGGATTCTAATTTAACGCTGAACGATGTAAATGACTCTCTGCAGAATATCATTGGGGAAGCTTCTGCAGCACTTACGCAGGTTGGATTAAATATAGAGGATGTCGGAAATGAAATAGAAAAGCAGATAGAAACTGTTTCTTCTTCATCCTCCGCAATGGAAAGTCTCTCTGAAATCATTGATGAAATGACCGGTAAGGTTGGCCTGCAGACTCAGAGCATGGATGCAGCTTCGGGTGTCGTTCAGCAGATGGTCGGAAATATAGGTGATGTCTCCGGTTCAATAAAATCAATCTATCAGATATATGAGGACTTTTACCAGGAATCCCAGTCCGGACTGGAAAAGCAAAAGGTTCTGGATGAAAGCGTTAAACTTATTCTTGATCAGTCCAAGATGCTGCAGAAAGCAAATACTGTAATTGCAAACATTGCAAACCAGACGAATCTTCTTGCCATGAATGCTGCGATTGAAGCTGCTCATGCCGGGTCATCCGGACAGGGATTCAGTGTTGTTGCGGATGAAATCCGTAAGCTTTCTGAAACTTCATCCGTACAGTCAAAGACCATTGCACAGCAGCTTAAAAATATTGTTCACTCGATTGATGATGTCGCAAGAACCTCGGAGAGTTCCGGAGCCATATTTAAATCTGTTTCCGATAAGATCCAGATGACGAATGAAAAAATCAGTATGCTCAATGAATCTATGGAAGAACAGCAGGCCGGTACGAATGAAATTCTTACAGCCCTTGCGACAATGGATAATTATACCAGGGATGTAATCTCGATTTCTTCTACACTTACTGAACTTAAAAAATCTCTCGTGGGCCAGATAAAGGTTCTTGTTGATTCTACAAAAAATATGCAGGACAGAATTGTGGAAATGAATTCCGGTACACAGCTAATCGGAAACACAGAAAAAGAACTGGCTTCAATTTCGACAAAAATGAAGGCGTCTGTTGAAAACATCGGTAACCAGATCAATCAGTTCAAAAGCTGATCCTGTTTTTTTCAGGAAAAAGCAGTTCGTAAGAAGGTACCGGCAACGGGAAGTTTGGTTCATTCTGTTAATGGCCGGGGCTCGTTTCCTGCAATTCAAATAAAAAGTCCGGATAGTATAAAATGAAACGCATAAGTTCGGTTTTCCTCTTGACAATATATATATATATATATATATATATATGGAGGTCCGTTATGGAAACAGTTAAAGAAAATAATGAAAACTTAAAAGAAGAATTGAATCTGGATGAAGCTTTTGTTTCAGATGTGAGAGAAACTGTCATTGTATGTAAGAAAGCTGCATGCAGCGGCCATTCTTCACATATTTCGCTTGGAGAAATCAATTCGATGACACCACTGAAGGAAGTAGCGTAAGTTTTTTTTTACAGGAGATTCCGCAAAACTTGAAGGAAGAGTTTTCTGAAGCTGCTCATGCTCTTCTGTGGATTCATTCTACAAAGTTTTGCGGAACATATATATGAAAAAGTATGTCACAGCGCCATCCATTGCATGGCAAGATATAGACGATATAGATTATTTGTACATTATAAATCGTAAAACAAATGAAAATTTCTATTTCAGTAAAAGCTCAAGATTTATAGTTACTTCATTATTGGAAAATATAGATTTGGACTTGATTATAAAATCTTGCAATGCGAAATTTTGTACAGAGAAGAAAGATTCTGTTGCAGATCAGGTGACAGAATTTATTTCATGTTTATTTAAAAAAGGATTGTTCATAAATGACGAATGAAATAAGGAATGACCCTTTTTTTATGGGTGATAAATATTCGATTCCAACTTCAGTTACTATTGAGCTATGTAAAGTTTGTAATTTAAGGTGTTATCATTGTTATAATATGAATCATAATGACAAGGGGCTGGAGTTAGAAAATTTGTTTTCATTGTTCAAGAAATTGAAAAGGATGGGGACTTTTGAATTAGTTTTTACGGGCGGCGAAATTTTTACCA
>JAZUJH010000146.1:0-7910 GCA_045642665.1 Treponema sp.
TAAGAGACTTTTATAGCAAAGAACAATTTGAAGAAAGTCTTGGACAGTTCGTAGAGTTCTTTAATTCACAGAGACTTCATCAAGGTTTAGGTTACGAAACACCTGACGAAGTCTATAAAAATGGCATTTTCTCTGGTAAGGTGATAGAAATTGAAGTAGCCTAGAATTCGATATTTCTAATTTTAGTGTCTTGACAAAGGGCTTAGCATAAAAAAAGGTAGTCTATATGTTGAATTTGATGTTCCAAGTAATAACTGTTTATCACAAGGTGGAAAAGATAATTGGGGAATAATTAGTGGTCCTGGCTCTGTACGAGATCGATTAAATACGAAGAAAGGTTTACCTCGTATAACGGAAATACCGGATGCAACAAATATTATTGTTGTGGGAGAGAAGTAAATGAGTGATTATAATTTTTTATCAATAAAAGAAGTAATTATTAAGTGGTATGAAAAAAACTACGAATCAAGATAATGGAGACTGTGAAAGTCTTTCTGTAAATCCAAAATTTAGTAGAACTGTGGTAAAATAAAAACACAGGAGCCTACTATGGCAAAAGGAAAAACACACACCACACAAAACGTTCGGACAGCGATGATTACCGTAACGGATATAAGTCAAAGACAGTGCAATCCGGTATCGGGGAAGTTGAAATTAAAGTTCTCCGGGACAGGAAATCAACTTTTGAGCCAGAAGCTGTAAAAAAAGGTCAGAAAGATATTTCAGACATAGACCATAAAATCATCTCAATGTATGCAAAAGGAATGACAACCCGCCAGATTTCTGACACCATCGAGGATATTTACGGCTTTGATGTTTCAGAAGGATTCATCTCAGATGTAACTGACAAGATTCTTCCGCAGATTGAGGACCGGCAGCTTATGTTATTCTTGGAATCAAAGAGGCAATTGCAGCTGCATTCCCTAAGACCGACTTCCGGACTGATTATAAAAAAAGACAACCTGCTTTTTACGGGCAAGTTGTCTTAAAATCATTTGACTCTTGAAAAAAATCAAATCGTATTTTATATTCGAAGTATAAACAGTAGCTGTCAGCTGCAAGCGAGAAACTCGCACTAATCTTTTTTTCCGCAGCCTACTGAATTTACAGAAAAGAGTTCACAGTCTCAATAATCGTAACAAAAAAATCCGGCTAAACAGAAAATATTCAACTTGACACAAAAATTTCTTCTCCGGAACATAAGTCCTTCGGTGAAATTTTTACACCAAAAAAAAAATCTTCTAACTTTACGTAAGCCCGCTGCAGACTCATAATATTCCTAACATTTTTTGAAGTGAGGAAACTATGAAAAAAACTGCAAAACTCCTTAAAGCTGCTTTCATTCCAGCTATCATTCTCTCTATGGCATCCTGTTCCGTTACAGCTCCTGAACCTACACCTGACGGAGACGATATCAACGAAACAGAATCAGAATCAATATACGAAGGCTACAATCTTGTTTGGAGCGATGAATTCCGTGGAACAGAACTTAACAAGGACAACTGGACATGTGAAATCGGTACAGGTGACAACGGATGGGGAAATGAAGAACTACAGTACTACACAGACCGCAAAGAAAATGTAAAAGTTAAGAACGGATTCCTTGTTATTACCGCAAGGAAGGAAGACTACAACGGGTCTCCTTGGACATCTGCAAGAATCATTACAAAAGGTAAAAAAGAATTCTCCAAGGGCATAATCACAGCAAGAATGAAGATGCCTGTAGGTGCCGGTACATGGCCTGCATTCTGGACTCTCGGCGGAAACATTGATGAAGTTAGCTGGCCAAAGTGCGGTGAAATCGACATCATGGAACACGTAAACTCAGAAAACCGTGTACACGGAACAGTTCACTGGCTCGATGAATCAAGAAACGGTCAGGCTGACTGGGGATGTCCTTCAAATGAAAACCACTGGACAACATTCAATGTAGATGTAACAGAATGGCACGAATACACTATCGAATGGACAGAAAAAACAATAAAGTGGTATGTTGACGGACAGCAGTTCATGGAAATGTCCATGTCTCCTGAAGCACTCGCAGAAGAATTCGTAAACATGAATCACTTCATCCTCTTCAACCTTGCAATGGGTGGAAGATGGCCTGGAAATCCTAACGCAACAACCAAAGATACAAACACAATGCTCGTTGACTTCGTAAGGGTTTACGAAAACAAATAAAGCAACAAGACCAGGATTCCTGGGGAAGGCACGGGAAACTTGAGGTTTCCTGCGGATTTATAAAATTGACTCCCAACCAATAAGGTCACAGAATATTTTCCGGTGACCTTTTCTTTTTCGTAACCAGCACTCCCGGCCACGGAACAAAAAAAATACCGTCCCCGTAAGAAAACTAACGGAGACAGCATCTGCCATAAGTCATGCGGAAATTAAACCTCCAAGCCTATGACGGACATCCCGGATAATTCTGAACAGAATGCCTTTCAGATCCGGAACCGCTGAACTTGGCACTGCTCCGGATACCGCATTTCCAAAGTTATTTCCAGGGACCCCTCAATTGATTGCTCCATGGAATTCCTGAAGAGACTTGACGCTTCCCTTTCCGTCCCTGCTTGCTTCAATACCTGCAATTGCAGCACGGGCAGCAGCTATTGTCGTAATATAAGGAACCTTATACTTCAGTGAGGCCTTTCGGATTGTTTCCTCATCAGCAATCACACCACGGCGGGCGGCAGGTGTATTAATGCACAGACAAACTTCCTTGTTAAGAATTACATCAAGAACATTAGGTCTTCCTTCTGCAAGCTTATAAATCTTCTGGCAAGGGATACCGTTTTCACTGAAGTATCTGGCAGTACCCTCAGTTGCAAGAAGTTCAAATCCCAGTGACGAAAGCTTCTTACCGCATTCTATGATCTGGTCCTTGAGAGCAACCTTGTCGCTTATTGAAACAAGAACCTTCTTCTTTTCACCGGCCTCCGGTGCCGCAGGAAGTTCACCGCTTGCGGCTTCCTGGCTCTTGTAGTATGCCAGAGCAAAACTGTCAGAGAGACCGAGAACTTCACCGGTAGAACGCATTTCAGGTCCAAGAACAGGGTCAACTCCAGGGAACTTGTTGAACGGGAATACAGCTTCCTTTACACCGTGATGAGGAATAACTTTTTCCCCAAGCCCAAGATTCTCCAGAGATTCGCCGAGCATGAGACGTGTTGCAAGACGGGCCATCTGTGTGTTACAGACCTTTGACACGAGAGGAACGGTACGGCTTGCACGAGGATTTGCTTCAATTACAAAAACCTTTCCGTCTTCAATGGCATACTGCATGTTCATGAGACCGCATACATGAAGGTTCTGTGCAATCTTCCTTGTATATTCCCTGATGGTCTCAAGATTTTCCTTAGGTATTCCAACAGGAGGAATAACGCAGGCTGAATCTCCGGAATGGATGCCCGCAAGTTCAATGTGTTCCATTACTGAAGGAATGAAAACTTCCTTTCCATCAGAAAGAGCATCACTTTCACATTCAAGCGCATTGTGCAGGAAACGGTCAATAAGAAGAGGACGGTCAGGAGTTACACCTACAGCCTTGGCTACATACTCGCCGAGCATCTTCTCATCATAAATGACTTCCATTCCGCGTCCGCCAAGAACAAATGAAGGACGAATCATGATCGGATAACCGATTCTTGTTGCGGCATCCCTTGCCTCTTCAAAATTAGAAGCCATTGCACTTTCCGGCATCGGAATACCAAGCCTGTCCATCATCTTGCGGAAGAGGTCACGGTCTTCGGCAATGTCAATCGAATCAATTGAAGTACCAAGAATCTTAACACCTTCATCACTCAATGCACGTGCAATGTTAAGCGGTGTCTGGCCGCCGAACTGGACGATCACTCCTGCTGGCTTTTCCTTTTCATAAATCTGGAGAACATCTTCAAGAGTGACAGGTTCAAAATAAAGTTTGTCAGATGTGTCATAATCTGTGGAAACTGTTTCCGGGTTGCAGTTAACAAGAATTGTTTCGTATCCCATTTCCTTAAGCTGCATTGCCGCATGGCAGCAGCAGTAGTCGAATTCAATTCCCTGTCCTATTCTGTTCGGACCGCCGCCAAGAATCATAATTTTCTTCTTGTTATCAGTAGCAGGGGCCTTGTCCACATCATTGTAGGTTGAATAATAATAGTTTGCGTTTTCTACACCGCTGACAGGAACTGCATGCCATCCTTCCTTTATGCCAAGCTCAGTTCGCTTCCTGCGCACATCCTTTTCACGTATTCCGAGAATCTTTGCAATATATTTATCAGAGAAGCCTTCCTTCTTAGCCTGAACAAGAAGTTCATCGGAAGGAAGACGGCCCGGAGTCTGGAGCATTTTTTCTTCAGTCTCAACAAGCTCTGCCATTTCCTTAAGGAATTCCTTCTTGACGTAAGTAAGTTCCTGAAGCCTGTCCAAAGAAACTCCTTTTCTGATTGCCTCGTAAAGAATGAACCAGCGTTCCGAGCTTGCAACCTTAAGCATGTCGCACAACTCCTCGGCACTCTTCCTGTTAAAGTCCTTCGCAAAACCAAGACCGGCCCTGCCGTTTTCAAGACCACGGACCGCCTTCTGAAAAGTTTCCTTGAAAGTCTTGCCTATAGCCATGACTTCACCGACAGCCTTCATCTGGGTACCGAGAGAATCTTCAACACCGCGGAACTTCTCAAAAGCCCAGCGAGCAAATTTGAGAACAACATAATCTCCGTCAGGACATCCGCCTGCAGTATACTTTTCAAGAGTACCGTCACGCCAATACGGAATCTCATCAAGAGTCATTCCGCAAGCAAGCTTTGCAGAAACAAGAGCAATAGGAAAACCGGTAGCCTTTGAAGCAAGTGCAGATGAACGGGAAGTACGTGGATTAATTTCAATAATAACTACCCGGCCCGTCTTAGGGTCATGAGCAAACTGAACATTCGTACCGCCAATAACACCAATGGATTCAACAATCTTGAATGCATCAGCCTTCAGCTTCTCCTCCAGCTCAGGATCAATTGTCATAAAAGGTGCTGCACAAAAAGAATCTCCCGTATGAACACCAACGGCATCAATATTTTCAATAGTACAGATAGCGATCATCTGGTTCTTTGAGTCACGTACAACTTCAACTTCAAGTTCCTCCCAGCCCAGAATTGATTCTTCAATGAGACACTGATGGGTAAGCGAAAGATCAAGACCGTTTGCAACAATCGTGCGAAGCTCTTCCATGTTATAACAGAATCCGCCGCCTGCTCCACCCATTGTATAGGCAGGACGAACAACAATAGGGAAACCAATTTCCGATACAATTTTTTCAGCTTCCTCAACCGTATAACAAATGTCGCTCCTTGGAGTATCAATCCCAAGCCTGGTCATGGTCTCCTTAAAAATTTCACGGTCCTCACCACGCTCAATAGCATCAAGATTAACACCGATTACCTGTACACCATACTTTTCAAGAACACCAGCCTTATTAAGTTCCTGGGCAAGATTAAGACCTGTCTGGCCTCCAAGGTTAGGAAGAAGAGCATCAGGACGTTCCTTATCAATGATCTGTGTAAGACGTTCAAGATTCAGCGGCTCAATATAAGTTGCATCCGCCATAACAGGATCCGTCATGATTGTAGCAGGATTTGAATTTACCAGAACAATCTTGTATCCCTGTTCGCGCAATGCCTTACATGCCTGTGTACCCGAATAGTCAAACTCACATGCCTGACCAATTACAATAGGACCGGAACCAATGATAAGAACCTTGTGAATGTCTTTTCTTGTTGCCATTTTTTACCCCTTAAAATATCTGTACTAAAAAATTAATTGCTGAAAAAAAAACTGAACCCGTAAAAACGAATTCAGTTTAAAATATTTGACTCCGAAACAATGTCAGCCAAGTTACATATATCTGCGTAAGTGTCTATATTTATTTGCGGAAATTTATGGTCTGTCATATTGAAACAAAATTATAACAGATTCAGAATATTTATTCAATATTTCTGCAAAAAAATAAAAAACTGAAAACTGATATGCAGTAAAAAATATAACCGGCAATAAAACAGCCTTATCACCGGATTCAAAAAATAAGCATCTCACACATGTGTGGTACCATAGGCATTCTTTTTCATGGTAGACTTACTTCGATTCCGGAAGACCTTAACATAATCATTGAAATCATGTTACATGTTCCTGAATCCGTATGCCATTCTGATTGAAAGCTTTATCTTGTTGTTCATTGATTCAATTATTGCATTTGAAAGACCATGCTTCATCGTTGAAAGGATCACTTCATAGAATCTTCTGCAATTCCACGAAAACATTTATCCTGCAATTCCGTGCCCAGTTTAACCATGAATCAATTTCTTTATTCATTTCTTCCATTCCGTTTTCTTCATTGGCATTCATGTGAAAGACGCTCCTCAATTTTTCCTTAAGATTCTAGGCCCTGTAAAACCTAGAATCTTACTTTGCCAGAAGCTCTCGTGTGATTTAATTCAATAAATAAGGCTACCTATTCTTAAACCGTTATGGAGAACTCATAACTCCACGCAGAATTGCACTGCAGTTGAAATCATTTGCAAAGAAATACGGAATCAGCGAGAAAGTCGTTTATCCTCATTCCTTCAGGCATCGTTACGCAAAGAACTTTCTTGAAAAATACAATGACATTGCCTTACTTGCCAACCTTATGGGGCACGAAAACATAGAAACAACCCGTATTTATCTACGAAAAACTGCCAGTGAGCAACAAGAAATTGTTGATACTATTGTAACTTGGTAATCTAGTCAAAAAGTTCTTTCTGTTGGAACGAATCTTTTTTTCTAGAAACTTTTGAAATTTCTGTCGGATAGGTTTTTATAATGCTTTTTCGAAAAATACAATCTGATTTTAAACCATCCGACAGATTTCCATAACAAAGTATTGTTTCCGGTTCAAGAACATCAAGCATTTTATAGAATCCTTGTTCAAAGTATTCTGTATTTTCTTTATCACGATAACCACCTTGTACTCCTACAGCGACAACTCCCAATTTATCAATACCATCAAAAACAAATTCATATGTACGTTCATCTCCCCATCGAACATTTGGAATTACTTTTATACCATTCTGCATAAGGAAATTTCCTACTGCTCGGCTTTTATAGACTTGATAAATTTGTTGAGCAAATGGCATATCCCTATAAACACTATAATCTGGAGAAATAACACTTTGAAACTTTCTGAATGTTTCAAGTTTTTTTGTTAGTTTAGATTCACTTTCGAGGCAACTTACAAAGTTTTCATCGAGTTGAAAAAAAGTACAGCTTTTGTTTGCGTGTTTTCTTCATTCTCGCAATTTGTAAAAAGGGGTAAACTGTCAGGAATTTTTGAAGTTCCATGTATTACAGGTATTTCATATTTTCCTGACAGTTCTGCACCCTTTATTTGCCAGAACCAAAACATCTTTTACAGGTTTCTTTGCCACAATCAGCTCCTAGAAAATATCTGCATCATCAATGTCTTTCAGAATCTCAACTAGTGAAATGTCATTTATTTTTACATTATTTTCAAAATCTACAAACTCTGAAAACTTAAAATAGAAATTATCAGTATTATTCCACTCCCAAAAGTGAATTTTCGTAGAACCATCTGATTCAGTGACGTTTTCTATTCCATAACGTTTTGAATTGTAATTGAAATCGATATTACTATTTCTTTCAATGTAATTTTGTAACTGTGTTTTAGTCATCGTATGGACTTCTTAGTGCTGCCTCGTCCCTGTCCTGTACTATTATCCTTCTTCCAAAGGCATCATATCCATAACAGCTTACTGTCCGGGTACGTTCCTTACTGTCCGTTACCTCATGAATAATCGGCTCCCAATGATTATGTTATTGTGTTCTAGAATCGAAGTTAGTCTACCTTAAAGAAAGAAGAACTTAGAACACCACACATGTGT
>JAZUJH010000147.1:0-32709 GCA_045642665.1 Treponema sp.
GTGCTGGCTCTCATAAGAACACGCAGGGAAAAGAAACTTGGCGGAGAAACTTCAAAAGTAGAATTCAAGAAGATTTTCCCATTCTTCATTCTTTATTTTATTGCAGCCTCAATCATTACAACAATTGCAGTTTCCTGTGGCGTTGATGCTTCTATTTTCAAACCTGTAAAAACTTTGAGCAAGTTCTTCATCGTTCTTGCAATGGCAGCCATAGGTCTGAACACAAATATAGTTAAGCTTATCAAAACAGGCGGAAAACCATTGATTATGGGCTTCTGCTGCTGGGCCGGAATTACAGGTGTTAGTCTTCTGATGCAGAAAGTTCTGGGATTATTTTAAAAGGAAAGACACAATACTGTTTTCTCAGAAGAGTTTAAGAAAGTCTTTGAGCTTGGAGCTGGACTGGTAAAATAATGAGGAATTACAAATGGCAATCACAGTAAATCTTTACTACACAGGCATAAACGGAAATGCAAGAAAGTTTGCAGAAGAAATGACTTCCTCAGGCGTTGTCCAGGCAATCAGAGAAGAAAAGTGGAATCTGAAATATGAATATTTCTTCCCTATGGATGATCGTGAAACTGTTTTTTTAATCGACAGCTGGGAAAACCAGGAAGCAATTGATGAACACCACAAGACTCCAATGATGCAGAAAATCATGGAGCTGCGTGAAAAATATGACCTTCATATGAAGATTGAACGTTACAGAAGTGATGATGACATTCCTGACAGGGACAAGTCATTTATCAGAAAATAATGGAATTCTTATGAGTAAATTTACAGAATACATCGGAAGTCAATTCGGGAATCCTCGCGGTATTGTTGGTTTTATCTGCTGTAAATGCATGAATATCATTAACAAGAAAATGTATAAGAAAACTGTATCATTGCTGACACTTGATAAAAACCAAAAGCTTTTGGATATCGGTTACGGGAACGGATACCTCCTTAAACTTGCAGATAAATCTTTTGGCTGTAATCTTTATGGAATTGATATTTCTGAAGATATGAAAACTCTTGCAGAAAAGAGAAACAAAAAGGCTTTGAACGCTAATCGTTTGAATCTTGAAATAGGGGACTGCTGTGATCTTCAGTTTCCTGACAATTCTTTTAATGCAGTTTCTTCTATAAATACAGTTTACTTCTGGTCAGACACAGTAAATGGACTTTCTGAAATCCGTCGCTGTCTTGTTCCTGGTGGATGCTTTATCAATGCCGTTTATACAAAGGAATGGCTTTCCAGAACAAAGATGGCAGAAAAAGGATTTAAGAAGTTTGAACCGGAGGATTTGGTAGAACTTGGAAAGCAAGCTGGTTTTGAAAATATCGAAGTTGCTGAAATTGTAAAAGGGAAATCCTTTGCAGTTGTTTACAGGAAATAGGGTAGAAAGATCCGAATTTTGGTAAACAGATTTGAAATTTATACGCAGCAAATCTGAATAAACTATTCCCTCAAAAATTCTATAAACTTTGTTGTTGCTGTATTCATAGGGATATTTTTCTTCCAGGCAACAACGGTTCTGGCTGTCAGTTCTGGTTTTAATTTCAGGACTTTAATTCCAGAAAAACTGTTTATAAGTTCAGTTTCTACGGTCAGGGCCGTTCCCACACCTTTTGAAACCATGACTGCTGTATTGGAATTAAGATTGTGGGTTGCCACTGTATTAAGCTTTGTAATGTCTTTTCCAAACCAGGCAGAAAGTTCATTTTTTATGTTGTTTCTTCGGGGAAGAATTATTTTTTCATTCAGCAAATCTGGAGGTTCTATAAAATCTTTTTTTGCAAGTCTGGAATCAGGCTGAGTAAGAACACACCATTTTTCCGTTACAGGCAGCCTAAAATAATCGTATCGTTCAATTTCTATGGGCTCAAGAAGAATACCAATATCCAGCAAGCCTTTGTCCATCTGATCTTTTATAATGTCGCTTGTTGTGGTGTTGAACTCAAAGAAAACCTTTGGATGCAGCTTCTGGAATTCTGCCATTTTTTCACATACAAAATCCACTGACTTAAGTTCACCACCTCCAATGGTCACAGTTCCTTCCAGCTCCTGAGAATCCTGGGAAATTTCTTCTTCGGTTATGTTAATAAGGGAAAGAATTTCTTCCGCCCGCCTTTTAAATAGAATACCTTCTTTTGTCAGAGTTATTTTTCGTGGCCCTCGTTCAAAAAGGATTACACCCAAATCTTTTTCCAGATCAGAAATCTGGCGGCTTACGGTTGGCTGGGTTACATGAAGCACTTCGCAGGCTGCGGTTATGGACTCTTCATTTGCAATGGCCAGGAAATATGTCAAAACCTGAAAATTCAATCTCATAAACCGATTATAGCATAAATATAGAAAAAAAGCATGGAAAACCATTTGAAATAAGTATTTGCTATATCAGACTGCGAAAAATATAATTATTAATGAAGATACTGGAGGAAAAATTATGAAAAAAACACTTCTTACTCTTTTACTGGGAAGTCTTCTGATTACATCAACTTACGCAGAAACTGTTGTTTGCTATTTCAGCTGCACAGGAAACACAAAAGCACTGGCAGAAACTACTGCAAAGGCTCTGAACGCTGACCTTTTTGAAATCGTCCCTGAAATTCCATACACAGATGCAGATATAGACTGGCATGACTCAAGAAGCCGTTCGTCAAAAGAATCCAACGACAATAATAGTCGCCCTGCAATCAAATCAAAAATTGATCTTTCTAAATATGACACTGTTGTTCTGGCATTTCCGATCTGGTGGTATACTGCTCCAAAAATCATGTGGACTTTTGTTGAACAGAATGATTTAAGCGGTAAAACAGTTGTAGCACTCTGCACAAGTGGTGGAAGCGGAATAAGCGGTGCAGAAAAAGACTTGAAAGCCCGCGCATCAAAAACTGCAGTCTGGAAAAGCGGTGCAAGATTTTACGCAAACACAAGCGAAGCAGAATTGAAGAAATATTTTGAAAGGACTTTGAAATAGTTGAGGTAGGGAGCGACGGCGAAGCCGGAAAAACAGTCCGGTGGACTGTTTTTAGCGAGTTTCCGAGAAGCTATGCTTCGAAGGCGGTGCTTGGCTTAGGGTATGGAGTGGTTGCCGAAAGGCAAGTGCGAAGCACCGCGCGTTAGCAAGCCACGGAACACCCGACGGCACTTTAGTGCCGGAAGCCCCAAAGAGGAGAAATAAATGGCGATTACTGTAAATCTTTATTACACAGGCGAAAACGGAAGCGCACGGAAATTTGCCGAAGAAATGCTTTCTTCTGGAACTGTTCAAAAAATCCGTGAAGAAAAAGGTAACTTGAAGTACGAATATTTTTTCCCTATGGAAGATTCTGAAACTGTTCTTTTAATCGATTCCTGGGAAAATCAGGAAGCCATTGACGAACATCACAAATCCCCAATGATGAAGACGATTATGGAACTTCGGGAAAAATACGACCTTCATATGAAAATTGAACGATACAAAATCGATGATGAGATTCCTGAAAAGGATAAAACGTTTATTAGAAAATAGAGGTACTGAATTAATTTCAACCAGGTGAAGAACTAATGACAAAACCAAAATTTACAAAAATCATTGTTGATATCCTCATGTATTTTGACTTTATCTTCCTGATGAGTCATGGAACTGTGCGGAATCTGGGCTGGCATGCTTATGCTGGAATGGCACTTTTTGCGTTGTTTTTAGTTCATCACATTTTGAACATGAGTTTTTACAAGGCAGTAGCAAAGGGGAAGTATAACGTTCAGAGGATTCTGCTCACTTCTACAGCCTGGGTGTTGATGGTTCTGATGACCTTGATGGCAGTAAGTTATGTTTTTGCAACTGGAGCAGTTTTTGAATGGTCGTCACTGCGGTTTACTCAATTCTGGCGGACCGTTCATCTGATGAGTACAAGCTGGGCTTATATGATTATGAGCTTTCATCTGGCGCTGCATGTTCATTCACCTCTTAAAAAACTGGATAAAAAAATATCGACACAAACATGCAGGATTCTTCCATGTATAATATATTCCCTTGTGATCCTTGCCGGATGCTTCGCATTCTATAAGACCCAGATTTACTACTATCTCTTTAATATCGGTAACTGGAAAATGGCTGCTCCTGATATTACAGTTTCATGCCTTGAATACATGGGAATTACTGCAGGCGTTATCAGTGTTTATCATCTGATTAGATACTGATTGTTTTCCGGTTCAAATAGTTTGACCATATTTGGCTAGTTTATTTTAAGTAAAAACCTTAAGTGAAACCTAGAATCGAGTGAGTACAGATGAATCAAAATGAATAGAAATTTCTCAAATCTTGTGCTGAATTAAGAATATCTAGGCAAGAAGTCATAAAAATTACAGGATATGGTGCAAAGCCCGTCCGTGGTTCTGCATCTCCCTGGTAACCTGTATAACCGGTTGCATCAAGAAGAATTTTCATGCGGCGGTGGAGAGCTGCCCTGGGAATATCAGAAAATTTTTTGCCTGTCCGGTCAGTGGTGTATTCTCCGCTAACGGTAAGGGCCTGGAGAATATGCTGCCGCATGGAAGTTGTACACGCTTCAATTATTTCTTCTGCTGATCCTTTCATTAGTCACGTCCCGGTTCAGAACGTATCCAAAAAAATATGAAAGGCTTATGCATTTTTCATACACTTCTGCAAGTTCCGGAAGCAGGCGTCTGAATACCTGATAGTCCGGCGCGAAAATAATTCCCAGCCCGGTAATCCGCGGAGAGTCTGTCTGACTAGTCCAGCTGGTATTTCATCAGTAGAAAGGATCAGGCCATTATGAATGGCAGAAGGCACAGAGCAATTTTTAGAGATGCCCATAATTATGTTGGTCTCATAAACGAAATCAATTACGTGCTGTGCATTGTTTTTCCAGGACTGAATGTTTTTCAGGGTACCGAAAATTATGTGCCGCTAAAAAATTATTGTTGATTTTTCTTCGGGGATTTCTTATTTTATATAGACGTGTGAGGATTTGATATGTGGTTGATGATACTAAAAAATGCTGCGGGTCCTGTAATAGGTGCAGTTATCGGATATTTTACGAACCTTGTTGCAGTTAAAATGCTTTTCTATCCGAGGAAGCCTGTAAAGCTTTTCGGACATGTCCTGCCTTTTACTCCCGGCGTAATTCCGAAGGGGAAACCTCGTCTTGCCCGTGCAATAGGTAAGGCCGTAGGAGAGAATCTTCTTACGAAGGATGATATTCAAAACAAAATCCTTTCTGACAGCGTGATTGAAAATCTGAGTGAATCAGTTGTAAAGAAACTTGGACTTCCCGTACACCAGCTTGTGACCGGATTAACAGACCTGCCTGACGCGATGTATGAGAACGGCAAAGAAAAAATAGCTTCGGCACTTGGTGGGGAGATTGTTGCGGAACTTGGTAAAATAGATTTCGCTTCACTGATAGTGCAGAAGGTTGCGCCTGTCATAATGGACAGCATCAGGAATCCCATGATAAAGATGTTCATCACCAAGGATTTCATCGCATCGCTTGCTCAGCCTGCGGATGATGAAATTAAGAGGCTTTTGGAAACAGAGGGCGGAGACTTCATTAGGACGATGATAAGAAACAGGATAGATGAGGCTGACAAAAAATCTGTGGCTGAACTTCTCCGGAAAGTTGATGTACAGGAAATGATGCTAAGAAGCATCACCGCTTCCTTGTTCAGGAAAATCATTTCCGAGGGCAGCGGAAAGATTCTTGACAGTATAAACATTTCCGAGATTGTTGAAAGTAAAATCAATGACATGGATATTGATGAACTTGAAAAATTGATTCTTGGGGTCATGAAAAAGGAGCTGAACACAATAGTTAACTTGGGAGCTCTCATAGGTCTTGTCCTCGGACTGATAAATCTTCTTGTGCAGCATATCTGAAAAAAAATTTGCGGTCACAGTAAATCTGGCTGCAATTTTTTTTTACTGTCTCCAGGCTTTTTTACAGATACATGAACAGGGTCCCCGCTGAAATTAATGTGCATCCGATTATGTTTTTCACGGTGACCTGTTCATGAAGAAATATGAAGGCAAGTATCAGTGTAAGGACTACGCTCATCTTGTCTGCAGGAACAACCTTCGATGCATCTCCGATTTGCAGGGCCCTGTAATAGCACAGCCAGCTGAGACCTGTCGCAAGTCCCGACAGTACAAGAAAAATCCAGCTGCGTCTTGAGATTTCCGTAAGCCCGCTCTGCTGGTGGGTAACGAATACCATGACCCAGGACATGAGAACAACTACACAGGTTCTGATTGCAGTAGCAAGATTAGAACCGACACCTTCAATTCCAATTTTTGCAAGTACAGATGTTAAGGCTGCAAAAATTGATGACAATATTGCAAAAACTAACCACATGGAATCATTCTACTACCAAACCACTTTTCAGTAAACCTGTTTTAATGTGCCCGAAAAATAAAGGAACACAGCAATGACATCATCTGATGATGAGTGTGAATGATAAATGTCCAGGATAATCTGTGCAGGACTGAAAAAAGATATCCAAGGCGGCAGAGGAAAACAACGTTCACCCGATCCAGCTCATAAGCTGGAAGAAGCGGTTCCTTGAGAGCGTCGTGTCAGCGTTCAGGATAGAGCGGAATGATATTTCAGAAAGGGCGGAACAGAGAGAAATCGCAAGGTTGAAAGAAGAAAGAGTCATAATCAAAAGTTGTGGAGAGGCATCGCACACATGTGTTAGAAAAGTCTTAGAAGGTGATGTTTCTACAATGCCAGGGAAAACGGACATTGATTTTGACAAAAAAGCACTGATATTCCGTAATAAAATTACTGTTCTCAAGAGGAAATTGACAATTGAAAGAGATAATCTTGAATACCTCAAAAAGAATCTGGAAGGGGAGAGTTTTATTCCGACAGCAACTTTGAACCGTCTTACAGAGTTTTTCCCTGATGCAAATATTGAAAAACTGGAAACAATTGAGAACTTCCATGTAAAAATCTCTGAAATTATGAAGACGGAGTTCGAACAGGAAAAAATGTTTCTGAGCAGAAAATCTCGGCCTATGAAAATGAAATTAATTCTTTAAGCAAAAAAACAGAAGCCCTTAAAAACTGGAAATCTGCAACGGAATATAAAAAAACTGTTGAAGATGAGTTGAACAATTCAGAGGCTGATGTACTTGCTTCCATTGCAGACAAAATCAATCTAAAAGCAGGAGAGTTAGGTTCGGCTGTATTTGGAACTGATAGCAAGATTCCTGAGTTGAAACTTTATTCCGTTCAAAATAAATAAGGCGGCAGAAAAATCTACCGCCCCTCATAACTGCCAGGTTTTCCCGGCAGCCATGTTCAGTAAAGGGCATCTCCTGAAATTATTTTTTAGAGATGCCTGCCGAGTTTAAGGCCTTGAAATTGCAAGGCTTTAGACATCGTGTTTTTAGAGGTTCCATGAAGATTTAAGCCTGTCCTGCTGAACCGAAAGCCTTACAGAGGTCGATAACTTTTGCTGTGATTGCATCGAAACCTGGCTTAAGAAGTTTACGAGGATCGTACCCCTTGCCCTCAAGATCCTTGCCTGCTTCTACGTACTTGCGTGTAGCTGCTGCGAATTCAAGCTGAAGTTCTGTGTTGATGTTAACCTTGGAAACACCAAGCGTAACAGCCTTGTGAACCTGGTCAAAAGGAATACCTGAACCTCCGTGGAGAACGAGAGGCTTTCCTTCTACTGCTGTATTGATCTTGTCGAGCTGGTCAAAGTTAAGACCCTTCCAGTTTGCCGGGTACTTACCGTGGATGTTACCGATGCCTGCTGCGAGGAAGTCTACTCCGAGAGATGCGATGTTCTTACATTCTTCAGGATTTGCAAGTTCACCTTCAGAAGCAACACCGTCTTCTTCACCACCGATGCCACCTACTTCGCATTCTACAGACATTCCCTTTGCGTGTGCAAGACCAATGATTTCCTTGGATTTTGCAACGTTTTCATCGAAATCAAAGTGTGAACCGTCGAACATTACTGATGTGTAACCAGCTTCAATAACCTTCTTTGCACCTTCGTATGTACCGTGATCGAGGTGAAGAGCTACTGGAACTGTGATTCCCATAGAAACGTAGAGATCGTTAACCATATCAACTACAGTCTTGTATCCGCCCATGTACTTTGCAGCGCCTTCAGATGTCTGAATGATTGCTGGAGACTGGGCTTCCTGAATACCAGCCAGGATTGCCTTTGTCCATTCAAGATTGTTTGTGTTAAATGCTGGAATTGCATAGTGACCTTCATGGGCCTTCTTTACCATTTCTACAGCTGAAACTAATGCCATTTTCTTGCCTCTAAGATAAATTGAAATTTACGGTCCATACGGACTCATAAAAGCACAAAAGCAGACACTGCCCTTGAACCAGCCCATTTTATCATAAATATCCGATAGTGAAAATACCTTTCTTTGGGCAGGGAATTCAAAAAATAAAAGCGAATTCTATCTGCCTGAACTGTTTCTGCAGTTCCGCCTCTTCCGGCACTGCATGTAAACCTAAAATCTGCCGGTCCTGACTTAAGACCGAAAAAAACAATAGATGCAGCAACCAAAAAAGCGGACCGTCGGTTTCTCATAGCTCAGTTTATAAATCAACAAAATTTCGTCGCATAATAAACTAAAATCCTTACGGGAGCAATCTTATGAACAAGACTGGTGGCCGGCTCAAGGAAGAAATCCGGGACTACAAAATTCTTCTCGGAAACATCCCTTAACTTACAATTTCTGTAGTTCAGGTCCGAAAAGAAATACTCTCCGCCGTTGAAGCATATCCATCAGTGCAATTTTATGGAACGCAGATATACACGAATACTTAAGGGAACCTCTAAAAATTTCAGTTTTCTAGAGGTAACTTTAGAAATGCGATATTTAAAACCGCGTCAATTCAGCGGTTTTAAACTCGACGGTGCACCTCAATTAGGGTTTATAGAGGTGCCCTTAATTCTGCTGACCCGACACATCTACCAGTTTCTCCTTCATTCAGTTTGACTAAAACCTTTCAAATGGTGTATATTAATTTGCAAAATATGAGTAAGTACAGAGCACTAATATTTGATCTAGACGGAACAATAATAGATACGGAGAAGTATTATCGCATGGCATGGCCCCAGGCTTTCGAAGAAGCAGGCTATAAGATGACTGATGACCAGTATCTTTTTATCAGATCCCTTGGAAGGCCTTTTGTGCAGGAAACCTTAAAAAAATTTTCCGGCGACAGCAACTTTGACTACGAAAAAATGGTACAAATCCGTAATGTCTATTTGAACAGGCTTATAGAGCAGAACGGATTGCAGACAAAAAAGGGAGCCGAAGAACTTTTGTCATTCCTGAAAGCCAACGGAATACTGACTTGCATTGCGACAGCATCTCCCGAAGCAAAGGCCCGGAACTTTTTACAGCGGACAGGTCTTCTCCAGTATTTTGACCGAATCGTATCTGCCAGGGACATGAAAGAAGGAAAACCTTCTCCAGATGTTTATCTTTTTGCAGTAAATCAGATTGGTTTGAAAGCAGAAGAATGTCTTGCCGTGGAGGATTCTCCTAACGGAGTATTAAGTGCAAGCAGAGCAGGACTGGATGTTATAATGATTCCTGACCAGGCTCCCTGTGACGGAGACACAAAAAAAATTATCACTGCCGAAATGCAGGATCTGAGTCAGATAATTTCACTCTTCAGCTGAACAAGAAATCTGTGCACCGGGTTCATTGCTTTTAGGGAAAGGTATGTCAATTCTCTTTCTTTTGTGCTAATATACGTGCGACCCATGATTTTAGATCGTGCCAAGAATTATTCGCAATTCCTTTGAAAAAAAGGACTCTGAGAAAGTCTTTCTGTAAATTCATAAAATAGCAGGACCGGGCCAGTTCGTAACCGTGGACCGGCTTACGGTGAAATGTGCATCATGTACGGAGGCCGTCTGCCCGACTTTTTATAAAAAAAAGACAGCCTGCTTTTACGGGCAAGTTGTCTTTAAATCATTTGACTCTTGAAAAAATCAAATCGTATTTTATATCCGAAGAATGAACAGTAGCTGCCAGCTGCAAGCGAGTAATTCGCACTAATCTTTTTTACCGCAGCCTACTGAATTTACGGAAAAGAGTCCGCGCCTCCCATTCTTTCTGGTACCCGTCATAAAAAAAACGTCTGGTTGTTTATCAGCCAGACGTTCATTTTTAACAATCTATCGGAAGCTGCTCAGTTGTGTGAGCATGTTTCTGATGTCGTTCCAGTTTCTTTTCTTTCAAATGTTTTTATTGTTTAGGGATGCCCTTTATTCATCTTGTTTTTGGCACCCATAACCGTCCTCCATTAAGCGGTCGTGATTGCAATACGTTTTGGAGCGGCAACAGCCTTGCGAGGCATTGTTACAGTCAGAACACCGTTTGTTACTTTTGCAGAAAGGTTTTCTCTGTCCACATCTTCAGGAAGAGTAAAGCTGCGTGAGAACTTGCTGTAAGACCTTTCCTTGATTAAATATTTACCTGCAGCCTTGGCTTCAGCTTTTTCCTCCTTCCTTTCTTCTTTTTCAGATTTTGTCTGGGAAGAAATTGTAAGGACGTTTCTGTCCAGTTCAATGTTGATGTCATTGTCTGTCTTTCCAGGAAGATCCATCTCCAGAAGATAAGAGTCTTTTTCTTCTTTTACATCAACTTTTGGAGCAGCAAAAGCTTTTCTTAAATTGAAGGATGGCATTAAATATCCGTCATCTTCAAGTCCATCAAACAAGTCATTAAAAAGTGCTAATTCGTTCATATCGTAACCTCCTGATAATTGAACATGGCCGGAAGCTTTTTGGGTTTCCTGATTTTGTAGCTCAGAACTTTTTTTAGTTCCTGCTACACTTAATATAGAGCAAATATCGTGCCAAGTTAAAAAAAATGTGAAATAGCATGATTTTTTTTGAATTTACGTCTTTCATCATTAGTACAGAAACGAGTACAGAAACGCAGGAAATTTGAATGGACCTTTTTGACTGATGGACCTGAATATTGAGGATAAAGCGAGTAATTTTGGCACAGCAGGATTCGAACTGACTAGAAATTTGAATCAATTTTGTAGCTAGAAAATTTTGAAGAATTGGGAGTAGTGCCTGGTGGTATCTTGGCGTTTTTTTGAGGAAATTCCTTCAGTTTTAGTGAAATTTACTGAAAAGTCACTCATCTTTTAGGTGCAAACATAAACTGGAACGGGTTTAACGGTAGTGGTTGCGGCTAAAATTTTGGGATGAAATGTCTGGGATTCTTACGAATTCTGGGCATTTTTTTACAAAATCCCCTTTTTCTTACGTTTTCATGATATAATGAGAGCAATGTGGATTATGTTTATGACTAGTCAAAGCTTTTGAAAAAGTTTCTGTGCATAAATTTTAAATACCCTGTTACATGTAATCCGGATGCAAAGATGTTGCAGTTGTATATGAAATCATTTTCCATCCATTGCGGTATCAGATCCGTAAAATCAGGATTCCTGCTTCATTTTTTCAGCATCCAAAGAAATTTTAATATGATTTTCCTGCCAGCGTATTTTTTTGCTATATGTGTGATATAATCAATTGTTATCAGAGACGGATATTATTTTTGGACATCCCTAAAAATTGTAATTTCTAGAGGTCCCCTTTATAATCTAATTTTACGGAGAGCAAGAATGAACATAAAGATGAAGTGGAAGATACTTTTTCCTATAGCCCTTGTCCTGCTGGTTTCAAATGTGCTGGCCTTCATTACGGTCAGCATCAGTTCAAAAAAGGCCCTGGTAAAACAGATTAAGATTGAAATGGGTGCCATTGCAAATTCTGTTAAGGAATCTGTTAAGGCGAAGAATGATAAGGAACTTGGAGTCCTTGAAAAAATTGCAAGGATGTATCAGGTGGAGAGCGATGAATATTCTCTGTACGACAAGCAGAAATATGTTTCGTGGATTCACAGCAGGACCGGCGATTCCTATAATGAAATAATCGTAGTCGACAATGACACTTTCGGCTATGACTGTGACGGGGGAGATACTCTTTGGGATTATTCCGACTATACATTCCTGCCTGATGCGCTTTCCGGTAAATATTCCGTATCAATTCCTTATATTGATTCTTCTGATGATATTCTCCGACAGGGATATGCGGTTCCTTTTTATAATGAGGACAACAAGATTTCGGGAGCTGTTTTTTCTACGATTGACGGATTTGAACTGTGCCACATAGTTTCTGAGATTCATCCCAGTGAAAATACTCTCGTGTATATAATTGATAGGCCTACGAATTCTGTTATCGGCTGTACGGATTATGACAAGGCCATGCTGGATGACAATACAATTTCTGCGGCCATGGGGATAAAGGATATTGCTTCGAATGATGTTCTGCTCAATGCGATTCAGGACATGGTGAAGGGTAATGCTGACATTGTCCTGGGGTCCTTTAACGGTGAGGACATGGTAATTGCCTATACGCCTATTCCGGAATCCGACTGGTCAGTATTCATTCCGGCCCCCTATGCGGATTTTGCGGACGAAATCAATGGTCTTACCGTGGTGCTGCTTATCTCTTTTCTCGGATCAATGCTTTTCATTTTCATTCTCGGTGCGATTATCATCAGCTGGGTTACAAAGCCTATTGCCTCTGTTGACAAGGCCATTGGGGATCTTTCCAGCGGCAGCGCGGATCTTACAAAGAGGCTCAGCATTTCCACGAAGGATGAAATAGGTTCCGTGGTTATGGGCGTGAACAGGTTTACGGAAAAGCTTCAGGTAATTGTTTCAAGCCTCAAGGATTCGGAACTTAATCTCAGGAATGCGGGCGCGGATTTGAATGTTATTTCTGGTGATACGTCCAGGTCCATAAACGAGATTCTCGGAAACATTTCTGATGTCAACGGGCAGATTCTCTTGCAGGCGGACAACGTCGGGGAGACTGTCACTGCTGTAAATGAAATTGCCTCGAACATAGAAAGTCTTGAGCGCATGATTGAAAAGCAGACATCCGGTGTAAGCTCTGCAAGTTCTGCGGTGGAGGAAATGATCGGCAACATCGGCAGCGTAAATTCCAGTGTCGAGAAGATGGCTTCCTCCTTCGTATCTCTTGCGGATGAAGTCCAGGATGGTGCTGCAAAACAGGGTGACGTTAATTCTAAGATAAGCATGATTGAGGACCAGAGCGCATCTTTGCAGCAGGCTAATTCCGTTATCGCGGCGATTGCAAAACAGACTAACCTTCTTGCCATGAACGCGGCAATCGAAGCTGCTCATGCTGGTGAGACCGGAAGAGGATTCAGCGTTGTCGCTGATGAAATCCGAAAGCTTTCTGAGACTTCAACGGAGCAGTCAAAGACAATCGGCAATCAGCTTAATGCAATCAGAAAACTTATTGAGGATGTGGTAGAGGCTTCCGGTGAGTCAAGCGCGGCCTTCATGAACGTTGAATCTAAGATACGTGAGACAGATAAGATTGTGCGTCTCATAAAGGATGCAATGGAGGAACAGAATTCCGGTTCGAAGCAGATTTCACAGGCTCTACTTTCCATGAACGACAGCACGCAGGAAGTCCGCCTTGCATCAATGGAGATGGCTGACGGAAACAAGACAATCCTTGAAAGCGTAAAGAATCTTCAGAACGTGACCTCAAGTATGAGGGGAAGCGTAAACCAGATGCAGGAGAGCGCTAAGAAGGTAAGCGAAAAGGAATCTGCTCTGGGGGACATTGTTTCAACCATGCAGGATTCCATAACGCAGATAAATATGCAGGTTGACTTGTTTAAGATCTGACGGAGTTTATGACCGTGCGTCATTCATTTTTGGCCCCGAGGAAAAAACAGGAATCTTCATTCGTTAAAGTTTTGAATTTCTTCGGCGGTTTCCGGGTGGTTTCGGAGTCCGGTTCTTTTCATTGGCAGCCAGATTTTTTTCTGCCTAAAAATATAATGCAGGCGGCTGGCGAAAGTCTTCAGTGCCGAGAGACGGTGCACCTCAATTAGGGGTTATAGAGGTGCCCTTAAACCTGAGGAGCCGCTGTGTACAGGTTCATTAGGTTTGTTCTCTTGCGACAATGTTACAGCCCTTCAAGAGCCTGTTCCGGTTCCGTTGTCTTCCTGCTTCAGAAATTTTTTGTAAGTCAGGTCAATGAAGAATGCTCCCAGCGGGGCGGTAATTAAAATTGCCATGACGGAAACGGAAAGAACTATTTCACCGCATCCGAGCCCCATGGCTAGAGGAATGCCCCCTATCGCAGCCTGTACTGTAGCTTTAGGAACGTATGCTGCTGCACAGAATAGCTTTTCCTTGAAGCAAAGTTCTGTTCCGGCTACGCATATAAAGACTCCCGCCATGCGGACGGCTATTACTAGAATCAGCAGCACAATTATTATGCCTGCGTTGCCAGCAACGCTTTCTATTTTTACGGAGGCGCCCACCAGAACGAAAAGAAAAATTTCTGCAGGAACCCAAAGACGGTTGAGCTTTTCAGAAAGCCTGGAGGCGACTTCCCTGTTTTTCATTTTTATTGCCAGGCCGCCTGCCATGACACCGATCAGGCTTGCAAAAGGAATTATCCTTGAGAATTTTTCTTCGGCGATGATCATAAAAAATGAAAGGCAGAGCAGCAGAATAATTTTTGAGGTATCGCGGATATGTATTTTCTTCCAGAATGTGCAGAGCATTATTCCGGCAAAGAATCCTGCAAGGCATCCTGTCAGAATGGAAACGGGAACTGAAGCGAATCTCCACAGGGAAATTCCTTCGCCTCCTGCAAGAGATGTGAAGGTTGTAAACATGACGATCACAAATACATCATCCACGCTGGCTCCTGCCAGTATCATCTGAGGAATCCCTTCTGCTGTTCCACGCTTTTCATCCATCAGCTTCAGCATCTTCGGAACGACAACTGCAGGAGAGACTGCTGCGACTACGGCTCCCAGTATGGCTGCATCGAGACGAGAAATGTTCAGAAAAAGAGGAGCAAGAATTATCATGCCTGTAATTTCAAAGACAGCTGGCACAAAGCACATCAGAACGGCTGAGCGTCCGTTCTTTTTAAGGTCAGAGAGATTCAGTTTCAGTCCAGCCCTAAGCAGAATGACAACCAGCGCGATTTTCCTGAGCGGTATGGAAATGTCCAGTATGGAACTGTCCATGAGATCCAACATGGAGGGGCCTAAAAAAATTCCCGTGAGAATCATGCCGAAGAGAGACGGAACACGAATCTTTCTGCACAGTTCTCCGGCAGTCATTCCAAAAAAAAGAATCAGAGCAACACTAAAAATCATGATAATCCTCGCAAATACAAAAAAAAGCTGACACCACCTGCGTAATTTTCGCAGAAGTCATCAGCTTTCATTAAGCGGTTCAGGCTTTCGCCCCGGGAGCACTTCATTCCCTTGACATGCATACCTTGGAAATTATACAGGATTTTTAAAGGGACCGTCAATACTGGCTGTATTTTCTTAAAGCAAAAGTTGTTCGTCATTTGCAGATTTTTCCCGTCCTGATTTTTGGAAATTATTTTTCTATATGCCGATTATTTAGTGAAGAGTTTTCCGGTGAAAAGGGGAACCTGCAATACACGGTGAAGGAGCATAGGGATGGGGCTTTTTTTTTAGAAAAACCAGCGGTCATTCAGCGGGGAAGAAATCAGGGAATATGTCAGGAATGATTTTGCTGGAACAAATGCTCCCGGCACTTCCGCAAGGAATCTGCTTGAGGGTGCTGCAGCGGATTCTGTTTACGAGGTGATTCATGAGATGATCTGTCATGGCAGTCCTGATGACTACTGCTGTGCCTTTCAGTTTTTTGAGTTCATCTATACTTCCGGCAGCATCATTCCAGGACAGGCAGGGGAAGAGCTCCTTGAATGCATCAGGTCCCGTGGCCTTGTAGATGAAATGTTTTACAGCGGAATGTCCATGGAAAAATATGATATGGTTTTGGACTTTCTGCCTTATACCAGTGCAGACAGGGCTTCCGTAAAGGAATATTTGTTCAGGTACCTGAATAAATATCCTGCGCTGGCCTATAATTTCTTTGAAAGATACATTGAGCTTAATGAAAATCATTTTGACAAGGATCTCTATGATTCCCTTCCGTCAGACGGGGAAAATCTTTTCTTCCTTAAGCTTCTGTTCGCAAAGCTTCCGGCTGCAGATGAATTCAGTTCCATGGAAATGCTTAGAGCTCTGGAGCCGTCTTGTCCTTCCTGCTGCAGGAAATTCTTTGAAAAAGACGTCCTGTGGCAGCAGAAATTTGAGCAGGCAGAAGACTATGATTCTGTCTTCACTTTCGCCGCATCGTTTTTGGTGGACCTGGTGGGCAGCCGGTATACGAATGAGGATTTCATTTCTTCTGTCAAGGAATGTCTTGATTCACAAGAGATAAGGTCTCTGGCTTAGTCTGGAAAAATTCCGCGGCAACAGGAAGTGCTGTTTTCAGCTGCTTTCGTAGCCGCGGGAACAAAGTCTTGTGTTCTTCAGTTTAGTTGCTCTGCTTCAGTGAACCCGGTATGGATCCTGCCGCCCTGATCGCCCTTGAAATGATTGAAGGAAAGTACCAGGTTCCTGCAGTCCTGTTGAAATATCCGTGCTGCTCTCCTGATGTTGGATTTGCGGAGTAGGCGCCGTTATCCCAGATGATTACCGAACAGTCATAGGAACTGTAGGCCTTGCCGAAGAAGTATTCCGTCCATGCTTCTCTGGATGCTAGATTGCCTTTGTTTGAGGCACTTGTTTCTCCGATCACGATTCCTGTATTTGGGAAGAGTTTTCTTGCCGTGCTGAAGATGCTGTCCAGCTCGTTCCTGTCCTGCTGGTCAAAGCTTGTATCAAATGTGCCTGAGCTGTACATGGCAAAATTATAAGGGGAGTAAGCGTGGTAGCTGATTATAAGCTTGTCACCGGCGCCGTCCTCTGGAAGTGTGTATGAGTTCAGGTTTGAAAATGATCCTCCGTAAGCAGGAACCATGAGATAGCGCTTTGAGTTGTTTCCGCCTGTTGTCCTGATTGCCTCAATTGCTGTCTGCTCATAGGAAGTGATGATGCTGTTGTAATTCCTTGCTGCATTGAAATCTCCGACCCACCATTCATCACTGCCGCCAACATTTCTAGGTTCATTGAGAAGTTCAAAAATCAGATGGTCGTTGTAGTTTTTGAATTCCGAAGCTATCTGCTTCCATACAGCTGAGATATATGACTTTGAAGTATTTGCGTATGCTGAATTGATGACGTATCCCCTGATGCCTCTTGCAGAGTCCGCAGGAGAGATGTTGTCATGGTGAATGTTGATGATGACGTAAAGATTTTCCCCCATTGCCCAGTCAACAACTGTCCTTACTCTTGCCATCCACTGGGGATCAATTCTGTTGTCCGGACCTGTTATGTGGTTGTGCCAGGTAACAGGAATTCTTATTGTAGTGAACCCTGCGCTTCTGATTCCCCTTAACATTTCTCTTGTCGTCTTCGGCTGGCTCCAGCAGGTTTCTGAATTCAGACCGAGACCTGCCGTGTAGGAAGGATCATCTGTAAAAGCATCTAGAGTGTTCCCAAGGTTCCATCCGGCCTTCAGATTTTTTGCAAAGGTCTTGCTTGATGTATTGAACCCTGAGCTTCCTGAACTGTTTCCCGGGTTCTGGCTTCCGCTGTTTGACGGAGTGCCTGCAGAAGATGATACCTTTGTGAGTATCCAGTGCTGGCATGCGCCTCCCCAGTATCCCCACTGGCATACGTTTCCGCCGTTCTGTGTGCTCCAGCCATAATCATCGAGACCTGATCTGTCGTCTGTTATCTTTGAAAGAATCGCGTAGCTTCCGTCATTCTGTCTTACAAATTTGAACAGCTGGTTTGTTCCTCCGTTGTAAGTATAGATCGCAATGTTCGTTCCGTCTGCCGTTCCCTTTGACCATACGTCAAGAGCTTTTTTGCTTCCCGAACTTACTGTCTTGATGGCATAGTATCCGTTTCCTGCCGGAACAATGTTGAACTGCTGTGCGGCGGAACCGTTGTACTGGTACTGCTGAATGTTCGTTCCGTTTTCCGAAGATCCGCCGTTTACATCCAGATAAAGTCCGCTGAATGCATTCCTGATGTAGTAGATGCCGGAAAGCGACTGATCATAGTTGTATAAGGTTCTTGATTCCGATTCATTTTCTGCCGCTGCAGTTGAATCCAGAATGCCAGAACATCCTGAAAGCATAAGCAGTGCTGACATTATGCTGACAGAGATTGCCGCCAGCATTTTTTTACTTTTTGTCATACGCCATAATCCTCCTGTGCGCATTGGGTATACGGACCCCGGAAATTTATTTCCCCGGGTCTCCTGTGAAAATTGTAGGGGCAAAATTTCTGCAAGTCAAGGAAAGAATTTTTAAGTCTTTGTAATGTAATGGTTTAAAAAGGAAAATCACTAATAATTAAATTAATCAAGTAAAAAATTGTATGTTGCTTTTTTTTGTCCTGATTTTAATTGCAGCATGGGAACCGGGGCAAGAGAACCCGTCCTTACGATGAGCTTTGCACTGGAAAATAAAATGAATAATAAATTTAAGCAGTATTTTAATGAAAATTTCGGACAGCATCAGATATGTTGGTGTAAATCAACACAGTATTGATTGTTTCGAGGAACAGGCTGAAAACGTGCAGTCCTTTATGGAAAATATCCTGAAGAGCATGTTCGGCACGGAATATGAATATCGTCAGACTGTCATAAAGAGAGGTGGTACTCTTGGGTTCGGGAATCATGTACTTAATTTCATTGCAGCTCCAAATGTTCTCCGGCCTGAAGTTATGTTCATGGCAGTATGGATAAAGTTTTGTTCAGTGCAGATGCCTGAAAACCTGAAGCCAATGCCCAGGCGGTTCTGAAGAAGGCACAGGTATTCAGATTGAAAAAAAAATTGTCCTCTCCGCGGACCTGCTCCTGATTCTGATATGGTACGTATCTGAAGTATTACAACATATGGTCAAACTATGATGCGGAAAGTGACGGAGGGGTCATTGCTTATATATCTGCTTACGGCCAAACAAGTCAGGCTGCCAATGGGTCTGCAGAAATTTTAAGGGCAAATGGATGTCCGTAAGTTGCGGTCTCAGATTTTGCATGTGAAGATTCTTATGAATGTGCTGGGTATGTCTTCTACTACGGCAGCATTTGTAGAGAACGGTTCATGAGTTCCTGCTGCAGCAAAGGTAATGAAATCCCTGAAGAAAACTCCGAAGGACATTAATTTTATTGAAGAAAAGATAACAATGAATATTTCCTTGAACCTGGCAGCGGAATCTCTTCCCGAACAAGAAGAAGGCCGGGCAGAATAACATCCGTCCGGCTCTTTTCATTCACGGTTTCTTTTCTGGAAATCTGCCATGTTCTTCATTTTGGAATCAGGCCTTCCTTCCTGATTCCCTGAGTTCTTTTTCAAAGGCATCCGGATTCTTGAGGTAATAGTCCTGATGATATTCTTCGGCCTCGTAGAAGTTCTTCAGTTTTTCTATGGCAATGTATACCTGCTTTCCTGTTTTTGCCTGCAGTTCAGAAACCTTCCTTTCCGCGACAAGCTTTTCTTCTTCATTTGTGTAATAGATTGCGAGGGTATATGAATGTCCCTTGTCAATAAACTGTCCGTCCTTGTCAAATGGGTCAACGTTTGCCAGGAATATGTCAACCAGATTTTCATAGCTCACCTTTTCACTGCAATACTCTACTGCTATGGTTTCGCGGTGACTTGTCTTCTGCTTCTTGACATCCTCATAGCAGGGGTTCACCTCATCTCCGCCTGAATAACCGCACAGACTTTTGTAGGCTCCGTACATTTTAAATATGGGCGTGATGCACCAGAAGCAGCCTCCCGCAAAGTAAGAGACATTCAGCTTCTTTGACTCCGATTCCATTCTGATGACTTCATCATCAAGGTGCGAGGTGAAATTTGATTTCAGGATGAGTGTACTGTTTTCGCTGATCATCCATTCATGGATTCCGGTATCACCTGAATAAAAAAATACTTTGGAAGAATCAGGCAATTTCAGCTGGCATTTGTAGAACTGGCTGATTACACCGCCGTGAGTTATTACTGCAACAGTTTCGTCTTCATTGCTCTTTGAAATAATTTTTTTCAGGACTGAAAGAGTTCTTTCGCTGAAGTCTTTCATGCTTTCCTTTTCATAAATACTTTCGCTGTATGCAACATTCTTTTCAGGATACCTGGTCCTGGCATAGTCAAAGCTGAGACCTGCCAGAAGACCGTTGTCGTATTCCTTTAGGTCATCATCATATTCTATGACGGCACCGCAGACGTTTGCTACAGTTTCTGCAACGGCGGATGCACGTTTCATGGGACTGGAATATATTCTGCTTATCCTGTAATTGTCCTTCAGAAAGGCAGCTAATTTTTCTGCCTGCAAATGTCCTGTTTCTGTTAGAGAATAATCTGCCCGTCCTTCCTGCAGATTCAGAATATCACCTTCCGACTGTCCGTGTCTGATTATTAAGAGCTTCATAATGGTTTCCTTTTTTTTCTATTCAATATAGACAGATGAAATTAAACTACTGCTCCGACAGTTTTTCATGGAAAGTATATCACCAAATTACAAAGTTATATATGGTTTTGTTTCAATCTTTTTGTTTTATTTGAAACATGGAACCGGAAAACTGATAGTGCCAATGTTTGTCCGCAATTTCTTTGAAAAAAGTCATGCAGGTCACGACGCTTCATGCTCCCTTTCTTATTTCACGAATAGAGTCTTCTGAGGTCAATGTCCAATTTTTCCTGAGTGGCTGTGCCGGAATTTTTCCCTGGAATCAGTCTTTGATAATCCGTAATGCTGGATGTAATCTAATGAATTCTTCGCATGCCCATATGATTCCCAGCCATGCCCAAACCAGGATTATATTCTCTTTCCATTATGTGAATCATTTTGTCATGGTGGAAAAGAGAACTTCCTTTATGATGATTATTATTGCAGAAGAAAGGTCAAAATATTTTCCGGATCATTCAAATGGCGGAGCCTCATCCTGATGAGCAATGCAGCACATGCGGTTATGATTTTTATATGGGCGTACCTCTTTTTGTGCAAAACCAATCTGACAAATTCAAATATGAAAGCCGGTTTCAGCTGGGGTGGCGGTGAAAATGAGTTGCCACATAAAACTTGCGGCAGAACAGATACTTTACACGGAATGTTCGCTGTTGTCTGGTTTCTTCGGGGATATCTTTACACCCTTTTATCTTGTACCCAATCACCAAACCCGGAACGGTGATTTTGCATTCAACTTTTTCAGTCCAGGAATTTTAGTTACAAGAAATTTCTCTAAGAATATTCAAATGTATCATGTGTGCATTGTGTGGAAACAGCCTGGTGCACTGCAGGGGAATAAAAGAAGTCGTACAGTATTGCCTGGCCATGCCTGTGAGATATTTTTTTCTGACGCCCTTCGGGAGCTTAAGGATTGGAACTGCAACATCCGCATGTTTTCCGACAGACCCTTAAGGTCTCTCTCGCAACATCGCATTTGAACTTGTCCGTATATATTTTTTTCCATCGAATTTGTCCTTCTTCAAGACATCACAAATTTGCTATTTAAGAAATTTAGACAGTGCAAAAATTATTGTCGAATTTCCGGACTTAGTATATTATATATCTATTCACAATTATTGGATTCATGTGTATAATGCAGTATGCCTTATATATTGAAAAACAATACATTAAGCCTTACGGTAAGTCTTCCGGGAGAACTTTACAAAGGCTGCAGATTTGACCACAATGGTGCTGTTATTCAAATTAACTACAAGGGGATAAATCTCCTTTCCAAAGAAACAGTTGATAATTTTGACGAGGCTCAGAACGGACAAGGGCTGTACGAGGAGTTCGGAATTAAAAATCCTGTAGGCTATGACGAAGTTCAGGAAGGAGATTTTTTTCCAAAAATAGGTACAGGCTGGCTTACAAAAGACAGTGAAGCATATTTCTTTGCTAAATCATATAAGATGAAAAAGCTTGAACATTCTGTAAACTACAGCGATGATACTATAACTTTGATTTGTACCAGCGGTCTTGTAAACGGTTATAGCTATATCTATACAAAATCAATTGCCCTTAGAGACAACGGATTTGTCATTGACTACAACTTTAGGAACACCGGCACCAGACAAATAAATACAACACACTATGTACATAACTTTATCTGTCCAGAACAAAAGGAACTTGGAGAAAACATAACTCTTGACTTTTCATGGAGTTTCGATCCCGAACGTCTAGTAGAAAATGTCAGGACAAATGGACTTCTCTCCATGGAAGGTGGAACTATAAAAATGCTTAAAACACCGGAGACGGACTTCTTTATGGGTGGAATAGCACAGTCATGTAACGAAGGCTGCATAAAATCTGGAAGATGGACCCTTATGGATTCGTATCACAAAATTAAACTGACTGAAGAAGATTCTTTTATTCCTGTAAATGCAGATTTGTGGGGATACAAATACAATATAAGTCCTGAAATGTTCTACGGACTGTCAGCAGCACCAGGCGAAACTTGTCAGTGGAAACGGCATTACATAATTACGGATTTATGACTGGCCCTGTAATTTTTTTTGTAACCATTCAGGACCAGTCTATGTGGAAACGGATTTTCAGATTATACTAAGTCCATAAATTGGACAATGAATTTTCAAAATAACGAATCTGCAGTATCTTAGGACAAGGCAAATTCAACGGGAAGAAAAAGAAAATCATACAGTGACAAGTTCAAATTGGATGTCGTCCGAGATGTATTGAAGGCAAGTGAAAAACAGGCTGAGATTGCCGTAAAGCATGACATTTCACCAGGCACGCTGAGCGAATTGATTCAGCTTTTCATCGACGGTAAGCCGGAGACAGAGGAACAGAAACAGCTGAAAGAGAAAATCGCCAGCATTGAAAAAGAAAAGGACATGGCGCTGAAGGAACTCGGAAAAAAGCAGCAGGAAATCAACTGCAAAAAAAACAAGAGTTTCTGGGACCGGCCTGGAAAATAATAGACCAGGACCTGAAGGACAAAAACGGACGCAAGGTGACAATTCCTGAGCAATGCAGGATTCTTGAAATAAGGAAGCATCTGAAACGTATGGGGTTCCGGCAATCTTCAATACGTACTGCGGCTCGCAGTACACAAACGATGACCTCAAGAAACTTCTGGCACAGTTTGGCATGGCAGATTCAAAGACGAGACCATACCATCCGCAGTCGAACGAAAAAATTGAAAGGTTTCACAGGACATTAAGAACGGAACACATAAGAAGAACACCATACATTGAATTATCTGATGCGGAAATCAGGATGTCGGAATGGATAACATTCTATAATTCGGAGCGACTGAAGGTCGCGATTTCGTATCTGATTCCCGATGAAGTTTTTGAAGGAAGAATGAAAGAAAGGATTGCAGAAAGAGAAAATAAATTTTATACTGCAAATGTCAAGCGGCAGGACTACTGGAAAAGTTAGCAGGAAAAAATTGCTGTATAAGTCCTGACCACCTTATTAGCTTTGTCGAAAAAGTCCAGGTTCAACTTAGGCGGAACAAGAAGGTGACATAATTTATTGCAGAGGTCACGATATTTTTGATTTTATTTCTGTATACTACTCTTATTACAATACAAAAAAATCCTGCAGGTGCATATATGTATATGAATATTCTAAGAGATAGACATGCTTACGAAAAAAAAAGATGGAGGACTATTTCTCCTATTCAAAGTTTGAAAAATCTCATCTATTCATTTTTATCCAGGGATTAAACAACTTGATTTAATATATGAACCAGATTCTAATCGGCACCAGCGGATACGATTACCCGGAATGGAAGGGGATTTTCTATCCTGAAAAATTACCAAGAAAAGATTTCCTCACTTATTATTCAACTCAATTGAATGCACTTGAATTGAATAATACTTTTTATGGGATGCCGACTAAGCAGAGAATAGAATCCTACATTGAAAGGTCAGAAGAACGGCTCTGTTTCAGTATTAAGGTTCCTAAGATTTTTACACATGAATATACTTCTTCATGGAAGTCTTCTGCAGCAGAATTAAAAGCTTCGTTGGAGTCAATGATTGAGAAAGGATTGCTTGCTTCTCTTTTATTCCAGTTTCCGGAGTCCTTTGTTTATTCTCCAGAAAACCGGATTTATTTGTCAAAATTATTGGAAGAATTCACGGATTTTCATTGCGTGGTTGAATTTCGAAATAAGGGATGGGGAACGGCTTCCGTTTTTGAGGGACTTGTTGTAAGGAATGTTTCAGTTGCGTTTCCTGATATGCCGCAGATAATAAAGACAAATATCCGAGAATTATCATCCTTTATTGGTCCTGAAGCATATGGAAGATTACATGCACGTCAAAATACAGCCTGGTATTCAGATTCAGGGGAAGACCGCTACTGGTATTCTGAAAATGAATTAAATAAGTTCCTGTCTGGAATAAAGCTTGCTATTTCTGAAGGAAGAAGATGTCAGTATTATTTTAATAACGACCCAAATGGAACTGGAATAATGAATGCCTTATGTCTAAGAGAATTGGTTAAAAGCCTTTGATTTCAAGGAATGGTTCTTCAGGAGTTTCTAATCATTCAATTATCTGATCTTTTACGGATTCAATTTTTTTTGGTGTCTTTGCCTTGAATAGTACATTCCCATACAAAACAGACTCTCCAACAGTTTTCCTGATAATACTTAAGGTTTTCGGCATCCCGTTCTTTATTACGCTGAAATTTTTTCTGCCAGAAATCCTGGTTTGACTTAGGAAAAACAAAATATCTGCAGCCTTCGTGAGCGTGCCAGAAACAACCATTTATAAAGATAACAGCGTAATATCTTGGAAATATAAGGTCAGGTTTGCTTGGATAACGTTTATCACTGATTCTATAGCGAAACCCAGCTCTAAAAAGGGCAGAACGAATCTGTTTTTCAGGTTTCGTGTTCTTAGAACGGATATGAGACATATGTTTATGGCGATTTTCTAGTGATAAAACATCCATTAAGTGAAAATATACACGATTTTTCAAAAAATTACACGATATCGTGGGATTTTTATATGAAATTATGGTAAAATAAAGAAAGGATTTTTAAATATGCAGGCAAGTTATAAAAAACTTTGGAAATTGCTTATAGATCGCAATATTAAAAAGAGTGAATTACAAAATTTGGCAGGTATTTCATGCAATATTATGTCAAAAATGAATAAAGGCGAAGATGTTTCGATGGATAGTCTTCGTAAAATTTGTAAAGCACTTAATTGTGATATAAGCGATATATTTGAATTTGAAGAGAATTCAGAAGAAAAATAATCACAGTGTCATTATATGACACTGTAGGTAAGTATAATAAATACATGAAAATGGAAAATAAAGATGTCAGATAAAAAATATAACTTCATTGATTTATTTGCAGGATGCGGAGGCTTGAGTGAAGGATTTCTGCAGACGGGGAAATTTAATGGACTTGCCCATGTAGAATGGGATAGCCCAATGGTAAATACTCTTCGAACACGTCTATTTGAAAAATGGAATCATACTGAAGAAGATTCTAAGAGACGTGTTATAAAATTTGATGTTCAAAAAACAGAAGAATTAATTCATGGTAATTGGTCTGAAGAAACAAAAGTCCTTTATGAAAAAGAAAATCATCCTGATGTAGTAGAGTCAGGATTAATTGGATTGGTTGGAGATGAGCCTGTTGATCTTATTATTGGAGGACCTCCATGTCAGGCTTATTCTATAGCAGGTCGTGCTCAGGATCCAAATGGTATGAAAGATGATTATCGAAATTATCTTTTTGAAAGCTTTGTAAAGATTGTTGATTATTTTAAACCAAAGGTCTTTGTATTCGAAAATGTTCCAGGTTTATTAAGTGCATGTCCTGGAGATGTTCCTGTAAGAATCCGTATTTATGAGGCATTTAAATCTATTGGATATGATATCAGAACTCCAGATGGTCTTAAGGATTCAGTTTATTGTGCTGAAGATTTTGATGTTCCTCAAAAAAGAAACAGAATTATTATCATTGGAACAAAACATGATTCAGAATTTGATGTTGAAGAATTTTATGAATCATTAACGTCACACAAAAAAACTGAACGCAAAACAGTGAAAGATGCTATTGGTAATCTTCCTGCACTTGTTCCAACTGGTAAAGTTGAAAAAGTTGGCCGAGCAAATGTATCTCATGTACAGCAAGGTGGTGTAAAAATAGACCATCATGAACCAAGATACCATGGATTTAGAGATCAGAAGTTATTTACAGAATGGTTAAGTAACAATATGAACAAATGTTCTCAAGAAGAAAAGAAAGCCTTCTATACAAAAATAACTGGTCATACATCTAATCATGTTAAATATAGAAATCTTGAATGGGATAAACCATCTCCTACAATTGTTGCTCATTTGTATAAAGATGGATATATGTTTATACATCCTGATATTAAGCAACTTAGAACAATTACAATGCGTGAAGCTGCATTATTACAGTCATTCCCGTTGGATTATAGTTTTCCCGTTTCGAATTCATATGCATATCGAATGATAGGAAATGCTGTTCCTGTTTTATTTGCAAAAGGAATTGCAGAATCAGTTTATGAAGTATTAGTAAAAAAGGAAAATAATAAATGACAAAAGATCAGATGACACTAGAAGATAAAAAAAGAGCTTCAAAAACAAATATATTGGTTGCATGTGAGGAAAGCCAAGCTGTATGCCGCAATTTTAGAGAATTAGGATTTAATGCCTATAGTTGTGATTTGCTAAAGTGCAGTGGTGGTCATCCAGAATGGCACTTTAATTGTGATGTATTTGAAATAATAAAAAATAATGGTGGTGTATTGCAAAATGGAGAAAAGGCTTTTATTGAGGGTCAATGGGATTTAATGGTGGCACATCCTCCTTGTACCTTTCTTGCTGTTAGTGGAGCAAGATGGTATTACCATCCTGAGGATAAAGATTTACCTTATGAACAAAGAAGACCCCATCCACGTTTTCCAAATAGAAGACAGGACCAGGCTGATGGTAAGGCTTTTTTTCAAGCATTAGCAGAACAGCCTATAAAATGTATCGCTGTTGAAAACCCAATTGGTATTATGAATACACAATGGAAAAAACCTCAGCAGATAGTACAGCCATATCATTTTGGGGACGAAGCTTCAAAAACGACTTGTCTTTGGATTAAGAATCTTCCTATATTGAAACATACAAAGGAAGTTGGTTCTGGAGAATGGGTATATTTAAGCAGTGGGAAAAAATTGCCTAAATGGTATTCGGATGCACTAACAAAAGCTAAAACACCGGAAGAAAGAAGAAATCTTAGAAGCAAAACTTTTCCTGGATTTGCCAAAGCTTTAGCAGAACAATGGGGTGAATATCTATTGCATCCTGAAAATTTTAAAAGTGAAGAAATCGTAGATTATACAAAGGACTAATTATGATTTATGTAAAGAAGATAATTAATCAAGATATCGAAAAAGAAATAGCTTTCCCAAAAGAACCTGCTAATGCTTTTTTTGATTTTGACTGTATGAATCCTGATGAGCCATATCATTATTTTGATTTCATTTTTAAAACTGAAAGTGAGAAGTTTAAGAGTTTGAATGAAACCAAAATAGAAAATGTACGAATGCGTCAGCATTGGCAAAAGTCTGAATCAAAAATAACAGCAGAATTAGCCGCATTCTTAAAAACAAAATTAAGTGTAACAGAAGGGGACTTAATCGTATTTACAACACTGCGTGCTACTGATAAGGATAAGGAAACAGGAAAAACAAGGTATTCATTTGATTTAATAAAAAAGGAACAAACAGATTTATATTCCAAATATGATTTTTTTATGAAGGATAATCATGTTGTTTTTAATAATGATGAAATATCAGAAGAGGAGAAAAAGATGTCTGAAACAAAACCATTTGAAAATTTTGAATATAAAGTTATAGACAACAATACAGAAAAAAAATTCAATAGAATTATTTTTGGTGCCCCTGGAACTGGAAAAAGTCACCAAATAAATCTTGCAAAAAATGGATTACCTGCTATGGCTGAATTTGAACGTGTAACCTTTCATCCGAATTACAGTTATGCACAGTTTGTTGGAACATATAAGCCGGTTACAAAAGATGGTGGGGATATTGCTTATAAATATGTAGAAGGTCCATTTATGAGACTTTTGACAGCAGCCCTTGAAAATGCAAAAGACAGTAATAAAGAAAACAGAAAGCGTTATTTACTTATCATTGAAGAAATCAATCGTGCTAATGTCGCAGCTGTTTTTGGTGATATGTTTCAACTTCTTGATAGAGATACAAATGGTGTAAGTGACTACGAAATTCAGACAAGTGAAGATGTAAGAAAATATCTTGCTTCTAAACTTGGTGGTGATGGAACTGAAGATAAATATAAAACATTAAAACTACCAAATAACTTCTACATTTGGGCAACAATGAACAGTGCAGATCAAGGTGTTCAACCTATGGATGCAGCTTTTAAACGTCGTTGGAATTTTGAATATTTGAATATTGATTCTGGCAGATTCTCTACTAAAATTCCAATTCCAAATGGTACAATTGTTACGGATGGAAAAACTGAAATTACTTCTTGGGTTGAAGTTGAGTGGGATAATCTTAGAACATCAATTAATGATACTTTGAAAAAGATTCCTGGCGTAAACGAAGATAAACTTCTTGGTCCATTCTTTATTGGAAACAAGGCAAAAATAGAACAGCTGAAACAGGATCAAGAAGAATTTAATGAACTCTTTAAGAGCAAGATTCTTATGTATCTCTTTGAAGATGTTGTGAAAATGAATCCAAGCGATCTTTTCAATAAGAAAGAAGGTGAAAATGTTCACTACTCTGATATTTGTAAAGAATATGATGAAAAGGGGCTGAAGATTTTTGTTAAATCAATCAGCGATAAGTTTGATGAATTCAAGGCAGGAGATAATAAGTAAGTGAAACTGAAAAATCAGAAAGTATATTCTGCTTTTTTCAGGGAAACAAAGACATTCTATCAGATAAAAGATTTGAAGAATCTTCTTAAACTTGAAGATTCTTCAAAAGAGAAAGCCGCAGAACATGCTGAACGTATTTATAACTGGCTCTTAAGACATAATGTCATAAAATCTTGTACAGAAAAGCAGTTTGAACTGAATGAATTACCGGAAGAAGATCTCGCAAGAAAAGAAGAAGAGGAACCATCTATCAATAATGGTGAAAAAGGATTCTTCTTTAGATTTGTTGGTGTTTTATATATTGATGACTGCGTAATCAAGGTATATCCAAAATATATTGATCTTAACCCAAAAGATGAGAATACGTCTCCGTATGATTTTATAAATGCAGATATTGAAATTCAAAACTCCGTAGAAAAACATTTTTCAAAAACATTAAGGGTTATTCGTTCGATAAAAGCGAAGACACAAGATGCAAGTCTTAATAATCAAAACAAAGAAATCTATAACCACATTGGTATGCAGATTTTCTTACTTGAAGATTATTACAGAAATGGTCTTTATGAAAATAAAGAAACTATTATCGAAACCAATGGTGAGGGTGAAATTGATTGGGACAAGACAATTAATGAGACCACAGCCATCGTTAAAAATAAAAAACCATATTATGTTGAACTCCAAACAATAAATACACGTTCAAATGAGTTTGATTATTTTAAAATGCTCCATGAAAGTATTTTATGTCAATGTTCAAAAACTCTTAGAGAAGCAGGTCTTTTGTCATATCTTGGAATGACCCCATGTGAACTTACGGGTATGCCTTTATCGGCGTTTGGGGACATAAGTTATATCAAATATAAACTACAACAAGAGATAAGGACACAGTTTATTACTAAGAAACGAAACCAACTTATTTCAATTCTGACTTATATATCTGAAACAACAGGACAAAAAGCGTCAAATACATTAAAACTTTTCGGATCATACCATTTTGAACATGAATGGGAAGTTGTTTGCAAAGCAGTTTTTGATGATTTATATAAAAATGACTTTAGATTCTCTAATAATGAATTGGAAGAAAGTCCTTCCATAACTGAACTTGTTAAATCTGGTTATTTAAAGAATGATACCACACCAGACAGAACAGATTCTTCATTAAGTTTTAAGGATTTAATTGAACGAGTCGAATGGAATATGAATGGTGTTCCATGTAGTCCTGATGGCAGTCTTACACCTGATATTATTAGTATTTATGATAAGGATCATTTTTATATTCTTGATGCAAAATATTATTTATTGAAAGTAAATGAGAGTTCAAAATCAATTGAAAATCAGCCAGGTGTTCAAGACGTTCTAAAACAGTTTGCATATGAGAGAGCATATAATGATTTTCTTAGGGATTATCAATTTTATTACACAGTAAATGCATTTATTATGCCTTCATTGTTTTCTGCATGGAAAGAAAACAATGAAGGCATTGCTAAGAGAAAAGGTTTTGTTAACTTCAGGTTAATGCAAACATCTTCTTACAATAACCTTGGAGCATTACAAGTTTTAGATGCAAATCCAAATGAATTGTATGACAACTTTCTTCAAGGCAAATTATGTTTATCTTTATTAACTAACTCTCTTGAGAATAATAATCTCTTGCATCATATTAATCGCCGAATTACAAAAGATGGAACAGATGTTGGTTATACATTGATAGGCTACCTCCGACAGTCATATGCAGCACAGATACACGACAATGATACTTTTATGTTTTATTTCTATGAACATAAAGATTCAGCTGAAATAGAACTTCATCCAGAAATTTTAAGATGTTCGAGATTTAGAGGCCTTTTATTTAATCAAGCAGAAGAAGGTATTGATGACAAAACAATTAAAACAATTATTGGTACTGTAAAACCAGAAATAAGAAAAGTTTCTTCAGATGAACTAGATGAAATATTAAATGCTAGGGGAATAACAAAACATCATAATGAAAAAGTCAGCCATTACTATTGTATGACTATTGAAAATGCAAAATGGCAAGAAATTTCTGATGCAAGTTATACTAAGTTACAAGAAGAAATTCGCACTTCGCCTGGTAATTATATGCTGAGGGATCATGCACCTAAGGTTATAGAGCATGAGTAAACACAAGGAATACAGCAAAACATTCGGAATCTTCTACGACAATTTCCGTCGATGGTGCAGAGAAATGGCTGCCAACGGTGGATTGTCTGATCAACCGGAAATGCAGTTTCATGATTTTTTTCTCAAAAACTTTGCACAGAGTATTGATGATGCAACTGCTATGCAGTTGTTTGTTCGTGATGTTCGACATGAATTAGTTCATATTTATATGTCAGATGCACACCTGCAGAACTTCCTGAAACAAGCAGAAGTAAAAGACTTGTCTGGAATTAAGAAATACATTGCAGATAATGGAAACCAGGTTTTAGTTAACGACGATGATTCGATGCAAAATATTTCAGAAGAAACAAACCTTGCTTTCTGCCTTCATATTTCTGATGAACGCCAGGGTTATGTATTCTGTTATTCTTTGTATGAAAATGATGAACTCAGATTCTTTGTAAGTCACGGAATGGAACAGTTCCATGTCTCAAGCTTGGACTTCGAAAACAAGAAATCAATCGTTTATTCAGACCCAGAGATAAATGAAATTGCACATTTTGCAATTAACATAATAGCTTATATCAGCTGCTTTCCTGACTGTCTGACAGATGGTGCACCATATGGTATTAAAACAGAAAATAATCATCGTCTTGCAACTTCAGATAAAGTTGTAGATGCAATGGAATCAGTCGGTGGAGTAGTGAACCCTCATTTTAGAAGAGGTTACTTCAAACGACTTGAATCTGACTTTTATAAGAATAAAAAAGGACAAATTATTTTTGTTCATGAAACTGTTGTTAATGCACAGGCAAAGACGTTGGAGTAGGAAATGGCAGAAATTGTTTTTGTTAATAAATTACTTTCTAATAGTAAATTAGTAATTCCATCATATCAGCGTCCATACAAATGGACTACAAAGAACATAGAAGATTTGCTCACAGATATGACAGTTGCACTTCAGGACCAACAAAAGTATCCTGATGAATTCTTTTATAGAATCGGTACCGTTATTATTCATGAAGATGAACATAAATTTCTTAATATTGTAGATGGTCAACAAAGATTAATAAGCCTGACATTATTAAAGAAATACTTGGATAAAGGTTTTTCAAATCCAATTATAAAAAAGGAATTTGAAGATAAAGAAACACAAAAAAATATAAAAGATAATTATGATTTTATAAACCAATGGTTTTCTTTAAAAGATGCTGACTTTAAACAATCTCTTTCAAATGCTTTAGATAATTTATTTCAGGTTGTAGTCATTACGGTAACTAAACAATCAGAAGCATTTCAACTTTTTGATTCTCAAAATACACGTGGTAAGGCTTTAGATTCTCACGATTTATTAAAGGCCTACCATCTCCGAGAAATGAGAGATGACAGATATTCAATGATTCATGCAGTAGAGAAATGGGAAGTAAAAGATTCGAAAGAAATAAAGAACTTATTTGACTTATATCTGTTTCCTATTCTTAATTGGAGTAATAGAGAGAAAACAATAGAATTTACGGCAGATGAAATTGATATTTATAAAGGTGTGAAAGAATCATCTGCATATTCTTATGCAAAAAGAATTATAAGTACTAATTCACACTTCCAACTTACTGATTTTTTTGTTGCTGGTAATGAATTTTTTGAATATGTAAATTATTATATCTTATTAGCCGTTGATGTCGTTAAAGAAAT
>JAZUJH010000148.1:0-5931 GCA_045642665.1 Treponema sp.
GAAAAAGAGAGGGCTGCACTTAGCATGAAAATACTTGCCGCAATTTTTTTTCATTAAATTCTTCAAGCTTAAAAACTGTTACAGGTAATAATAAATTTCAAATTAAATGTCAATGAGTGTTATAAAATTCACTTTTTTGAGGAATTCGAAAAATTTTTGTCTAAGTGCTATTGAAATTTCATTAGAATTGTGAAAATATTATTTTCTTTGAAGTAGAGGGTTTTGAGAAAAAAAATGAGGTTTTGAAAATGAAAGTTAACATTCTGCGTGTGATGTTTCTTTGGTCCGCTGTTCTTATTGTATTTGTTTCCTGTGAAAATCGTTTGTCGTCATTTCATTCTGATTCGGATTATTCAAAAGAAAAGTGTACTGTAAAATTTGATCTGAACAATGGTAATGCATTTAGTTTGATTGAAGAAGAAATTGTGGATATAAGATCAATGTTGAAAGAACCTGCTGAACCTGTTCTTGAAGGATATGATTTTGATGGCTGGTACAGAAATTCTGATTGCACTGAAAGCTGGAACTTTTATTTGGACAGAATAGAGGATGATAAGATTCTTTATGCGAAGTGGAGTGAAAATTCCTGTAACGGATGGTGGATTACAGAGGATTCTTCCAAGGCGCTTTATGTGAATATGAAACAGAAGAGGGCCTTTGCTTTTTTTGATAAGGGTGAAGAAATCATCTGCTTTAATTTTTCTGATTCAGGTTTTGACAAAGATAATATGAAACTGACATTCTGTGGTGACGAATATGTGAAACCTGGTGTCATGTGTTCTGGTGAAAAAGTTTTTAAGGAAAGGAAAACAGAGTATGTTTGCAGTGATTCTGATATTGAATGCGTGAAGACATTTTATTTTACTTCAGACGGAAAAGTAAAATTTTCTTCCTGCTGCGGATATTTTACTTGCAGATATTTGAATATTTGTAAAGACGGAAAATTTTATGTGCAGTTGATTACCAATGACGGTTACGAAGTTATTGCGATCAGTGCAGACAGATTTTCTGCTGTAATGTAATTCTAAAAACATGAACTGATTTGCATGGGAAATTTATTTTAAAATTGCTTCACTAGAGTCCAAGATATTTACCTTCATCAATCTCAGTCAGTAATTGTATATATTTTTTATTGCCTGAGATTCGGTAACTTATGTACCTGAATTCCAGAGAACTAGAGTGCAAGACTGCTTCGCCGGAATATGGGAGTCTTCAGTTCAGAAATGAAACAGGAAAAATTCTGAAAGGAAATAATTAAACGCAATGGCAGATGGTTTTGATCTTGTAAATCCTTCAATAGTAATAGCAGACAGAGGCTATGAAGGAGTAAATGTCTATTCATATCTGATACAAAAAGGCTTTAAGTTCCTTATAAGGCTGAAAGATGTTGATTCAAACGGAATAGCATCCAATTACAAGGTCATTGGAGAAACTTTCGGCATTGATTTTGACAAGATTCTTGCCAGATATGTACGCAGCATTGTGAGGATAAGGAAAAATTAAAGATTTTAAGCGAAGCAAGCATATTTGATTTTTTTTGAAAATGAAGATGACCTTTATCCTATAAATTTCAGAGTCGTAAGATTTCAGCTGAATAACGGGAATTATGAATGTGTAGCTATAAATCTGAGCCGTGAAGAATTTTCACCAGAGGAATTAAAGCAGCTTTATGCAAAACGATGGGGAATAGAACTTTCCTACCGGGATTTAAAATACGTGCTTGGCCTGAATAATCTTCATGCAAGAAAAACGAATTCCATAAAACAGGAAATCTAGGCAAAAAATTGATAGTGTAAAATAAAGTTCGCAATTTCGTACTTGAAATTGAAAAAAAGTCATTGCATCCATCATAATGCTTTTTGACGACAAAAACTAAAAGGAAGGAAAGCAATGACCCAGGAAGATATTATCAGGAACTGCGAAAATTTGCCGGACGATGAACAGCATGACCCGCTCTATCAGATGATGCTCATGATGATGAACATGCTGATTGAAATGGAAGCCGACAGAATCACCGGAAGCGAAAAAGGAGAGATACATTTCATGCGGAACATAATGGCGACAGTCCCGAAAAAAGCAGAAGGAATCTTTTGGAGCTGAATAAAAAAAAAACTGGACGGCGGACACAAGGGAGAATGCCATATGATTGAAGGATGCCTTTGTCGAGAAGTATGCTGACAAATATGGGAAGGCAGTAGAATGTCTGGAGGAAGGATTTGAAGATTCCTTTCAGTATCACGGATTCTCAAGGATTGATTCCAGAAAAATTTCCAGCACCAGCACTCCGGAGCGACTGAACAGGGAAGTCAGAAGACGCAGCCATGCAGCCGGGATTTTTCCGAGCACAGAATTTTATCAAAGAGCGATGACTGCAAGCCTTATCGAATACAGCGAAGGCCATTTTACCGGTGCCGGCTACATCAGAGCGGACACTCTCCGTGAACAAAAAATGGAATTGGACAAGGAGCAGAAAGAGGCATGATTCGCATGATTTTTTTCAAAGAAACTGAGAACAATTCTTGACACAATCAGATGCATTCAAGCACCAGTCTAAAAAGCAAACAAATCTACAAATACTGAATATGTGGCCGTAAGTAATCCCGTTTTCTATGAGCAGTTTCTTGCAAGAGAACGCTGATGTACAACATAAAATTATTCACACTGAAAGAACTCGTGTTATCTTTTATGGAAGCAGGTTTTGATTCATTTCAGGAAGAACAGTCAAGAAATGAAAACACACTTCTGGAACGTACCTATGACCTGATTGAAACAGAACTGATTCCCCGGACAGAGAAGGCTGGAAAAACAAGACTCAAGATATCTGCGATTCCACAGTACAATATTTTGGATGTATTTGACTTAAGTTGTCTTAAAAGCGGACTCACGCAGGAAAAATTTAATAATCTGTCTTCGTTGTTATTTATCGAGCGAAAGGAAAATGTCTTTTTTCTTTCGCTCTCTGGAGCTGGAAAACACATCTTATGACTGTTTTTGGTTGCATACGGGATTTTCTGCATATTACATTTCCTGCCACAATCTTGTGGAGATTCTTATTAAGTCAAAGGAACAGAACCGCTTTGCCCGAAAACTGAAGTGGTTTGCTAAACCAAATTTGTTGCGCGTGGATGAAGCCGGCTTTGAACTTTTGACAGCAGAGCAGACATATGTATTGTTCCAGCTGATTAACATGCATTATGAAACCGGAGTTATGATTATGATACGTAACAAAACTATGGAAAATGGACAGAAGTTATAAATAATGATGCTCCGAAAAGCGGAAGGAAGCATTCGGGGCCGAACAGAAAAAATATGGAAAGCGGAAATAAAGAACGATGCCATAAAACTGAAGGATGCCTTTGCTGAAAAGTACGCTGACAAATATGTCAGGGCGGTTGAATGTCCGGAAAAATGATTTGAAGATTTTGTCATGTATTACGGATTCGTAAGGATTGATTTCTGGAAGACTTCCTGAACCAGAACTCCGGAACGATTGAACAGGGGTGTAAAAAGACGCAATTGCACAGCCAGAATTTTCCCGAGCACAGAATCGTGCTTAAGATTAATGACTGCCAGTATGATTGAATACAACGAAGACCATCTGACCGGTGCTGGCTGCATTAGTGCAGATGCTCTTCGTGAACAGAAAATTGAGTGGGACAAGGAGCAGGAAGAGTCCTGAGCTGCATGTTTTTTTTCAAATAAATTGCGAACAAATATTGATACAATAATAAATCTTAGAAGTGTTTTTTATTTTTCAAAAAATTTGTCAAAGTCATTATTTGATCTTCTGGACTCAGACGTATCTGAACTGTGATTTGATTCTCTTAAATTAAAGAAATCATCTTTGTTGTCCCTGTTCCTGTGGAATTTTGAACCGTCAGCTTCCGGCATAATAAGTGCTGCGATAATATAAATTATAATATCCAGTCCAGCAAAGAATATGAGAAGAAGCCAAATGATTCTTACAACAGTAGGATCAATATTCAAGTATTCTGCAATTCCACCACATACACCACAAATTTTCTTGTCACTGCTCTTCGTTAATTTTTTCATAAAAACCTCTTTAGTATAAAAATTATTTAATGAAACTTACTTTTATTGAACCTAACCCAACGTTGGCAGAAATATGTTTAATCTTTTCTTTTTCAGTATAAGATTTCTGAACACCGCTTTTCTTTTTCCCGTCAAAATTAAATTCACCGAGACCAACGTTGCAGTCATAACTGAACATATCAGATGCATCGTCAAGTTTAAGTGTGATTTCCCCAAGGCCACAGTCAAGAAAAATTTTTTCCGCTGCATATCCGCAGAAATCAATCTTACCCATACCACATTTAAGCTTCATGTTCTTTGTCCTGATATTCTTTATCTCAGCATTTCCAGCTCCAAGAATTCCGTAAAATTTTCCTACATTCATTGAAACATCTTTGAATACATAATTGCCCGCACCCATTGTAAGCTTAAAAGTTTCAATGTAAATTTTCTCTGGAACAGAAATTAATATACGTGGAACTAGTCTTGTTTTTCGTTCATGTCCGAAGAATGAAAAATACTGAGAAATCTTTTTTGTCTGATGAATGTAAAGTGAACTGTCGTTTTCAATTTTACATTCAAATTCATCAGAAAGAAGCCCGCGGGTTTCAATATTCCAGCTCGAACCTTTTATGAAAACTGTATGACATCCGCTGAGGTCTATTTCAAGATGCTTTACATCTGCCGGCAAAAAATTAAACACAAGCGATTCTTCGTAAAAATTTTTACTAGAATCATCGTTATCATCTTCAACGAACTCATCATAGTTTTCTTTTTTTGGATTCTCTTTTGGTGCTGGAACTCCCGCAAATTTTTCGATTATTTGTTGTGCAAGTTCATCAACACTTCCCAGTTCGTTAATAACTTTTTCATCATCATTTGCGTCTTCAAAATAATCGGTATAATAACGTAATGCTTCAGAACGTTCTTCATCTGAAAGAGAAGGTAATAAGTTTTCCAATGCTGTCAAGTATTCTTGTCTTGTCATTTGATCCTCCAATCAGATACAGGTTAGACAAATAAAATTATGTTAGTCCCTGTATATAAATTTTCTGACAAATATAAACTAAAAAATTAGTTTATCTATTTTTGATTTATAAGAATTCCAGTTACTCCGGTGCTGCTCCAAAGTTTCCAGACCTTTGTCCGTAATTTTATAATAGCGCCGGTTTCTGCCCTGAAATTCCATGTCATAAGTTTCCAAAAAATTATCCTTCTGCAGCCTACGTAAAACAGGATACAGGGTACTTTCTGAAACATCCATAATCTCTCGTATATCTTGTGTAATTTTATAACCGTAAGTGCCGCCTTTTGAGACAACAGACAGGACTATTGCATCAAGAAGAGCTGTACTTGAAGTAAACTCCATTAGCACCTCCATCTATAATATTATATTTTATAAAGTATAATTATATTAATAATATTATATTAAGTATAATATATTGTCAACTATAATGTGTTTTTTTTTAATAATTCACATACATATTTTTCAAAATATCAATGTAAATTATTAAAATGTAATGATTTATGTTAAGATATAAAATCATCTTAGAAAAACTGGAACATATATATGTAAAAACATTAATTAACCATTGACTTTTTTTTCATGAATTCATAAAATGCAATTTATAGAAAAGTTAAAAGGAGAAGCACATGAAACGGAAGTCAGTTAAAAATAAATTGCTTTCTGCTATTTTTATTCTGACGCTTGTCCTGACATTTTTTTCTACAATTAATTTTCTTTCAGCAAATATTGATCATGATTGTTGCGGCGGAAATTGTTCCGTATGTTTTGTTATAGAAATTTCTGAAAATTTCTTAAGAACTGTGGGCTCGGAAGCTTTTATTTTTACAGTGCTTGTTTTCTTTGGATACGTAAAAAAAATATCCGACCAGGTA
>JAZUJH010000149.1:0-55779 GCA_045642665.1 Treponema sp.
ATGCAGGGAAAAATTGTTGAGAATGAACGGACTTTCCTGTAAATCCACACGCCTGCCGGTCTGTTTGCGGGCACCCGTTTGTATTTAAAATTTTCGGTTCACGATGAACCTCTGGCGGACCTAAGACAAAAATTCTCAGGCCACTGTAATTTTATTTTGCAACAATGTTTACAAGCTTGTTCTTTACGACAACAACCTTTGCAATTGTCTTGCCTTCAGTGAACTTCTTGTATCCTTCTGTAGCTTCTGCCATTGACCTGAGAGTATCGTCGTCGCTGTTCACCGGTGCTTCGAACTTGTCACGGAGCTTGCCGTTGATCATAACTACGATTGTCGCATTGTCTTCCTTGCAGTAGTCTTCGCTGAATTCCGGCCATTTTTCATAGGCACAAGTCTCGTTGTGTCCAAGCTTTTCCCAAAGTTCTTCACCAAGATGAGGTGCGTAAACGCTGAACATAAGGACGAATCCTTCCCACATTGCTTTCGGAAGAGCTTCAAATTTTGATGCCTCGTTAATGAAAATCATCATCTGGCTGATTGCTGTGTTGAAGTTAAGTGACGCGGTATCATCAGTAACTTTCTTTACAGTTTTTGCATAAGTTTTTCTGAGTGCTGCAAGAGATTTGTCTTCAATCTTTCCTGTGATGTCAATGTCGCTTACACCTTTTTCACCTACCGCCCATACTTTGTCCAGGAAGCGGCTGATACCTACGAGACCCTGAGTGTTCCAGGGCTTTGAAACTGTAAGAGGTCCCATGAACATTTCATACATGCGGACGCTGTCTGCACCGTACTGAGCAATCATTTCATCAGGATTTACAACGTTCTTGAGGGACTTTGACATCTTTGCGATAATCTGCTCTACTTCTTCGCCTGTTGCAGTTTCAATGAACTTTCCGTCCTTCTCTTGAACCTCGTCAGTCGGTACAAGAGTTTTGTTCTTTCGCTGGAAGGCAAAAGAAGTTATGAGCCCCTGGTTGATGAGACGCTGGAATGGTTCCTTAGTTGAAACTACGCCGCAGTCATAGAGTACCTTGTGCCAGAATCTTGCATAGAGAAGGTGAAGAACTGCATGTTCGGCTCCTCCCACGTAGAGGTCTACAGGCATCCAATAGTTTTCGGCTTCCTTTGAACAGAATGCATCATTGTTGTGAGGGTCAAGGTAGCGCAGGTAGTACCAGCATGAACCGCCCCACTGCGGCATTGTGTTTGTTTCGCGCTTTGCATCTGATCCGCATTCAGGGCATTTGCAGTTTACCCATTCATCAATAGCTGCAAGAGGAGATTCTCCTGTACCTGTCGGCTGGTATGATTTGACGTTCGGAAGTTCAACCGGGAGCTGGCTTTCTGGTACAGCAACGGTACCGCATTTTGGACAGTGCACCAGAGGAATAGGTTCTCCCCAGTATCTCTGGCGGCTGAAGATCCAGTCGCGTAGTTTGTAGTTTACAGTTGCCTTGCCGATCTTCTTTTCTTCAAGAAATTCAATCATCCTGCTGATGGCGTCCTTCTTGTTAAGTCCGTCGAGGAATTCAGAGTTTACATGGACTCCGTCCTGCGTCCATGCCTGGGTCTGGACATCGACTTCACTCTTTAAGACTTCAATGATAGGAAGACCAAATTTCTTTGCGAATTCCCAGTCACGGTCATCATGAGCAGGAACAGCCATTATTGCACCTGTTCCGTATGAAATGAGAACATAGTCTGCAACCCAGATAGGAATCTTCTTTCCGTTTACAGGGTTCACAGCATAGCTTCCTGAGAAAACACCTGTCTTGTCCTTTGCAAGGTCAGTTCTCTGGAGATCTGATTTTTTAGCAGCCTCTTCAATGTATGCTTCAACTGCTGCCTTCTGTTCTGCTGTAGTGATTTTCTTTACTGCAGGATGTTCCGGAGCAACAACCATGTATGTAGCACCGAAGAGAGTATCACAGCGTGTTGTATAGACTGTAATTTTTTCATCAGAATCAGCTACACCGAAAGTAACTTCAGCTCCGAAAGACTTTCCGATCCAGTTCTTCTGCATAGCCTTTACGCTTTCCGGCCAGTCAAGGGTGTCAAGGTCATCGAGCAGGCGTTCTGCGTAGTCTGTAATCCTTAAAATCCACTGGCGGATTGTCTTGTGAGTTACAACTGAATTGCAGCGTTCACATTTTCCTTCCTTCACTTCCTCATTGGCAAGACCCGTAAGACATGAAGGGCACCAGTTGATAGGTGTTTCAGCTTCGTAAGCAAGACCCTTCCTGTAAAGCTGGAGGAAAATCCACTGGGTCCACTTATAATATTCAGGTTCACATGTGGAAACACAGCGGTCCCAGTCGTAAGAGAAACCTAAAGCCTTGATCTGGCGTGTGAAGTTTGATATGTTTGCGTTTGTTGTAATTGATGGGTGCGTACCTGTCTTGATGGCATAGTTTTCTGCCGGAAGACCGAATGCGTCGTATCCCATCGGATGAAGGACATTGTAACCGTTCATGCGGAGGTAGCGGCTGTAAATATCAGTTGCCGTATAACCTTCCGGATGCCCTACATGGAGTCCGGCTCCGCTTGGGTAAGGGAACATGTCCAGTACATAGCGTCTCTTGTCCTTTGCAAATGATTCGTCTTCTTTAACACGGAAAGTTTTGTTTTCTTCCCAGTATTTCTGCCATTTTACTTCGATGTTATTAAAAGGGTATGCCATTTTTTAGAACCTCATTAAATTTTGTTACAGCTTGCAGAACAGTTTACCATATTTAATAACTTTAGGGAACTTCCAGTCACTTAATAAATTGTGTTTTTGGATTTATATTAGGGCATCTCAAATATTTATGAATGATTTGAAGCTGCTGCAAAAGAGCAGTCCTCAGGTTCGTATTCAGAGGGTCTGCTCCGGTGATTGCATTTTTCAGGGGCCCCATGACATGAGTAATTTTCCGGGAACCGAAGCTGTCGGAAGTTTTTCCGCAACGATTTCCTGTGGCAAAAAAACGGTGGCAGGCTTCAGGATTTCCTGAGCCATTTTCCGCTTGCGTAATAGATCCAGAAAACAATTGAAGTTACTATCCATGTAAGCGGATAGCTGAAAATTACTGTGGTTATCTGTGGGCGTAGAGGAACGGCAGTGAATAGCCAGGCAATCCTGAGGCCGCAGATGCCGAATATTGTTATTAGAGTCGGAACCAGAGCCGTTCCCGTGCCTCGTATTGTGCCGCTCAAAATTTCAATGGATATATAGGTAATCCAGAACGGAACCAGGAAGTTCATCATCTCCATGCCTTTTTCTATTACGGAAGAATCACCTGTAAAGAGTCTGAGCGCAGGCTTTCCGAAGACGAGGAACAGTGCTGATACGATTACTGTTCCTGTCGCGGACATGAGCAGTGCTTCCCACATTGATTTTTTGATTCTGTCAGTGTGTCCTGCACCGAAGTTCTGTCCTGCGAAAGTTGTTGTCGCAATTCCGAAGGCGTTTATCATCATCCAGAAGACCGCATCAATCTTACCGTAGGCTGCCCATGAAGCAATGTAGTCTGTTCCGAAGGAGTTTATGTTTGCCTGGATTATGAGGTTGCTTACAGTATAGAGACAGGACTGTATTCCTGCAGGAAATCCTATCCTGATTATTTCTCTTAAAATGTGCGGAGTGACAGTGAGCTTCCTGACGTCAAGCCTGTGCTCCTCCCTGGATTTTGCAAGGATTATGATAACTATTACAGCACTTTCAGCCTGGCAGAGAACAGTTGCAAGTGCTACGCCGAAAACTCCCAGCCTGAAGATTACAACAAAAATCAGGTCGAGGATAATGTTTGAAAGGCATCCGGCCATGAGAATTATAAGCGGTGTCCTTGAGTCTCCTGTCCCGCGCAGAATGGAACTTCCCATGTTGTATATGAGCATGGGTATCGCACCTGAAAAGAAAACCTTCAGGTAGAGAACTGAGCTGTCCAGAACTTCTTCAGGAGTTTTTGTGAGAATCATCATGGGACGGCTCAGACTTATTCCAAGGATCATGATGATGATTCCGCCGAAGATGCAGAGCATCACGGAAGTATGGACTGACCGTGAAATTCCCGGACCGTTTTTTGCTCCGTAGAACTGTGAAATGAGAACACTAGCACCGCTTGTCAGTCCGATGAAGAAACCCACAAGGAGATTAACAAAAACTGAAGTTCCTCCGCCTACAGCTGCAAGAGCCTCTTTCCCTACACATCTTCCGACTATTACAGCATCTATCGTGTTGTACAGCTGCTGAAAGAAAGTTCCGAAAAGAATCGGGAAAAAGAACATGAGAAGCCCTTTCCATATGGGACCTTCCGTGATGGACGTGGATCTGTTTTGTGTAATTGATTTTGTGATAAAGCTCATAGAGAGAATATATCACAAGGCAGAGCTTTATTGAATTATTTTCTGTGATATTTTTACAGTTTTTGTTTTTTTCCTTTGAAGATAACACAGTTCTTGCCCATGTCCTTTCCTACGTAAAGCTGGTGGTCTGCTTCATGGATTGTGGCCTTTATTTTCTTGCTCCTGCTGTGGTTTGCAATTCCTGCAGTTATTGTTGCCTTTATCGTCTGTTTCCCGAAGCTGAAGTTTGTTTCGGAAACCTGATTCTTTATGTGGCACATAAGTTTCGTCAGATTAGGTTCATTTTCCCTGAGCTGTGTATATTCCTGTACAATCAGAAATTCTTCACCTCCCCAGCGTGAAAAATGGCAGTCCCTGAGGGGCCTGCAGTTTTCTTCAATTATCCTTGCAATCTGTTCAAGTATTTTGTCCCCGGCGTTATGACCGTATGTGTCGTTTATCTGCTTGAAGTTGTCAATGTCCATCATTGAGATGCTGCAGAATCTTTTTTCGCTGCGGCATTTTTCCTCGATTTTCTGATTGATTTTATCCATCTTTGTCCTGTTGTAAAGCTGCGTCAGCTCATCAAATTCAGCAAGGCGGATAAGTTTCTTTTCTGTTGAAGTTACATTTTTTGTATATCCCCACATGGCGAACATTATGAACAGAAAGGAAAGGGTGGCGTTTGAAATGTAAATAGCTTTTTCAAAGTTACCTGACAGCTGTGCGGGATTCCGGTACAGGGGCGGAAAAACATAGGTATAGAGCCTGAGGCCAATGAATATGGACACGGAAAGTGTTATTGCAATCAGAGGGAGAATGTGCATGTCCTTTTTGTTCGGGAAAACATAGTGGGTATAAAAAATAACGCTTGAAAGGGCAAAACCGTAGAGCTCGAATCCGTAGTTCCATCCGCAGCATACTGTTGCAAAAATCATGTGAACAAGAATTTCTGCGACAGTTGAATACATATATAATCTGATGTGCCTGGAATTAAGAATGAAGAAGCAGAAGAGGTAAAACGTAATGCTCAGAAGGTTGAAGTGGAACATGAAGCTTACATTCATCACAAGGAAAGTTACGGCAAGTGCAGAATGAGTCAGAAAAAGCGCTCCGTTTATGATGAATGCAATCCTCTTAAATTCATTTATCTTGTTGAATTCTTTCATATCGTCTTATTCCGTTCTGAAAAATTTTCTTCCCTCATGTTTTTTTCTCCAAGTCATTTCTAGACTTTTGCCGCAGATTCTAGCATAGTTCAGATTTTTTTGCAATTATGGGCATCCCTAAAAAAATATATATTCCTTCACTCTGAATGATGCTGGACCGCAAAATTTTGAGAAATCAGGGAATGGAGACATAGTTCCATATCTGCTCATACTGTAAACAGATCCGTAAGCCGGATACTGAAAGATGCATGAGTTTTTCCGGTGCAACGAACCGTAATGCCGTCAGGAGAATTTGCCATGAATCCAAAAGCTTGTTACGTCCGGCCGGGGGCCTGATTTCAATTGAGATTTCCCGTTCCATTGCTTTGTTCAACTTTCCGGGTGGGGCTCACGGTCCGCTCAGATATAAAATTTTTTGTTATGTTTTTTTGCAGCGCCAAGAAAGGACAGGCGGATTGGGATTCAGGAGTCTTCATGTCCAGTTGCTTTTTAAATACTACATTTTTGAAATCCTACTAGAAATAAAGAATGAAAATTGTTACAATGGAAACTTATAAAAAACACGAGGTCTCTATATGAAAGCTATTGAATTGGAAAAAGCTTACAATCCTAAGGATTTTGAAGACAGGATTTACAGTGAATGGGAGAAGAACGGTTGCTTCAAGCCTTCTTCTGATGAAAAATCTCCTCTCTATCAGTCTTACTTATCTAAGTCAAAGAACGCAGCAATTTCTAAATATACAGTCGTCATTCCTCCTCCAAACGTCACAGGTGTTCTGCACATGGGGCACGGTCTCAACAATACTTTGCAGGATATTGTTGTCCGCTATCACAGGATGAAGGGGGATGATACTCTCTGGATTCCTGGTACTGACCACGCAGGTATTGCAACACAGAACGTTGTTGAACGTCAGCTCAAGAAGGAAGGTCTTTCCCGCAATGACCTTGGACGTGAAAAGTTTATTGAGCGTACATGGAAGGTCAAGGATGATCATCACGCAATAATCGTTAAGCAGCAGAGAAAGCTTGGTAATTCGGTTGACTGGGACCGTGAACGCTTTACATATGACGAAGGCCTTTCAAAGGCTGTCCGAGATGTATTTGTTACGCTCTATGAACGTGGTCTCATGTATAAGGGGCAGCGCCTTGTAAACTGGTGCCCTCGCTGTGGTACGGCTCTTGCTGATGATGAAGTTGACCATGAAGATACGAACGGTGCGATGTATCATCTTTATTACGAATATGCCGACGGAAGCGGAAGGATTGAAGTTGCGACAACTCGTCCTGAAACTTTCTTCGGGGATACAGCGGTTGCAGTTAATCCTTCGGATGAACGTTATACTTCAATCGTGGGAAAGATGCTCAGGCTTCCTATTACCGGAAAAGAGATACCTGTCATTGCGGATGAATATGTTGACAAGGAATTCGGAACAGGTATGGTTAAGATTACGCCTGCCCACGATCCTAATGACTGGGAAGTTGGTAAGCGTCATAACCTTGAAGTAATTAATCTCCTTACTCCTGACGGAAGGCTCAATGAGAATGTTCCTGAAAAGTATCAGGGACTCAAGCCGGAAGCTGCCCGCAAACTTGTTATTGAAGATCTTACGGAAGCAGGTCTCTTCAAGGGTGAAGAAAAGATGGTTCACTCTGTAGGTCACTGTTACCGGTGCAAGACTGTTGTGGAGCCTTATCTTTCTTACCAGTGGTTCGTAAAGATGAAGCCTATGGCAGACAAAGCTCTTGCTGCATGGAAGAATGGTGACATCCAGTTCTTTCCTAGGAAGTGGGAGAATACATACGAGCACTGGCTTACCGGTATCCGTGACTGGTGTGTGAGCCGGCAAATCTGGTGGGGACACAGAATTCCTGCATGGTACTGTGAAGAGTGCGGTGAAACAATAGTCGTTCGCGAAGACCCTTCATGCTGTCCTAAGTGCAAGGCATCCGTGGATAAGCTTAAGCAGGATCCTGATGTCCTTGACACATGGTTCAGCTCATGGCTCTGGCCTTTCAGTACTTTAGGATGGCCTCAGAATACGGAAGACCTTGCAAAGTTCTATCCTACGACATCACTTGTGACTGCATATGACATAATCTTCTTCTGGGTAGCACGTATGATTATGGCGGGCCTTGAATTTACAGGAAAGGCTCCGTTCCATGATATTTATATTCACGGTCTCGTCCGCGACAGGCAGGGACGCAAGATGTCCAAGTCTTTGGGAAACGGTATTGACCCGCTTGAAATTATAGACATGTATGGTGCGGACGCTCTCAAGTTTACGCTCAGCTATATGTGCGCACAGGGACAGGATGTTCTCGTTGACAAGGAATCATTTAAGCTTGGTTCCCGTTTCTGTAACAAGGTCTGGAATGCAAGCCGCTACATCATGGGAAATCTTGAAGGACGTAACCTTATTCCGGTAACTGACGCGGACCTTACGGAGCTTGACAAGTGGATTTACGGCCGTCTTGATAATGCGGTACGCGCAGCCCGTGAAGCTCTTGAATCATACCGCTACAATGATGCTGCAAGTGCCATGATGGAATTCTTCTGGAATGAATACTGCGACTGGTATGTTGAAGCAACAAAGCTTTCGTTCCGCAACGGTGATGAGCATGAAAAGGACAGAGTTGTTTCTGTAATTCTTAATCTCCTTGAAGAAAGTCTCAGGCTCCTCCATCCTTATCTTCCGTTCGTTACAGAAGAGATTTATTCTAAGCTTCCTCTTGCTGAAATCGTTGAAAACCGCAGAAAGGCTGGGGCCAACAGAATTATTTCTTCCTCTGAATATGCTGGAATGATTATCAGTGCTCCTTATCCTGAAGAATCAGATGCCCGCAGAAATGAGGATGCTGCAAAACGTTTTGATGTTCTCAAGGATCTTATCGGCAAGGTTCGTGCACTCCGCGTTGAATGTGGAATTGATCCTGCCCTCAAGATTAACATCGGTCTCAAGATTGAAAGGGGTAGCAGCGCTGAAGTTTGCGTACCTTATGCTGATATGATAAAACTTCTTGCAGGTATTGCCGGCATTGATTTTGTTGAATCAAAGCCTTCTTCGTCAATAGGAACTGTCGGTAACGGATTCGAAGCATTCATTCTCCTTGACGAGACGATCAACAGGGAACAGCTTCTTGCCCGTTTCCGGAAGAACCTTGAAGTTCATCAGAAAAATGCAGAGCACAGCCAGTCAAAACTTGGCGGAAAGTTTGCTCAGCACGCTCCTGCTGAACAGGTTGAAGCGGAACAGGCTAAGCTTGCAGAAGAGCTCAACATTGTTGAAAAGATGCAGGGTTATATAGAAGAGCTTAAATAAGACCTCATGATTTTGGGAGTGGTTATTGCTGCCGGTGAAGGGCAGAAATATCCGCTCCCTGTTTTTAAATAACTTTATTTTTTGGGAACCTATAAAAATTGTAATTTTTATGGGCAAATTTGAAAACGCGAGGTTTTTACGTCTTGTAGTTTCAGGGAGCAAAACTCGCAGTCATCTCTGAATTTTTTTTTAGAGATGATTTTTTATGTGGTACAGAAAATATTTGCATTATAATATATGGTTAGAAAGGCGAGGTGCGTATGGGTAAGCGGAAATATGAAATGAAAGTGGATAGACCTTCAAAGATGAATGATGAAGAAGTTGTTCAGCTTAAGAGCATTATTCTCGCACCCTACATGCAGCTTGCAACATCTCTGATAGGCAAGGCACGTCATGCAGGCGGAAATATGTTCCGTCATCAGCTGGATACTATGGCTATTCTCATTGATTATGGCTATATTGATCCTATACTGCTTAAGGCTTCAACCGTACATGATACCATAGAGGACATACCGAACTTTGATTCTTCGCTTATTTCCAATGCAGATTCTGACGGTCCTGAAGTTCTTGGCCTTGTTCTTGAAGTTACCAAGCGGGAAGGAGAGTCGAAGCCGCAATTCCTTAGACGCATCATCAATAGCGGAAGTCAGCAGGCGAAGATTCTTAAGTGCGCTGACCGTATCTCCAATATGATTTCACTGGGATACGTGACTGATTCAAAATTTATTGAGCGTTACTGCGATGAAACTGAATGCTATATTTTTCCCATAGCGCTTGAAGTTGACTACAATATGTACCAGGAACTTATTAATCTTGTCATGAGCCGCCGCCGTTATCTTGAAACTTCCGGTTATTTTGAACAGAAAAAAATGGACCAGAGAAAATAATGGTCTACAGAAATTTAAATTCCTATCTGAGAGAAACTTTCGGTACAAAAGTTTATAAGATTTCACTTTCTTCGGGGTGCTCCTGTCCGAACCGTGACGGAAAAATAAGTTACGGCGGATGCACTTTTTGCAGTGAAGGGGGGTCCGGTGATTTTGCGGAAGCGTTTGCCGACATCGATGTGCAGATTGAAAATGCAAAGAAGCGTGTGGAATCGAAATTTCCAAAAAAAATAAGTGAATCAGAAAGAAAATACATTGCATACTTCCAGTCCTTTACAAATACTTATGCTCCCGTTGAATATCTGAGAAAAATATTTACCCGTGCAATAAGGAATGAAGAGGTCGCAGTCCTGTCCATAGGTACAAGACCTGATTGTCTTGGCGATGACGTACTAGGACTTCTTTCAGAGCTTAACAGGATAAAGCCGGTGTGGATAGAGCTTGGTCTTCAGACCGTACATGAGGAAACTGCGGTACGGATTAACCGCGGATACAGTCTTGAAGTTTTTGAAAGCTCATATAAAAAATTAAAGTCGCTGGGCATAGCCGTCGTGGTTCATGTTATCCTCGGGCTTCCCGGAGAAACAAGGGACCAGATGCTCAAAACGGTAAAATATCTTTCAGGACTGACGCCTGTGCTTGACGGCATAAAGCTTCAGATGCTTCATATTCTTGAGGGGACAGTCATGGGAGAGGACTACAGGAAGAATCCATTCAAAGTTTTCGGGCTGGATGAATACTGTGCGACCGTTGCCGACTGTCTGTCACTTCTGCCTGAGGAGACGGTTGTCCACAGAATTACCGGCGACGGTCCGAAGAAATTGCTGATAGCTCCTCTCTGGTCCGCGGACAAGAAGAAAGTACTGAACACTCTGAATAAATATATTTCCTCACGATAAAAAAATCACTTTGGTATGAATGGCAATAACGTGCATAAATATGTAAGAATTGTAATTTCTTCTATTGAATTATTTATAAAAAAATATTAAATTATAAATGAAACTTTTTTTTAGGAGTAAAATAGTATGGCAGTAAAAGTTGCTATTAATGGTTTCGGCCGCATTGGTCGTTTGGCATTCCGCCAGATGTTCGAAGCTGAAGGTTATGAAGTTGTAGCTATCAATGACCTCACAAGCCCAAAGATGCTCGCACACCTCTTGAAGTATGATACAGCACAGGGTGGATTCATGGGACGTATCGGTGAAGGAAAGCACACTGTAGAATCTACAGAAGATTCTATCATCGTTGACGGAAAGGAAATCAAGATTTCTGCAGAAAAAGATGCAGCAAACTGCCCATGGGCAAAATATAATGTAGACGTTGTACTTGAATGTACAGGTTTCTACTGTGCAAAGGACAAGGCTTCTGCTCACATTACAGCAGGTGCTAAGAAGGTTGTAATTTCAGCTCCGGCTGGTAACGATCTCCCTACAATCGTTTACAATGTAAACCACAAGTCTTTGACAAAGGAAGATACAGTTATTTCTGCAGCTTCTTGTACAACAAACTGTCTCGCACCAATGGCTAAGGCTCTCAATGACTACGCTCCAATCCAGAGTGGTATCATGAGCACAATCCACGCTTACACAGGTGACCAGATGATCCTCGACGGACCACAGAGAAAGGGTGACCTCCGCCGTTCACGTGCTGGTGCTGCAAACATTGTTCCTAACTCAACAGGCGCTGCAAAGGCTATCGGTCTTGTAATTCCTGAATTGAACGGAAAGCTCATTGGTTCTGCACAGCGTGTTCCAACACCTACAGGATCAACAACAATCCTTACAGCAGTTGTAAAGGGTTCAGACGTAACAAAGGAAGGAATCAATGCTGCAATGAAAGCTGCTGCAACAGAATCTTTCGGTTACAACGAAGACGAAATCGTATCTTCTGGTGTTATCGGTATGAAGTTCGGTTCACTGTTCGATGCAACACAGACAATGGTTTCAAAGATTGATGACAATACATTCCAGGTACAGGTTGTATCTTGGTACGATAACGAAAACTCTTACACATCACAGATGGTAAGAACAATCAAATATTTCAGCGAAAACTGCTAAATATTGATATTGCTCTTCAGAGAGCAGGGACCCTCGTCTACGGATGGGGGTCTTTTTTATTGGACGGTCCTTGATGTCATGAATTTTTTCTTGGGACATATAGTTGGGGAAGCCTTCATTTGAGATCCGGCTTAAAAAACTTAAGAAGAGATAAAGGTTTTGCGAAATTTTCACTTGAAATTTATTTTGTACTGACTATAATTAAGTTATCAATTTTTAATTCAAGGTGGCTCTGGCTATGGATTTTGTATCGGAACTTAAAGAAAAAGCAAAAAAAGCAGGTAAGAAGGTTGTTCTTTGCGAAGGTGAGGACAAGCGTGTTGTGGAAGCTGCTTCAATCATTGTTAAGGAAGGAATTGCAAAGATCATTCTTCTTGGAAACAAGGCTGAAATTGAAAAATTTGGTTTTGATATGTCTGGCGTAGAAATTGTTGATCCTGCAGCAGACGCAAATGCAGACAGGTATGCGGAAATTCTTTACAAGGCTCGTGAAGGAAAAATCAATAAGAAGACTGGTCTTCCGGAATATGCAGATGTAGCTGCTGCAAAGGCTGCTGCTCTCAAAGATTTTACAATGTACGGTGCTCTTATTCTTAAGGCTGGAGATGCTGACGGATTTGTTTCCGGTGCATGCCACTCAACAGCAAATACTCTCCGCCCTGGACTCCAGGTAATTAAGACGGCACCTGGGATTAAGACGGTGTCTTCTTGTTTCATCATGGTTGCTCCTGAAGGCGGAAACCGGTATATCAAGGAAGGCGTAAGTGTATTCGGTGACTGTGCAATTAATATTGAACCCGGCGCAGAAGAACTTGCTGACATCGCAATTGCTTCAGCAGATACAGCAAAGAAGATTGCAGGAATTGAACCGCGCGTTGCAATGCTTTCATTCTCTACAAAGGGAAGCGGAAACGACAGCAAATTTACGAACAGCGTTTCAAAAGTTCAGGAAGCAACAAAGATTGCCCAGGAAAAGGCACCGAAACTTGTTCTTGACGGAGAATTCCAGTTTGACGCAGCAATTGCTCCTGAAGTTGGAGAACTTAAGGCCCCGGGTTCAAAGGTTGCAGGTCATGCTAATACATTTATTTTCCCTAACATCAATGCAGGGAACATCGGTTACAAGATCTGTCAGCGTATGGGTGGATGGATGGCAATCGGTCCTGTTTGTCAGGGATTTGCAAAGCCTTTGAATGATTTGAGCCGCGGCTGTAACGTTGATGATATTGTTGCAACGGTTGCAGTAACAGCACTTCAGGCATAATATATGTAAAACAGGTGCCGCGGGCTTCAGATTTTCTGGTGCCTGAGGTTTCTTTAGTTTTGATTAAAAATACTCAAGTAAAAATACAAAAGTTACATGGGTTAGGAGATTGAGGATTCTTGCGCCCATGTAACTTACCTGGTCCGAAGTTGTCGGATATATGGCTGCACCTGACCAGAGATGCATTTTAATACAATGGGTTAACTGATACCTTAAAGGTAATTCGATATTTCAAAAAAACAAGAAAATAATTTAAAATTTCAAAAAAAAATAACGAAAAAATATATTTTAACTTCATGTATTAAAAAGAGATAGATATAATATATGAACTATGGCCATTAATTTCTTCTCCAAAAAATTGCATACGCAGACTATTGTTCATTTGTTTTCAGGGTGACGCTGTATTTGCTTTCTGTAAAAAAAATTCTGAACTTTTCTAGGGGATTGATGAAAAAGAAAGTCATTTTCTCAGTGGAGCCGGAACTTCCTGTGAACTCCCCGTGAAGTGTGCGGGAATTTTTGGGAAACAGGAAATCCAGTTTCTTCTTCACCGGAAGTTCAAATGCAATGTTCAGCTGTGTAAGGCATGAGCATTCGTCCTCCGGTTCCTGGGATGAATCACGGTTGATTATTGATGAAATCAGATTCGCTGAAGCAGGAATATAAAAGTAAATCTCGTTTCTGCAGAAAAGGAACAGTCCCTGAAGGTTTGCGGATTTGTTGCTGTTTGTAATTCCCGTTTCTTTTAGTGCTTCCTCATTGCAGATCAGCTCCGCAAGTTCCATGTGAAGAACTGTATCTCCGTATGTTTCTTCAAAATGTTTTATGAAATCTTCCTGGTTTCTGGGCGGCTTATTATTTTTTGTAGACATATCTGAGATGATAAACTTAATTGACTTTTTTGTCAAAAAGAATGAAGGGAGTCTGTCGGCAGGAATCCGGGATCCATTTTTGTCATCTTGCAGTAGCGGTTTGAAATTTTATGGAATTTGTGGTACAATGAAACGCTATGGGTGTGAAATCAATTAAATCAACAAAAAAAACGGAAACAAAAAAAGCGGAAAAAAAAGTTACATCAAAGTCTTCCACAAGAACTGCTGCATCTAAAACAAAACCGGCAGAGAAAAAAACTGCAACAAAAAAAGTTTCAGTAAAAAAAGTGGATTCTACGAAGAAAACTGCGGTAAAAAAGACTGGAGATGCAAAGAAAACTGCAGCAAAAAAGGTTGAGGAAAAAGACACTAAGGAACCAAAAGAAAAATTCAGTGCGTGGGCAAATGCCAAGACTGTAAAAAAGACAAAGCCGCCTGCAAAGACTGAAAGTGTCAAGGCCGCAACTTCAGCCCAGGATGCGGAAAAGAAACTTAAGGCGGCAAAAGAAATTGACCCTTCTGCAAGGAGAGCAAAAAAAGAGGTCCAGGATTACGGTGACGATAAGATTAAACATCTGGATGCCCTTGAGCATATTCGTCTGCGTTCAGGAATGTATATCGGCCGTCTGGGCAACGGTTCAAATGAAAATGACGGTATCTATGTTCTCATGAAGGAAGTCATAGACAATGCCATTGATGAATTCATCGTGGGTTTCGGTAGTCTCATTGAAGTGTCCGTTGAGGATAACCGTGTAAAGGTTCGTGACTACGGCCGCGGTATTCCTCTTGGAAAAGTTGTTGACTGTGTTAGCCAAATTAATACCGGTGCGAAGTATAATGATGATGTTTTCCAGTTTTCAGTAGGGATGAATGGTGTCGGAACAAAGGCTGTGAACGCTCTTTCATCTTATTTCAGGGTTGTGTCAGTCCGTGACGGGAAATGTACTGACGCTGTTTTTGAAAAGGGAAAGCTTGTGTCAAAGCATTCAGGTACTTTGAAGACTCCCCAGAAGAACGGCACTTATTTTGAATTTATTCCTGATGAAGAAATTTTTGGCAAGTATTCCTTCAACATGGAATTTGTTGAAAACAGGATATGGAATTATGCTTACCTTAATCCGGGACTCATTCTTAAACTTAACGGAACGGAATTTAAAAGTGACAACGGTCTTCTTGATCTTCTGAATAAGGAACTCGGTACTTCTTCTGAAGGCGATAAGCCCGATACTCTTGAGCCCCCGCTTTATGATATTGGAAATTATTCAGGCGAGCATCTGAAATTTGCATTCACCCATGTAGCAGGTTTCAATGAAATATATTTTTCTTTCGTGAACGGTCAGTATACTTCTGACGGCGGTACTCATCTTAATGCGTTCAAGGAAGGCTTCATAAAGGGTATCCGTGAATTCTACGGGGAATCCTTTGATATAGAGGACATACGTGTCGGTATTCGTGCGGCGGTTCTTGTAAAGATTAAGGACCCTGTTTTTGAGAGCCAGACAAAGAATAAGCTCGGGAATACTGACATAAAGCAGTGGATTGTCGCTGAAACGCAGTCAGGCCTTGACGCATGGCTTCATCACAATCCTAAGGCCGCTGAGAAGATTAAGGAAAAGATTAAGGCCAATGAAAAATATCGTACAGACCTGAGCAAAGTCAAGAAGGAAGCGAAGGAACTTAACAGAAAAACAAGCATCCGCATTGACAAGCTCAAGGACTGCCACTATCACGTCCAGGACGGAAAGAAGGGTGAGAACAGCATGATCTTTATTACTGAGGGCCAGTCTGCTTCCGGTACCATGACTCATTCCCGTAACGCTGATTACCAGGCAATTTTCTCTTTGCGCGGTAAGCCTGAAAACATGTACGGTAAGCGTCAGAGTGATATTTATAAGAACGAAGAACTTTATATGCTCATGAAGGCACTTGGCATTGAACAGAGTATTGAGGATCTGCGCTTCAGTAAAATTGTAATTGCAACTGATGCCGATAATGACGGTTTTCATATACGTAATCTCCTGCTCACTTTCTTTCTAGGATATTTTGAGGAGCTTGTAATCAAGGGAAATGTTTATATTCTTGAGACTCCTTTGTTCAGGGTCCGCAACAAGAAGGAAAAGATTTACTGTTATTCGGAAGAGGAAAGGGATGCTGCCCAGAAGAAGCTTGGGGCAAGCTGTGAGACAACCCGATTCAAGGGTCTGGGAGAAATCAGCGGTGCAGAGTTCAAGGATTTTATTCAGCCTGATTCCATTCGTCTTACTCCGGTAGAAATCAGCCAGCTCAAGATTATTCCTAAGCTACTTGAATTCTATATGGGAAAGAACACACCTGAAAGAAGAAGTTTCATAGAGCAGAACCTTCTTACAAATGATCAGATTGATGCATGAGGATTTGAAATATGGCATTCGTAAAAAATATATTCGACAAAAACTTTATTGAGTTTGCAAGTTATGTTATTCGTTCCCGTGCAATTCCGGATCTGGAAGACGGACTCAAGCCTGTTCAGCGCCGAATCATGCATACCCTTTTTACAATTGATGACGGCCGCATGCATAAGGTTGCCAGCGTTGTTGGTGACTGCATGAAATTTCATCCCCACGGTGACGCTTCAATTGGCGGAGCTCTTGTGGTTCTTGCTAACAAAGGAATTTTCATTCAGCGCCAGGGAAATTTCGGAAACCTTTACACAGGTGATGAAGCTTCTGCAACCCGATACATTGAATGTTCAGTTCATCCATTCGCGAAGGACTTCCTGTATAACCCGAACATCACAAACTATGTTCCGAGCTATGACGGACGCGGAAAGGAACCTGTCACATTCCGTGCAAAACTTCCTGTAGTGCTTCTCGGTGGTGCGGAAGGTATTGCAGTTGGCATGTCCACGAAGATTCTTCCGTACAATATCCGTGAAGTTATTGAAGCGGAAATCAGGTGCATAAAGGGTGAGAAGTTTACGATTTATCCTGACAGCTTCACCGGCGGGCTCATTGATGTCTCGAACTACAATGACGGCAACGGAAAAATCATTACCCGTGCAAAGCTTGACATGAGCGATGACAAGAAGATTGTCATTACCGAACTTCCCTTCGATACAACTTCAAGGGAACTTCTTGATTCAATTGATGCTGCATATAAGTCAGGAAGGATAAAGATTTCTTCTGTCGAAGATTATACAACTGATCACTGCAACATTGAAATCAGGCTTCCCCGCGGTGTTTATTCAAAGGATGTTGAAAAATCTTTGTATGCTTATACGGCCTGTGAAAAATCAATTTCATGTTCAATGCTTGTAATCAGGGACAATGTTCCGGTAGTGATGACTGCTTCTGAGATAATAAAGTTCTACTCCCAGCGTCTGACTTCAATCATCAAGGATGAACTTGAATTCGAGAGGGGAGCTCTTATGGAAGATCTTCATGCCCGTACTCTTGAACGAATTTTCATAGAGGAACGTCTCTACAAGAAGATTGAAAAAATGGAGACAGCCGAAGATGTTAGCAGGGCTGTAAAAAGAGGTTTTTCTGCATATAAGGATGAACTTGTCCGTGAAGTTAATGATGAAGATGTTGAACGGCTTCTGAAGATTCCTATCAGAAGGATTTCTCTTTTCGATATAAACAAGAACAATGAACAGGTTAAGGCAATTAACAAGCGTCTAAGAGAAATTTCAAAGCGTCTCAAGAATCTTAAGGCCTGTGCGGTTGAATATCTTGAAGGAATGATAGAGCAGCTTGAAAAATTTTCGAAGCTTGATGAAAAGAATGATACACGCTACATTGATCCAAAGCTTCTTGAACGTCAGACTACAATTACAGAATTTACTGCAGTTGATGTGAAGTCTGTGATGAAGAGAGACATTCCGTTGCGCTATGATGACAAGGGATATCTTGGCATCAAGGTTTCAGGCGGAAAGGAAATTGTTAAGGTTACACCTTATGACAGAATTTTCATTGTACGTAAAACCGGAATCTGGACTGTTTGTGATGTCGCCGACAAGCTCTTCGTTGACAGCGGAATGTTCTACTGTAATATTGCTGACAAGGAAATTATCAGCAAGGTCCTGTTTACTATAATCTACCGTGATACTAAGACCCAGTGCTGTTATATAAAGAGATGCAGAATTCCTGGCTGGATTATGAACAGAGATTATTTCATGGCACCGGAAGGAATGGAAGTTCTTCATGTTGATACGCGTGAGAATTTTAAGTTCTCTTTGCATTATGTAAAGAAGCCAAGAATCAAGGTCGTGAAAGAGGACTTTGATGCCGCAAACTTTGAAGAGAAGGGACATAAGGCTCAGGGGGTCAGACTCTGTGACCGTGAAGTTGAAAAACTTGTTGTGCAGGATGATCAGCTTTCTTTGTTCAGCTAGAATTTAATTCGGGATGGGAATAATGGGTGTGTCAAAAAAATATTTTTTCAGAGATGCCTGCGATTTTCAGTCCTTGCAGTTCCAAGGGGCAATGCATCGCGTTTTCAAAGTTACCTCTAAAAATTGCAATCTTTAGAGGTTTCCAATAATAAAATACAGGAGATGTTCTGAAATGAAGAATAAAGTTTTTAGGCCGGGTTACAGGATTATGCATGTAATACTGAATCAATGTCTTAGACCAAATCTTGGTAAGGCAATGTTTGCAGTAGTGTTCTATAATCTTCTGGAGAAGCTTCTGTATTTTGTTTCCATGATACCTGCAATGATTTTCATGACTTCATCAGGAGCAGATGTTTTCTCAATGGTCTTTGAATCACTGCTGAGTGCCGTGCTTATTTTGGTTGCGACAGTTGTTCTGTTTTTTCTGAAGTACGGACTGAATGTTACTCTATGCCGTATGGTTGAAAAATCCTATGTCACATTGGGGTACCTGTTCATTGGATTCAGGCAGAATTATAAGAAAGTTCTGAAGGGAGCTCTTCTTTTTACTCTGATTTATGCGCTGATTGTAATTCCTGTTTCCGTTTGCGCAGGTCTTGGAAGCATTAAGTTTTCGGTTGAGGAGCTGTCCCTGGATAATTTTGAAAATCTTTTAGCTTATGCCGGAAAGTTTTACATGATTATCCTTGTTCTTATGGTTGTTGTAAACCTGCTGTTCTCTTTTGTGTGGCTAATTATTTATACCGAAGATGACTGCGGTGTTTTCGAAGCCTTCGGAAGAAGCATAAAATATTTGTGGGGAAGATTTTTTCATTACATCGGATTCATGATTTATGCCGCCGGACTGAATATTGTTTTCCTTGTTGCCTTTTCCGTATTTTCTGCATTTATTCCAGCGGCCAGGGGGAATGGTTCTGTTCCACTTTTTTCAAGTATCCTTACCTTCGCATCAATTTTTCTGACTTTCAATATTGCTGCTAGGGTAGGAATGGCAAGGCCTCTTTATTATTTTTTCATTACAAATAAAATCAGGGTCCACAAGAGTGAGTACAGACCTGAAAATAAAATTGTTCCTGATGAAAATGCAAATGCAGGATGCAATGTGATTGCACTTTCCGCAGATGATGCAGAAGTTACTGACGATTCTATTTCGGAAAATAATTCTCCTCCTCCGGAAAATGAGAATCAGGAAGAGAAAAAAGATAATGAGGGTGAATAGTTTCAGATGAAAGTTCTTTTGGAAAATGCGGTTAATGAGATTGTAATAAAGAATTCCCGTTTCATTGGTGAGGCCCTCATCGTAAATTCACAGTCTGAAGCCAGAGAGAAACTTCATGAACAGAAACTCCTGTATTCTGATGCAACCCATGTTGTTCATGCCTTCATTACGGGAGCAAAAGGTGAGACAAGCGGAATGAGTGATGACGGGGAACCTTCCGGAACTGCAGGAAGACCTGTTCTTGATGTTCTGAGGGGAAGCGGAATTACAAATATTCTTTTGACCGTGACACGATATTTTGGCGGAACACTTCTGGGAACAGGAGGGCTTGTTCATGCATATTCGGACAGCGCAAAGGAAGTTCTTGCTCTGTGCAAAACTGAGGAACTTGTTTTCAGGACTCCATTCATTTTTTCAACGGATTATTCAAGTTATGAGGGAATAAAAAGAATTTTCCCTGGTTATAATATTTCAGAACTGAATGAAGAGTTCTTGTCGGATGTAACAATCAGCGGAAAAATCTGGACAAGTGAAACAGAAAATTTTGCGGACAGGATAAAGAATTTTACAAAAGGTAAAACGGAGATAGAGTTTCTATGAACCTGATTTTTATTCGTCACTGAGATTCTGATTACACGAATGATGTTATGACTGAAAAAGGTGACGGAGTGTCCCGGTGGAAAATGGCTGATGTTTTTGTTTCCTCCTACGGCCGTGTGTGTGCTGAACCTGATAAGATTCTTTCAGACTATGTACGCATATATGAGGGCAGGCTGATTTATAATTGCTTTCCGCATCTTTCAGCTGATGAAGTGAAGGTGGGTACCCATCTTGATGCGGACCAGAAAATTATTGATGACAGGAACTTTGTTTTCAAGTATCATCTGGGAGTAATGCTTGCAATCATTTCTCATTTGACAGGAATGTTTCCGGGATAACTGTGGCATTTTTTTTATTGAGACTGCATCTGCTGCAGTTCTTTCCGGACAGGAGATTGTTCCTGGGGAAGTGTTTTTCAGGGTCGGTACAATGGGGGATGCAAGTCATCTGAAATGTAATGATGAAAGTATTTCTGCGAGCGGTTTCTTTGGAAACTATACAGCATTTTGGATCAAGGAATTTAATCTGATGAAAAAAAAATATGTGTTTCTGGTTTCTTTTTTGTTTATCTGCGGTAATGTTTTTTCTCAGGTAATTGAATATGCTGCAAGTGATGTCATTCCTGTAAAGTCAATGCCTTCTGAAGACGGCGGAACTGTTTGGGAAGAAAGTTTTGAACTGAAAGGCGGATATGAACTTTTGTTTCGGCCGACGCTTTGCATTTCCACCCGTGAATATAAATATCAGGTCCAGTTAAGAAAAGGCGGTAAAGTAAAATCGATGGACAAAAATTATTCTGCAAGCAAGAAGCATTTCCCAAGATTTAATCCTGCCCTTGATTTTACGAATGTTTTCTTCATTGAATATTATGACGGATCCTATTATGCTGACGGCTATATGAAATCTACCGGCAACGGTTTTATGCATTGTCTTATAGGTGCTGCGGATGCTGAAAATGATTTGCTGATATATTGTGAAGAGAATGATGATTCAATTTATTTAATGGACTTCAGGAATAAGAAGAAACGCAGGCTTGATAATTATCTTGTGTTTGAAGGCTATCACGGAAGCTCTTGGCATTACATGTGCTTTACTTTTGATGAAGTTACTGACAAGGAAATTTATTTGACCTATTCAGGTTCCTTTGATGATGAAGGCAATGAGGTTCCGCAGAGTTTTGTGCTGAAGCGGTAGTTTTAGGGCATCTCTGAAAATTACTTTTTAGAGATGCCGACGAGTTCTAAGCCTTGAAATTACAAGGCTTAGAACATCACGCTCCTAAAGTTATCTCCAAAAATTGTACTTTTAGGAGGTTCCCTTTAATAAGTTCCGAATATGCGGAAAATATTTTGCATTCCGTGTAAGGAAAAAACTGGAACATTCTACGGGAAGTTTTAGCATGCATGAAAGTTTTATGCAACTTCCACATTGAATTCAATTACAGAACTTTCACCCTTCCAGTCAGTTACAGTAAGCTTTCCTTTTCCTGCTGTGCCCGTGGACTTTATGTAGGTTCCCCACTGGCCTCCCTTAAGTGAAACTACCTCAGGACCTATGATTTCTATTGCACCTTCAGCGGAAAGTTTTACGGCTTCCTGGCAGTAAGGAAGAAGATTTGAATTTTCATCAACTGCTGTAAAATGTACGGCGGTTACGTCATAGGAGCCTTCTTCGACCAAAGTTGTGCGTGAAGTGGTGCACAGGACGGTTGCTTTTTTTGCTGCCGTGCGTGTGACCGTCTTAACAAGCTTCCCGTCCCTGTAGGATTCGAATCTGTAGCAGACAGATTGTCCGCCCCAGTTTCCGATGTACTTTGCGTAAAGGTTACGAAGTTTCATTACATCTGTGACTCTCTTCAGATATAGTCCCGCGCCTTTCATGATATATCTGAAAGGAAGTTTGTCGACTCCGTACTTCTGGAGAGCATAGAGCATATCCTTCATTGGCTGAAGGTATTTTGGTTTTATTCCGTCTTCATCAACGAGTCTGTTTCCTATGTAATCATCAATCAGAATAGGACCGTGCTTCAGGTTCCTGTAAGGAGAATCCTTTGCTGAATATTCCTTTATGAAAATATCATTCACGTAAAGTTTAATGGAATCCGCGTTTGTGATTGCATAAACTTCACCCAATGCTCCCCCCGGATATTCACCGATGTTCATTGATGAAGTAAGATTCAGAACGTCTCCTGAAACATTATTCTCTCCCTGGCTTTGGTAAACATAGGCTGCTGTCTTGGGATTTCTGAACATATCCATTACGCCGTGATAACAGATGTAGTCTCCGCTTCCGAAGTCCTTGTGGGTATTGTAATCAAAGGCGCACCATCCTGAGGCACCGGAAATTTCATCCCTGGACGCAACATCATCAAGAACTTTTGCGTGGCGCATTGCGTGTTCAGTTCTGTGAGCTTCGCTGTCAAAAGTTTTTGTGGGGAACATGTGACCGTTATATTCACTGATCATATATCCTTTGCCTGTCTTCGTGACATTCTTTTTCTTGAGGCATCCTTTATTTTCTCCGTAGAAGGAGAAGTCATTGAACGTATAGACATCTTCAAGAAGATTGCTGTTTTTAAGGAACCTTACGCCTGCAGTCGGACGGGTAGGGTCCAGTTCACGGCACACTGCATTTGTTCTTGCATAGAATTCATCATCGTCAAGGCTTTCATTGATTCTGACACCCCAGAGAAAAACGGACGGATGGTTCCTGTACTGCCTGACCATGTCTCGTACGTTGTCAACGGCAATGTTCTTCCATTCCTCTTTTCCTATGTGCTGCCAGCCTGGAATTTCAGTGAATACAAGAAGACCGATTTCATCACACCTGTTAACAAAATACTGGCTCTGAGGGTAATGGGAAGTGCGGACTTCATTCAGACCGAGGTCAAATTTCAGGATATCAGCATCCTCAATTTGCATGGACTTGGGCATTGCATATCCTACATAGGGAAAACTCTGGTGACGGTTAAGGCCACGGATTTTTATTCTCTTGTTGTTCAGATAGAAGCCAGTTTCATCATAGCGAATGTCCCTGAATCCGAAGCGGATGACCTTTGTGTCAACAGGATTATCATTTTCATCAAGAAGGGTTGTCTCAACGTTGTAGAGGGCTGGATTTTCAAGATTCCACTGAACTATTCCGGCTGCCTTTGCTGAAGTGTGAACTGTATTTCCAGAAATCCCTGTAAAAATTTCTGCACAGGAATTTTTTGTATCCGTTACAGGCGCGTTTGTTCCGGGAAGAATTTTCTGTTGGAGCGTATATTTTTTTTCTGCAAGGTCTTCGCTTAATGTAATTTCGGAATAGAAATTGTTTTTGTCAGTGTGAACAAAAACGTCTTCAATGTAGACAGGATTTTTTATTTCAATGAAGACATCCCTGTAAATTCCTCCGTAAGTCATGTAGTCAATTACATATCCGAATGGAGGCTGGTTAAGATTTTCATGGCTGTCAACTCTGATTGCAAGAATATTTTCTTCTCCGGAAGCATTAAGGGCCGGAGTGAGGTCAACTGTATATGCTGTGTAACCGCATCTGTGTTCCGCAAGAAGCTTTTCATTGAGATAGACTTGTGAATAATGTGCAGCACCTTCTATCGTTAGAAAAACTTTTTTTCCTGCCCATTCAGCTTCAGTAATGAAGTATTTTTTATATATGCAGTTTTTCTGGTACAGTTCAACGGAAAAATTATTGTATGGTGTAACGCAGGTTGTGTGAGGAAGTCGTATTTTTTCCATTTTTCCTGCGTAATTCTTTTTAATCATTTCGCCGGAAAAGTTTTCCGAATAAAGCCAGTTGTCATTGATAAAAATTTTTTTGTCCATGGTATCAGTTTATTTTATATTCTTTTTATTTTCAATAGTCGATAGTATTACTATCAGTGTAATAATTTGCCCTGATATTTTTTTTCAAAATATTGCATAAATATTCAATTTCTAGTAGAATACCGTGTAACTTTCACATCACATGGAGTATAAAATGTCTTCACCACTTGAAAATTATTTGGAATACTGTAAAGGAAATGTTAGTCCTGCAATGGTTGCATACGTTGCAAATCTTCAGCAGGTTGCACAGGTCGGACCAGAAATTGCAGCTTCCGTTGTAAATGAACTGGATAACCAGCGCCGGCACCTTAAGCTTGTTGCTAGTGAAAACTATTGTTCACTTAATGTGCAGGCAGCAATGGGTAATCTTCTTACGGATAAATATGCAGAAGGCTTCCCTGAACACAGATATTATGGCGGCTGTATAAACATTGATGCAGTTGAAAATGTTGCAGCCCGTGAAGCAGAACAGTTATTTGGTGCAGACTATGCTTATGTTCAGCCTCATTCTGGTGCAGATACAAATCTTGTGGCGTACTGGGCGATTCTTTCAAGGAAAGTGGAAACACCGACTCTTGAAGAGCTTGGCGTAAAATCTCTGGGCGAGCTTACGGATGAGCAGTTTGATATGCTCAGAAAGAGATTCGGAAACCAGAAGCTTATGGGACTCGACTATTCCTGCGGAGGACATCTTACTCACGGTTACCGCATGAATGTTTCTGCCCGCATGTTTGAAAGTCATCCGTACGGAGTAAGCAAGGAAACAGGTCTTCTTGATTATGATGCAATTGAAAAGCAGGCCATGGAAGTTAAGCCTCTTATTCTTCTTACAGGATATTCAGCATACCCAAGAAAAATTAATTTCCGCCGCTTCCGTGAAATTGCAGACAAGTGCGGGGCAGTTCTCATGGTAGATATGGCACACTTTGCAGGTCTTGTAGCTGGTAAGGTATTTACTGGTGATTATGATCCTGTAAAATGGGCAGACATTGTTACAACAACAACACATAAAACTCTCCGCGGTCCTCGTGGTGCCATGATTCTCTGCAAGGAAGAATACAGGGATTATGTGAACAAGGGCTGTCCTATGGTACTTGGAGGACCTCTCGGTCATGTTATGGCAGCCAAGGCCATTGCATTTAAGGAAGCTCGTACCCAGGCTTATCAGGATTATGCACATAATGTTGTAAAGAATGCTCAGGCTCTTGCTGAAGCTTGCATAGAAAAGGGCATGATACTTCAGACTGGCGGAACAGAAAATCATCTTATGCTTATTGATGTTACGACATACGGGCTTACAGGAAAGCAGGCAGAGGCTGCACTGTTCAAGTGCGGTGTTACGGCTAATGCAAATGCTCTTCCTTACGATAAAAATGGTGCTTGGTGGACATCTGGTATCCGTGTTGGTACTCCTGGACTTACAACTCTTGGCATGAATGCTGATGACATGAAGGAAGTTGCTTCCATCATTGACCTTGTTCTCAAGGGAACAAAGCCTGGTCTTACAAAGGAAGGAAAGCCTGCCAAGGGTAAGATTGAACTTGATGCAGCCGTTGAAGCTGAAGCTAAGGGTAGAGTACAGAGACTTTTGGGTGAACATGTGCTTTATCCAGAACTTGATCTTGATTTCCTCAGGAAAGAATTTGTCAAATAGGTTACAAAAATAAATGAAGCCGCTGGAAATTAATTTTCAGCGGCCTTTTTTTGTTTCCAGAAAAATCAGCGTCTCTTCTTTCCGAACCAGTTCTTCCGTTTGTCTTCGTTGCTGCTCTGTCTGAAAAGAATTGCTGTAAATCCGATAACCCTTACAACTGTTGCATCTATTTTTTCTGCAACTTCTTCTGTCAAAGGTTTTGCCTCTTCCTTGAATTCATTGAACCTGACTTTAATAAGTTCATGGTCATCAAGACATCGGTCTATCTGCTTTTCTACAGTCTCAGTAATTCCGTTTCCACCAATAATAACAAGAGGATTCAGGTCGTGAGCTTCTTTTTCAAGAATTTTTCTCTGTTTGCTGGTTAATTCAATCATGGTTTCATATTATCAAGAAACAGAGTTTTCATCAACAGTGTGCAATTTATTTTTTGCAGAGGGATTTTCTTTGAACCATCTGTCCCAGCTTTCATCAACTTCCCTGCATTTCTGTTTCTTTTCTTCATCAGGAAGAAATGAATAGTTGAAGCCGTTTTTTATCAGCTTCCTGATTTCTTCAAGGGAAAAACCGAGTTGGCTGTAAGCATTCCAGAATTCGTCAGTGAGAGAAGCCTTGAAGAAGGTAGGATCATCGGAATTGATTGTTACAGGCACCCCGGAATCAAAAAGTTTTTTGGCAGGGGAATCCTTAATTCGTCTGAAATAATGCTTCGTATATATATTGCTCGTAGGGCAGATTTCAAGTGCTATATTTTTGTCAGCCAGTTCCTTTATACATTCTTCATCGTATGCGGCACTAATTCCGTGACCTATTCGTTCGGCATGAAGAAGGTTCAGTGCATCCTTGATTGACCAGGAATCGCAGGTTTCACCCGCATGAACTACTCTGTGGAGATTATGCTTTTCGGCTTCAAGGAAAACTTTTTCGAAATCTCTTGCGGGACCTTTTTTTTCATCTCCTCCGAGACCTATTCCAATAATATAAGGGCATCCGGTTTCAAGTACATGCTTCAGGTTGTTCATGGCGTTTTCCGTTCCGAATCCGCGGCTGACGTCTACAATTATTTTTACGGTTATTCCTTTTCTTGCGGTTCCTTCAATGGCTGCTGAGATTCTGGAAACCAGTTCATTAAAATCGAATCCGTTCTTCAGCAGTGCAGTGGGACTGAAAAAGGTCTCGCAGTAAGTTATATTGTTGTCAACAAGGTATTTTTCAAAGTCTGAAAATATTAGAGAAATGTCTTCAATATTCTTAAAGAATCCCTGGATTTTTAAAAAGGATGCGATGAAACCTGAAAGGTCATTGTAATTGAATATATCTACAAATTCATCATCACTGAGATTTTTCTGGTAACGTGTTTTATAAATTGTTTTTATTGTATTGCCGCTGATGACAGCCTCTCCATGAAGATGTATTTCTGCTTTCGGAACAGATTGCATCAGCCTGTAAAAATCCACTTTGTTCATGTCATTATTATAACACATTTCATTTCAAATAAAAAGAATCTGAAGTAAAATTAGAGATAATTAAGTTTTTTGCAGGATTCCTGAAGAAACCTTGACATTTATACAAAGTTTATGTATTTTTAAAATGTTCTTCTTCTGAAAAGATGTACCAAAGCAATTCCATTTCCTTTAAACCGATTTGTGATTTTCTCTAGGATACGGTATTTTTATGATTCAAGAACTAATAAAGACCACAGAAGGTAAGGAAATTATGGCTAACAGAATTTATGTTGGAAATTTGAGCTACAATACAACTCAGGAAACTCTTTCTGGATTGTTCGGAAACTATGGCGAAGTTTCATCTGCTACACTTATCATTGACAGAGACACACAGCAGTCAAAGGGATTCGGTTTTGTAGAATTTGTTGAAGATTCTTGTGCGGAAGCTGCAATTGCAGCTCTTGACGGAAAGGAACTTGACGGACGCCGCATCAGGGTAAATGTTGCAGAAGAACGTCGTCCTCGTGACAATGACAGAGGACCTAGAAGATTCAGTGACCGTGGCGGAGACCGTCCTCGCCATGAAGGAGTATACCGTGGAAACCGTGGTGATTTTAATCGCAATCGTAATGGCGGTGGCGGTCGTTTCAGTCATGATGATGACAGCAGAAAATCAGATTACTGATATTTTTATTTGAATTACATGGAGGCAGTCTGCTTGCAGGCTGCTTTTTTTATTTTTGCCGTACTTGTAGCAGAGGTCTTTGTGTTTTATAATATCTGTATGGACTATAACCAAAAACTTTTTACGGATTTCATATCTAAGGATACACGGCGCAGGGAGTTCATTCAGAATTTTCTTAGGAACAACGGCGTTTCTTCTTCGAGAATTAATTTGGAAGGGAAGGAGCACATTCTTGTCCAGTTTGACGCCAGGTTCTATAATCCCAGGTGCCGTGTGAAAACTGTGGTTGCACATTATGACCGTGTTGAAGGAAGTCCGGGTGCTAATGATAACAGTGCCGCCGATTTTATTTTGATGAACTGGGCCGTGGAACTTTCCAGAATGAGCGAATGCCATAACGTTCGCATTTTTTTTACTGACGGTGAGGAACTTGGCTGGAACACAGGTGTAAAAGAACAGGGTGCATTTGGAATTGCATCAGTTTTCAGGCGTCTTGGAATAACTTTCGATGATATTTTTGTTTTTGATGCATGCGGAAGGGGAGAAGTTCCTGTGCTTGCAAAGACAAGGCTTCCTGATAATGTGCCTGAGCAGTTTGCTGGCAGCTTTAATAATCTTTTTGACCGTGCGCAGAATATTTTGAGAAGAGCGTCTCCCGGACGGTGGATGAGTTTGCCTGTTCCGTACAGCGATAATGCCTCCTTTCTGGCCTGCGGACTGCCTGCTGTTGCCATAACGATGCTGCCTGCTGACGAAGCAACTCTGTATGCTGAAAATTTACGTCAGTTGGAACATCTTGAGGATGCGGTGATGAACCGGGAAAGTTCACGTCAGGAAAGAAGAAATGACCAGGAGAAAGGCGATGAACATTTTTATAAGGAACGCATGCCTCTGACCTGGCGGCTCTTTCATTCAGAGAAAGATAATCTTGAATCCCTGACACCCGGCAGCATCAGGGTGATGTCAAATATTTTGTATACCATCGCGCATACGGACAGTCCCTTTTAGTTTTAAGCAATCACCTCTTCACGGTTAAGCTTGGAAAGTCTGGAAGCCACCTGTTGCATTTTTGTTGCGGTGATGCTGATAGTTTCCGTCATTGTGGAGAAGCTTTCAATTGAGGAGCTTATCTGACGCAGAGTAATGACAATCTGTGTGAAGGAATTCTTCTGCTGTGAAATGATTTGTGATATTTCCTCTGACTTTGTGGAATTTGTGTCAGCAAGTGAAAGAATGTCTTCGAATGAATTTTTCAGGTTAGCAGTGAGCTGTGCCTCATCAATTATATAATCAGTTCCGGTCTGTGCACTGCGCATGAGGTTTACGGAAGAGGACTGGATATTTTCGATGTATGACTTGATTTCATTGATGCTGTTCATTGTGCTGTTTGCAAGACGGCGAATTTCTGTAGCCACAATATGGAAATTACAGCCAGAACTTCCTGCACTGACAGCTTCAAGTTCCGCGTTGAAGGCAATGATTCTTGTCTGGTCCGCAATGTCCTTTATAACTGCAACAACATTTCCGATTCCGCTTAGAAGAGTGTTCAGTTTTTTTATTCCGTCTGTAATTTCGGCATTGGAATTTTCAATTTCCTTCATCTGGTCTACAATGCTGCTAAGTTTTTCGAAGCCGAGATTAACATCCTGAAAAGTTTTGTCCGATGAGACTGAAATATATTCTATCATCGTGGCGATGTTCTGTGAAAGAGCATTTGAGTCTTCCATGCTTGCAAGAATTTCTTTTACAGAAGCACTTTGTTCTGCTGAAGTTGATGAAAGCTGGTTTGCAATGATTGAAAGGTCGTCGGTGGAGGTTAGTACTTTTTTTCCGATGCAGTCAGCTTCCTTCAGAATTCCTGTGAATTTTTTGATTATGTTATTAAGAATGAATATGTTATGCTGCATAACGTCAGCAAGAGAAGTCTCCGCATAAGTATTTGCGTCTACATCTGAGGTGTTCTCATTCAGCAGCCTGTTGAATGAATTTGAAAGACTCTTTGTGTTACCTTTCATGTTTTCCCCGTAGGAATAGATAAAATGTAAAGCCAGAAAGAGATTCAGGATTCCCGAATAAACAGCCTTTGTTATCTGGTGTGCACTGCTCGGAAATGCTCCGTTTATTTCATAGAATCCGCTGAAGAAAATTGTGCATACTATGAAGTTTGTAAATAGTACCGGAATGATAATAAAAAATAATGCTCTCATGAACTGTGATACACCGAAGTATTTCTTTTCACGGACATAATCAATGTCTATGCCTTCCCTCATAAGATTTTTTGCCATTTCTGAACATGTTCTTTCTGTAAGAATCAGGGCTGTGACTGATGCATAGTAACATAAAAAGGTGCATGGAAGAAAGGCGAAGAGGGCTGTGTAGAAATCAATCCTGATACCTGGAACGAAGATGTACAGAACCAGTGTGAATGTTGTGAGAAATATAAAATATATGAAGGTCTGTACTGATTTTTTCTTCGGAAATTCCATGAGCTTTTCAAAAAGTTCTGTTCTTTCCTTGTAGTCCGCTAGTTCCTGCGACTGCATTTTTTCATAAAGATCTTCAAGTTCCTTTGCAACAATCTTGTTCGTATAGTTTGTAAGAAGCAGCATTGTAACGAGAACTGTTATTCCGCATACAGGGACGGCGATGAAAATTTGCATCGGCTTTAACTGTGCAAATATGCAGACGGTAATGAGAAGAAATATTGATGAAATTGTGTTTGATAATCTGAGTGTCCTGAATATGAGTTTTGAAAAACTGTTGTTTTTTTTCATTTCCTGTCTCCTGTTTATGCTATGCTCTTGCGCTGAGTTCACTAAGGTCATTGGAATTCTTCTGCAGAAGTTTTGCCGTATCAATCAAAGAACTTGTTGACTGTGAAAAATTTTCTACACTTCTGCTGATTTGCTGCAGCGTCTTGACTATCTGTTCAAAGGCTTCTGTTTCTTGGCTTATTCGCTTGTGAATTTCATTTGAAGAATTCACATTCTCCTGGGCGGATTGGCTTATGTTTTCAAAACTTGTCTCCAGGGAATGAATAAGTTTAGTTCCCGTGTTTACCTGCTTTGAACAGCTGACACACTTTGATAGAAGGTCGTTGGTCGCTTCTTGTATTTCAGATATTCTGCGCTTTATATCCTTTGTGCTGTCCATTGTTCCGTTTGCAAGACGGCGGATTTCATTTGCAACATTTTTGAAGCTTCTGTTGTTTTCATTCGCAAGAGAAGATTCAAGCTCCGCGTTGAAGGCAATAATTTTTGTCTGGTCTGCAATTGAGTTGATCAGGCTTACAACTTCCCAGATGCTGTTGATTTTTGAATTGAGGTCATGTATTCCCTGAACCGTCTGTTCATTTGAGCGGATGATGTCCTGCATCTTCGATAGGTTCATCTGAAGAATGTCTGAACCTGAACTTACATTTTCTGCGGTCTCTTTAGCGATTTCAGAAATCTGAGTAATTTTTTCTTCAATTTCGTGAGAAAGTTTGTTTGCAGATTCCATTGTTGATACCATTTCACTCGTTGAGGTCGCCTGTTCGAGTGCCGTGGATTCTGTTTCATTGGAAATTTCTACAAGCTTCTTTGATGTTTCATCAATTTCTTTTCCGATGCCTGTCGAGTTCCTCAGAATCCTTCTGAAGTTAATGAGGAGTGTATTCGCCAGATACAGGTTGAAGGCAATTTCATCACGTATGTCCGTGTCAAGAATTTTTGAATCAGAAAAATCAGCCGAATAAATTTCATTCAAACCTTCCTGCATCTTCAGCGTGTCAGATGAAAAGGGCCTGTAGAATATGAATGCTGTAATGAGCTGTATGCATACATTCAGTACAATTGAATACGCGAGGCGCTTGGACTGAAGATCTTTTATTTCCCAGCTCATATTAGGTTCCAGGGCATTGATGATAAGAACATACATCGAAAGAGTTGTTGTTATGAGTGCCGGGAGAATAAGGAAGAAAAAAATCTGTTTGTTGATTCCGCCGCCGAAATTTTTTTTCTGCAGAACAGTTTTCTTTGAGACACCAGCTTTTACGACTGCATAAATTTCTTTTGTACATAGCGGACGGCTGTAACCGAATCCCATGAGAGCTGCCAGAGCTGAACCGAATAAGGCTTCACATAATACGAGTAAACTTAAATAGATTCCTATGTCTGTCATGAAAAGAGTTACAAGGAAAAATAGGACTGAACATGCTGCAAAGAATCCGAACGAAATGGCTGCACATCTTGTCGGAACTTTTGAAAGTGCAATGAGAAGTTCTGTTCGCTCCTCTTCGGTTGTGGTACCTTTTTTGAAGTTATCAAGTTTCCTTGAAGCGTTCCTGTATGCAAAATGGTCAATGAAGGGTGCAACAACAAATTGTGAAAACGAAATGAGAATAGCTGCTGCTATTGCGGAAATCCTGATGTTTTCCGATGTCATTTGTGTAATGAGTATAAGATAGAGATATATGAGAACAGCTGTAAGAATGTCCGGTATGTAGCTCGAAATTATTATTTTCTGTTCAAGAGTAAGTTTTGTGAATTTCATTTCCTTTTCCTATATTGTGCTCAAGTACTGAGAGTCTTTTGTAAGACGCTGGATGTTTTCATTGATAACTGCAGTTGAGTCGCTGAAGTTTTCGACGCCGGCTGTAATCTGTTCCAATTTATTCTTAATTTCCTCAAATGATTCTGTCTGAAGCTTGATGACATCTTTAATCTGTCCGGCAGAAGCTGATGTCATTTTGGCGGAATCAAGGATGCTCATAAATTTTTCTTCAAGTGAGTTTGTAAGTTCCTTACCTTCTGCAATTTTTACAGAACATTCGTTTCCTTGTTTTATGAGATCGTTGCTTGAAATCTTGATTTCCTGAATATGGGTACGAATTTCTTTTGTCAGATTTATGACATTGTCTGCAAGGGCTCGTATGTCCGAAGCAACATTCTTGAATTTCTGTTTACCTTCTGCAACATTTTCTGCTTCAAGCTCTGCGTTGAATGCAATGATCTTTGTCTGGTCGGCAACACCGTCAATAAGATTAACAATATCCCAGATGCTGTTTGTCTTGTTATACAGATTTCTAATACCGTTAAGCGATGTTTCGTTTGCAAGAACAATTTCTTGCATCTTCTTGGTATTTTCCTTGACGGCTTCAAATCCGTAATTCACGTATTCATTTGTCTTTGTAGCAACAGTGTTTACTTCTTCAATTCTCTTGTCTATGGATGCAGATTTTTCGCTGGCCAGATTCATTGTCGTTAGAATTTCTTTTACCGCGGAAGACTGGGTGAGGGATGTAGCTGAAGTTTCTTGTGCTATGGAAGAAAGGTCCTGTGTCTCATTTTTTATTTGGTCATTGATTTTTATTGTCTCCTCCATGATGGAATAGAACAGTTCAATTGTTTTGTTCACCATGTAGGAAGTGTAGGAAAGTTCTGTATCCAGGTCGTAGGGAATTGGATCTGTTTTATTCTGAGTACTGAGTGAGTCAATGGAAAGAAGAGCTTCTTGTGTTCTTGTAGTATAAATTTTTATGCGTCGAAAGAAAATGAGTGCGAGGATGCTTACGTTCGCGATATTGCACAGGCAGATGAAAATAATCCTTTTGAGGTAAGATATTTCTTCTGGAGAAATATATGCAGACCCGATGGTCATGCTCTTCTTTGATTCCGTGATGAAGTATTGCATGTTAATATTCTTCAGGACAAGCATTATAACTGTAATTGCAAAAGAGAAAAGTGTCGGTAAAATAACATAAGTTACCAAAAGTTTCGGCATTGATGTTCCAAGAACTTTCTTTGATTCAACAAGATTTTTATCAATGCCCTGTGCCGTTATGCTTACAAGTTTAATGTATGTATATTTTTCGGTGAGCGAATAAGAAATAACTGTTGCAATGTATGAAGTGAGGCAGCATATTACGCTTATTGTCATGGACAGTTCCGCATTCAGTCCGAGTACAAAATGATATATCCATGCACAGGTGATTCCGCATAAGGCGAAATGAATATAAATTTCCGCTCCCTTTTTTTGAGGCATTTTCAGAAGCTTCAATGCAAGATTTGTTCTGGAGCTTATTGTTGAAAGTTTGGGGTCATCCTTCATCCTTTCGATTGTGTCTGAACAGTCCTTTACTACAAGATGATTTGTGAACGGTGCAATGAGAATCTGGTCAAGGACGGTAACCAGAAGGGTCAGGAGAATTGCTTTAAGTAAATTCATGCCCTGCAGGTTCATGAAGCAGATTGCATAGAAGAAAATAAAAATTCCTGCCATGATATTTGCCAGCATGCACTGCCTGAAAATAAATGCGGAAAAGCTTTCGTTGTCGTGCTGGGTTGTAATGCGTTTTATTAATGAACTTTTCATTTTATTCACCTTCCTTCATTGTCTGAATTGAGCTGAGCCTGTAAGCGGCATTCTTGATTGTTTCTGCTGAATTGCTGATGGTCTGTGCTGACTGTGTGAAGTTTCTGAAACCTTCGCTAAGCTGTTCAAAGGTTGATGAAACCTGTCTGAAAGCAGCATCCTGGATTGTGGTGATTTCCTCAATTTCTTTTGCACTTTCTGAAGTAACTTCACTGGACATTCTGAGGTTATTGAATTTTTCTTCAAGGTCTGTAAACAGAATGCTTCCTTCGCGAATCTTTTCTGTACCTCCTTCGCTTGTAATTATAAGGTTGTCTGAGGAATGCTGTATATCTGTGATGCGTGATTTTATTTCCTTTGTGGAGTCTGTGATTGTGCTTGCAAGGCGGCGGATTTCGTTTGCAACAATATGGAAGTTTTCTCCGTTGTCACCAGCTGTGGTAGCCTCAATTTCTGTGTTGAAAGCAATGACTCGTGTCTTTTCAGCAATGGCGTCAATATTATTGATGATTGTCCAAACATTATCAATTTTTTCACTGACATTCTTGATTCCTGTAATGGTATCAAGATTGGCCTGTGTAATTTCCGTAATTTTTTCTATGTTCTTCTGAAGAATATCAGAACCTGCGTTAACATTGTCCAGCGTTTCCAGTGCTGCAACAGAAACTCTGGAAATATTGTCTCCTATTTGGACAAGAAGATTATTTACGCTGTTCATTTTTTCAAGGCATTCGTAAACGCTTGAACTTTGTGTGAAAGCTGTGGTCTCTGTTTCCTTTGAAGAGACAGAAAGGTCCTGCGTGATGGCAAAAAGATTTGCGCTGGTTGTCTTAACATCGCTCATCTTTTTCTGCAGATCGGAAATCAGATTGTTGATGATGTAAGTTGTATAAGCGAGTTCTGTTCCAAGGTCTGTAGGAAGAGAAATGCTTGAGGAAATGTTTCCGGAATTTATGTGCTCCAGTATTGAATTAATCTGCTTTACAGAATTATAGATGTGCCTGAAAAACAGGACGGCAATGACAATTGAAATTGTCATGTTAAACACAAGCAGAATGATTGAACTTAAAAGATATTTCCTGTCATCTATAGGAGCTATAATCTGTGTGAATGCATTCTGGAACTGGATTATGCTTACAAAGATGATAGGCAGGATTACATGATAAAGAACACGTACATACATTCTCATTCCGTAGATCCTGTCCTTCTTTATCCTTTTCTTGTCAACTTCCTTCTTAAGTAATTCAAAGTTGTATTCAGAGCACATGTTTTCCGAGTAGCAATAAGCCATGACGCTTGCAATGAATGATGCATATATGCTCGGAATTAGACAGCATGAAATGCGCTGGATTTCAAAGTCAAGGAAGGCTATGAGTCCTACGCCAAACATTATGCTTCCGAAAAGAAACCATATGAAAACTTCAATCGTAATTTTCATGGGCATGCGCATAAGTGCACGGACAACTTCTGTTCTTTTTGCGGCGTCAAAGGTTTCTCTGTGTTCAAGATCTTCTGAAAGTTTTTTCGTGATAAGATGATTTGAAATAGGGGATGCAACGAACTGCAGGAAGAAGATTATAAGTGCAACCATTCCTATTACTGCAACGGTCTGCACAACAGACAAATCCCTTTCCGAAAATCCCGCGAAAAATGAAAAGTAGAAGGCAATCATTACTGCTGCGAATAGATTTGGAACAAGTCCAATGTCTATCATTTTCTGTTCAAATTTTTTTTCTTTTTTATTGTAGTATGACATTTTTATTTCCTGTTCTATTTTGTTGTTAATTTTACAGCACCGTCCCAGTCATCAGGCCTGTCGCTTGCAAATTTAAGGCACCTGTTATACATAATCAGAGATGCCTTGTCCTGAGGATTTTCCTTGTAGGATTTTCTGAAATACTGTTTGGCAATTTCAAAGTTTCCGATGGTGTACTGGTTCATACCTTTCTGATAGTTTTCAGTGAAGGAATGCGTTTCCTTTTTATCAGGCAGAATAAGTTCGTAGATTGCGACAGGAATTGATTTTCCTTTTACCTTCACGTTATCAAGGTGTCGTGTTTTCTGTCCGCCAGTAAGATCCTTTTTTACTGAATCCGTAATGATTATTGGGGTCCCGTAAAGTTTTGTAAGGCCTTCAACTCGTGAAGCAATGTTTACGTTGTCACCGATGACCGTATATTCTTTCTTTTCTTCGCTTCCAATGGAACCAACAATCGTAGGTCCGTAGTGGATGCCTGTTCCTATGCTGAACTTGTAGTTGTTCGGAATGTTCAGGTTCATTTCTATTGACTTAATTGCTTCATGCATTTCAAGAGCAGCGTTTGCAGCACGGTTGCCGTTGTCCGGATAACTTTCAGGTGCACCGAAAAGTGCCATGATTGCGTCTCCCATGAATTTGTCAATGGTACCGCCATATTTTTTTATGATACGTCCCATTTTTGAAAAGTAACCGTTAAGGAATTCAACTACCTTTTCCGGTTCGTTCATTTCACTGATTGTTGTAAAGTTTCTGATATCCGTAATGAGAACAGCAATGTTTCTTTTTTCATTGACTGATGCAACTGACGCTGTATCTTCCGCAATTATTTCTTCAATAAGTTTCGGAGGAACAAAGTGGCTGAAGGCATTGCGCATTTTCTTTTCAGCAAAAATGGAGCGGTTGTATTCTACGGCCTGATTTATGAGCTTCGAGTAAATCTTGAACAGGTATTCGATACGGTCTCTCGTTCTTCCATTGAGTGTGTCGGAACTGCAGCTTCCGATGTGAATTGTCATTGGAGAGTCGGAGTCGTTTGCGGATGGAAAAACTTCGTAGGACTTCAAGTCATTGTATGAGGCATTCTGAATTTGTCTTGAAGTTTTTGTGTAAGCAGTTTTTTGCCAGCTGATTTTTTTTGGCATCTGCATTTTCTGTGCGAAATCATTTCTGCAGACATTTTTGAAATCCTCAAAATCTTCTGAAGGAATGTATGATGCTACATTATAGTGTTCAATGATCGGGCTGGAATTAATTATAATTCCTATTGCATCATAAGTGAAAACTCCTGAGAGGGTGGTGAGTATTTCTTCCGTAAGTTTGTTCAGGTCAAATGTTATGCCTTCTTTGTATGCTCTCTGGATTATGTACAGGTTATACAGATCCTGCTCGAAGGCTGCAATTGAAAGTTCAAGTAGTTTTTCATTTGTAGGTTCGGGAAGAGTTTCCTTTATTACAGCTGAAGATTCTTTGACTTCAAATTTCTTCATGGAATCTTCCACGTGCGTGAGAAGTTCGGGGAGATTGCTGTCCGTCAAAACAAAGAGCCTGTCGCTCAGGGAATTGTCAGCCCAGAACTGGTAAACGGAAGTGTTTTCTTCTGCACAGATTATGACAGATGTTCTCCTGAAATCCTTTGAATTTTTAATTATCCGGGAAACGTTATATCCGCTGACGACAGGAAATTCAAAATAAATTACGACACAGTCAGGACGTTCCGTGTAAATCATTTTAAGCACGTCAGCACCTTCTGAGGCTTCGCAGGTTTCATATCCCTGCTGCTGGAAAAACTTTACAAGAAGTTTTCGCATTGTGTCTGATCTGAACGCTACAAGAATTTTTTTGTTATTCACCTAGGAGCTCCTTTGCAGCCTGCAATAAATTCCCTCGCTGGAAATTTGATTTTACGATGAAAGCTTGAGCACCATTCTGCATGAAGCTTCTCTTAACTTCCGGGTCATATACACCTGAAACCACAATGACAGGAGTGTCCTTGGATTCTTCCATTCGTCTGACATTGTTCAGGAAAACAAGACCGTCCATTCGTGGCATCTTGATGTCCGTAATGATGGCATCTATCTGCTTGTTTTTAAGAATATCAAGACCTTCAATTCCGTCTCCGGCAATTTCAACTTTATATCCGGCTGTTTCAAAAATTGTCTGCTCAATCTGCCGTGTGGTGACAGAGTCATCAACAATAAGAACCGTATAATTCTTTTCTTTGTTCTTGATCTGATACTTTTTAAGGTCATAGGAGAGGAGACTTTTCATCCGCCGGATAATGTCCGGAATGTGAAGGATTGGAATGATTGAATAATTTTCATCATAAACAACACCCTGCAAAGCGTTGATGCTTCTGAGAATGAGCGGCAGAGGATTAACAACAACGTTTTCATACTGGTCAATCGTATCAACAGCAATTCCGATTTTTGTTTCAAGATATTCAACAACTATCAAGGAGTTCGTCGTGGTTTTGTTTTCGCTTCCGATGATTGAAGACAGATAGTAAACAGGAATAAGTGTTCCATGAAGACTTACGAAAGGCTGTCCCTGCATGATTACAAAACTGTCTGAACTTGTGGTTATGATTTCAGAGATGTAGTTTGAAGGAATCATGAACTTCATGTTTCCGCTGTGAACAAAGAGTCCCTGCTGGGTTGCCAGGGAGACCGGAATTGTAAGTGTAAAAGTTGTTCCCTCATTGAGCTTTGTGTCAATGTGTATTTTACCCTTAATTTTTTCCATGCTGCTTCTTACAATGTCAAGACCGATACCCCTGCCTGAAATAGGGTTTATTGTATCATTGGTGGAGAAGCCTGAAACGAATATGAACTGCTGGAGCTCTTTGTCATTCATTTCTGAAATTTCTTTCTCCTTTTTAGGATAAAGTTTAAGGGCCTTCTGTCTGATTTTTTCAAACTGTATACCCCGTCCGTCATCTCTGACCATAATATTTATATGGTTCGAAACCTGAATAGATATGATGGAAATTTTTCCCTGAGGGTCCTTGCCCAGAGCCTTTCTTTCATCAGGAGGTTCGATTCCGTGGTCAAAAGAATTTCTTACAAGGTGCAAAAGAATTTCTCTGAGCTTTTCGAGGATTGTTTTGTCCAGCATGAAGTCTGTTTCCGGAATGTTAAAGTCAATCTGCTTTCCCATCCTGAAGCATTCTGAAATTATCTCCTTTTTGAGGGGGGACAGAATCATTTTCAGTGGAAGCATTCTCAAGTTCAGAAGCTTGTGCTGTGTATCAAAAATGGCATTCTCCGTAAGAAGCATATCTTCTTTTAGCTGTTTCGGAAGTTCTTCAGAATAATCATTTTTGTTCATGCGCCTTTCAAATTCTTCGAGCTGATGTTTGAACCTGAACTGATGAACAATAAGATTGTCAAATGATCGCAGAATATCATTTATCTTGTCCAGGTCAATTCTTATGGAAGTAATATTCTCAAGGGTGTTTTCCTCATTCTCCATGTCCTCAAGAGTTTTGATGTTGCCGGTCGTATTTTCTTTTTCAAGTTCCTCTACGGAGAAGAAGAAACCTGATGCCGCCTTCTTGAAGATGCTGGTGAATTTGCTTATGTCAATTTCAGCATCGCTGCCTGTATCCTTTAGTTTCTGCAGACAATGTTTTATGCAGTCACCTGTTGTAAATGTGAGCTGTATTATTCGTTCCGTGAGTTCAAATTTTTCTTCAACAATTCCTTTGTAAACATCCTCAAGGCTGTGCGCAAGATTTTCTATCGAGGTGCAACCCATCATTCTTGCTGTGCCTTTCAAAGTATGAAGCTCACGCAGGACAAGTGAAAGATGGCTTCTGTTCTGGGGCTCCTTCTTTGCAAGTAGTATCTCATTATTTATGACGTCAAGATGTTCCTGTGTTTCATCCGCAAAGCCGTCAATGAATTCCGCTTTTGAAATAGGCATAACTTTTTTCCTTATTTGTCTTCAACATTCGCTTCGCAGATAGCTAAAAAATACGAAGGGCTGAATGATTTTGTAATAAAATTATAGCAAGTTTTTTCTTCTCTTATATAATTATCCAGGACACGTTTGCAGGATCTGAAGGAGGTCTGCATTTTTCTTGTCTGGTTATTCTTTTTGTAAAGAAGTCCAAGACTGAACAGTGCCGGCCAGAATTTGGGATTTGAATACGATGAGCGGGAGAAACAGTCCTCGGCTTTTTCCGTCAGATTCTTTTCTACAAAAATTAATCCTTCAAGATAATATTTGTATTCAATGTTCTGCGGCCTGAAAATGAAAGAACATATTTCATGTTCAGCTTCATCATATTTTTTCTGGCCAATCAGTTCCGTGATTCTGCAGAAGAAATCTTCAATTCCGGCAGAGACGGAGCGGTTTTCCGTTGGCATAAAAAGATTCTTCTCTATGATTTTTTTTCCGGAAGATTCGCTTATATTTTTTTCAGATATTCTGTTCTGCTGCAGCCTGGAGCAGTCTTTCCGGAATGTGTTTTTCATTTCTGAGCTGCCGTCTGTTCTCATGGAACAGGAAAAGGCTTTTCGTATTGAAATGCTTTCATCCCTTTTTGCAATGTACTCAAGTTTTTCCTGCATCGTAATTTTCTTGTAGAAGTAGATTGTCCCTGAGTGAACCTTTATCAGCGGAAGGGAATCAAGGCAGTCAACGCTTGCAACTTCATTTACGGAAAGAAGAAGGATTCCTCCGACTCTGAGACGGGTAATCATTTTCTGCATTATCTTGCAGCGTATCTCTGGTGTGAAATAAATGAATGCGTTCCGCAGAAAAATTATGTCAACAGAATTTTCAGCGACAGGGTAGGATGTGTCGTTTACAAGATTGAACTTTGAAATTCTTATCTGTGAAGTGACCTGGGAATCCACTGTAAAGAATCTGCTCTCCATTTTTCCGAGCCGTTCAATTAATGAATGAAATTCTTTGCCGTCCTGTCTGAAGGAATGGGATGTGTAGATTCCCTTTGAAAATTTTTCTATTGCAGTAGTATCAATGTCCGTTGCATATAAGTCAAAATTAAGTCCGCAGCTTTTTGCCAGGGCGTAAAGCGAAAGAGCTTCTTCTCCAGTTGCACATGCGGCACTCCAGATTGTTGCCCTGCAGTTCCTGAGGCCGGGAAAAATTTCATCCTTCAGGAAACTGAACTGCTGCTGCTCCCTGAAGAAGTATGTTTCGTTTATTGCCGCTTCGTTTATGAGTCTTGTAAGTTCTGTTCTGTTGCCTCTGAGATTTTCATAGAAATCCTCGGGAGAAGAAATTTTTAATTCATTCATTCTCCTCAGAATATAGGACTCCATGAAACCTTTGTGGGCATGGCTTACTGTGAGACCGCTTTCCTGTTGAATTAGTTCTGTAATCTCCCCGAATAATTTTTGCATAAAACTTTTTTTACTCCGAAATCTTTTAAGGTTTTCACAAAACCGAGTTCTTTATGAAAGGCCCAATTTCTTTCAGGGGAAGAACAATGTTTGCACCTCCCCCGTCAATGGCAGCTTTGGGCATTCCGTATACAATGCAGGAGCTTTCATCTTCGCAGACTACAAATCCGCCGCATCTTTTTATTTCAACGCATCCGTCAGCCCCGTCTCTTCCCATGCCTGTCAAAAGAACTGCGAGAATCTTATCACTGAAAGCCTCACATGCGCTTGAAAACATTTTGTCAACTGAAGGTTTCAGGAAATGTACTGGAGGGTCATCGTTCAGTACAAGTGTGAAAGAGTCTACTCCCAGCTTTCTTATTTCAAGGTGCCTGTTTGCCGGTGCAATATAAACTTTTCCTGCTTCAGGAATGCAGCCGTCCGTTGCGAGCTGAACTGAAAGTCCTGTGGAAGTGTTGAGCCAGTTTGTGAACTGCACGTCAAAAAGAGTGTCAATGTGCTGTGTAACAAGAATCGGCAGCGGAAAATTAGCTCCTATGCTTTGAAGTACTGACTGAATGGCCTTGGGCCCTCCTGTGGAAGCTCCTATGAGAAGAACATTATAATTGTGTTTACCCGGAAACTTGTCTGCTCCAGGGGAGCTTTCAGGCTTCATGGAAGGGATTTTTCTGCAGGACCTTCTGTTCTTGCAGATAACAGCAAGCTTGTCACAGAATTGTTTTAGTTCATCCTCCTTAATGGTTGCAAGATTGGGCTTCCGTATTACTTCAACGGAGCCTGCCTCGAGTGCCTGATATCCTGTAAGAATTGAATCTTCTGTGGTGAAGTTCACAATTACAGGCGGGTCGGGCTGTTTCATGATAAGTGCCGTCGCTTCTATTCCGTTCATGACAGGCATGATTATGTCCATTATAATAAGGTCAGGTGAACATTCCTTCGATTTTTTTACTGCAGCTTCCCCGTTTTCGGCAGTTCCGCAGACAGAAAACCGTCCGTCATTCCGGAGAACTTCATTTACCATTGCACGTACAATGGCTGAATCATCAACTATTAGTGTATTAATCATCTGCGAGTCCTGTTTTGAAGATTATGTCCAGGTCAACCAAAAACTGGACTTTGTTTTCAGTGAACCTGCATGCAAGGAGTCCCTTGTTAAGCAGGGATTCCCCGGTCTTTCCCTCGAAAACCTTAAATTCGTCAAGGGAAATTACGTCAACTCTCGGAACAGTTCCAGTTGTTATGCTTACAGGTCTGCCCAAAAGTACAACTATTTCTGTTACAGGTTTCTTTTTGAATTCGGTCCTGAATATTTTTTCCGTTATCCTGTCGAATACGATTTCCCTTAGCGATGAATCCTGTGCAATGCGTCCTCTTCCGTCATCACTTGCGTAGGAGCTTCGTAGAACAACGTCCTGAGAAATTAAAACTTCGAATCCGCCGTAGGGCAGGCAGGTAAACCATCTAGTTGTTTTCAATGTCGGTCCTAATCTTTTCAATAATATTCTGGATGTCCAGAACCGGTGCTGTTATTCCGTCGAAGGATATTGCTCCGCTAAAGAATGGGGAGTCCTCGTAATTAGAAAGTTTCTGGAAAGTAACTTCATTGTCCGTATGGAATTCCTGGATTTCCGAAATCTGAAGGGAAAGGCTGTTCTTGTTTTTCAGAAGCATAAACAATTTTGCATCGTTCTGATGGTTTCCAAGAAAAAGTGAGAAATCAATGACGGCATACGGATTTCCGTAACTGTTCAGTACACCCTTGACATAGCGCGGAACAAACGGCATCTGGAAGATTTCATTGTTCCGTAAAATTTCGCTGACTTCATTTGAGTCGACGGCATAATTGTCTTCACCGCACTTGAAGACCAGCCATGTGACTGTTTCCTTATCTTCTGTCACGACTGTTCTGTCTTTATTACTTTCTATGATTTCGTCATATAACTTATTATTCATAATGCAATTATATATTTTATCCCTGTTTCGTTCAAGAATTTGATTTAACGGAATCCCCAAAAATTGCAGTTCTTAGAAACAACTCCGGGAGTGTAACTCCAGGACCCGCCGCTTCGGAGAATTCTGGTTCAGCCTGCATCTTTTCCGGAATTATTGGGGACGCCATTAAGTAGTCAGTTTCCTGATGATCATGAAGGTTCTGCTGGGAACAATGCAAATCAGTTTTCAGGAAACATCCTTTGAATTTTATCGGCTAAAATGGAGGTTCGCAGAAGAATTCCATTGAATTTCCTGTGGAAGGGTGAATAAAATTCAGGTACCTGGCATGAAGCATAAGTCTTTCTCCTTTTCCGCATTTTCCGTAAAGTGTGTCACCTATGATTGCTGTGCCGAATCCGTGGGAATCTGCGCTTGCAACCCTGAGCTGATGAGTTCTTCCTGTATGCGGAATGAATCTTATTCTTGTTACCGGTTTCACAGGATTTTCATTTCTTTCCGGGAATGGAATTCTGTAGTCCTCCACGTTTAGTATCTCCCACTGGGTGACCGCTTTCTTTCCGTAAACTTCATCCCATATCTGGTGAGGCCTGTTATCTATGTCAAGACGGAAATAAAGTTCCATCTGTCCTTCCTTTGCAATTCCCTTCTTATATAATATGCCGTCGAGAAGTGCTATGTATTCTTTTTTTACAATTCCTTCCTCGAATTCCTTGTTCAGGGTTCTGTGGGATTCCTTGTTGAAGGCAAGCACCATGAGGCCGCTGGTTTCCATATCAAGTCTGTGAACGGCAGGCTGTTCTATGGTATCAGGGAAGAGTCTTTTCAGACGGTTCACAATGCAGTCCTGCTTATCAGGGCCTCTTCCCGGTACGCTGAGAAGACCGCTCTGCTTGTTTACAACAATGATGTCCCTGTCCCTGTAAAGAATTTCAAGTCCCAGTATGTCCGGCAGAAGAATTCTGCATCTTGCATCACAGGGTGGAATGTTTTTTTCTTCAGTTGATTCAGGAATGTAGAGGATTTCTGCCATGCTAAGTATGTTAAGGTTTTCCCTCGCCGCATAGTCAGCCAGCTTTATTTCAGCACAGTCTCCTGTACCTGTCGGAGGAAGCCTTCCCCTGGTGCTTGAGGCGCAGATTTCTTTTAAGGTTTTTTTTCTGCCATCAAACGTGTGGAAGCTGTATAAGCTGTGCACGTTTTCAAGGGATTCTGTTGTAAGAAGTTTTCTGCGGGCGCACAGCTTTTCAAGTTCCAATGAATTTTCGCTGTTTCTGTTATTGTTCAGCAGTTTCTTGTGTTCATTGATTCTGTCTGTCAGTTCGTGTATTTCCTTGTCATTCTTCAGAAGCGCTTCGTATATTCTGCTGCCGGAAACAATGGACGGAACGGTAATAAAGGGGGGCGGAAAAACAATTTCCCTGCTGTTTCCTGATGCCGCCGCAAGATAAATTTTTTTGTTTTCCCCGCAACTGTCGGAGTTTCTGGAAGTGCATACGGCAACTCCTATCATTAGTTCCTGTTTGCCGTCGCCGTTACGTTCTTCGCTTGGAGCTGTCATCTGTTTTATGAAAATTTTTTTTGAATCCAGGTCCCTTACAATTGTTTTGCAAAGTTCAAGTGCTTCATCCTCTGGAAATGGTGGGAACATAAAATAACCTCATAAATTTTTAGTAAAAAAAAGTAACATATTCCTGACGAGTTTAAGTCCCTGAAATTTCAGGGCTTTGGATGTCGCATTTTTAAGGAAGTCCTTAGGAATTGAAATTTTTAGGTGGCTTCCTTCATTGATTTTTATCAAATTATATTGACATTTGTCCATATCAATGAGATACTTGAATTATCATAGTGATAGTGTTGCTATCACTATGACATTGGAGTAAGCTCAAGGAATGATGGTCTTGGAGAATATGCTTCCGAGATTTTACCATAAAGCATTTGCTTGTTACAAGGTTAGGGAGATACAGATGAATTTGAATGAAGTTTCTGTTGCAGAGGAAGTTATTTCGCTGGACGCGGTAAGGAGCAGGAGAAGTTTCAGATATGAATATACTTACGGCGGAACATCCAGCGGACATAGCCAGCCTGATTCCTGTAACCGTGTTATAGGTACCTTTGATATTGATGAGCTGATTGAAAAGACTTTGCAGTGTGATGCCGAGAAGTCCTTGTGCCATGAAAATGATTTCTTTTTCTATGCATCAGGCTGGCAGTCATGGGGCTTCGGCGGAGAGTTATGTCCCGGTGAGCATCAGAAAAGATATTTGCCCATCGTTCCCCAGTGGAAGCAGTATATAGCTTTTCCCGGTGCCGCACCTGCAAAGGTTTTGGGGAGGAATCCTTCTTCAAGGTCCTTGCTGAAGGGGCAGTTCGTTATTTATTTCAGATGGAACAATATATATATTGTCATTGCCTCTACGGGAAGCCGCAATCCTGATTTTGAGCTTATGCCTCCTGTCCAGTTCTACGTTGACAGAAAGAAGAGGCAGGCGGCCGTAAGTGTCTATGCGGACGGTAAGCAGTGGAATCTCTATGACAAGATGTGCGAGCTGACAGTTTTTGCTGCTGCGTCATTCTTTGAACTGCGTGACACGATGAAGGAACTTTTTGCAGGTTCGGACGGTTCCCGCTTTGAAAACCTTCAGTTCCTCAGCGGCTCTGGCAGGAAGATTCTTACAGGCGGGTGGGAGTCATGGTACAATCACTATGCAAACATTAACCGGAAGCTTATTGACGAAGACCTTGAATCTCTTGGAAGGACGGACAACATTGTCAATACGGAATTCATAAAGAACAGCAGGCCTGCAGTTTTTCAGGTTGATGACGGCTGGGAAAAAGGTCTCGGTGACTGGGAAGCTTTGCAGGAACGTTTCCCGGAAGGAATGAAAAATCTTGCTTCCTCAATTTCTTCGAAGGGATATATTCCGGGGCTGTGGATTGCACCGTTTATTGTTGACCTGAGAAGTGATATAGCAAAGGTTCACGGTGACTGGATTCTACGCGACGAAAAGGGCAGACCTGTTGCGGCGGGAATGAATTTCCTGTGGGGAGCAAGAGCCGGTAAGTATCAGCCTTCATATCCCTGGTCATATTTCTGTCTTGACCTCAGCCGTGATGAAGTCATGGAGCATCTTGATAATCTTATGGACAAGGTCATCAATGCATGGGGCTTCCGTTACATCAAGCTGGACTTCCTTTTTGCCGGTATGATCAGCGGAGTGTTTGCCAATGACGGTGCAGCTTATGAATGGTATAACAGAGCCGTACAGGTTCTCACGAAGCGTGCCGTGAATAATAAGGGCGAAAGCGTTGCCTATCTTGGATGCGGACTTCCTCTTGAATCATCCTACGTGTATTTACCTCTTTCAAGAATCGGACCTGATACAAGGGAAGACTGGGATGTTAATTATCTCAGGCACTGTAACTTTACCGCACGCACGGGAGCACTTCCGAACCTTCAGAGCACTTTGGGCCATTCCTTCTGGGACCAGGGCGTGTTCATAAACGATCCTGACGTAATTTTTCTTCGCTATGACAATATCCGGCTCAATGATACGGAAAAGGAACTTATAGCTCTTGTAAACAATCTGTTCGCAAGTCAGCTTATGCATTCTGATGATCCTGTGATTTTTGGTGAAACTGAAAAGGAATTCACGCAGCATGTGTCAGGGCTTTTCAGAAAATTTGAGGATGAAGAGTTCGGGCTTGTAAATGTGAGCCGGACAACTTACATAATTTATTCAAGAAGCGGAAGATACTGCGGATTCATTAATCTTGGAGAGAAACCTTTCACTGTCACAAAGAAACAGGTTCTCGCTTATGCAGGGCTTTCTGCGGAGGACGGAACTGAATGGAAGAATGTTGTCGAGCATTTCGTTGAGTCAGATGATACGTTCACAGCAGAAAAGCATTCGGTTTCAGTATTCGAGTTAGTAAAAGCAGGTGCACAATCTGATGAAGAGGTTCTTCTTGTTGGGGAGGGAGAAATCTCGGCGGAAGCTGCAGAATCAGAAGAAGGCGCAGAGTAATTGAAGGAGATGATTTTTATGGAAGACAAGAGTTCTGTAATTTTCGGTAACGTTATTCCGAAGAAGTTTGTAAAAAAAGCTGCACGGGCCCAGAGGAAGTTTCTGAGAAAATTTGGTGATGACAGGAACACTCAGTATCATCTTGCTGCAGTGGATAATCCGGTGCTTACACCGGTAATGGGAGTGAAGGTTCTTAAGCTTTCAAAGGATCCTCTTGAAACTCTTCCGGAAAAGAGTCTGGTCATCGGTAACATCCGCATGGGATTCGGACACTACAGAATTTCCATGGCAATGGCGTCAGCTGCCCATGCTATGGGCTTTACTCCTCTCTGGCTTGACCTTAATTCTTTTCCTGAAACGGCATGCACAAAGATCATCGGTTTCCAGAATGACATGTACTCGAAGGCTTCACGTATTTCACAGAAGTCAAAGCTTTTTAACAGACTTGTCTGGGAGCCGCTCAACTATACAGGTTTCAAGAAGATTACATACAATGCAGGTGATCAGAAGAATGCGGAACTTATGGTTCCTCTTTTCACTGATATTCCGAAGGATACTCCCTATATCGCGACTCACGTTTGGCCGAGCCAGGCTGCAGTTCATGCAGGAATGACACATGTTGTGAATGCAGTTCCTGATAACTGGCCGATGGGGCTTCATCTTTCTGAAGGTGCCCTGCATACAGTGCAGACTCCGAACGCATACTTTGGTTACAGAACTCTCTGCGGCTTTGACGGGAAGAATGTCCTTAAGCCTATGTCTAGGTATGATATTGCATACACGGGACAGTATATTGATCACGAACTTGTTGAAAATATTGAAGGCGACTGTGCTTCCCGCGTTAACCGTCTTGAAAGCGGAAAGCCTGTAAGGTTCCTCCTCAGTATCGGTGGAGCGGGTGCCCAGGGAGATTATTTTGTGGGGCTCGTTAAGACTCTCGTTCCTTATATCAGGGAAAACCGGGCGGCTCTTTATCTGAATATAGGTGACTATGCAAATGTATGGGGTATGTTCAGGTCCAGGGTACCTGGAATTGAAAGCCTTGCGGACCTTCACTTTGACAAGTGGGATGAAACAAAAGCTTTTGCGGAGGCAGCTCTTGCTGATTCAGATTCTTCCGGGGCTGAGTCAAAGGGGATACATGTTTTCTGCCACAAGGATATTTTTGCAGCAGTTTACGCAACAAATCTTCTTATGCGTGCCTCTGATGTCATTATTACCAAGCCTTCGGAACTTGCATTCTATCCTGTTCCTAAGCTTATGATCCAGCATGTAGGCGGGCACGAAAAATGGGGTGCAATCCGTACAGCAGAAATCGGTGACGGTACACCGGAATGCCCGACCCTTGCGCACGCGCAGTCAATGATAAGGAATTTCATTGACTGTCCTGAACTTGTTGTAGGCATGTGCAATGCGATTAAGGCTGCAAAGAGAGCGGGTATTTATAACGGTGCATATCATGCGGTTGAACTTGCTGCCGGATTGACAGGAGCTGACGGAAATGGATCAGACTACACATATGCCGGCCGCTGAGAAGCGGAGGCTTGAACAGGAAAATTTAAAGGCCGCAAGGATACAGTATATCATTGAATGTACTTTCGGTTTATTTGCTGAAAAGGGAATTGAAAGCATCAGCATGAATGAAATAGCTGCCCAGGCAGAAATAGGTGTTGCATCGTTGTACAGATATTTCTCAACGAAGGAGGAACTTGCAATTGAATGTGCAACCTATGCATGGAAAATGGAAACTGTAAATTACAGTTCCATGTTTTCATCCGCTGAATATGAGGAGAAGACTGGCTATGAGCAGATGAAGTGCCTGCTGGAAAATTTTCCGGAAGCACTTGTTTCCCAGTACAGTTTTTTCCGTTTCGTGTATTACTTTGACGCTTTCGTAAAGAAGGAAAGGGTAAGTGCTGAACGGCTTTCAAAATATGAAGGTGCAATCAGTAATCTTAAGACGGTCATCGTATCTGCACTTGATAAAGGCGTGAAGGACGGTTCCATTACATATAAGAGTAATCCTAATTCGGAAATTGCCAATGCAACTTATGATGAGTTATATTTTACGATGATGCACGCCCTGTTCAGTATAGCACAGAAACTTTCACTTTCAGGTGAGATGCTTTATATGGATCTTGAAGTGAAACCAAGGAAGCAGATGGAACTTCTGGTAAGTTTTATGCTTTCCACTCTGAAATAAGGGCATCTCTGGGAAATACTTTCTTGGAGATAACTTTGAAAAGTTTAATTTCCATGAACAGGAGGAATATTTATGGAAGAAAAGAAGACTCTCAGTTTTGCTGAAAAGTGCTCCTTCGGTTTAGGTGCTGTTGGAAAGGACATGGTTTATGCTCTTTCCGCAAGTTATATTTTGTATTACTTCCAGGACATCATGGGCGTAAGTGCGGTAGCAATGGGAATCATTCTTCTTGTTGCACGTATTTTTGATGCATTCAATGACCCTGTCATGGGCGTTATTGTTGCAAAGACGAAGACACGCTGGGGAAAATTCCGTCCCTGGCTTATGATCGGAACTCTTACGAACGCTGTCGTTCTTGCTCTTATGTTTGCCGCCCCTCCTAGTCTTGATGCCGGCGGACTTATTGCTTATGCAGCTGTTGCATACATCCTCTGGGGTGTCACATATACAATGATGGATATTCCATACTGGTCAATGATTCCTGCCTTCACAGGGGCCGGAAAGGAACGTGAAGAGCTTAGTGCTTTGGGCCGTTCCTGTGCAGGCGTGGGAAGCGCAATTATTTTATCTGTTACTGTTAAAGCTGTTGCGGCTCTGGGCAAGTTGTTTGCCGGTGAAGATGCTTCCATGAAAATTGTTGAGCGTGCTGGTTTCAGATGGTTTTCATTTGCTGTAGCAGTTCTATTTGTTCTGTTTACAGTTGTCATGTGCCTTACAATCAAGGAAAAGTCAACTGTAGAAATGGATTCTCCAAGTGTCGGAGCCATGTTCAGGGCTCTTTTTTTAAATGACCAGGCAGTTGTAATGACAGTCGCAATTGTTCTAATTAACACGGCTCTGTACATTACTTCAAACCTTACAATCTATTTCTTTAAGTATGATTTCAGTGCCCCTGAAGTTTGGAACGACCATTATACGTTGTTCAATATTGCAGGGGGCGGATTCCAGGTTCTTGCCATGATGCTTCTGTTTCCGATCTTCCGAAAGTTCATGAATTCGATGAAGATTTTCTACATAAGTTTTGTTATGTCATTTGCAGGATACATTATTCTTCTTGCACTTTCCTTCAGCGGAACAACACAATTCTACTTCCTTCTTGTACCGGCATTCCTTATCATGAGTTCAATCGGTATGCTTAATGTCATTGTTACAATCTTCCTTGCAAATACCTGTGACTACGGGGAACTCAAGAACGGACGCAGAGATGAATCCGTTATCTTTTCCATGCAGACATTCGTTGTAAAGCTTGCATCCGGTGTTTCCGCTTTTATGGCTTCCCTGATTCTTAGGTTCACAAAAATAAGTGACCTTGCCATGCTTGAAGAAATTCAGAGGGCCTCCCCTGCAAGCTGTACAGGATTACGTCTTTGCATGACAATCATTCCTATGTGCGTGCTTGTTATTGCGGTCCTTCTCTTCAAGTCAAAATACAAGCTTACAGATGAGGAACTTGAGAATATCAACAAACGGCTTAATGCAAGAAAAGCTTCCGCTGAATGATGTTCCCCTGATCTTTTCAAGGCGGTGCCAGGTTTCGGACTTCCGAATCCGTTTCAGGTCAGGAACCTGATGCCAGGTGAATTCCCCGGATCCGGTTTCCTGAAGTTCCCGTGCCTTTACTTTTGTCTGCTGCTGATGAAGACCCGGTTCAGGAAAACTTTACTTTTGTCTTCATCTTTTTCTGGTTGTAGAGGAAAATTACAGCCGCAACTGTTATTATTATTCCGTATCCTATGAAGCTCCACATATCAGGAACCTGTCTGAATGCAATGAAACCTAATATTGCGGAGAAAATGATCATTGAATATTCATAAATTGAAATCTTTCCGGCAGGTGCGTTGAAGTATGCGTTCGTAATTCCAAACTGTCCGCCTGAAGCAGCAAGTCCGGCTCCTATAAGAAGTGCCAGCTGCTTGAATGTCATTGGTTCAAATCCTATGACCATGAACGGAAGTGAGATGAGACAGGAAAATACGGAGAAGAAGAAAATGATCATGTTCTTGTTGATCTTGTATCCGCTGCATTTTCTGACGAATGCGTATGCGAATCCGGCTCCCATTCCGCCTGCAAAACCTGCGATTCCAGGAAAACTTGATGCGAAATTCAGGCTCGGCTTTATTACCATCAGCGCTCCTGCGAAGGCTGTGATTACGGCAAGAAGAGGAACGGGCTCAATTTTTTCACCCAGGAATATGAAGCTTCCGAGTATGGAAAAGAAAGGGCTCATCTTGTTAAGCATTGAGGCATCTGAAATAGGCAGATGGTCAAGTGCATAAAAGTTACCGAATATTCCGAAGCTTCCGCAGAAGGACCTGAGGAAAACATACTTGAAGCATCCCTTCGGAATCCTGAAGGCCGTTCCGCCGGCCCTGTTGTCTTTTACAAGAAGCATAAATGAGAAGACTGCTGCCACAGAGTTCCTGAAGAAAGCTTTCTGCATTGTCGGAAGATTGCCTGCCGCATGCGCGAACATTCCCATCAGGGCAAAGGAGAATGACGAAAAAAGAATAAAAAGAATACCGCGAGTCAAATTAATTTTCTGATTTTCATTACCTATATTTTCAACCGTATCGAATAAGAGAGATTCTCGTTAGAGTTTCAATTTACCTATACTATCATTTTGTGCCTCAAGATTTCAATAAAAAAAGTAAAAAATGAACAGGAACTGCAGGCCGTGTTCCGTGACTTATGGTTTATATACTTGACATATGCTTCAAAATGCTGCAGAATTTGACTGATATGCAAGGAAAGATACTTAACGGCAGCAAAAATGTTTTTGAAGTTGAATGTGATGACGGATTAATCCGTGACTGCTCTCTTAAGGGAAAAGTTCTTAAGGCAAGTGAAGGTTATTATAATCCTCTTGCCCCTGGTGACGTGGTCGAACTTAATGGTGCAACTCTGGAGAATGATAAGGGTCAGATAACGGACCTTGTGCCAAGAAAAAATGAATTTGTAAGATGGAATATAAAGAGAAGACAGCCGCAGCTTCTTGCTGCAAACCTTGATTATCTTATGATAGTTACAACCCCTGATGAACCTCCTTTCCGTCCACGGTTCATAGACAGAGCAATTGCCCAGGCCGAATATGAAAATATCGAACCAGTCATTGTATGCAATAAATATGATCTGATTACGGAAGACAATGAGCTCGTACACAGATACCTTGATGACTGGGAGAAGATAGGTTATAAGGTTGTCCGTCTGAGTGCAAAGACCGGAGAAGGGATGGTTGACCTTGCCCAGATTCTTGAAAACCATCTCAGCGCATTGGTCGGACAGAGTGGCGTAGGAAAGAGTTCAATAATTAATGTTCTTGACCAGAATGTTGTTCTGAAGACAGGAAGCCTCAGCAAAAAATATGGACGCGGTACCCATACTACAACAAAGGGGTCCCTGATGCATATTGAACTGGACCAGGCTCTCGTAGGTGGACTTCAGGGAATTTGTGCAGATATAATTGATACTCCGGGAGTAAGACGCTTCCTGCTTCATGATATTATATCCTCTGACCTCCATCTTTATTTTAAGGACTTCCAGCCTTACCTGGGGAAGTGCGGATTCGGTATGAGCTGTTCCCATAAGGGTGAAAAGAACTGTGCAGTCCGGCAGGCAGTCCAGGAAGGAAATATCTCTGAACTGCGTTATGACAGCTGGAAAAGAATCTGCGAGGAACTTGAGAGTGGAAGCTTTGAAGATTAGAAAGGAGTCGGAGCTTCTACCAGCATGTTTTCTTTTGTAAGGGGGTGAACAAATTCCAGTGACTTTGCATGCAGCATGATTCTGTTATTGTGTTCCGCCAAAGAGAATGTGCTTCCGTACAGTTCGTCGCCGACAATAGGAAGACCCGAAAGAGAAAGATGGACTCTTATCTGGTGGGTCCTTCCTGTATGCAGACGGCATTCCATTACATAAAGTTTTTTTCCGTTTTTTTCTATTACATCCATGACCCTAAAATCTGTTACAGCTCTCTGGCCGCCTTTAGCTTGCTGCAGTACTCCGATTTTACATTGGCTGCTTTTACCTGTAATTCTTCCGATGTAGTTGTCCACGTAAAATGTGTCACCTTTTTTCATGTTTGTTTTTGTTTTTGGACTGCACAGGGCAATATAAGTTTTCCTGAGGCTGTGGTCGCTGAACATTGCAGAAATTTCCCTGTTAACTGTACGGCTTTTTGTAAAGAGAAGAGCTCCGCTTGTTTCACGGTCAAGCCTGTGCATAATTCCTGCGTAAGGAGGATTTCTGAGGGAAGGATTTTGTGCCCACAGATATTCAACAACTTTTCCGTGCATGTTTTTGCGGTCCTTTACTACAGTAGGTTCCGACGGAATGAAGGCAGGTTTGTTTACAACAATAATAACTTCATCTTCGTAGAGAACGTCATCCTTGGTAAGAGTAAAATCTATGTCATTATTTTCTTTTTCATAGAAAAATGCCGATTCGTCAAAGCGTATGTCCAGTTTGTCGCCCCTTTTTAATCGGAGACTCGGATTTCTGCACTCCCTGGAATTTACAAATATTGCTTTCAAAAAGAAAAGTCTGCGGATTTTGCTGTTTGATATTTCCTTTCCGCTGATGTTTTTATCTTCCATGATTGCAGGAAGTTTTTCTCTCAGGAAAGCGTCAATTCTGGCTGAGGATTCAATGTTAAAGAATTCTTCTATCATAATGGAAAAGATTTTACCGATCACTTATTTTTTTTGCAACATGAAAATTTTTCTCCGGAAGATTCAGGAAGTGCTGGAAAGGAGAAAACATTGTTATTATGAATCTGGTAATTTACTTTTCCACGGACCTTATCCGGGGCTGCCTGGTTTCAGGAATTTTTGAGGGACCAAAGATCAAAGCTCTGCTGATAACTTTCATTTCATCTGCCTTAGGGAAGTTCTTTGTGGCTTTCATTGTATGACTGTGTTTTTTCAGAATTGTCCTGGAGTGAAGAATGTATCATTTTGACGTAGAGGACACTGTCCTTCTGATAAATCTGCCGGGATGCGGTTGTTTTTCCTGTAGTCTCATTTATACTGAGGAAGGTAACAGGATCAATTAATTTAATTTCGTAACCGATGAAGGTATTGTCTCCAGTAATTTGTTAATTTTTTTTCTGTTTCCAACCAAACGGTTGCTTATAGTAAATACTTCCGGGACTGTTTTAGAAAAGTTTACATGATAAGTCGTGTAAGGTGATGGACCACCAAGGAGATGATTATGGTTAAATATAATGGAGCAGAATTATTGGAAGATATCCTGAACAGTGTAACAAAGGCTTACGGAGAAAAATTTTTTCGTGAGCCTTGAATATTTAAAAGAATGCAGCGGAATATTTTTTGGTGACATACACGATGACTGGTTCGGAAATGTATTCGATGTTTGGGAAAGTGCAATAAAAGTTTGAAGGCTACGGAGAATTTGACAGAAAGTACAGCTGGGATTCGTTTGAAAAAGCTAAGGGAAAACTTGAATATAAAGGAAGCGGGGCTAAGGTAATGCACCTGAAAGAGGAGCTGGCAGTCGTATTTCAGCATAAGATGTTGCTTACGGACTTCATTTCTGAAGAGCCAGAGTTCGCAAGAAAGTATGAAAAGGTGTTGGAATTGTGGCACGAATACAGAAAACAGTTTGTTTCCGGGGAAGAAGACCAGGCTGGATTAAGAGGAATCAGTTCGGCCGGACTTCAGTCAATAAAAAACTTATTAGGCGGTTCTGAATAAATCAGAATGAGAAACCTCCGCGCCAGCATTATGCAGCCCAGATATAAAACCTTCAAAGAAAGTTTTTAAAGTTTTATTTTTTGATGGCGGTTCCAGGCATTCTATAGTTTCCGAACAGAATTTTTCCACCATAAAGTATTATATTCCGGGGCTGATTCTTTCAACGAAGTTATGCCGCCAACAACATAAGTATCTCCATCAGGTATCGTAAATTCATATTCACCGGTCAGATGAACAGGTGCTGTATATGAGCCAAGGTTTGCAGACTTCCTGCCGTGGTCCGGTCCAACATTTGTAGGTGAATCTATAGACTTATTAAACCTAGTTGCCAAATCCGTATGTAGTATTTCGGTTAGCCTTATGGATTTATGATAAATCTCTTCAAAAATTTTTGTTTTTTTATATTTACTCTCCTTATTTAGTTAGTTATCGTTTTGTTGTACCTTAATTGAAGCAACGGTTTTTCTGCTAGATTTTGGTTGAAAAAAAAGTTTTTTTTCAAAAATATGCGTTTTGCACTTGACATGGAGACTGAAAATATGTATAGTATATCCATCTTCAATGAATGACTTTCTAGTCAGGAATAATGCGGGGATGGTGGAATTGGTAGACACGCTAGCTTGAGGTGCTAGTGGCGAGAGCTGTGCCTGTTCAAGTCAGGTTCTCCGCATAAGGTAATCGGGAAATCGGTTACCTTTTTTT
>JAZUJH010000150.1:0-8194 GCA_045642665.1 Treponema sp.
GAAAGATTAGATAAAATCTAAACAATATATTTAGATAAAAGATTATAATAAATCTAAACAAACTAAACAAAATGTTTAGAATGTTTAGAAAAAATCTAATCTTTTAAAACACGCTCTAGGATTGCGTATAACGCGTCCAAATTTGAAAATAGGGTAATTTATCGTCTGAAGCTGAAAAAGGCCCGTATACGCAAGATTTCGAGGTTTTGAATTTACAGCTCTTTTCTCTTATCTGCACTGAAACTCTCCCCTTTCGTCACTGGTTATTTCCGGCCTTTTAAACAATCTTGAAAGCATCATTTTTTATTCAAGGAAATGTTTTTGCCATTTAGGGAAAAGAATTTCTTCTCCAGGGAAAAGAATATTTTTTAAAGGTCGTTTTTTTATTTTCCGTTCCCCCCTATCCTTTAAGCATACACGGTTTCCGGTGCACTTCGAATTGCGAATCAACTAGGGCAGGCAGCGAGATCTGCACTCTGGAAACCCTGTCAGGAGGATGCATGATTATAACAGTTTCAAGTATTAAAGGCGGTGTTGGGAAATCCAGTCTCGTCATTCTTGCAGCCAATAATCTTGCAGCCCGTGGTAACCGTGTTCTTGTTATTGATATGGATCTGAATAATTCCGTGACTTTCTACTACACGCTTGGCTTGGAAGGAGCTTCAGAACTGTGTGATAACAGGAATATTGTTATGGCCATTACCCAGGAAAGACTGAAGGAAAATGTCATTGAGACACGGAGGTCCAATGTATATCTTCTTCCGTCTTCCCTGTCGCTCTGTGACATTCGTGCAATCGATTACAGAAAACTTAAAAAACTGCTGTCCAAAGACTGTGGCTTTGATTATGTAATCATTGATACGTCTCCGACTTACGACAACCTCGTAATGAGTGCGATATATGCCGCGGATTATATCCTGACTCCGGTTGATTTCGCAGAGTTTAATTTCAACATGACTTCCTTCCTGATGAAGAAGATTCAGGAGGAACTTCCGGAAAAGTATGGAAATACATTCATTGTTTTTGCCCACTACCTTTTTCAGTTTGATGAATGTGAGGGCGGAGAACAGAAGGATTACATGCAGCTTTATTACCAGGCTTTTGCATCAAAGATTCTTGCCGTAAAGATTCCCCATACATCCTACGTCAAAAAATATACGGACAGGGATGAGCTTGTAAGCATCAACTCCAGGGAAAGCGGAAAGGTACGTCTTGCAGAAGCCGTGAACCAGCTGATCAATATGTTTACCGGAGAAAAAGATGTTGTGGAGAGGTTCTGATGGGAAAAGGCTTGAACATTGTAACAGCAGGTCAGAACGTATCCATGGCAGACGGGGGAATCAGGCTTTCTAAAAGAATGCATATAGATGATGTCGAAGAGCATGAATCTTTTAAGACGATGTTCAGAATTGATCCTGAAACCCTGGAAAGTATAACGAAGTCAATGATGGAATCCGGTTTTGACGGTTCGACACCGCTTCAAATCTGGAAAACGGAAGGACACCGTTATCTGATAGACGGGTATACAAGATATACCGCCTGTAAGAAAGCAGGCATAAAGCTTGTCCCGGTCTATGAACACGAGTTCGAAAACCTGGATGCTGCATACAGATATGCACTTAAGCTTCAGGTGAACAGAAGGAACCTTTCTGCAAGTGAACTTATGGAACATGTTTCAAGGCTTCTTGGAACCCATGAGATTCAGACAATGAAAGGTGATAAGGCAACTGTGATTGCACAGGAACTCGGAGTTTCGAGAAGAACTGCTTTAAGGGCCATGTCAGTTGAAAAACAGGCAGATGATGACTTAAAGAAACAGATAGAAGACGGAACCAGAACCGTAAATGAGGTTTATAAGATGGTCCGCCAGAAAGCAAAGGATGATGAACCGGATAAGAAACCTGAACAGAAGGCAGCGAGATTAAACCGTGCTGCAGTAAGGATTTCAGGGTTCATCTTTGAAAAAGTAAATGAAGGAAAATCGGTGGAAGAAATCTGTAAAGACAATGATTTCAGAAAGCTTCTTGAAAATCCGCTTTCTAAAGATGTTCCTTCAGTATCAGTTTCTTCACTGAAAGAAGCTGGAATAGATTTAGAGGATTAAATGACTAAAACAGAAATTAGAGATTTCTACAGAGATACACTGGATATGCTTGAAGCTCAGACTACAAGATTTAATACGGAAGCGCTTGTGAGCTTTCTTGAAGATCTGAGTCTGCATAATGATCACAGACTTCCGCTTCTTAAAAAAAGTGATGACGGAAAAACACTGAACCTCATTCATGAAAATTCCATGGAAGAAGTTCTCAATGATGAAAACCTGACTGAATGTATCAGAAAACTTGATCTTATCAAGAATGAAGTAAAGAAAGCGGGGTAGGGCAGTATGGAACTTGTAAAAGTATACGGACAGATTTGTTATCCCAAAGGATACACACTCTATGTCCGTGATAAACAGAAAAACGAGACTGTTGAACTTGTTGCAGTTCCAGCCATCAGAGACGGAGATTTCTGCCGCGGCTGTTATTTTGAAAGGGCATGTCATGCTTACCCGGGCTTGAGTCCTATCGGTGCATTATGCATGACAACAATTTTTGTTGATAAAGCTTTGTCTAAGCTTTTCTTGAAATAGTAACCGGAATAAAGGTGAACAGAATGATTGAAAGAGTGAATGCATATACAAATATCAGAGCCTGGATGAGTAATGATAAGAACATCAAAAAAAATGAACTGGTGATCTATGCCTACATTCATGGATGGAGTTACCAGAAGAGGGAAATCGAAGACGGCAGTATCGAAGTTAAACTTGGCTGCTATACAGGTTCCATCACTAATCTTATTGAATGGACCAAGCTTTCAAGAAGCACTGTAATCCGTGCGCTTAATTCCCTTGTTGAAAAAGGCTACTTAGTAAAAAGATCCTATAACCTGAGGGAAGGTAAAAATGAAACCCGCTGTATCTATTACTCGGCTGTTTCAAGAATCCCGGGGAAGGTTGAGGAACTTGAAAATACAGACTTCCGTGAGAAGTCACCATTAGACTTGTTGTGTGATGAAGTCAATGACACTTTCATTTTGACACCGGGTGTATGTCTTTCTGACACCGGGGACAGTGTCACACTGGAACTCAATAAGCTAAATGATAATCTAGTTAATAATACTGCTGCTGCGGAGGCTGACGCAGAAATCCATATTCCTCCTCATGTTGCAACTAAAAACCATTCTCAATCTGATAAGGCTTTAGCAGCAGCAGTTTCTTTTGAAAATAAAATAAAAAATATATTCGGCTCAAATCCTTTTGATAAGGATTTTGTACCGGCTGTCTCAGACCGCATTGAAGAATCAGGAATGGATCTTTCACTGGTAGAGGAGTTTGTGTCATATGTTGACGAAAGGGTAGTAGAAAAGCTTGAGAAAAAAGGCGGAAGTCATACAAACCTTTTCAGATTCTTGTGTCTGGCTCCTGATGTATTAAGTGATTTTGTAATGAGTCATAGTCCTGAAAAGACTGAACCTGAAACAAGACTTACTGAAATCTGTCCGGTATGCGATTCTGAAGTTGATATGTATCCGGGGGTCTGTAAATGCTGCGGATTTGATATTTCATATTCTGATGACAAGGATGTTGTCAGCCGTGAACTTCAGATTTTCAGACTTGATCCCTGTGAAAGAGCGGCTCTCAGAGAAGAGCTTGATAACGTGTATTACGGCTGCGGTCTTACACTGGATCCTGTGAAAATGAAAAAGCAGCGTGAAATGATTTCCGCTGTTTACAAAAAACACAGTATCTCTTGTGCAGAGACCTGTGCAGTTTAGGCGAAGGAGGTAAGCAAAATCTGACGGATCGTGAATACTAAGAGTGTTGCAGGTTGGTTGTCCAGGGAGGGACTAAGACTGTTTCAACGGAGTGAACGCTTTTTATTTCAGATACTGATGTTTCTGAAGGAAAAATATACAGCACTCGCTGTTCTTGTTTTAGGAATCCTTGGATCTGTGTGGATCTTATTTTATGCCTGGCTTTCCAGGTACCGGTTCTATGACTGGTGGCGGTGGAAGAGAAGGGCATGGATAAGAATTGGTTTGTACTGGCTCATTTTATGTGCAGCTAAATATATGATTTATAAGGGTTAGGACATTGAACAGTTTAACAATGCACGGCGTAATCGCCAGGGATGCAGAAAAATATGAAGTAGAAACAGACTACGGAAAGAAAAATCTGGTCTCATTTATTGTCAGTGATTTTGGAGTGCCTGGTAACAAGGGCTCAACATTCACAATTGAGGTTCACTTTATGAAGGAAGTAGCAGAAAAACTTCTTCCACATCTTGTGAAGGGAAAAGAAGTCTTTATCAACGGTTTTTTGAGCTGTAAGGAATATGTAACAAGAAACGGGGATACAAGATTCAAATTTTATTATTCGGCTCTTTCTGTAGAACTTGCCGGCAAGTCTTCTGATAAGGAAGCAGGGGAGGCTGCATGAAAGATATGAAAGTGGTTGTTCCGGTAGAGATTGATAAGGTCTCGGTTCAGCATCTGAGCGAGGAACTTGGAAATACAAGAAGTGTTTTCCTTACGGCATTCATTCTTGATATTCTGGATAAGGTTCATGAAGAATGTGTTGAAACAGGAAATGCAGTTCATGAATTAGACAGGTTTAATCCCTGCCAGCTCTGGCCGAAAGTGAGCGTGAAAGGAGGCGGAAAATGAAAAGTTTCAGATCCTGCCAGAACATGCGTATCTTCGATAAAGACAACAATATTGCCGACGGAGATTATATCCTTGAAGAAGTTCAATTGATTTTTCGTGTCAAAAAGGGTTATCTTGATGATGAACCAGACGAACAGGGGATCATGCTTCCTGCTGTAGAAACTTTTGACGGAAGTCATGTGGAACACTGGAAGAACGGAGTTCTTCACTGTGAAACAGAACCTGCTGTCGTCGATAATCTGAGTCACTATGAAGAATGGTGGCTCAACGGAAAACTTGTAGAGTCAAAGGAGTAATTTATGGATTCGATTGAAGAAACAAAAGCATTCATTGAAAAGCTCGAACAGAATGAACTGTACAAAAAGTCAAAGAGTATACATAAGGTATTTCAGTTCCGTCAGTTTACTGATCCTGTAACTGGAGCTTATATAAACGGACAGCAGGTCCGTAAGGAAGATGCATCCGGAATCCCTGAAGGGGAAGAAGGATTCGATTCTTCAACAGAACGTTTTGTAATCTATAACTTTAAGGACGGAGTCCTTCAGTCAGAAAATGATGAACCTGCAGTTCAGTTCCCGGGTCATTGGGAAATGTGGGATAAAGGACTTCTTGTGAAGGTTGTAGCCGACGGCGGAGATACCGAAGAATACTGGAAAGACGGAGCTCCCGTGAGCATTGAAACCAATCTCTCAGCCAGACGCGAAAGAGGGGAGAACATCTAAAAAATAAAGCCTGCCTGCCCTAAAGGAAAGGTTTTATGAATGAAGAAAATAAAAACAAGCTTCCTTTCGAAGTAACCGGAAATTCTGCAATAAAGACTGCAGATCAGGATCCGTCTTTCATGCCGGAAAATAAACCGGAAGCTTCCAAACCGAAGGAAGAATCTGCTCTCAGTATTCTGAATGAAATCAGGACAAAACTGAATGGTCTTGATGAGCTGAAGAATCATCTTGAAAGCCAGCTGAAAGACATGCAGGAAGAGAATAAGGCTCACAGTGGTCAGTTTACGAAGCTTTATAATTCCCTGTCTCAGAAGGCCGACAAAATATCAGACAGGCTTAGTGATGAGTTTAACTATCGCGACAATCTCCAGGCCCAGATAGAAAAGAGAAAGGCGGAGATTGACAGTCTTGAACTCAAACAGGCTCTTGCAGATGCACATGCAAATATAGATGCAAGTGTGGAAACTGTAAAACGGGACCTGAAAATCGGACTCGATAAAATCAACAAGCAGGAAGATGGCTTTGCAGAAATCCTTAAGTCTCGTCTTAAGGAAATGAAAGGCATAGACGGAATTGTTGATGAGAAACTGAATGAATTCCGTAAGGATATGACAGCAGCTAATGACCGGGAATATAAAAACCTCGGCTCCAGATGTGAAGCATACCTTAAGGAATGTAATAACCGTATCAGTGAAATAAAAGAACATTCCCTGAATTTTCTGAATCAGTGTCAGAAACAGAATGAAGCAATCATAGAAAAGATTCCTGAACAGAAAGCAAAGTTCAACAAGAAGGATCTGATTGTTTATGTCATTGCCGGTTTGTGTACTGTAAGCCTTATCATTCAGATTATTATGTCTTTCAGATAACAAATCTGTTACATAAAAAAAAGTACGGTTTTAAAGTTTAACTTGAAAGACAGCAGTGTCGAAATACACTATATTAAAAACATCACTTCTAAACGTGCGTTTCTTTTTTTGAAAACACAGAAGTAGTGCTTGTTAAGCACTTTGTATTTTTATCAAGGAGGAACTGAAATGAAAGCAGTTTCTAATACATTCAGATTGCAAACATTATTTAGACTGCCTCAGCTTCCTCTCGGGTTGCCCCTCTTTATGCAGGGCCAGCAGCAGATACAGAGATTGTTTAACGGGCTTGGCTTTATGTGCCTGGCTACTTTTGGAGATATTGAAAGGGAAGACTAACGCAACGGTCTGATTTTTACATGTGCGTTGGCTCCCGGATTTTTAGGAGAAATGCATGTGTAAAATTAATAAACCAGTTATCGACGTAGCAGCAACTGCTGCAAACATCAAAGCTTACCGTATCCGTGCCGGATACTCTGTACGCGAAATCCAAGCCATTTTTAGTTTCTCTTCTCCTGAGGCAATTTATGCCTGGGAGAAGGGAAAGTATCTCCCATCAATCGACAACATGATCGTCATCGCATCAGTTTACGGTGTGACATTGGATTCAATTGTCGTAATCCGCTATGTGGAGATTGAATGCGAAATTCAGGAGGTGAAATCCGCCTGAACAGATTGTTCCTGTCCATTAGCTCATTAGGTCAGAGCAGGCGTCTTATAAGCGTCAGGTGTTTGGTTCAAATCCCAAATGGACAATTCATTGTCGTGTGGTGTAATTGGTAACACGGAAGATTCTGATTCTTTAAGCTCCGGGTTCGAATCCTGGCATGACAACTAATATGCAGGTTTAGTGTAGCTGGTAAAACACGTCGGTCCTCCAAACCGAAGATCACGGGTTCAAATCCCGTAACCTGCTCTTTTATGTGGAAGTAGCCTAACGGGTAAAGCACTGGACTGAAAATCCAGCCTAGCCGGTTCGAGTCCGGCCTTTCACAAAAATATGCTCCGGTGTTGGAATAGGTATACAAGACGGACTTAAAATCCGTTGCCGGTTTCGGCTTACGGGTTCGATTCCCGTTCGGAGTAGTGATACGGCTAAGTGGTGCAATTGGGAGACACGGCTGACTTAGGATCAGTTGCCATTTGGTATAGGGGTTCAAGTCCCCTCTTAGCTAAACATGGTTCTGTGGTGCAATGGTAGACACATCAGGTTAAGGTCCTGACGCCGCAAGGTATAAGAGTTCGAGTCTCTTCAGAACTATAATTTGTTTCGCTGGCGGAACTGGTATACGCGGCTGCCTCAAAAGCAGCTCCCTTTACGGGATATGAGTTCAACTCTCATGCGGAACATCACTGGAATATAGCTCAACAGGATTCAGAGCAGCCGTCTTCTAAACGGCAGGTTATCAGTTCAAGCCTGGTTATTCCAATATTTCGGATATGTAATTCAATGGTTAGAATGCCCGTCTCATACGCGGGTCGTTACTGGTTCGATTCCGGTCATATCCATCCTTACGGAATGTAGCGTAATGGTAGCGTACTTGTTTTGGGGACAAGTGGTGCGGGTTCAATTCCTGCCATTCCGAATCTTTCGTGGTTTAATCTGGTAGAACATCAGCTTTTGGAGCTGAACGGTGGAAGTTCGAATCTTCCCGAAAGAAAAAGAAAAAAAATAATATATGTATCGTTAAATGAGACAACCGGTATGCAATAATTTCAGTATAACAACTGAAGAGGGAAATATGAAAAACAACTTCAAATGGCACAAGGAACTGATTGACGGAAAATGGTATTCCGTATGTGATCATGAACATGTTCCGATGATTGAATGCACAAAGGATAATAAGTATAAGCTCCGTAATGCTAATGGGAAGGCTGTCCTTCACGAAGACTATAAGG
>JAZUJH010000151.1:0-4848 GCA_045642665.1 Treponema sp.
ATACAGGTTACAAGAGAAAATATTGAGAGTGAGCATATTTGCTGTGCAATATCAAATAATAAGGATGTTCAAGTATCATCAAAGAAAGCTTGGATGGAGAAATGCTTTGATGATGGACTTACATTTATTAAGAGTGCTGAAAGAGGAAAATGTTTTATTGAGTATATTCCTGCAGAAAATGCGTGGGTTCCTATTGATGCACCAGATTATATGTATATTGATTGTTTTTGGGTTTCTGGTTCTTTTAAAGGTCATGGATATTCAAATGACTTATTAAACAAATGTATTGAAGATAGCAAAGCAAAGGGAAAAGTAGGACTTTGTATTTTGTCGTCTGCAAAAAAGAAACCGTTCCTTTCAGACCCTAAACATCTGGCATATAAGGGATTCAAGGTTGCAGATGTTTCAGATGCTGGTATAAATCTTATGTATTTACCATTTGATGAAAAAGCAGAAGTTCCGCAGTTTAAGGAATGTGCTAAGCATCCACATGTTGATGAAATGGGTTATGTTTTGTACTTTACAAATCAATGCCCTTTTAACGGAAAGTATGTACCTATACTTGAAAAAACTGCGAGTGATAACGGTATTCTATTTAAGGCAATCAAAATAGAAAGTAAAGAACAAGCCCAGTCAGTACCAAGCCCTTGTACATCGTATGCATTGTTTAAGGATGGAGAGTTTTTAACGAATGAACAACAGAATGATAAAAAATTCTTAAAGTTGGTGCAAGGTTAAAGGTTAGTTCAGAAACTTGAAATTTACGGATAAACAATAGAAGGATTCAAATGAGTTGAAAAGAAATCTTTTGATGAAAGAGCATGTTTTAATATACGAAAACAAATGGAACAGATATTTCAAATACTAAATGACCTGAACATCCCATTCAAACTTCAGGAACACAAAGCAATTTTCTCAGAAGAAGATTCCAGCGATATTGTAATCACTCTTGAAGGAACTGATGTAAAAAATCTGTTCGTAAAAGACAAAAACAATGGTCCGGTGAACCTTGATTTGCATAAAAAGGCAGACTCAGTTTCTGCAATCCAGATGAACTGATGAAATATATGAATATCACTCGTGGATCAGTTACGCCTCTTTTTTTGTTATAATCTGTACATAAAAACATATTGACAATTATCTATGTATTGCTTATATTAAAATATATAGACAATTATCTATATGATGTGATTATGACAGAAGAAAAAATCAGTGAAATTTGTAAGGCTTTGGGAGATTCTAATCGTCTTAAAATTATAAAACTGCTTACAGATGGGGAACAGTGTGCCTGTAAATTACTGGAAGCTTTTCAGATTACTCAGCCAACCCTTTCCCATCATATGAAAATCCTGGTGGAAACTGGACTTGTTTCTGTGCGTAAAGAAGGAAAATGGACTTATTATTCTATAAGCTGTTGTATGTTTAAGGAATTTAAGGCCTATTTTGATTCCATCACTTGTTACAAAGACAGACTTAAAAATCAGACTGAATCTGATTCAGAGCATCTGTCTGAAAGTTGCTGCGGAGGTAAATAATGGTCTGGGATTTTATTCAGAATCAGCTTTTAGGAATGAAGTGGCTTTCGGTTTTGATTCAAAAGCTCCTGACTGCCTGTGGTCTTGATGTAACTACACGTCTCGGTGGTAGCCTTTCATTCTTTTTTATGGATCTTATAAAAATCAGCATTTTGCTTTGTGTCTTGATTTTTTTTATTTCCTATATTCAGACATTTTTCCCTCCAGAAAAAAGCCGAAAAATTATGGGTCGATTTGGCGGACCTGGGGCTAGAATTATTGGTGCTTTGCTTGGAACTGTAACTCCTTTTTGTTCCTGCTCTTCCATTCCAATTTTTATGGGCTTTACTGCTGCAGGCTTACCATTGGGCGTAACTTTTAGTTTTTTAATTTCTTCACCAATGGTAGATTTAGGCAGTCTTGTCCTTCTGATGAGTATTTTTGGCTGGAGGGTGGCACTGCTTTATGTTCTCTTTGGACTGATCATTGCGGTGGCTGGCGGAACTTTGATTGAACATCTGCACATGGAAGAACAGATTGCAGATTTTATTCGTAACACAAAAGCGGCGGAACTTCCTGAAATGGAAATTACCTGTAAGGATAGAGTTCATACTGCCTGGAGTCAGGTAGTTTCGACCTACAAAAGGCTGATTCCTTATATTTTAGTGGGAGTTTTTATTGGTGCTTTTATTCACAATTGGATTCCAGAACATTGGATTGAAGGGGCTTTGGGCAACAAAAATCCGTTTGGAGTTGTGATTGCTACTCTTTGCGGCGTTCCAATGTATGCAGATATTTTTGGCTGCATTCCAATCAGCGAGGCTTTGCTGGCAAAAGGTGCATTACTTGGAGTTGTTCTCAGTTTTATGATGGCTGTTACAACTTTAAGTTTTCCTTCGATGGTAATGTTGAGCAAAGCGGTAAAACCAAAGCTGCTAGGAATTTTCATTGCAATTTGTGTTGCGGGAATTATTGCAGTTGGATATTTATTCAACTTTTTACAGGGAATTATTTTATAAAATATGGGAGAAAAATATGGAAATTAAATCAATCAAAATTTTAGGTCGTGACGGATGTTGTAACTGTTCAACAATGTTTCAGAATACAATCGACATTCTTGCAGAAAAAAAAATTGCCGCAGACTGTCAGCACGTAACAGATTTACAGCAGATTATGGCTTACGGCGTTATGAGTCTTCCAGGTCTTGTAATCAACGATAAAGTTGTAAGTTACGGAAAAATTCTTTCCAAAGCTGATATTGAAAAATTTATTGAGTCATAATTTTTAATTGGTTTCAAAAATCATCCCTTGAAAAAATCCCAAAATTTTGCTATATTCTAGTTGCAGTGTGTTGCATGTTGCGTAAGTCCGACTGTTGCAGCCCACTGTTTTTTATTTAACCTTCACATCTAAAAAAATCAGCGTCTGCAAAATTTCTATTTTTGAGGCTGATTAAAATGTCACAGACAAATCAAATCTCTCACACATCTTTTCTGGGAACGGAACCCATTCCTGTTTTAATGCGTAAGTATTCTGTTCCATGTATTATTTCACTTCTGGTTGCAGCACTTTACAACATTGTGGACCAGATTTTCATCGCCAATGCCAGTTATCTTGGAAGTTACGGAAACGCTGCCAACACGGTAGTTTTCCCGCTTACAGTTGTGGCTCTGGCTCTTGCCGTAATGGTTGGGGACGGAACCTGCACTTTTGTAAGCCAGTCACTGGGGAAGGGGGATTCTAAAACAGCAGGGAAGGCTATCGGTAATGCTGTTTCAATTGCAGTGATTATTGCGGTTGTCCTGACTGCAGTTTACTTTGTTTTTGCAAATCAGATTATTACAGCGTTTGGCGGACGTGTTAATGAAGAAACTTTCCGCCAGTCACAGATTTACTTTTACTGGATTACCTGCGGTCTTCCTTTTTACATTTTCGGGCAGGCAATGAATGCAGTAATCCGTGCAGACGGCAGCCCTAAGTTTGCAATGGTGAGTCAGGTGAGCGGTGCAATCCTGAACATAATTCTGGATCCGATTTTTATCTTTGCATTTAAGTGGGGAATGATGGGTGCCGCAGTTGCTACGATTTTGGGACAGATTCTTACTGCAGTTCTTGCCGTGTGGTACATCTGTCACTTAAAATCCTGTAAGCTTGAGAAAACTGATTTTCTGCTGAAGGGCAGTGTACTTGGCAAATCTTTGGTGCTTGGGATCACTTCCTTTCTCTCTCAGATTTCTCTGGTTTGTGCCATGGCCGCAATCAATCAGATGATTCAAAAATATTCTCCAGAGTTTGCAATCAATGCCGCAGCAAATGATCCGACACATTCTCCGGAACAGTTGACTCAGATTCCTATGGCAGTTGTTGGAATTGTCATGAAGTTCTTCCAGATTGTAATTTCTGTTTCTGTCGGAATGGCGGCAGGCTGTATCCCGCTTGTTGGATTCAATATTGGAGCGGGAAGAAAGGATCGTGCTGCAGAACTGTACAAACTTCTTCTGATTTTCGAAGCAATTCTCGGAGCCGGTGCCCTTGTAATTGTTGAATGTTTTCCAGGCACTTTAATCAAAATTTTTGGTGCTGCCAACGAAAGTCCCGTATACACAGTTTTTGCAAAACAGGCATTCCGCACATATCTCTGCATGATGATTCTTGCAACTGTGAACAAAGGAAACTTCATTTATCTTCAGGCACTGGGAAAAGCCTTTACATCAACAGCAATTTCCATGATCCGTGAAGTTGTGTTTGGAGTAGGGTTTGCAATCCTTTTGCCACAGATTTTTGTTGGAGCTACAAAAATGAATCCTGTTCCTCATCAGATGGGACTGGACGGAGTTTTGTGGTCAATGCCTGTTTTTGATTTGCTTACAGCTATCATTTCTGCTTTTGTTGTTGTTTATACTTTTAAGCAGTTGAAGAAATAAAACTGATTTGTTCAGTAATTTGTGCTAAAATAAAACAAATAAATTTTAAGGAGTCTGGATGTCAAAATCTAGCAAACAGTTGGGCATTGTATAATGGCATCTCTAAAGAGATGCCGACGAGTTTTTAGTCGCAAAATGGAGCACCTAAAAACATCGCGTTTTCAAGGTAGAAAATAAAAATTGCAATTTTTATTTTCTTTATGGAAGGCCGGGTGTTACTGAACCTATCGTTGGGTTAGTAATGGACGGCATCTCCCGGTAGTTGGTAAAAAATCAAATATTTGGAGATTACAATGAACTGGTTAAAACAAACGGCTAAGATAGCGCCATTTGTTTCAACTAAAAGTTTCTTACGAAACTTTTTTATCTACATGTTCGCTTTCGCGAACTAATTTCATATCCTCGGAAGT
>JAZUJH010000152.1:0-3121 GCA_045642665.1 Treponema sp.
TTGGAACTTTTAATGTTCTGGCAAATATTAAAAATCGGTGTATGGAAAAATTTCCTAAATTGCCTTTGGGTGATGTACTGGAACGCTCCAGCGGAAGCATTAAAAATGTTATTTGCGAAAGAGTTGATTCCATTGAAACAACCTTGGCCCACGTATTTCCGGAGTTTACTGCAGGAATCTGTGGTGCTCTGGCAATCTATTTCATTATTTTTACTACAAACTGGAAGCTTGGATTGATTTCTGTTGGAACACTTCCTTTGGGAATTATCTTTTATTGTCTTATGTGCGTAGGATATCAGGAAAGTTTTGCCCGTTGTGTAAAAAGCACCAAAGACTTAAACGATACTGCGGTTGAATACATCAATGGTATTGAAGTTATTAAAGCTTTTGGAAAAGCAGAAAGCTCCTACGAAAAATTTGTAGCTGCTGCAAAAGAAGGTGCTGCCTGCTATGTAGACTGGATGAAACGCTGTAATGTCTGGTTCAGTTTTGCAATGTCTATTACTCCCGCAGTTTTACTAAGTGTACTTCCATTAGGCGGCCTTATGCTTTATCACGGAAGTATTAATTCAACTCAGTTGATTATGGCTATGATTCTTAGTACTTGTGCAATTACCCCGTTAATTACGGTAATGAGCTACACAGATGATCTTGCTCAAATCAAGTTAATAATTTGTGAAGTCACAGATATTCTTGATAGTCCTGAATTGTCTCGCCCAAGTGTTAACACAGTTGTCCCATTAACAAATGAAATCACACTAAAAAACGTTCACTTTGGGTATAAAGAAAAAGAGACTCTTCATGGAATCAACATGGAAATTCCTGCCGGTAAGGTAACAGCTATTGTTGGGCCAAGCGGAAGCGGAAAATCCACAATTGCAAAACTTATTGCTTCTTTGTGGGATGTAAATGGCGGTTCAATTGAAATTGGTGGAGTTGATGTTCGTAATATTACTTTGGAAACTCTCAATAATATAATTGCCTATGTAAATCAGGATAATTATTTGTTTAATAAATCTGTTCGTGAAAATATTCGCTTGGGAAATCCGAATGCAACTGATGCGGAAGTTGAGGCGATTGCTAAAAAAGCTGGTGTTTATGATTTTATTATGAGTTTGGAAAATGGCTTTGAAACTGTTTGCGGCGGAGCCGGGGCTCATTTAAGCGGAGGTGAACGTCAGCGAATTTCCATTGCGCGGGCAATGCTTAAAAATGCTCCAATTGTAATTCTTGATGAGGCTACAGCCTACACGGATCCTGAAAATGAATCAATTATTCAGTCATCGGTTGCAGAGCTTGTTGAAGGAAAAACTCTCATTGTTATTGCACATCGTCTTTCTACAATCATCAATTCGGATATGATTTTCGTTGTCAAAGACGGAAACATTGACAGTTTTGGAACACATGAGGACTTGCTTAAACAAGGCGGCCTTTACAAGCAGATGTGGGAAGCTCATATCAGCGTAAAAGACGAATAGAGGGAGAGAATTATGCTTAAAATATTCAAACGTCTTTTTGATTTTTGCGGAACAGTCAATAAAAGGAAGCTGAAAGCCAGTATGTGGCTTGGAGTTGTAAAAGCATTTTTTGAAGCACTTAAAATTCCTGCCATTTATATAATGCTTACAGACATTGTGCAGGGGAACTTAGAACCTAGAACAATACTTATATCTTTTGGAATTATGGTTTTTAGTGTTATTGGAACAGGTCTTATTCAGAATAAATGTACAATTTTACAGACTGAAGCTGGTTATGAATCTTGTGCTAACAAAAGAATTGAAATTGCGGAACACATGCGCTATGTACCAATGGGTTATTTCAACCAAAATTCGTTGGGGCAGATTACCAATGTAACAACTAATGTTGCAGAAGCTATGAGTAATATTGCTACACGAATTGTTATGATGTGTACTCAGGGTTATATTTCGACAGCAATCATTGCAGTTTTCATTTTTTTGTTTGATTGGCGAATTGGTCTTATTGTAGCTGCTTCAATTATATTGTTTTTTATTGCTAATACAGGTTTACAGGCGCAGGGAAAAAGACTTGCAAAATCAAAGTATGATGCTGATGAAAAACTTGTGGACAGCGTTCTTGAATATGTTCAGGGAATTGCAGAAGTAAAGGCATACAATCTTACAGGTGAGAAAAAGGCCGATTTTGACAAGGCAAATGAAAACCTGAAAAATGTTTTAATCAGACAGGAAACTTCCTTTATTCCATTTTTATTGCTCCAGGCTCTGATTTTAAAGGGCTCGGGAATTTTGATTACAATCGCAACCATCTGCTTTTATCTTAATGGCTCTATGACGCTGGCAGATGCTCTTTGTATGATAATTTCTTCGTTCCTTGTATTTGCCCAGATGGAATCTGCAGGAAATTACTCTGCCCTTTTAAGAAACCTGAATCATGGAATGGAGCTTATAGAAAAAGTTCTTGCAATTCCAGAAATGGATATTAATGGTGAAAATCTGGAACCTGCAAATCATGATATTGAACTGGAAAACATTTCCTTCAGTTATGACAAACGCAAGATTATTGATGGACTTTCACTTAAGATTCCTGAAGGTTCAACTACAGCTTTTGTAGGGCCTAGTGGCGGTGGAAAAACAACTCTCTGTCATCTTGCGGCCAGATTCTGGGATGTTGATTCTGGAACTGTAAAGCTTGGTGATAAAAATGTAAAAGATTACAGTATGGATTCTTTAATGAAGAACTTCAGTTTTGTTTTTCAGAATGTATATCTTTTTAAAGATACAATCGCCAATAACATCCGCTTTGGACAGCCAGAAATGCCAATGGAAAAAGTTATGGAAGCTGCAAAAAAAGCCTGCTGTCATGACTTTATTATGGATCTTCCAGATGGTTATGAAACTGTTATTGGAGAAGGCGGTGCAAGCCTTAGTGGTGGTGAAAAACAGAGAATCAGTATTGCTCGTGCAATTTTGAAAGATTCTCCAATCATTATTCTGGATGAAGCAACTGCCAATGTTGATCCTGAAAACGAAGCCGACCTTGTTCGTGCTATTGATGAACTTACCCGCAGCAAAACCATCTTAATGATTGCCCACAGACTTAAAACTGTCCGAAAAGCAGACAATATTGTTGTAATTGAAAACGG
>JAZUJH010000153.1:0-65950 GCA_045642665.1 Treponema sp.
ATCTACAACAGTAGAAATTTAATAGGAATTCTGAACTTGTTTTTTCTTCTTATTTCACTAAAAATCTACAACAGTAGAAATTTAATAGGAATTCTGAACCATTTTCATTATTGCGGGGATTTTATATCTACAACAGTAGAAATTTAATAGGAATTCTGAACTATTGATGATTGCTGGTATGTCTCAAAATCTACAACAGTAGAAATTTAATAGGAATTCTGAACCCCTGTGCATGTACAACGGTACGGTCTGTTACTGTTTTTCGCATTTGCTGCTGTCAAAATGGATGTGTTTCTCATATTTTGCTCCATTTTTTTACAGTAAGACCAGGGGTCTGCAGAATTTTGGTTCAAAACTCTAAAGGGAGCCTCTGAAAATTTTAATTTTTAAGGACATCCCTGATGTCAGGTGATTACAAAAACATCTGTCTCATCATTTTTTGCGTAACCGTAACAGGTTTTCTTGCATGTGGCTGACATATTAAATATTATCACAGAATCTTCATTTGTAAAAGACTTCATGTAAATATTTTTTATTTCATTTTCGATATTGCCAAGGACAGCATCGCTGTTGGTTATTTCAAAAACCGAGTACTGCAATCTGAATCCGAATTTGCTTAAAAATTTTGCAAATCTTGTTCTGACCTTATCGTTACTGATGTCATAGCTTATCAAAAGCATGGTCATTCCTCCTCTTCAAAATAAAATAACGGAAATTCATTCGCCGGTTTGTTACGCATGAACGCTCTGTAATAGCTTTGCACATAAATAAAGATATCATTCTTGTAATCCATCAGGGCGCGCATGAATATTTCAACATACGGAGCGGAATTTTTCCACGGCAAAATGAACTGTTCCTGGTTTTTCCAGAAATCTTTTTCTTTTATCTGTCCCAGGTTCAGTGCTTTAAGAATCGCGGCATCTATGATCGGTCTGAACGGTTCTTCCAGGTCACATACCAGTGATTTTCGATGAAAGAATTGTGTATGAAGAATTCCTTCATACACATCAAAGCCGTACATCTCCAACAGTGCATTGATTATATTAAATAGAATTGTATATCCTATATCCATCAGGCAGTTGATTATGTCCTGCTTTGCGCGTGGTCTGCGCAGTTTCCAGTTGTATTCGCTGAATAAGGTCCGGAAATAAAGTTTCGCACTGATTCCTTCTATCCCCATTATTTCCTGCGCTGAAAGATTTTCTTCTGATACTTGTTTTTCAAACTGATTCAGTTTCTTTATGACTTCCTTTTCTTCGTCAGTTTTATTTCGTTTCTTCTTCAGCAGCTGATTCTGGTTATGAATTTTATTTGCTATTACATGAGCAGGAATATCTGTTTTTTCATAGGAATATTGTTTTTTCCGCAGCAGGACATTCCCTTCCGCCCTTGCCGGAATTATTTTGGTTACTCTCAGAGTCGGACTCATAAAAACAATATTAAAGCCAAATCTGGAAGACCTGTCCAGCAAACCTGTAGTGACGCAGTAATCGCCGCAGATGAACAGAAGAAACAGCCTGTAGCATGTGGACTGGTGCTTCACCTTGCCTTCTTCATCGGTGATTACAAGATTATCATTCCTGAAACTGATTTTTTCTCCCCTGCCGGTAAAAACAAAGGCAATCTGCTTGCATTCAAAATCTTTCGTACTCATCATTCAATTGCCTCCGCGGTATGCTTTTGAAACTAAAGGCCTGTCACAGAAGTCATTGTAAATGCAGTGTCTGCATTTTTCTGCATTCTGAGGTTCGTAATTGTTTGCATCAAATTTTTGCATTGATTCATTTATGGTTTTAAATTTTTCAAGCATCCTTGGATTTTCTTCGGGCAAGGGAATATTATGAATTTTATTGTCATCACTGGAATAGAAACGAATTTTATTTACGGTATATCCCATTTCCCTAAGACAAATACATTGTGCGTAAAGTTGAAAAACATATCCGTCATAAATTGTTTCTATGTGCTTTTTCCGTTCCGTCAGAATGCCTTTAGTTTTATCAAGTACATCAATTTTCCCGCAAAGTTTGTATTCCTCTGAATAAACGTCTATGCCCTGCAGAATGTCTTTGTGCGTTGAATAACGCTTTTCATCGACAGCAGCATGGCAGGCTTTTCCGTTTAATTGCGAATCATCATAATAAAGCCGCTCCGCCAAATTTCCGTACAGCTGATGGTAGTAAATGGAAAGAGGACAGAATATAAAATCATTCAGGTATGTGATTTTCAGATACGGTTCCATCATATCTCCCTGTGTGATATAAAACAGAGTGCCGGCCCATCATGTAGCAGAGCCGGCCTTTTTTAGTTGCTCCAGATATTAGGCATCCGTAAAAAATACTTTCAGAGATGCCTTCGGATTTTGGTCCTTGAAATTATAAGGCTTAGGACACCGCGTCCTTAAAGTTGCGTTTAAGGATTTCAATTTTCAGAAGTTCCGTAGTCTTTTTCCTGAACGAATTTGAACCAGTCGGCATTGGAAATATTTTCGATATAACCTTTGTCGTTCAGATTGAAATCATTCTTCAAAAGATACAGACCTTTCAAAGCAATGTGATATGCACCGTTTGCATCTGCATCCACAGGAAGTTTTGAAATCCAGTTGCCATTTTCATCTTTTCCAAGCTTAAACTGATCTCGGCTGTCAAAGAAAGTTCCATCTTCTGCCATGACTGGAGAAATGAGGTAGTCATCTTCTGCCTTTGAAGAATTTGGCACGGAATTACGCATCTGAAGAGTATCTTTGAAACATTTATAGAATGAATCCCAGAAATATTCTTTATTTCCTGTTCCTACATCAAATGTTTTTCTTTCTTCAATGTTTTCTAAATCATCCATCAGATTTCTTTCCGACTTATATTCAAGTTTCATAGAAGAAAACATAGTTTTTATCTGATTGCTTGGATAATAAATTTTTTGCTTCTTTGTTTTTTGATCAAAAACAATCCTTTCTCCATGAGTATAAACTGTCCAATTCTTATTAAAATCAGAATTGTTTTCATCGTATGTAAATTCAAATGCAAATGAATCTAATTTTTTATCATAGTGAATGGATTTGAAAACAGGTTTTTCACCTACAAAAAAATTCTTCTTTTTTTCAAAATTAGTTAATCCATTCAATTTGAAAAGATTCGCAAATCCTGTTTTCGGATCAATCTTTGAAGTGTAAGCTGCAGGAACATAGAAAATCCATCCGCACTGTTTTCCAATTTCTCCGATCTTTTCAAGTTTATCTGTCAACTGATAAGCGTTCAGAACTCCTCCAGATTCTGTAACCGCTTTATCTTTGAATACAAGATAATTGAGCTTTTCAATGAGCATATTCTCAAATTTCTGATAAACCTGACGTTCAACAGGGAAACGACCGCATTTGAAACCAAAGTTCAATTCTTCCATTACAACAATTGCATTGTGTTCAACCATAAGCTCTGCAATTTCGTGGACAACATTTGAAAGATAACCTTCTTTAAGTTCCTTGATGTTGCCGATTGTCTGCCAGTTCTTGCGGGCTTTGTCTCTGTCGCCTTCTTTCTGGACAAGTTTTTCCTGATAATTCACTTCTACAGTTTTATCATTGCGAACCTGATCAACAAGATTCAAAGTTTTCTGAAGTTCAATCTCACCTTTCTGATTGATAAGTGAAAGATAAATCAAATGTCTCTCGCCACGGTCAAGTCCGATGATTTTTACATCTGGATTGGCACGAAGATAATCAAGAACTTTTTCATTGAATTTTCTGCCAGTAATTTCTGGAGCTTTGAAATTCATTGTAATCGGACAATGGAAAAGGAACGAATTCTGTTTAAAATGTCTGTCTTTAATTAGTTCAAATTTTGCTTCCTTGCAAACAACAGTTCCACTATCAAGAAGTTTTTTCGTTGCATCAGAAAATTTTTCAATTTTCTTATTTTTTAACTGATAAATTTCCTGATAAATATCTTCTGGAATTGTATTTCCATCGGAAGTTGTTCTGTTTACAAGAATCGAGCCTTTTTCGTGTTTTATATTTTTGAGATTCTTATTTTCAGGTCGCCAGAAAAGTTCCGCTTCACCATTCAATTTCAAGCAGACATCTTTAAGATTTTCTTCGCTGAAAAGATTTTCCCAATAAAGCGTATGAAGATTTTTCTTTCCTGTAGAATTTTCTGCAAAATCCTTGTTGTAAATCTGGAAAAGATAGAGTTTTCCGCTGTCTACGAGAGAATCAATTTTTGATTCTGAAACATTTACAAACCATATCTTATACAAGAGTAAGTTTATACAAGAATAGAATTGATCAATTTGTTTAAAATGAGAACAATCTCCTAAAGAAGAAAAGTCATATATAGATGTACTCTTGTAAGATTTTACAAAAGCCATACAAAATGAAATCCAATCTTTAACAGCTTTCTCATAACCATCCTTATCACCAGAATTTCTAAAATAGTCAATTTGAAATTTTTTCTTACCGTTAAATACTTGATTATTTAAATCAAATATATTTTTTGTAATCACAAGCGGTTTTATAAAATTTTCATTTTCAAGGACATAATCATCATCACAATTATTAAAATGTTCTTTAACAGCATTTAATTGTGTAGAACATTTAGGAATCATTGTTGTGACGTCTTTGAAATATTTGTATATCAATTTTTCATAACAATCATTTTGAATTTTCGCATTTTCTGAATTGTTTTCTTCATCAAATTTAGGCTTATCTTTTGGATTAAAAATTCCCAGATAATATTTTCCATCTTTACGAAGAATAATTGCATCATTTGAAGATTCTTTGTTCAAATCCCAGCCGTTTGCCAAAGTCGGGCAATCAAAATTCAACTTAACTTTCTTAACTTCACCAGCCTTTTTTGTAACAAAATTGCGAACCTTGTTGTAAAGAGGAACAATTTCAGAAAGTTTTGAAAGTATTTCATCAAGTTTTGAATAGAACGCAGAATCCTTTTCTTCTTCACCTCGATAATCAACGAGTTTTAGATAATGATAAAGATTTTGAATTTCGTCCAAGAAATTTTTGATAGGAGTTGCAGCTTCTTTCTCCTGCTGAAGATTTTCTTTTTTATCAAAATCAATAACAGAATAATTTTTTCCAATTTCTTCAATGATTTTTACAAACTTTTTTTCCTTTGTTTTTTCATCAGTTCGTAACTCTTCCAAGAGAAAATATTTTTTTGCAGTTTTATCAATTTGAACGCCATTTTCTTTTGCCCATCTTTCATAGGCATTTTGCAATTCAATTAAAGAATAATTCTGCTTTGAAATATCCTTACGAATGGTCTCGACCTGTTTTTCTGAAAGTTCTTTCTTAGATTTATCTTTTTCAAGAAGGAAAAGACCATCATTCAAAATTGACCAGTTTCCAAACATTGAAAGAGAAAATGCCGTAATTTCTTTTGATGGAACATAGATTTGAGATAAGTCGTATTCGCTGTTAATGAAAGATTCATCAATTATCTTTTTTGCTTCATCGTAAAATTTTTCTTTGAAATTTTTACAGCTTCGTAAATTTGTTCACTGCTTTCAAAACCTACAGGAATAAATGAAGAAGTTTTTTTGTCACTCAAAATTTGTTTATACAAAACAGTCATCTTTTTACGGAGTTTGTTTTTTTCTTCAAATGAAAGCTGCTGACTTGCAAGATTTATTTTTTCATTCAAGCCCTGAATCTTTTTTGTTCCAGCCTCATCAGAAATTCCACCAATGATTGTGTTATAAAAATCAATTCCACTTTGAGCTAAAACAGAATTAAAGCTATCAGGACTGAATACTTCGGAAAGTTTCTTACCTTTCAAAAAGTCTTTCAATGATTCTTCTGTATCCGAAATTATCTGCGGAAAATTTTCCTGCAAATATTCAAAAACTTTTATATTTGCATAAAACTTTGGGAAGTTTTCATTTACAATACGATTGCTGATTGCTGTAGCATTATCCTTTTCACTGTACATATTTTTTCTGTTGTCGTGGAAACCTTTGAAATATGTAGCAAAACCTTCAAACACCTCTAGTGCAGCCAGTTTATCTGAAATTTCATTTTCGGGTGCTGACTTTATTATTTCAGGCAATAAATCTGATAAAAGATCTTTTTTAAAAAGACTATCAAAACGTTTATCGTCTTTAAACTTTTCTACTATTTCTTTTCTCATTTTTTCTTGCTCAGACTGCAATGTTTTTTTATTTTTCACTTTCTGGGCTTTATCAGTTTCTTTCTGAAAGGAATCTAATTTTTTATACAAATCTTTCCAATTAAAGTTTGCTTTTGAAAGAACATCTTCAATAAACGCTCTGTGAAAATCATCAATGAGATTTTTTACTTCTACATAAGCCTTTGCTCTTATAAAATCTTCTTCCAGCATATTTGCTTTCTCGAGATTTTCTTGAGTTTTACCCATAGGAATAAGTCTGTTTCTCAATGTAATTGAACGAGAATATCCGTTCTTTTGTCCGCAGAAAATTTCTGGAATTTTCATAAAAGCCTCCGTACGTTTTATTGATCATAGTTTTCTTACAAATATTTTAATCTAAAATATTCCGGAATACCATCTGGCGGTATTGGTGGAAGTTCTAGGAAGTGCAATTCGGGGTATCCCGTTATTCCCTGTACGTGTAATTTTTGATCGGACCTCTTTAAGTTGATTTTTTCATTCCGATAAATAAAGCAAAATAAAATTCATTGGCAGGGGACTGCCGAAAACTTCGGTGATGCCCGATATTTGTGGAGTAGTTTATGACTGGCGGCGGAAAAATTGCGAAAGCATACGTAGTACCTTTTTTTATTCAGCTTGCAATCATTGCGGGCATGATTTTTTGTTTCATGAAGATTGTTTCGCTTGGTGAAATGATTATGCCTGTTGTTGAAAAGAACGGTGAATTTACACGTCCAACTTCCGGCCGTCTTTTTTATACCATAGTTTCTTTTTGCATGTTCATACTGATGGCCGTTTGCGCCAGTTATTTTTCCCGTACAGGACATACCTATGGTCCTTTTTATATGGGATTCCTTGCCGGTACTTTTCTGTGGCAGTCCATAGGAGAATGTGTCTGGCACTTCGGTGCTTACTCTGAAGGTGCGTTTGTTAATTTCACCCGTCTTGAGAGTGTTGAAGTCATACCTCTGCTCATGCCGATTTTTCTGCTGATCGGCTACGGTTTTCACAGGAGGTTTTATAACTGGGGCGTCCAGGCTGTAATACGTGCATTCGTGTGCAACTGGATGGGGCATTATGTTACGACAGGAATGGAATCTGTTTGGAGTAAAGTCTTCGGCGGAGAAATATGGAGTATAGTTGTTTCCCTTTCACTCGGAATTGCTTTTGCTGCGGGGGGATTGGTTTATGCATTTTCAGGGGGGCGCTCCGAAAAGAATCTGCTTAGGGCTTCAACTGCAACGTTCATAGGTGTTTCTGTTGTTGTCTTCGGTTTCATACATTAGTCCGCAGCCGGATTCAGATGTGAGCCAGTGGTCATGCATGGTTTAGCGAAAATTTGGGTTAGATATTTTGGAGATTTTAAGTATTTCTGAAAAAACTTTAAGAATATTTCATTTTTATATGGACAAATCTTAAAAAATGTTGTATAACCTTAAATCATCATTAAATAATTGCAAAAAGTTAAGTTAAAAATACATGTAAAAATATAGTTTAAAATTTTGCATATACATAATAGGGAGTTAAAAAAGTATCCGGAATACAACCGGGCAGCTTATCTACAGTTTTACGGAAAGTCCTTTTTCTATGTTTGGTTCGAATGTCAGGAGGGGTGTTCGAACCTTTTTTTGTTTAAAAAAATCACAGTAAATGAAAGTTTATTCATTTTTTTCTGTAAAAATCTGTATAAACTGTGAAAAAATATACAAAATATACTTGAAAAAAATCAAAAAATTTTATAAAACTTTATTGACATTTAAATCACTGTAGCGCTACTAAATTTTAGAAAAACGTGATTTTTGTTTCAACGCAAAAGGGAACCTTTGAAAAGCAGCTATTTTCAGATGTGTTCTAAATTCAAGAAAAAAAAGGAAAAAAACATGAAGAAAATTTTAAGCATTACAGCTGCACTTGTTCTTGCAGCAGGTTCAATGGCTTTTGCACAGGATGCAGAAGAAGTAAAGCCGGAATTTAAGTTTACTGGAAGCGTAAACACAGGTATGAGCGTCAGCTTTGATGATTCAAAGCTCAGTCTCTACAATGATTTCCTGGGAGCTAAGTCGAGAATTGACCTGAACCTTGCATATACTTACGGAAATGTTGGTGCCAAGGGCCGCCTTCGTTTTAACATGGGAAAGGAACTTAACGGAACTGCAGAAACAAAGTATGAATTTAACGATGACGGAACAACTGTAAAAACTGATGCCAAGGGTAATAATCTTATGAAGACATCCTTTTCAAGAGGTTTTGCAGATCCTTTCCTTAACTACGGATATGTTTGGGCTGATCTCCTTGACGGAAAGCTTACAACACAGGCAGGTTATTTGTATTCTTCACCAATTACTTCCAGTTTCTTCCTCAATGATTTCAACCAGATCGGTGTCAGCATTCAGTTCAAACCGGTGGAAGGTCTTACACTTGTTGCCAATGCTTATGTTCCTGAAAAGAAGAAAGCGGAATCAGACATTGACTGGGCAAAATACTGGAACAGCGGAATGAACTATGGTGTAAGCTACAGTGCTGATAAGTTCGATGTAATGGTAGCTTACGGTGCTGCACAGGTCCAGGGACAGTCCAACGCTTTGTGGGCCGAAGCCGGATATACTCCTGTTGACCAGCTTTCTCTTAGAGCTGAAGCTGATTTCTACGGTCTTGGCGAAGATGACTTTAGCTGGGAAGCTACAGCATCTGTTGACTTTACACCGTTCGATGCATTGAGCATGAATCTCTTTGCAACATACGGTTCATTCTATGGTGAAATCCTTGATGTTGAACTTGATTCTTCATATTCAGTTGATGACAAGTTTACAGTACACGGATCTGCAGGTTTTGCTCTTGACAAGAACGATCTGACAAACTTCGGCTTCGGTGGAAAGGCCGGCGTTACTTATGCTATGGGCAACAAGTCAAAGGTTGACCTTACATATTCTTATCTGCAGAGCCTGTTCGCAGACAATGCTTACAACGTGACATTTGCAGGAAATGGAAACAGACTTTCTCTTTCTTACGGACTTAATTTCTAATTCATGAAAGGATAAGACAGGCAGTCCTTAAGTTTTCTTCGGATTGACTTAAGGTCTGTCCTGCAGGACCTGCATCTGAACTGGTTTTACTGCAGGTTCCGGCAGTATGCTTTTTGAATTAATGGAACCTCTGGAAATTGTAATTTCGGAGATGCCATTAAATAAATAATTTAATTAATTAATTGAGATTTATCAGTAAATTTTACTAGTTAAAAATTTAGTATTTATAAAATAAGTTTAGCGCATGTGATTTTTTTAACAATATTTTGCAATATTTTTAAGTGTAATTTAAGTAAAACTTAAGTATTCTATAAGAAATTTTAAAATTTGTAAAAATAATCACATGAAAAGTTGACATGTAATGTCAATGCTCTTATAATATGCACATGGAAAGAGCGATGGCGCTGAAACGCTGTTGCTCTTTTTTTTAAAAACGGAGGTTGCTAAATGAAAAAGTTAGCAAAATGGACAATCGCGGCAGCAGCTTTAAGCACTTTGATGTTCACTTCTTGCGGCAAGAAGTCAGCTGGCGATGGTAAAGTTTATACATATAATGAAGCATCAACTTCAGTTAAAAAGTGGAGCCCGAATGACTGGGAAATGAATCCGGAAGGTGTTGTGCTTTCCTTAGTAGCATCACCTCTTTATGAGATTTGTATGGATGATGCTAAGACTGCGTATGCTATTGAACCGGAAATGGCAGCATCATATCCTGAAGATATAACAGCTTCCTTCAAGGAAAAAGCAAAGTATGGTGTTCCTGAAGATGCAACAAAGGAATATGTTTACAGAATCAGACTTAACAAGAATGCCTGCTGGGAAGACGGCACAAAGATTAATGCGGACACATATCTGTATTCCATGAAGCAGCTTCTTTCTCCTGAAATGAAGAACTACCGTGCATCAAATTACTATCAGGACAGTGTTGCCCTTGCTAATGCAAAAGCATATTATGCCGGCGGAGTTGATTACAGCAATGCCAATGAAGGCGAAGTTTCTGATGACGAACTCTGGACAAGCCTTACACAGCCTGTCGTATTCTTCGGCGGAGCAATCAAGGGCTATGCAGAAGATGAAGGCAATGCAGAAATCTTTGGAGACAGGTATGCAAGACTTGAAGAAATTTCAAAGAATTCTACATACTTCAAGGCAACAGATGAAGTGATCGCAATTTTTAAGGAACTTGCTCTCGGCTTCGGTGATACAAACCCGGCTGCATACAAGGAATTCTGTTTCAAGAGAACAGATCTTGAAAAGGTTGATTTTGCAGATGTAGGTCTCTATAAGGAAGATGATTATACATTGGTATTCGTTCTTGTAAATCCTAAGAGTGAATTCATGTTAAGATACGGACTTACTTCAAGCTTCCTCATGTATGAACCGCTCTTTGAAAAGACAAAGAAGCAGACAGGCGACATTGTGAAGAGCACTTACGGTACGTCCGTTGATACATCTTTCTCTTGCGGACCTTACAAGGTTACAGGTTTCCAGGAAGGAAAGGACATTACTCTTTCCAAGAATGAAAACTGGTACGGATACAAGGACGGAAAGCACAAGGGCCAGTTCATGACAACTGATGTTCATTTGCAGTTCATTGACAAGCATGAAACAGTTGTCAGCATGTTCCTCCAGGGTAAGATAGAAACTGTTGAACTTAATTCCATAGACCTTAAGGAATACGGTAACAGCGAATACAGAGTTAATACACCTCGTTCATACACATGGAAGTATACAATCAACATGGACAGGAATGCTCTTTCAAAGAAGAACAAGAAAGGCGAAAACCATTCAATTCTTGCATACGAAGACTTCCGCCATGCTCTTTCCTTGAGTCTTGACAGGTCTAAGTATATTGAAACAATTTCACCTTCTTCTGAAGCTGGATTCGCTCTTTTAAATAATCTTTATGTTGCAGACCCTGTAACAGGTATTACATACAGGGAGTCAGAACCTGCAAAACGAATTCTTACAGAATTCTACGGAACATCTTCTGTTGAAGATATTACAGGTTACAACAAGGATGAAGCCCGTGAACTCTTTGTTAAAGCTTACAATGAAGCTTATGCAAACGGTGACATCAAGGAATCTGACAAGATTGTTGTTGATATCCACGTATATGCTCAGAGTCCAGGAAACATCATGCGCACAACATGGTTTGAAGATTCTGTAAAGGAAGCTATGGCAGGAACAGTTCTTGACGGAAGGTTCTCTGTGAATATGGTTGTTGACCAGGATTATTATAACAGCCTCAAGAAGGGTGTTGCAGATATGGCTCTTACAGCCTGGGGCGGTTCTACTCTTGACCCTTATGGCGTTATGTGGTGCTACTGTGATCCTAGTGCAATCAATGAATACGGCTTCAGCCCTATGACAGAAAAGCTTACAATTACGCTTGACGGTGAAGAAATAACAAAGACATACAATGAATGGTATCATGCACTTTGCGAAAATGAATATGTAACAGCACCTGCTGCAGTAAAGAACGAAATTCTTGCTCAGATGGAAAAGGCTTTGCTTTCCAGGTACAACATGATTCCGCTTGAATATGATTGCGTACCGTCGCTCAATTCTCAGAGATGGATCCTTGGTTCTGACCATTATATTCCGCTCATTGAGTTCGGTAGTATTCGTTATCTCCAGTATACTATGGATGATGCTGAATGGGATGCTTACTGTGCTGAAAACAACTACAAGCTTACATACTAGTTTGTAGTTCCGGAAAAAACCGTAAGCCTGTATGGAACTTACGGTTTTTAATCCGTGAGCCTGTAATGAACTTTAGGAAGTTTTATTAGGGCATCTCTAAAGATTCAATTTTTAGGGATGCCCGTTGCAGATGCAGAAAAGGTGGGCATTTTTTGCAGATGTTTTAATTAAAAATGGCAGAAAATTAAAATTATTTTAAGTTAAAAATAAAATGTTGTTTATTGCTAAAAAAATATCAATAAAATAAAAAAATTGTTAGAATAAATTTAATTTCTGTGGTAAACTATGTACGCTAAAAAAATGCCTCTATCATGGGGCTTTTTTTAATGTATAAATTTAGTTGCGAAATTTTCAATAAAGGATTGATTTTTTTGCAATGATAAAATTTTTTTGTAACGGTGGAAATAAAAATGGTTAAGTATGTCCTAAAACGACTGTGCTTGGCAGTTGTTACCTTTTTTATCATTATGACATCTTGTTTTGTCTTAATTAAGCTCCTTCCGAACCCTGTTCAAGCGGTTCCTGGTGGTATGGACAAGGCTCTTGCAGATATGCGTGAGGCTTGGGGTTACAACAAACCTATAATGGTTCAGTACGGAGTATTCTTAAAGAATATCTTCTCTGAATGGGACTGGGGCTTTTGTACTACTATGGGAACCTTCCTCCAGCCTGTTACAGAATATTTGGCCAGTAAAATTCCTGCAACAATTTATGTAAATTTTATTTCAATTCTTATTGCTCTTCCTTTGGGAATCATCTTTGGTATTGTTGCAGCTGTTAATAAAAATAAGTGGCAGGATCATGTGATCCAGGTGTTCATCATGTTCTTCATTTCGGTACCTGCCTTTGTTTACGCATTCCTTCTTCAGTATTTCATAGGATTCAAGCTTAACTGGTGTCCTCTTGTTTTCAAGGGCGGAAACGACTATTTTACATGGGCCATGTTCCGCAGTGCCATCATGCCTATACTGGCCCTTGCTTTTGGTCCTATTGCCGGTAACATGCGTCTTATCCGTGCCGAACTTACAGAAACTCTTACAAGCGAATATATGCTTCTCGCCCGTACAAAAGGACTTACAAAGCGTCAGGCTACAGTAAGGCATGCGTTGCGCAACTCAATGGTTCCTCTTTTACCGTCGTTCCTTGCTGATATCATTGGTGTTCTTGTAGGTTCTGTTATCATTGAAGAAATTTTTGCAGTTCCGGGAATCGGTAAAGCATATTTGACTTCTTTTGCCATGAAAGATTACAGTGTGTTCATGGCGCTGAATATGTTCTACGTGGCAATAGAGCTTGTAGCTGGTATTGTCATGGATTTGAGCTACGGTATCATTGACCCGAGAATCCGCATGGGAGGAAACAAGAAAAATGCTCTCTAATGAATATAAATCTATTCCTAAAGAAAAATTCGCTTTCGTTCAGAAGGACAAGAAGATAACAGACAAGAAGCTTGAGACAAAGCCCGTAGGTTTCTTTCAGGACGCTATGACCCGTTTTATTAAGAACAGGGGTTCCGTTGTATGCTTTTTCATTATCTTTGTTCTTGTTCTCTACGCATTCCTTGTACCTATTTTTTCTCCGTTTGCGATTAACTCAAAGGACGGATATTATGCTTATGCTACTCCAAAGAGCAGTCTCTTTTCCGGGATGGGCTTTTGGGATGGTTCTGCAACTGTTGAAGTGAACCAGGCAACTTATCAGTATTACCAGAATATTCCGGGCGCAATTATGAAGGACATGGGAACAGTTGAAAGACTTGTTGCCAAGCGTCCTGTAAAGCGCTATAAGCTTAAGATTGATACATATGAAAGTGTTGGCTGGGTTAAGAAGCTTCTCACAAAAGAGGAATATGAAGCAGCACGTGCTTATGAAAAGGAATCCGGCAGACAGATTTTCTATCCTGTAATTGATCAGGACAAAGTAAAGAATTCTTCGTTCAAGGGTAACATGAATGCATGGTATCTTACGGATGACAGAGGTATTATGACTGCAAATACAATGGGAAAGCCGCAGAATATTTTCCTTAAGGATGAAACATCTGCAGACGGATATTCCTATGCAATTATGCGTATGAACGGTTCCCAGTATGAAACCCGTGTTCTTTATAAGGAATGGTATTACTATGAAAACGGACGCTATGCTTCGTTCCTCTTTGGAGCTGAAGCAAGCGGTTATGATATTTTTACACGCCTTGCTTACGGTGCCAGACTTTCAATGCTTTTGAGTATAATTGTTGCTTCAATTAACCTGTTCCTCGGAATCATCATCGGAGCTTTTGAAGGTTACTACGGCGGATCTGTTGACCTTGTAATTGAACGTATCAAGGATGTTCTCGGATATATTCCTTACATTGTTATAATGTCATTCTTCCAGCTGTTCTTTGCACAGAAATTAGGACCTATTGTTTCAATGTTCTTTGCATTCATTTTTGTAGGATGGATCGGAACATCAAGTACAGTCCGTGCACAGTTCTACCGCTTCAAGGGACAGGATTATGTAAATGCCAGCCGTACACTTGGAGCAAAGGACTCGCGACTTATTTTCCGTCATATTCTTCCTAATGCAATAGGATTTATTATTACAACTTCTGTTCTTACAATTCCTGGCGTTATCTTCAGTGAATCGAATTTGACGTATCTTGGTATTGTAAACATTGAATCTGCCAATTCAACAAGCGTAGGATCCATGCTGAACAATGCACAGGGTGTTCTGTCAACGCATCCTCATTGTATTTTCTTTCCTGCGGCATTTATTTCAATACTGCTTGTTTGTTTCAATGAATTCGGTAACGGTTTGCGCGACGCATTCAATCCATCATTAAGAGGTGCTGAAGAATGATTAATTCTGAAAAGGAACTGGAAGTCAGAAACCTTGTTGTTTCCTTCCGTACAAATAAAGGTCTCGTTCACGCTGTAAGAGACATAAATCTTACTCTGAATAAGGGTGAAACACTTGCTATCGTAGGTGAGTCCGGTTCAGGTAAGTCAGTTACTGCAAAGGCTGTTCTTGGTATAGAATCTCCTAATGCTGTAATTGAAAACGGGGAAATCCTCTATCACGGACAGAATCTTCTTACTTTTACGGAAGATGAGTACAACAAGATCCGCGGTAACAAAATTACAATGATCTTCCAGGATCCGATGTCTTCCCTTGACCCGATTGTTAAGATCGGACCTCAGATGACAGAAGCTACACTTCTTAACGGCAAGACAAATCAGAAGAATGCTTCAAAGGAATTCAGGTTACGTCTTGGTATGCTTCAGAAATGTTTTGCTGAATACGGAGTTGACGGAAAGGAACAGATTACAACTTTCAAGAAGTTCGTGAAGTTGGGCAGCCGTCATCTTGCAGCCTATAATTCTTCCGTAGAATACGCTGACTCAGTTAAGTTTGATATTTCTTCCATAAAGAATGAGCTTCTTGAGGAAGACAAGTATAACATCAGTGACGAACTTTTTCATCTGGGCAAAAAAATGGAACGTCTTTACGGAGAATACTTTGTTACAAAGACAGACGCAGTTTTTGCACCTATTGCAGCACGTTTTTATGAAGAGGCAAAGAATTATTCTACGGCAAACAAAAATGTTGAGGCCCTGAAGGAAAGTCTTGACGCTGTTTCTGATCATCTTGATGTTCTTTTAGCCCGTACTGCACCGAACTTCTTTACGCTGGGCTATTATCTTATGGCACATGGTTCTGAAGGTGTTGATTTTACTGATGTAAACGCAATGAATGAAAAGCTTCGCAAGATTATTGATGAAGAATACATGTCTTCATTCATTGCAAATATTTCCAAGGCAATCAAGAACGAACGCGAAAGATGTTATGCGGCAAACGAAGAAGCCCTTAAAGCTCTTGGAGAAGCTTCAAAGATTTTTGAAAGCGAGGAATGGAATCTCAAGGAATGCAGGGCAGAAATTGCAAGGCTTTCAAAGATTGTAAACACAACTGTGAACCGTCTTTCATTGTACACGGACCGTGCAGTTTATACTCTTGAAGGAACTCTCAGGAGTGCAACTGAAAAGTATGCTGCAACACCTCTTTCTGCTCATTCTCTTGCCCGCAGTGCAATTGCCGATCTTGTGGAGTACTATAATAAGGAACAGTCGGAGCGTACAGATTATGATGAGCAGTCTGAATTTGAGCAGGAAGCGGTTGCTATTATTGATCATCTGAAGGACCTTTCTGCAGCAATGGTATATCACATTACAAAGCAGATGGCTTATGACAAGGCAATCCGTATTATGGAAGAAGTAGGTATCCGTGAACCTAGGAAGAGATTCAACCAGTATCCGTTTGAATTCTCCGGCGGTATGAGACAGCGTATTGTTATTGCGATTGCCATTGCCGCTGCTCCGGACCTTTTGATTTGTGACGAACCAACAACTGCCCTTGATGTTACAATTCAGGCCCAGATTATTGAGCTTATCAATAAGATCAAGACTCAGAGAAAGATGAGCGTCATCTTTATTACTCATGACCTTGGTGTTGTAGCAAATGTTGCAGACCGTATTGCAGTTATGTATGCAGGTAAAGTTGTTGAGACAGGTACGGCTGAAGATATTTTCTATCATCCGGCACATCCTTATACCTGGGCGCTTCTTGCAAGTATGCCTGACCTTGATACAAAGGATAAGCTTGATGCAATTCCTGGAACACCTCCAAATATGCTCTTCCCGCCAAAGGGAGACGCTTTTGCAGCTCGTAACCAGTATGCAATGGAAATTGACTTTGAAGAACAGCCTCCGATGTTCCAGATTAGTGAAACTCATTATGCAGCAACCTGGCTTCTGCATCCTGATGCCCCAAAGGTTGAACCTCCTAAGACTGTAACGGACCGCATTGAAAGAATGAAGGCAAAGGAATCATTGCGCAAGGAGTCTAACAATGGAAACTAAGGAAATGAATAAAGACGAAACTCTTCTTAAGGTTGAGCATCTTCGCCAGTATTTTAACGGCGGAAAGTTTCATGCAGTTGATGATGTGAGCTTTGAAATCAAGAAGGGTGAAGTATTCGGTCTTGTAGGTGAATCTGGTTGCGGCAAGACAACAACCGGCCGTTCAATCATTAAGCTTTATGACATTACAGGAGGAAATATTTATTTCAAGGGCCAGAGAATTAATGCTGGTCTCCGTGATTATACAGATGCAATTGTTAAGGCAAGGAAAGAAGCTGTTGCCAAAATTGCTGAACTTAAGAAAAGCGGAAACACTGCTGGAATTGCAAAGGTAAGGTCTGAACTCAAGGCAGCTGTTGCGGAACAGAAGAAGCTGATGAAGAAGGCTGAATACGATAAGAAAAACTGCAACAAAATCTGGAAGGAAACTAGCGGTTCAAAAGAAAATCTTGTGACAAAGATTCAGATGATTTTCCAGGACCCTGTAACTTCCCTTGACCCGCGTATGACAGTCCGTGAAATTATTGCAGAGGGATTGCGTATTCAGGGAATAAAGGATGAAAAAGAAATTTCTGAAAGAGTTGCAAATGTTCTTACGCGTGTAGGTCTTGTTCCTGAATACGCTGACCGTTATCCACACGAATTTTCTGGTGGACAGAGGCAGAGAATTGGTATTGCACGTGCAATTATCATGAATCCTGAACTTATTATTGCTGACGAACCTGTTAGTGCTCTGGACGTTTCAATTAAGGCTCAGGTAATTAATCTGCTGAACGAACTCAGAAAGGAGATGGGACTTACGCTTCTCTTTGTTGCACATGACCTTTCTGTTGTTAAGTATTTCTCTGACCGCATTGCAGTTATGTACTTCGGAAAGATTGTTGAAACCGCAACCTCTGATGAGCTTTTCAATAATCCTCTGCATCCTTATACGAAGTCACTTTTAAGTGCAATTCCATTGCCTGATCCTAATTATGAAAAGCAGAGAGTACGCATTGTCTATAATCCTGCTCTTGATCATGATTACAGCAAGGAAAAGCCGACGATGCGTGAAGTTGCACCGGGACATTTTGTTTCATGCAATACAGAAGAATTTGAACGCTACGTTAAGGAACTTTCGAAGTGAGTGAAAACTTAGAAGAAAACATTGAAACCGGAATGCCGACTGCAGTAAAAATTGTTGTGCGTTATGCGGTTTCATTTGCCATTGGAATTGCAGTTACAGCAGGAATTTATTTTTATGAAAAGAATATGTTCCGTTCTCAGGGCGTAATACTTTCATGGCAGAGATTGCTGTGTGACGGAAGCTTTGTCGCATCAGTAATCTTTCTTGCTGTAGGCGGAATGACAGGTATAATGAATCATGGCGGTTTTGATGCCGTAAATTATGCATTCATTAAATTGGTTGACAGAATCAGGAATCCGAAAGCAGAAGACCGTGATTCGGATACTTATTATGATTATGTTGCATCGAAACGTATGAAAAGGAACACGCCTTTTGTCTTTATTTTACTGACAGGAGCAGCTTTCTTTGTCTTCGCGATGATTCTGGTTTTCTTCGCATAAGTTTAATTTATCTTCAACAATAAAATCCCCGGTAAGATATAGAAGTCCTGCCGGGGATTTGTTTTTTATGATGACTTCAACATGAATATATAGAAAATGAATGTAGAAAAAAGAACCCGTCTGTTTTTGGCAGGCGGGCAGTAAGCTAATAAAATTTTTAGGTTTAACTAATTTTTTTTAATTAGCAGGAACCTGGGAAACAGTTCCCGTGTTTAAAGTTGTTTTATTAACCAAAAATTGGGCGTACGCTGATAACACCCTCTATTTTGCTGAGCTTTTCAAGTGTCGCGTCGTCAATCTTAGATTCAATGTCAATAAGATTGTAAGCAAGGTCATTGCGGTTCTGGTTGATCATGCTTGCAATATTCATCTTTGCTTCTCCGAGAACAGATGTGAAGTTAGAAACTACTCCTGAAACGTTTTTGTTGCTGATGCAAAGACGTGTTCCGCCAACAGGAATAGGGCTGTCGAGCTTTGTTCTCGGGAAGTTTACACTGTTGTTGATGTTTCCGAATTCAAGGAAGTCACGGAGCTGTTTAACTGCCATGATTGCACAGTTTTCTTCAGCTTCCGGTGTACTTGCTCCGAGATGCGGAAGGCAGATTACCTTTTCATTCCCAAGAAGTTCTTCTGCTGCAAAGTCTGTAACCATGCAAGAAACTTTTCCTGCGTTGATTGCACCGAGAACATCTTCGTTGTTTACAAGACCTCCGCGGGCAATGTTAATGATTTTAACTCCGTCCTTCATGTTCTTGATTGTGTTTGCGTTGATAAGTCCCTTTGTGTCCGGTGTTTCTGGAACATGGATTGTAATGTAGTCAGCCTTTGTGAAGAGTGTATCCAAAGTTTCTGCGTGTTTAACTTCGCGGTTAAGGTTCCATGCTGCTGCAATAGAAAGGAAAGGGTCGTAACCTATAACGTTCATTTCAAGTTCAACTGCAGTATTTGCAACCTGGGCACCAATAGCACCAAGACCAATGACACCTAAAGTTTTTCCCTTAAGTTCAGAACCTATGAAGTTCTTCTTTCCCTTTTCTGCAAGGCCTGCAATTTCTGCACCCTTACCTTTGAGAGTATCAACCCATTTGTTTGCACCAATAGCAGGGCGGCTTGCAAGAAGGAGACAAAGAATAACAAGTTCCTTAACAGCGTTTGCGTTTGCACCAGGTGTATTAAAAACTACAACACCTTTCTGTGCAAGTTCCTTGTAAGGAATATTGTTTACACCTGCACCTGCACGGGCGATTGCCTTGACACTGGAATCAATTTCCATGGAGTTCATGTCGTGGCTTCGAACAAGAATTGCTTCCGGCTTAACAATTTCTGATGCTATTTCATAATCTTCGCGAGGAAAGTTGTCCAATCCCTTTGCGCTAATTCTGTCTAATGTCTGAATTTTATACATTTTATTATTCCTTGTGCTTTAGTTTTCTGCTGCAAATTTTTTCATGAATTCAACAAGAGCTTTAACACCGTCAAGTGTCATTGCATTGTAAATGGAAGCTCTCATTCCGCCTACAAGACGATGTCCTTTAAGGTTTATAAGACCGGCAGCTTCAGCTTCCTTTACGAACTTGGAGTTGATTTCCTTTTCCTTTGCCAGGGCAGCTTCACTTCCATCATGGTTAGAGTATTTTGTAAGGAAAGGAACGTTCATCAGAGAGCGGCTGCCTTTTTCTGCTGTTGCATGGTAAAAATCGCTTGAATCAAGGAAGCTGTAGAGATAATCAGCCTTCTCCACATTAAGCTTGTTGATTCCTGCTGCTCCTCCGTTCTTTTCAATCCAGTGAAGAACTTTACCGAGAACGTAGATTGTATAGCAAGGAGGAGTATTGTACATTGAACCGTTATCAGCGTGTGTCTTGTACATGCTCATTGTCGGTGTCCCAGGAAGACATGCCTCAGGTTCAGGAATTAGGTCTTCACGGATAATTACAAGTGTAACTCCTGCTGGTGCAAGGTTCTTCTGTGCGCCAGCAAAAAGGAGGCCGAACTTTGAGACATCAAGCTCTTCGCTCAGTACGCATGAAGAAATATCAGCAACGAGAGGAATGTTTCCTGTATCAGGGATGTATTCGTAATGTGTTCCCATGATTGTGTTGTTGAAGCAGATGTAAGCGTAGTCGTAGTCGCCTTCAATTTTTTTGACTTCAGGGATGTATGAATAGTTCTTGTCCTTCGAAGAAGCAATTATATCTACTGCAACGCCAAGGTGCTTTGCTTCGGCTGCAGCTTTCTTTGCCCAGACACCGGTTTCAATGTAAGCTGCCTTCTTGTTTTTGATTCCAAGGTTCTGTGCGACCATTGCAAACTGTGTGGAACCTCCGCCCTGAACAAAGAGAACCTTGTAGTTTTCAGGAACTTTCATAAGTTTACGGATTGTAGCTTCAGCATCTTCGATGATTGGTTCGTAATACTTTGAGCGGTGACTCATTTCCATTACGGACTGGCCGCTTCCGTTGTAATCCATCATTTCTGTAGCACATTCCTTTAATACATCTTCAGGGAGGCAGGAAGGTCCTGCTGAAAAGTTGTACACTCTGCTCATTTTACGTCTCCTAGTTAATTCTGTTGATTTTATTTTCTGGTTATTTTTAGATTGCCATTGCCTCTACAGGTTCTGCATGGACAATTTTCTTTGGCATAACATAGCTGCTTGCCGAAAGTGTTTCAAGAGCTGTAAGAAGAGAAACATTTTCTACAAAAGTTGTAGGCGGAACAGAAAGCATGCAGGATGTATAGTTAACAATTCCCTTGATTCCGCATTCAGCAAGACGTGTTGCAAGCTGCTGGGCTTCGTTTTCAGGTACTGTAAGAATAGCGTAATTGATTTCTTCAGCCTTGATAACTTCTTCGAGCATAGTTGTCGGATGAAGCGGGAAAACTGAGCGGAGAACTTCTGTGCGGTTTACGTTAGAATCGAATCCGGCAACAAGTTTGAAAGAAGAAGGGTCAAGCGCTGCATTATCAAGAAGTACCTGTCCCAAAAGTCCGAGACCCACGATGCAGCACTTCTGTTCTGACTGAGCAATGTTCAATGCTTCATGAATAGCTTTATGAAGTTCCTGTGCCTTGTAGCCGTTGCTTGCACCGCATCGTACCTCGAGCAATGAAATGTCCCTACGTACAACTGCTGCTGACCATCCTGTGAGGGACTCGATTTTCTGTGAAGTGATTGTTTTCTCAGTGTATCCTGAAAGAAGTCTCTCAAGGAGTACAAGTCGTCTTTTTGAAGGTTCTGGAATTGCTTTCATTTTTTTTATCCTGTTAAGATTTTGTTATTTGGAAAGGGATCAGAATTTTTTGTGAAAAATATCACGCACAAACCAAGTAACTTTTTATATTTTATAACTCTGTCGCATTTTGGTCAAAGGAAAATGCAAAAAAATACAAAAAAAAATTCAACTAATTGCATAAATTTTAATATTTGTAAAAATTTAATTGATTCTATGTGAATTTAATCACTTAAAAATGAAATTGTATAAATATGCAATGAAAACTGAATATTTAAAAAAGATTATGTTGCTTAGTCTGTGAAAGAAATTGCAGTATTTTTTTAGCTGCTCTTGAGCCGTGGACGAAAAAATTCAGGAAAGAATGAACCTGTACATAAGTTGTTTGCGAATTTTTACACAGTTCTTATAAATCGCCGGGCTTCTCTGAAAAATATTTTTTTTGGCGATCTGCGAGTTTTTATTCCTGAAAATATAAGGACTAAAACATCGCGGTTTTTAGGTAACCTCCAAAAATTGCAGTTTTTAGACGTTACCTTATGCTGATTTTGGTTTCAAACTTTGAACTGGTCTATTTCATCTCCTATTCGTTTGATAGCGTTTCCCATATCCTCTGAGATGTTGCTCAGTGCAGTTCCTGTTTCCGAAATCTTGAGCGCTCCGTTGTTCATTTCTTCCATGCTTGAAGAAATTGTGGCCGTAATTTCCTGCAGAGAGTTTATTTCAGAAAGGATATGTCTGTTCTCGTCTGTCATTTTTTCTGATGCAACTTTAACGTCCTGTGTACTGTTGTTCATCATTCTCAGAACATTGATAACCTGTTTGGATCCTTCCTGCTGTTCCTGCATTGCCGAATGAATGTGTCGTACAATCTGGTCCGTGGTTTTGATTTGCTGGAAAACAGAGTTAAATGCTTCGGTTGATTTGTTTGAGGCCGAAACAACATCGCTGATGGAATCTTTGATAAGCTTCAGCTGTTCACCAATGGTCCGGGACTGCTTTGATGAAGTTTCTGAAAGTTTTCTGATTTCATCTGCAACAACCGAGAATCCTTTTCCGGCTTCCCCTGCATGTGCAGCTTCAATGGCTGCATTCATGGCAAGAAGATTGGTTTGTTCTGCAATAGAAGATATTGCTGCGTTTGCCTCGTGAAGCATCTGAGACTGGTTTTCAATTTCGGTAATTCTTTCGTTTACGTTCTTCATTATTGAAGCACCGTTCTGTGTATCTTTTTCCAGGAATTCGAAGGACTGTGCCATCTTTTCCACCGAAGAGTTCACGGAATCAATATTGCTGATCATTTCTTCAACTGCGGAGGATGCTTCTGAAACCCCCGAAGTCTGGTTGTCTATCATTTTTTCAAGGGAACTAATGCTGGAGGAGATCTTGTTTACAGTTACTGATGTCTCCTCAACGTTCTGGTTCTGTTTCTTTATAAGAGAATGAACTGATTCAATGTTTGTAATGATCTGTGAAATGGACGCAGATGTATCCTGTGTGCCGCATTTGAGGTCTTCCCCGGCAGTTGTAAGACTTTCCATTGAATTCTTGACGAGGGTAATAATTTTCTGGAGTTTCTGTGTGAAGAGGTTGAACCCTTTTGCGACTTCCGCTATTTCATCTTTTCCGTTGTTGTCGATTCTCTTTGTAAGATCTGCGCTTCCGCTTGCAATTGTATTCAGGTTTGAGCCGATCTGGGCGATAGGTTTCACGATGCTGATAGAATTTACTATACCAATCAGTATACCTATGATCAAAACACAGGCAACAGATGTCAGTATGGAGAAAATGATAGATTCAATGATTTTGTAAAGTTCTTTTTCAGGACCGAACGTAATGACCGTCCATCCGCAGAAGGAAGGCATTTTTCTTGCTGAGAAATACTGTCCGTTTACATTCGATTCAAAGAAAGTTTCGCTTTCATTATTCGGCAGCCGGTTTTGGAGGGACTTGAACTCCGGAAAGTCGTTCCAGAACAGGTCCTTTCCAATTTTGGTCGTATCTTCATGGGCAACATAGAACCCGTTGGAATTAATCAAATAAGTTGTTCCGTGTTCGGAAAGCTTAATTTTATTTATCATCTGGTTTATTTCACTTATCTTAAGGTCAAGCGCTGTGACGCCTTTAAGTTCGTTTCTGACTTTGAACGGTTCCGAGATGGAAACAATGACATCTCCTGAGTATGCATCCAGATAGGGGTCAGAAAAGCTGGCCGAATCATTTTGGACTGCTGACTTGAACCAGTTTCTTGTGGTCTGGTCAAAATCGGCAGGAGGTTCCCAGTGACAGTCTGAATAAAGGAATCCGCCCTGGGGAATGGGTTGTACAGAGGCGATGTAGAGCATTGAGTAGTCCGGATGGAAGTTTACTTCATTCTTGAAAAATCGTTCTACTAAATCCCTGTCATCCATGCCGTTTACGGTCATATAGCTCATGGATGAGTTGATGCTGTTCATCGGGGCACTAAGAAAAAGAGATATATCTGAATAAACATTCTGCATCTGAAGATATAGCTTCGATTTTATGTCTTCGCTGACTTTTCTGTTCATTGAAATAATTGAAGTTGTACCAACTCCGATTCCGCAAAGAAGCACGCAGCCTAGAAAACTTAATAGCAGTCTGCTCTTAATTTTCATAAAAACCTCCGTAGGCCTGTTCCAAAGTGTTTTACTGTTCCCTGTATAAGGTATTGCATTTTATATTAAATTTCATTTTCATGAGAAAAAAAATCAATTAGAATGAAGGACATAGCAATTTTTTTCTATAGGCTTCTATGAAATTTAAAATAATATAAAAAACTGGAAAATTTTTGGGAAAAAGTGAATTCCGTTGCAAATAAATAAGAGGAGGGCGTTTGTTGAAGCTGTTGCCGAATGTCCTTAGTTTAAAACTTGTCTCCGGACATTTTACTTTCTGGAGGTTCTGTAGAGGTTTTTTATGATATTATTTGTTCGTAGGATTTTGTGTCTGTGCATTGTATTTTTTGCATTGATTTCCTGTTCCTCAAGTTTTACAGATAAAACTGGGGATGAAGTTTTTTCTGGTTCCGCCAGGATTGCCTGCTGGAATGTTCAGACTTTCTTTGATTCAGAAAACAGAGGTAATGAATATTCTGAGTTCGCGGAAAGCAAGAAGTGGGGCAGGGAAATGTACGAGGAGCGGATAAAGAAGCTGTGTTCCGTAATAAAATCTTTGGACGCAGAAGTTTTTGTCATGGAGGAAATTGAAAATGAATCGGTTCTTCATGATATCAGCAATTATCTTTCCGGAGAGTGGAACATGCGTAAGGTTTATTCGTACGGATGTTTTGCTGCAAATGAGGGAAGTTCCATTGGTATAGGCATTCTGTCGCGGCTTCCTCTGGAAAACATGACAGTTCATAATGTGGACTGCAGAAGGTTTGCGTCTCCGGCTCCTCTTTTGAGACCTGTTGTGAGTGTTGAAGTGCTTCGCGGGGAAAAAAGATTTGTCCTTGTTGCAAACCACTGGAAGAGCATGAGCGGAGGTGAGTCTGAGACAGAGAAATGGAGGTTCCTGCAGGAAAATATTCTCTGTAATGTAGTCAATGATAATGTGGATAAGGGCCGGGGTGTCTTTATCTGCGGAGATTTTAACAGGGATATTGAAAAATTTGTTCACGGTGAGACACATGAAACAGTCTGTCTGCGGGGAAGCAGCGGTTCTGTTTTTGAAGTGACGTCCCCATGGTACGGTGATACTGTGAACGGAGCCGAAGGTTCCTATTATTTCAAAGGATCCTGGTCAAGAATAGATAATTTGTTTTCTGCAGGGGCACTTATTATAGAAGATTTTAATGTCTGCACGGAAGGTCCCTGGTGTGATGCGGAAACAAAGGTTCCTGTGAAGTATAAAATCTGGGACGGAAGCGGTTACAGTGATCATCTTCCGCTGCAATGTACCGTAAAATTTTAGTGCTGCATGACATCAATGGTTCATCGGAAGTTCTGGAAATTTCAGTCCCGGGATTCTGTATACATATTTTCATCTGCCGGAAGCTTTGAGTGAATCTCTAAAGGGAACCTCTAGAAACTTCAGTTTTTTAGAGGTTCCCTTTAGAAATGCGATGTTTAAAACCGCACCAATTCAGCGGTTTTAAACTTGACGGTGCACCTTAATTAGGGTTTGTAGAGGTGACCTAAATTTGCAATTTTTGGAGACGTCCTTGAATTATTCAGACGGCGTAAAATTTTTATGTTCTTTTGTTTTATATTCTATCTATAGAGGGAATTTTTCCACGACATAAAGATATTCTTTTGTGTGGATGTTTCTGCTGTTAAGGTTTCGGCTGGCCCTGTATGCATTGTACTTGGATTCAAGAACTGTAACCTTTCCTACGCTTGTAAGCAGGGTAACCATTTCTTCTTCAGAGATGAATCCTTCGTTATTGAATGATACAAGCAGATATTTTGTATCAAGCTTTGCTGCAAGTTCCAGAAAGGTCTGGGATGCCATCCGTTTTTTGTTGTATAGAGAACGGTTCCAGTCCTTAGGAATTCCTGAAACACGGCTCATAATTGACTGGTCAGGCTTGCGGTAATTTGCAATAAGGTTCAGCATAAAATAGTTTGAACCATAAGGATGCTGATTGTATGGTGGGTCAATATATGCCAGGTCAACATGAGGTACCTGGTTTTCACCAGCAAGAATGTTTGCATCATTCTGGAAAACTCGTATCCTGCTTTCAAAGTTGCTGAATACCGGGTATGGCAGAGAAATATGTCCGTTTATTCTGGTAAGAGCATTTGCACCGTTTCCGCCGAACTTGCCTATACCAGTCTTGCTGTTCTTGTAGAATCCTTTGAATACTCCGCCAGTGTTTGCATGAATTGAGGCTTCCGAGAGAAGCGGTGCAATGAAGAACGGTGAAAGTTCCTGCGGTACAATTTCACTTATGTTCTTTCTCATGCAGTCAATGTAGCAGGCGTTGTACGGTGTGTAGAAGCATCGCTCGCCCATATGAATATCCTCCATATTATGAGGTGCATAATATTCGGAGATAAAGCCTGGGAGAGAATCAGATTTGAAGGAGGTCATTTCATCGTTCAGAAAATCAGGTAACTGTTTGGTGCATAAAGCTTTCAGCCTGACATGAAGCTCCGTAAGGTAAGCAGAATCAACTTCGCTTTTGTTTGCCAGGTAGCAGGAACTGATTATTTTTCCGTAATCTTCCATGTCGTTGGCGTACTGGTTATCTGAATATTGCTTGAGAAATCTGGAAACTATGCCGCTTCCGCTGAATACATCAAATGTATCAAGCTTTTCTTTTCCCAGAGTTTTGCAAACATGTTCAACTCCTTCCCCTATAAAGGAAAGGAGGGAACGTTTATTACCAATGTATGTAATAAGCTGTTCTGTGAGATACTGAGTGTTTTCCAAAGAATTTTCCGGTTGAGTCATTTTAGGCTTGTCTTAGTTCTTGTCTGCAGGTACAAAATTTGTTGCAGGTTTGCAGAAGAGTCTGATAAGCTCGTTGTGTGACTTGTGTCGTGACTTCAGTAACATTGTCTGGGTTTCGGAGTTGTAAACATAACCGGAAGAGTTGTAGATTTCAAAGTCCTTTGCGCTTCGGAACATAAGGTTCTGGATTTCAATCTGCATGTTGAAGTCTGGAATGTTACAGAAGATTATGTAGTGTGCGTTGTTCTTTGTTGAATTCAGCTGGAAGTCAATGTTGATGTTTACAATGCCTGTATTCGTTGGCACATAGGTAATTGATGGAGAACAGGTCCATGCCCATGTACAGGTTTCGCCATAGAATCCCAATAGTTCTGCATGTGGATAGTAGCGGTTTTCTGGTATCAGAATTGGGTACAGTTTGGCAATTGTTTTGTATTCCAGGGATGCAATGTCCTCGAGCTGCTGGTTCATGAGCATGTAAGCCATGTCCGCATTTTCGCGATTTCCGTCAGCCTTGGAAAGACAGAGAAGGGCATAACCTGTAAGGAGGTTCTGTTCCTTTGAAACCGGAATTCCGTTTTCAGAAAGTGTAAGAACATTTTCCTCGCTAAGTTCACAGCCGAGAGCAATAGTATGAATACATTCACTGATAACAGGTTCAATTTTTTTTGCAAATGCAGGAAGGCTTTTTTTGATGTTTGCGTAAACATAGATGATGCCGCTTGCCTGTGAAATAGTTGGTGCAAATTCTTCCATCTCGGAAGGGAATGAAAGCAGTGAAGCAATGAGACTGTTGTTCTTTTCAATGCGTATCTGAGCAACAAGGTCGTCAAGCGTAAATATTTCAAGGTCCTTGGCAGCGATTGCGTTTTTAATCATTGTATCATTTCTGTCAAAGTGCATTGTAAGGGAAGTGCTGTTGCTTGCAAGGTTTCCGAAGTATGGAGCTGTAAGGTAGGACTTCTTGTTGCTGTTCTTGAATGCTGCAGGAACATTGTCCAAAGCCGCATTGTAGCGGTTGTTTGCTGTCATTTCTGCAATGTATGCGGCTACCTGTGCTTCTGTAATGTTAGAGGCGGCAGTTGCAGAGAATCTGGTAACCACTGCATTTCTGAACTGTTTGATATTTGAGGCGTAGGTATCAGCACTTGTCATAGGAAGTCCTGCCACTGCAGTAAATTCAAATTCCTTTACAGGATTGTATGTACTGAAGTAAGCGAAGGCTGTTTCCGTATCTTGTGTGGAGGTAAGGACAAGGTTCTTTGAGTTGATTGCTGATGAAGAAAGTGAGAAGTATTCGCCCTTGTTTTCAAGTATGAACTTTGAGCTGTTTGTTTCCATGATTGAGTATGTTGATGAAATTGTATACGGAATGGAAACTGTATCGTATCCTTGTGAAGGGGTTGCGGCAATGTGAATGAGAGCCTGAGGTGTTTCATCAGTTACTGTGAAAGTGATTTTGGTGCCGTCCTTAAAATTGAAGGTTGTATTTAAATCGTCATGGGTATATGATTCAAGAACAAGATTTTGGCTTTTGCCATTTTCTTTTGAATTTGAGACGATTGCTGGCGAATTTTCGTTTGCGGTGAAAGTAAATCCGCGGAAAACAACCTGAAGCTGGTTCTTGAGCTTTAATTCATTATTTTCTGTCTGTGTCTGGGCAAGAGTTATCTGCATGCTTCCGACACCGATTGACAATACTGATTCAGTCTTGAACTGAAGAACAAAAATGCCGACAATGACTACGGCATAAAGGACTGTAAGTCCTATGAACTTTCTAATTGGATGTTTACGCATTTTGCATATTTTATCTATTATAGGTAGAAAATGCAAGTGTAAAAAACCAAAATCAAAATATTGAGGAAAAAAATGAAAATTTTAAACGGAAGAAGTTTAGTTTGCCTGGTCGGAGTTCTCGCAGTGGGAATTGCTTCAGTTTATGGGGCAGCTGGTACAGGCAGTGATGTAAAGGAATCTGTGATTGTAGAAAAGAGTGCCACAAAAAGTTCGTCAGCAAAAAATATTTTTATACGGAACCTGCAGAAAGCTCTTGAGTCCGGCGGAATTCCGGCGGCCCTTAAGATTTATGATTCCATAGATGATACTCTTGCACAGGATTTCGATATCCGTTTCCTGAAGGCTTCGCTCCTGTTCAGCGAAAACAGGTATGATGAGTCAAAGAAAATCTGTTCGGAACTTAACGCTGAAGATCCGAAGAACACAGACGTAATGTCCCTTCTTGCAGAAATTGCTAAGGCTACAGGCAATAAGGCTGAACGTTCAAAGCAGCTCAAGGCTCTTCTTGATATTGATAAATATAATGCTGATGCAAACATTGCTTACGCTGATGATTTTTATGTTAAGAAACAGTACAAGCAGGCAAGGGCTTATTATGAAAGGGCACTGGTAAATGATCCCAAGAACCAGGAAGCTCTTTTCGGAGTCGGACGTGCGTCGTATTACCTTGAAGATGATGCTAAGGCCAAGGAAGTTCTTAACCAGATGGTCGCTGATGATCCTTACTATGCACCTGCGTATTCTTATCTTGGAAAACTTGCTGCCGCTAACGGTGAAAATAAGATTGCTTCAAATTATGCTGCAAAGGCCGTGTCTCTTGATGGTTCAAATTACGACTACATAATGGATTACGGTATGTATGAGCGCAACATGGAACATTTTGTGAATGCTGAGAAGGCATGGACAAAGGCTATAGAAATTGATCCTGATTATTTCCTGGCTTACGCTTACCGTGCAGGTCTTTATGATGAGCAGGATAAATTTGATTTGGCTCTCAAGGATTACCAGCGGGTCATAAAGCTTAATCCTGAATACTATTTCGCATACGAAAGCATTGGTATTCTTAATCTTCATGAAGAAAACTGGGCAGAAGCAAGAAAGTATTTTACAAAATGCTATCAGATTCAGCCTGACAATATTTCTTACCCTCTCATGGTTACTTATTGCTACTACAGGGAAAATAATTCTCTTGAAGCAAAGAAGTTCAGTGAGAGTGTTTACCGTAAAATGAACCGTGATACAATTGAATATCAGATTCTTCGTGTTTACCATGACCTTGCAGGTGAGGGTGCTCTTCCTCAGAAGATAGCTGCAATCAAGAGTTCACAGATGAAGGGGAAAATGTATTTCTATCTTGGCCTTCTCTATGATTTTGCCGGCGGAAAGTCAGGCGGAAAGGAGGCTGCTGCTGAATACTATACCCAGGTTGTCAAGATGGAATGTCCTATGTTCTTTGAGTACAGAATTGCAGAGTGGGCGGTAGGTTCTGCAAAAGACATTAAGGCAAAGGAAGCCAAGGTAAAATAAACTATGGATATACTTGAAAAAAAAGATACCGCCACACAGAAATTCCTTGAGGTTAACGGAAGAAAGATAACGCTTGTTGGTACTGCCCATGTTTCCGCAGAAAGCATAAAGGAAGTTGAGTCTGTCATTGAGGAGGACAGGCCTGATGTTGTTGCGATTGAACTTGATGATAAGCGTCTTGCAAACATTGAGGATCCTGAATCATGGCGCAAGATGGATATTGTCAAGGTTATTAAGAATCATCAGGGTTTTCTGATGATGGCCAATATTGTTCTCGCCTCGTATCAGAAGCGCATGGGTGAAAGCTCCGGTGTTAAACCAGGTGATGAAATGCTTGCTGCCATTAATAAGTCAAAGGAGCTTGGCATTCCTCGGGAAATGGTTGACAGACCTATTGCTGTCACATTGCGCAGGGCTTGGGCAAAGAATTCTTTCTGGGGAAAATGCAAGCTTCTGTCGTCTCTCGTGGTCAGCGCTTTTTCAAAAGAGGAAGTGGCTCCTGAAGATATTGAAAATCTTAAGCGGCAGAGTGAAATGGACAGCATGATGAAGGAACTTTCTGATTATCTTCCTAAGGTCAAGGAAGTTCTCATTGATGAACGTGACAGATATCTGGCCTGCCACATATGGGAATGCAAAGGAAATAAAGTTCTTGCAGTTCTGGGGGCTGGTCATCTTCCGGGAGTTGTCGCACACTTGAACAGGATTGCCTGCGGTGAAGAGAAGTCTGTCTGTGATGAAATTTCGGAAGTTCCTCCAAAGTCGGTAGGTTCCCGTATTGCCGGATGGGCAATTCCGGTAATCATTGTTGCACTTATAGTCATGGGCTTTATCTTCGGCGGAAAGAGTGTAGGCGTTGATATGCTTGCAACCTGGCTAATCTGCAACGGAGGTCTTGCAGGAATCGGAGCAATAATTGCGGGAGCTCATCCTGTTGTTATTATAGCATCAGTTCTCTGTGCTCCTTTTACTTCCCTTGTGCCTGTCGTAGGTGTAGGTATGGTCACGGGGCTTCTTCAGGCTGTGCTTAGAAAGCCGAAGGTGGAAGACCTTGAGACACTTTCTGATGACACAAAGTCTTTCAAAGGTTTCTACAAAAACAGAGTGCTCCATGTGCTTTGGGTGTTCTTCCTGACGTCACTTGGAAGTTCAATCGGAACTTTCGCAGCCGGAGCCTCCATTGTAGTTAGCGTTAAAAATCTCCTCGGAAAATTTATTGCTTTATTTGCCAAATAAGGCTCTGATCAAACTTTTAACTGAATCAACGGCAGTCGCCTCTTCATCGTTTGAGGGGGCGATTACATTTTCAAATCCAAGTTCCTTTGCCGTTTTGACTCTCTGCTTAAGTTTTGTGACAGGACGGATTTCGCCTGCAAGGCTTAGTTCTCCGACGACAACAGTCTTTTCCTTTAACGGAATGTCCGTCCGTGCGGAATAAAGGGCTGCTGCTAAGGCTGCATCAATTGCACTTTCTGTTAACCTTGCTCCGCCTGCAACATTTATATATAAATCCTGGTCAGAAAATTTAATTCCCCCGCGTTTTTCAAGAACAGCTGCAACTCTGCTGACCCGTGCGGAATCGATCTTGTCTGAATAGACTCTCGTGTTTGCTGCCTTGGAAGGTACTGTGAGCGCCTGAATTTCTACAACAAAGACTCGGCTTCCTTCAAAGACGCTTACGCAGGCAATTCCAGCGGGAGTTGAGCCCGAGCGTCTTGTAATGAAAAGAGAGCTTGGGTCTTCAACGCATTTAAGGCCGTCGCTTTCCATTTCAAATATTCCAAGCTCATCAATTGAGCCGAACCTGTTCTTCTGTGCACGCAGGAACCGGAATTCATCATTGGAGCGTTCAAAAGAAATGACTGTATCAACCATGTGTTCAAGACTTTTAGGACCAGCAATTGTTCCGTCCTTTGTGACATGGGCGGTCATAAAAAGAACGCTGTCCCTTTCCTTTACCCAGGCAATGAGTTCGTTTCCGCAGTATTTAAGCTGGTTCACTGTTCCGGGAACAAGGCCTGTTTCAGCTGAATATACAGTCTGTATTGAGTCAATGATTACAAGGGAAGGGGTAATTGAATCCAGTGCATCAAGAATATCCTCGAGTCTGAGAGTACATAAAATTTCCATGGAATCAACGTTCAGTCCCAGACGCAAAGCGCGTCCCTTTATTTGAGTCGCAGATTCCTCTCCCGAAACATAAAGGACTTTCTTCGTGTTTTTTGATGCTTCAAGAACCTTGTAGGCGCTTTGTATTAAGAGCGTTGACTTTCCGATTCCAGGCTCACCGCCAATCAGGACCGCGCTTCTTTTTGTTGCTCCACCGCCTAAAACTCTGTCAAATTCACTGATTCCTGTTGACAGCCTGCTTTCCTTTTCAACCGTAATCTGGGACATGGGAACGGGTCTGATTTTTGTTGCGGTATTATTTGAGTGAAGTGCCGAACTTGCAGCGTTCGGATCTGTTATGCATTCCTCCATTGTGTTCCATTGGCCGCATTCGGGACATCTTCCCAACCATGCGGGCTGAGTGTATCCGCAGTTTGAGCATTTAAAGACAACAGCGCCTTTCTTTTTTGCCATAGATTTTCTCCCTGCATAAGGGCATTTCTAAAAAAATATTTTTTAAGAAGGCCCATAAAAATTCTGATTCTAGTTTGTGACAGCATCCAGCCGGCGGTTGTTTCCTTCAATTTTTGCAAAGACTCCGTTCGGCAGACATGAAATCCATTCACCCGGCTGCGAAATTTTTCCTGCTGTAACGCAGGTTCTGTTCGGACACGGGGAGTCAATAAAAAAAGCATAGCCCTTTTCTATTTTGATTACGGTATTTCCGTTTTTTCCTGGCACAGAGAAGGTGACATCATTTTCCATGGGGTAGACAAAAGTATTTTCACCGTTGCTTGCAGTCAAATAGTTTTTTCCGCCGTTTTTCCGGAACGTAAAACTAAATGAAAATGCAATGGCAAGTATGAATGCTCCCGCCAAAACAAGATCAAGGGGTCTGATTTTTTTCATAACTTAAATTTACAGTTATGAGCCGTATGAATCAAGTTGTAAATGGTAAGGGAACCTCTAAAATTTGCAATTTTTAGGGATAACTTAAAAACTCGCAGGTATCCGGGGAAAATATTTCTAGAGATGCCCTTGGTCTGACTAAGGTTTGATTTCAATGGAATTTGTGCCCATATTTCCGGAAGGTTCAAAATCTCTTTTTTTTATAAAATCTCAAAAAACTCTTGACTAAAAATCCGTAATGAGATATAGTAAAAACAGCTTGTAAATAAGCTGATAAACTCTCTCCGATGTCCAGGTAACTGGACGATAGAGGCTCAGGCAGTGTTACTGTTTGACGCCTCTATTTTTTTTGCCCGCATAATTTTTCTTTTGAATCTGCAGTCTGAGATTTCCTTTGGATTATCCTTGCAAGTTTTAAGTTGAATTTTTCCATGGATTTTGGTATTTTATTGTTGTAAAAAAACCTCAAATGCAGGAGTTTTCAGAGGTTTTAGAATACGGATTTTTGTTTGGAGTTTTTATGCAGACGCTTGATGAATCAGTTGAGAGAATAATCGGTTCCTATAAAGAGCTTGGCGGAATCAACGTGAACGAGGTTGAAGGATTTCCTAACAGGGAGAGTGTCGTAGAAGTTCTGCATGAGCTCCGTTTTCTGATTTTTCCGGGCTTCCGCGATGCCGAGGATCTGAACGAGAAGACTCTGCGTTTTGTTACGGGACAGAAGGTCAACAAGATAATCGCCATGCTCAGCAATGAAATCAAGAAAGCCCTGTACTTTGTGATAAAGGATCCTGTTGTTGAGCAGAGCCATTGCTTTTCTCTTGCTGAACAGACTGCGCGTGCCCTTATTGAAGAGATTCCTGAAATCCGTAGGAAAGTTATGCTTGATGTCCGGGCTGCCTTTGACGGAGATCCTGCTGCGAAATTCAATGAAGAGGTCATTGTTTCTTATCCGGGTCTTGATGCAATTACAACTTACAGGATTGCACATTTCCTTTGTGTAAGCGGAGTTCCTGTTCTTCCGAGAATTATGAGTGAGCATTCTCACGGTAAGACGGGAATTGATATTAATCCTGCGGCTGTCATTGGGGAAAGTTTTTTCATTGACCACGGAACAGGTGTCGTTATTGGTGAGACGTGCACAATCGGAAATAATGTAAAGATTTACCAGGGCGTAACCTTGGGTGCTCTTAGTGTTAAAAAGGACCTCATGAACAAGAAGCGTCATCCGACTATTGAGGATGATGTTACGATCTATGCCAACGCAACAATTCTTGGCGGCGGAACTGTTATTGGGAAGGGTAGCGTGATTGGCGGAAATACTTGGGTTACAAAATCTGTGCCGGCAAATTCAGTGTTCACCCAGTCAGGAGTTCTTGAATAAAAATTTAATGAATTTGTGTAAATTCATACCTAAATTCGGGGTAGCTTATTGACAATTTTTTCATATTGGAATATATTAACGGAACATACGCGAACAATAGTGCGATTGTTTGAACAATATCGCTCTTATAGCTCAGTCGGTAGAGCACATCGTTGGTAACGATGAGGTCAGCGGTCCGATTCCGCTTGAGAGCTATAAAGACGTAATTTTTTTTAAGGAGCAATAATATGGCAAGCAAGAAAAAGTCAGCCGTAGAAATTATCGCTTTGCAGTGCACTGAGTGCAAGCAGAAGAACTACACAACTTACAAGAACCGCAAGAATATTACTGGTAAGCTTGAAAAGAATAAGTATTGTCCATTCTGTCGCAAGGCAACACCACATAAAGAAACAAAAGCAAAATAAGTTTTGCTTATAAGCAGTCTTATTGAATAAGGCTGTGATATTTTAGGTCAGTAGCTCAGTTGGTAGAGTCCCGGTCTCCAAAACCGGTTGTCGCGGGTTCGAGTCCTGTCTGGCCTGTATAATTTTAGTACGAGGATAGCGATGAAAAAGTTTTTTCAATTTTGCAAAGAGTGTGTAGCTGAATTAAATAAGGTAACTTGGCCAAGCTTTAACGATGCACTTTCTTCAATTCGTCTTGTACTAGTTTCAACTATCGCAATAGCTTTTATTCTTGGACTTCTGGACTTGTTGTTTGCAGAAGGTCTCCGTTTTATTTTCTAGTTTTAAGGTAAATCGATGGCAAAGTCAAACTGGTACATTCTTCAGACATACACTGGGTATGAACAGAAGATAGAACGTACTCTTCATAAGCTTATTGATGACGGCGTTATTAGTTCTGAGCAGCTTTTGAGAATCAAAGTTCCTATGGAAGAGTATAAGGAAATTAAGAATGGTAAAGCTGTTTCCCGTAAGAGTAAGCTTCTTCCTAGTTATATTATGCTTGAAATCAACTTCCCTTCGATAGGTTGGAAGGCACTTTGTAAGGAAATATACCGTGTGCAGGGTGTTTCAGGTTTTGTTGGGACAGATCGTAATGAAAAGCCGAGACCAATTACTGAAGCTGAAGCAATGAATCTTCTTCAGCAGTCTGGTGAAATTAAATCAGAAAAGGTTATTAAGTTTAAGCAGAGCTACGAAGTTGGTGATCAGGTAAAGATTATCAGCGGTTCTTTCAAGGATTTCAGCGGAAAGATTGAGGAAGTTTGGCTTGAAAAGAGTAAGCTTCGTCTTAACATCGACATCTTTGGTCGACTTACACCTGTTGAACTTGATTTTGCTCAGGTAGAAAAAGTTAAGATGTAATAATGAAGCCTGTTGCCTTTATGGGTATCAGGCTCAATGTTTTTATAAATCATTTTGTTTAAGCAATAATTAATTTTGATATCGGATCGGGACTTTTGTTCTGATTTTGAGTATATGGGAGAAGCATAGTCCGTTGGACAGAAATGTTTCGTTAGGAAAAGGGAAAACTTTTTGAAGCTTCCCTTATCCATTACCAATATAAGGAGTATTACTATGGCCGGAAAAAAGGTAACTGCTGTTATTAAGTTACAGTGCCCTGCAGGCGCTGCTACACCAGCACCTCCAGTCGGACCTGCTCTTGGACCTCACGGAGTTCCTGCACCAAAGTTCGTTCAGGAATTCAATGATCGTACAAAGAACATGGAAAAGGGACTCATCATCCCTGTTGTTATCACTGCATATCAGGATAAGACATTCACATTCATCCTTAAGACACCTCCAGCACCAGTTCTTATTAAGAAGGCAGCAGGTATCCAGAAGGGTGCAGCTAATCCACTTCGCGACAAGGTTGGAAAGATTTCACAGCAGGCTCTTGAAGACATCGCAAAGACAAAGCTCCCGGACCTCAATGCAAATGATCTTGAAGCAGCTAAGAAAATCATCGCTGGTACTGCAAGAAGTATGGGCGTAGAGGTGGAGGCTTAATATGAAACACGGAAAGAAGTATATGGATACTTTGAAGAAGTATGATTCTTCAAAGGCATACGATATTGACGCAGCATGTAAGCTTGCAAAAGACCTTCACTATGTAAAATTCGACGAAACAGTAGAACTTTCAGTTTCTGTTAAGCTCGAAAAGAACCAGACAGTTCGTGATACACTGGTATTCCCACACCAGTTCACTGGTGAAAAGCGTGTATTGGTATTCTGTAAGGAAGACCGTGTACAGGAGGCTTTGGATGCCGGTGCAACATACGCTGGTTCTGCAGAATACATCGAAAAGGTAAAGGGTGGCTGGACAGAATTTGATGTTGCAGTTGCTACACCTGATATGATGAAAGATGTTGGTCGTCTTGGTATGGTTTTGGGCCGCCGTGGTCTTATGCCTAATCCAAAGACAGGTACAGTAACACCTAACATTGCAAACGCTGTTGCTGAACTCAAGAAGGGACGTACAGAATTCCGCGCTGATAAGGGTGGAGTTATTCATATTCCTGTTGGAAAGGTTTCAATGTCTGAAGCTGATACAGCAGAAAACGTAAAGGCTTTCCTTTCTGAATTGAACCGTAAGAAGCCAGCAGATGCTAAAGTTGGATTCATCCGCTCAGTATCTCTCAGTTCTTCTATGGGTCCTGGCATCTGGATCGACTACAAGGAGGAAGCATAATGGCAATTAGAGCAAAATCGCTTCAGCCTGCTAAGACAGCAGCTATTGAAGATGCAAAAAAGATTCTTGGTGAATATAACAATTTCATCTTCGTTGATTACCGCGGACTTACAGTAGAACAGATTTCTAAACTTCGTGGAAAGCTCCGTGAAAAGGATTCACAGCTCAAGGTTTTCAAGAACACATTTGCAAGAGTTGCATTTGATGATCTTAAGAACGAAGCAGTTTCTGAATATCTTTCTGGACCAACAGCTATTACACTTGTTAAGGAAGATGCAAACGAAGTAGCAAAGGTTCTCTTTGACTTCGCAAAAGATGCTCCAGCACTCGTTGTTAAGGGTGCTTGGGTAGAAAATGAACTTTACGACCAGGCTAAGATTGAGGCATTCTCTAAGCTTCCTGGAAAGAAACAGCTCATTGCAATGCTTATGTCTACAATCAATGGTCCGGCACGTAAACTTGCAGGAACATTGCAGGCATACGTTGAAAAGTTGGAAAAAGAAGGTGCAGCACCGGCAGCAGCTGAAGCACCTGCTGCAGAAGAAGCAGCTCCAGCTCCTGCAGCTGAATAATTTCAGACTGCAAACGAAAGGCACGAAACTTTCAGCCGGTTAATGCCCGGCAAAAGATAAACTGCAGTTAGGCTTCTACGTGCTGATTACTATCTGCAGGTACTTGTATGTGGGGCCCGGAATGTGGTATACTTTCCCCCGCAACAAATTATATTTTGTCATTTCATGACAGGAGAAGACAATTATGGCACTCTCAAACGAAGAAATTCTTGACGCAATCGCTAACATGACAGTACAGCAGGCAGCTGATCTCGTTAAAGCAATGGAAGAAAAATTTGGTGTTTCTGCAGCAGCTCCAGTAGCAGTAGCAGCAGCAGCTCCAGCAGCAGCAGCTGAAGAACAGACAGAATTCACAGTTACTCTTGATTCTGTTGATGCATCAAAGAAGATTGCTGTTATCAAGGCTGTTCGTGCAATTACAGGTCTTGGTCTTGGTGAAGCAAAGGCACTCGTAGAAGGTGCACCAAAGACACTTAAGGAAGGCGTTTCTAAGGCAGATGCTGACAAGATGATTGAAGACATCAAGGCAGCTGGTGGTGTTGCAAGCAAGAAATAAGTTGTTGAGAAACGATTTATACTTTAGAAATATTTAATTTCTCTTTAATATTTGGCTTCGGAAAAGGTGTATGCTTTTTTCGAAGCTTTATGTGTCGTAGCTGTAGAATTTCGGTTCCGGCTGAAATAAAGTTAAAATGTATTCAGCTGATGCAAATCAGTTTTTATAATAATCCGGTAAAAAACCGGCGGGATTTTTTCCTTAGGACTCCAGTTCTTGTGCTGAGCGAAGTCTTTGCTTGTAGCGGCTCTGGATGTACCTGTTTATAACCGCGAGGTAGCGATGTTTGCAAAAACCAAAAAAATCGAACGACAGTATATCGGTAAAGATATACAAGATTTTATGGATCTTCCTGACTTAACTGACATCCAGATTTCATCTTATGAAAGCTTTACACAGAAATCACGTCTGGATAAGAAACAGCCTCTATTGAACCAGGGTCTCCAGGAAGTTTTCACCTCTACATTTCCAATTGAAAGCCCTAACGGCGATATGGTTCTCCAGTTTGAGTCTTACAGCCTTGATGAATCAACAATTAAGTACAATGAACTTGACTGTAAGAAGAAAGGCAAGAACTATGAAATCCAGATTCAGGCTAAAATTAACCTTCTGAATAAGTCTACTGGAGAAATTCAGTCAAAAGACATCTTCATGGGTAACCTTCCTCTTATGACAGAACGCGGAACCTTCATTATTAATGGTGCTGAGCGCGTTGTTGTTAGCCAGATCCATCGTTCTCCGGGTGTAATTTTCAAGAATGAAAAGGGTGTTTTTTCAAGCCGAATTATTCCTTACCGCGGTTCATGGCTTGAATTTGAAATCGACCAGAAAAAAGAACTTATTTACGCAAAAATAGATCGCAAGAAGAAGATTCTTGCAACGATTTTCCTCCGTGCTCTCGGATATGAAACACGTGAAGAAATCATCAGAAACTTCTATATAACAGAAGATATTGCTGTTCCATCTAACATGGAAGAAAGAGAAGCTCTTGTAGGAAAGGTTCTTGCTTCAGCTGTCTTCGTTTCAGATGATGAAGGTGAAGAAAAGAAGCTGTTCCGTGCTGGTACCAAGCTTGCTCCTCACGATATTGATGATCTTGTTCAGAACAATATTTCTTCTATCAACGTTATTAAATTCAACGCAAAGAAGAATCCTGATGACAAGACTGAACAGAATCCTTCTCTTGACAGTCCGATCATTGTCAACTGTTTTGAAAGAGAAGAAATTCTTTTCGCAAAAGACGGACAGGAAATTCTTGACGAACCTTCAAAGTATGAATGTATTTCGAAGGTGTTCCAGGTTCTTCAGCCAGGTGAACCAATTACTGATGAACAGGCTGAAAAGGATCTCAACGGAATGTTCTTCAGCGAACGCCGTTATGAACTTGGCCGTGTAGGTCGTTACAAGCTTAACAAGAAGTTTGAATATAAAAACCCGACTGATGATCTGACCCTTATTAAGGATGATATCATCAATACAATGAAGCATCTTATCAGGGTATACGGTGGTGAAGCAACTCTTGATGATCAGGATCACCTGGGTAACCGTCGTGTTCGTGCTGTAGGTGAACTTCTTGCTGTTCAGTTCAAGTCAGCATTTGCTCGCGTTGAACGTATTGCACGTGACCGTATGAACCTTAAGGAAACAGAAACTCTCAGAGTTCCAGACCTTATTTCTATTAAACCTGTTTCTTCTGTAGTCAGAGAATTCTTCGGTTCTTCCCAGCTTTCACAGTTCATGGACCAGTGTAATCCTCTTGCGGAACTTACTCATAAGCGTCGTCTTAACGCTCTCGGTCCTGGTGGTTTGAGCCGTGACCGTGCAGGTTTCGAAGTTCGTGACGTTCACTATACTCACTACGGGCGCATGTGTCCTATTGAAACTCCTGAAGGTCCTAACATCGGTTTGATTGTTTCTATGGCTATCTTTACTCGTGTTAACGAATACGGATTCCTTGAAGAACCATACCGCAAGGTTGTAGACGGTAAGGCAACTAATGAAGTTGAATATCTTTCTGCTATTGATGAAGACAAGTATCACATTGGTCAGGTAACAGAAGGTATGAAGGCTGACGGTTCATTCCCGACAGACCTTGTTTCATGCCGCTATCATGGTGACTATTCAAGTATTTCACCTAAGAAGATCCAGTACATGGATGTTTCTCCTCGTCAGGTTATTTCAGTTTCAGCTTCCCTTGTTCCGTTCCTTGAACATGATGATGCTAACCGTGCTTTGATGGGTTGTAACATGCAGCGTCAGGCAGTTCCTCTTCTTTTCCCGGAACCACCTCATGTTGGTACAGGTATGGAACAGAAGACAGCATACGATTCTGGTGTTCTTGTTAAGGCAAAGCGTGCCGGTGAAGTTGTTTGGGTAGAAAGCGATTTGGTTAAGGTCAGACCGGATGATGATCCTAATGTACTTGATGAATATCCGCTTATCAAGTACCAGAAAAACAACTCTGATACTTGTAACCACCAGCGCCCAACTGTTCTTGTTGGAGAAAAGGTTGTAAAGGGCTCTGTTCTTGCTGACGGTCCTGCAACATTTAACGGTGAACTTGCTCTTGGACGTAACATTCTTGTTGGCTTCGTACCTTGGAATGGATACAACTACGAAGACGCCGTTCTTATTTCTCAGCGCGTTGTCAGAGAAGATATGTATACGTCTATGCATATCCGTGAATATGAAACAGAAATTCGCGAAACAAAGCTTGGTCCTGAAAAGGTTACACGTGATATTCCTAATACTTCTGAGAAGACACGTGCAAATCTTGATGCAGACGGTATTGTTCGCATAGGTACAAAGGTCCGTTCTGGAGACATTCTTGTTGGTAAGGTTACTCCAAAAAGTGAAACAGAAACAACTCCGGAATTCAAGCTTCTGAATTCCATCTTTGGTGAAAAGGCAAAGGAAGTTCGTGATGCTTCACTCAAGATGCCTCACGGAGATGAAGGTGTTGTTATTGATATTCAGCGTCTTTCAAGAAACGCAGGTGATGAACTTCAGCCTGGTGTTGACGAAAAGATTAAGATTATCGTTGCTAACAAGCGTAAGCTGGTAGTCGGTGATAAGATGGCTGGTCGTCACGGTAATAAGGGTGTTGTTGCACGTATTCTTCCTATTGAAGACATGCCTTACCTTGAAGACGGTACACCGCTTGATGTTTGTTTGAACCCGCTTGGTGTTCCGTCTCGTATGAACATCGGTCAGGTTATGGAAAACGAACTTGGTATTGCAGGTCACATTCTTAATGAATGGTACTCTTCACCAGCATTCCAGACACCAAGCCAGGAACAGATTGCAGAAAAGCTTGTTGAAGCAGGTCTTTCGCCAGACTGTAAGCAGATTGTGCATGACGGATTTACAGGAGAACCTTTCCTTAATCCTATCTTCGTTGGATGTACATACTTTATGAAACTCCATCACCTTGTTGATGATAAGATGCATGCCCGTTCAACTGGACCATATTCTTTGGTTACACAGCAGCCGCTTGGCGGTAAGGCACAGTTCGGTGGTCAGCGTCTTGGAGAAATGGAAGTTTGGGCACTTGAAGCTTACGGTGCTGCAAATACTCTCCAGGAAATGATGACAATCAAGTCTGATGATATGAACGGTCGTTCAAAAGTTTATGAATCAATCGTTAAGGGCGATCCGAGTGCTCCAATCGGTGTACCTGAAAGCTTTAACGTTCTTATTCAGGAACTTCGTGGTCTTGCATTGGATTTTACAATCTATGATGACAAGGGTAAACAGATTGCTCTCACAGAGCGTGACCAGGAACTGATTGAAAAGGCAGGCTCTGGTTTTGATAAGGAGAACGAAAATGCGTGATATTCAGGATTTCGCTAGTCTCAAAATAAAATTGGCTTCACCAGAAAACATCAGGGCATGGTCTTACGGTGAAGTAAAGAAGCCGGAAACAATCAATTATCGTACTCTCCGTCCGGAACGTGACGGTTTGTTCTGTGAAAAGATTTTCGGTACGACGAAGGAATGGGAATGTTTCTGTGGTAAGTTCAAGAGCATCCGTTATAAGGGTGTTATCTGTGAACGCTGTGGTGTTGAAGTTACACATTTTAAGGTTCGCCGTGAACGTACAGGTCATATTGAACTTGCAGCTCCTGTAAGCCATATCTGGTATTATCATTCAGTTCCAAGTCGCATGGGGCTTTTGCTTGACCTTCAGGTTCAGCAGCTCCGTTCGGTGTTGTACTATGAAAAATATATCGTAATGGTTCCAGGTGATACAGACCTCGAACAGAATCAGCTTCTTACAGAAGACGAATACCTTGACGCACGCGAACGTTTCGGTGAAGCATTCCAGGCAAGTATGGGTGCTGAAGCTATTAAGAGTCTTCTTGAGAATCTTGACCTTGATGCTCTTGCTGCAGAACTTCGCATGAAGATGATTGAAAAGGGTGCAAAGATTGATAAGCGCACTCTCAAGAGAATTGAAATTGTTGAAGATTTCCGCAACTCAGGCAACAAAGCTTCATGGATGATTCTGGACGTAATTCCTGTTATTCCTCCTGAACTTCGTCCAATGGTACAGCTTGACGGAGGACGTTTTGCAACATCTGACCTTAATGACCTGTACCGCCGTGTCATTAACCGTAACAATCGTCTCCAGAGACTTCAGCAGCTTTCCGCACCGGACATTATTATCCGCAACGAAAAGCGCATGCTTCAGGAATCTGTTGATGCTCTCTTTGATAATACAAAGCGCAAGAATCGCGTAGTGAAGGGTGCTTCAAGCCGTCCTCTCAAGTCCATATCTGATATGCTTAAGGGTAAGCAGGGGCGTTTCCGCCAGAATTTGCTCGGTAAACGTGTTGACTATTCAGGACGTTCCGTAATTGTTGTTGGCCCGGAACTTAAGCTCTGGCAGTGCGGTCTTCCAGAAAAGATGGCCCTTGAACTTTTCAAGCCTTTCATCATGAAGAAGCTTGTGGACAATGGTTCTGCAGGTAACATCAAGAAGGCAAAGCTCCTCGTTGAAGAAGAAGCTCCTGAAGTGTTTGCAATTCTTGATGAAGTTGTAAAGGAACATCCGGTTATGCTTAACCGTGCTCCAACACTTCACCGTCTTGGTATTCAGGCATTTGAACCTGTTCTCGTTCCTGGAAAGGCTCTTAAGCTTCATCCTCTCGTATGTAAAGCATTCAATGCCGACTTCGATGGTGACCAGATGGCTATCCACGTGCCTCTTACACAGGCAGCCCAGATGGAATGCTGGACACTTATGCTTTCTGCACGTAACCTTCTTGACCCTGCTAATGGTAAGACTATTGTAGCTCCTGCTCAGGATATGGTTCTTGGTATCTATTACATGACATCTGTTAAGCCGAATGCAAAGGGTACAGGTAAATTCTTCAGTTCTGCTGATGAGGTTCGCCTTGCTGCAGAAAGAGGAGCAATTGAATGGCAGGCACAGATTAAGATTTATAAGAACATCATTAACAAGTGTGTTAACGGTGATCCGGATCCGGATGGAAAGTATCTTGAAACATCAGCAGGTCGTCTTGCATTCAATGAACAGATGCCGGCTGAAGTTGACTTCTACAATGAACAGATGGGCGATAAGGCTCTCCATGGAATGATTGAACGTGTTTATCACAATGAACAGACAAGTGATAAGCGTCTCCGAGAACTTGTAGAAGGTAAGGCTAAGTTTGTAACATTCACAAGAGAAATCTTTGATGAATACATTGCAAATGATGCAGAAGTATTTGCTGCTGCCCAGAAGATTTTCAACCGTCAGGAACCTTTTGAAGTGGAACAGCTTTATAAGATTCTTGATGCCATTTATAAGGAAGACCGCCAGTGGCTTACAATCCAGATGGAAGATGCTATCAAGGCTTGCGGTTACAAGAACGCAACTTTCTACGGTGCATCTCTTTCTATGGATGATATCCTTGTTCCTGAAGAGAAGAAGGAAATGATTGAGAACGCCAACAAGGAAGTTGAAAAGATTCTTCGAGATGTTTCTGCCGGTACAATTACGGAACAGGAAAAGAAGTCAAGGTCTCAGGAAGTTTGGACGGCAACTAACGATAAGCTTACAGACCTCATGATGAAGAATCTTGCAAAGGATAAGGACGGATTTAACACTATCTACATGATGGCTACATCCGGTGCCCGTGGTTCCAAGAAGCAGATTTCCCAGCTTGCTGCTATGCGAGGTTTGATGCAGAAACCTAACGGTGACATCATTGAACTTCCAATTCGCGCAAACTTTAAGGAAGGTCTTTCGGTTATTGAATTCTTTATTTCTACTAACGGTGCCCGTAAGGGTCTTTCTGATACAGCTCTTAAGACTGCCGATGCTGGTTACATGACACGTCGTCTTGTTGATGTTGCCCAGAACGTTGTGGTAAATGAAGAGGACTGCGGTACAATTAATGGTGTTGACTACACGGCAATCAAGGAAGGTGAAATTGTTAAGGAATCTTTGGCTTCCCGCATTTCAGGTCACTATTCTATTGAACGTGTTCTTGACCCGGTAACAGGAGAACTTCTCTGCGACGTTAACCAGTATATTGATACAGCTCTTGCTGATAAGATTGACAAGGCCGGCGTAGAAAAAGTTAAGCTCAGAACTGTTCTTACTTGTGAAAGCAAGCAGGGTATCTGTGTTAAGTGCTACGGTAAGGACCTTGCACGTAATAAGATTGTTGAAATCGGTGAAGCAGTTGGTACAATTGCAGCACAGTCAATCGGTCAGCCAGGTACACAGCTTACACTTCGTACATTCCATACCGGTGGTGCTGCTGATACATCTGCATCAAGTAACCAGATTGTTATGAAGTATCCTGTGTACATCCAGAATCTTTACGGTTCTCACGTTGTTACCAAGGAAGGAAACTGGCTTTTCACACGTCGTGGTACTATGGTGCTTACAAAGCTCTTCGCTAGATATGAATTTGCATCTACTGATGAAGTTCTTGTTCAGGACGGAGTACGTGTTCGTAAGGGCAATGTGATTCTTAAGAAGAACGGTGAAGAAGTTGTCGCATCAGATAACGGACGCATCCTTATCCGTGATAACATGATTTATCTTACAGGTAGCGACCAGAAGGATGAAGTATCTAACGGTTCTATAATTTATGCAAAGTATGCAAGCTCTAACTGTGTTGCTGAAGAAGGTGAAGCTGTCGGAGAATTCGATCAGTTTAGCGAACCAATCATCGCAGAGCAGAGCGGATATGTTTACTTCGAAGATATTATTCCTGGTATCACGCTGGAAGAGAAGACGGATTACCAGACAGGAAATACAGAGCGCCGTATTACAGACCTTCACTTGGATGTAAGGCAGCCTCGCATTATTATCCGTGATGAAACTGGTTCTGAACTTGGATCTTATCACCTTGTAGCAGGTACATTGCTTAAGGTTGAAGACAAGCAGGAGGTTGTTGCTGGTGTTACACTGGCTACAATGGCAAAGGAAGGAACAAAGGCAAACGATATTACTCTTGGTCTTCCACGTGTTTCTGAATTGTTTGAAGCCCGTAAGCCAAAGAATCCTGCAGTCATTGCACAGATTTCCGGTGAAGTATCATTCGGTAAGATTGTTAAGGCAAAGAGGACAGTTGTGGTTACAGATGAATACGGAAAGGAATTCACACATTACATTCCTCTCAACAAGCGTCTTCTTGTTCGTGACGGAGATAAAGTTGAAGCCGGTGAAAAACTCAGCGACGGTGTAGCTGATCCGCATGATGTTCTTGCAATACTCGGTGAAAACGAACTTCAGAACTTCCTTATGAAGGATATCCAGGATGTTTACCGTGGACAGAGCGTATCCATCAACGATAAGCATATCGGTACAATTATCCGCCAGATGCTTAAGAAAGTAGAAGTTGTTTCCGTAGGTGATACAAAGTTCATTTACGGACAGCAGGTAGATAAATATTCGTTCCATGCCGAAAATGACCGTATCATTGCAGAAGGTGGTCAGCCAGCTATTGCACGCCCAATGTTCCAGGGTATTACAAAGGCGGCTCTTGCAACAGATTCATTTATCTCTGCATCTTCATTCCAGGAAACAACTCGCGTTCTTACAAATGCAGCTATTGCAGGTGATGTTGATTACCTCAATGGTCTTAAGGAAAATGTTATCATCGGTCATATGATTCCAGCTGGTACAGGTATGAGAAGATATAACAATCCAAAGCTCCTTGATGATGCCGGTACAGACCTTGATGCTAAGATGAATGAGATTCTTGAACTTCGTCGTCAGGAAGCTCAGTTTGCATCTCAGCAGGAAGATCTCAGCAGCAGTGCTGACGGTGATGAAGACTAAATTTTGAGGAATTCATGGCGAATTCAGTTCGAATTCTATTGACGTATTCGGGCTGAATTCGTTAAAATGTTAAAACCCAAATATATTGTTTATTTTGTCCGAGGTGCTGCTCGGCGTATATATAGGAGAATAGGCCGATGCCTACAATAAACCAATTAATTCGTAAGGGTCGCCAGTCATCTGCAAACAGAACTAAGGCTCCTGCTCTTCAGTCTTGTCCACAGAAGCGTGGTGTTTGCACTCGCGTTATGACTATGACACCAAAAAAGCCTAACTCGGCTTTGCGTAAGATTGCTCGTGTTCGTTTGAGCAATGGTATTGAAGTAACTGCATACATTCCAGGTATTGGACACAACCTTCAGGAACACTCTGTTGTTCTCGTTCGTGGTGGACGTGTTAAGGACCTTCCTGGTGTTCGCTATCACATTATCCGTGGTACAAAAGATACTCTCGGTGTAGACGGACGCAAGCGCGGTCGTTCTAAGTATGGTGCAAAGAGACCAAAGGCATAATAGGAGATAATTATGGGAAGACACAAGAAGTCAGTTAATCGTCCGATTATGCCGGATGAAAAATATAACAGCGTAGTAATTACTAAGTTTGTAACACACATGATGCTCGACGGAAAGAAGCAGACATGTACAAAAATTGTATACGATGCACTTGATAAGCTCAAGGGAAAGACAGACAAGGATCCTCTTGAAGTATTCCTCAAGGCATTGGAAAATGTAAAACCAATGGTAGAAGTTAAGAGCCGCCGTGTTGGTGGTGCTACATATCAGGTTCCTGTAGAAATTCGCGAAACACGTCGTGAAGCTCTCGGAATGAGATGGATGATTAAGGCTGCACGTAGCCGTTCAGGTCGTGGTATGGCTGATTCTCTTGCTTCAGAACTTATGGATGCATTCAACAACACTGGTGCAGCATATAAGAAGAAGGAAGAGACACACAGAATGGCAGAAGCAAACAAGGCTTTTGCTCATTACCGCTGGTAGTCATAGGCTTCATCTTAGAAAGGGTCCTGTTTGTTTGAATGGGGCCCTTTTTTATTTTCCGGAATCTTGAATAAACATTTATTTTTCATTGTATATTGCGTATAAATTTCCAAGCTCATAACTCTTCATAAATTCTTATAAAATAACGAGAAAAATATATAATTTTTTCTGTTAAAATTCCGAATTCCTATTGCATTAAATTTAAAAAAAGTATATAAATATAACCGTTGAATTACCTATATTCAAGATAATCTGTAAACGTACAGATTCTAGGGTTCTTTGAGATGTTAGACGGACGACTTTAGGTTGTCTGGTAAAGGTCGTAAAGTTGAGCGGAAGTTCCGCCTTCAGACATTTGCACCCTGAATGTTTTTTAGTATTCGTTGAATGCTAAAGTTAAAAAGCATTGAGGAGTTTCTAACGGGTTCTACGCCAGTAGACGAAAAAAAGGCTCCGAGATGCCAGACCAGTCGTCAATTTTATCAGTGCTTGATGATGTTAGGTGGTGCCGGCCAACTGCTTCGAAGTGATGAAACAGGATATTGCTATGTTGTCCAGTCCATTATAATAATAATCATCTCGTTAATTTGGCTAAAGTGTGTATGCGAAGATGTTAATGCCTTTTAGGTGCGAATGTCTTCTGGTTTAAAGTGCAACACATAAAATAAAGATATGCCGCAGTGATAAAAACTGTAAGGCAAGGAGAAAATCATGGCTAAGGAATCGTTCGAAAGAACAAAACCTCACATGAACGTTGGTACTATCGGTCACGTTGACCATGGTAAGACTACACTCTCAGCAGCTATCACTTCATACTGTGCTAGAAAGTATGGTGATAAGGTTCTCAAGTATGACGAAATCGATAACGCTCCTGAAGAAAAGGCACGTGGTATTACAATCAACTCACGTCACTTGGAATATCAGTCAGACAAGCGTCACTACGCTCATATCGACTGTCCAGGACATGCTGACTACGTTAAGAACATGATTACTGGTGCTGCTCAGATGGACGGTGCTGTACTCGTTGTATCTGGCCCTGACTCAGTTATGCCACAGACAAAGGAACACCTCCTTCTCGCACGTCAGGTTGGTGTACCAAAGATTATCGTATTCTTGAACAAGGTTGACCTTGTAGATGATCCTGATCTTCTCGAGCTCGTAGAAGAAGAAATCAAAGATACAGTTCAGTCTTACGGATTCTCTGAAGAAACACCAATCATCAAGGGATCTGCTTTCAAGGCTCTCCAGGAAAATGCTCCAGCTGAAGATACACAGTGTATCGAAGAACTTCTTGCAGCTATGGACACATGGTTTGATGATCCAGAACGTGATGAAAACAAGCCGTTCTTGATGCCAATCGAAGACATCTTTACAATTTCAGGACGTGGTACAGTAGTAACAGGACGTATCGAACGCGGTATCGTACACATGGGTGACGCAGTTCAGATCGTTGGTATCCGCCCAACACAGGATACAACAGTTACAGGTATCGAAATGTTCAATAAGACATTGAACGAAGGTATGGCTGGTGACAACGCTGGTATTCTTCTCCGTGGTATTGAAAAGAAGAATGTTCTTCGTGGACAGGTTCTTGCTGCTCCAAACAGCATCCACCCACACACAAAGTTCGAAGCTCAGATTTACGTTCTTTCAAAGGAAGAAGGTGGACGCCACAGCCCATTCTTCTCTGGATATCGCCCACAGTTCTACTTCCGTACAACAGATATTACTGGTACAGTAAATCTCGATGCTGGTGTAGACATGGTTAAGCCAGGTGACAACGTAAAGATTATCGGTGAACTTATCCATCCAATCGCTATGGACGAAGGTCTTAAGCTTGCTATCCGTGAAGGCGGTCGTACAATCGCTTCTGGACAGGTTACAAAGGTTATTGAGTAGTAAATAAATGGGTGAGGGGGATTAAGCTCCCTTACCCTTAGGAGAAAAAGATGGCCAACAGTAAGATTCGTGTAAGACTTCGTGCATATGACGTAGCTCTTATCGATCAGAGTGCAAAAGACATCGTGCAGCAGGTTAAGAATGCAGGAGCAAAGGTTTCAGGACCAGTTCCTCTTCCAACAAGAATCAACAAGGTAACAGTTTTGCGTTCAGTATTCGTAAACAAGAAGTCACGCGAACAGTTTGAAATGCGTACACACAAGCGCCTTATTGATATCTTCGAACCAAGCTCAGAAGTAATCGATTCATTGATGAAACTTGAACTTCCGGCTGGCGTAGATGTTGAAATTAAACAGTTCTAGTTGTTTGTCGTTGACAGGCATAGAGTTGTAAAATAAAAGGTAACGGTCCCCTGGATCGGGGATGGCGGCCTCAAGGAAGAAAAGTAATTTTTCTTCAATAGGAGATTCAGATGAAAGGTCTGATAGCAAAAAAAGTAGGAATGACACAGGTATTCGACGAAAACGGAAATCTGACACCAGTAACCGTGATCCAGGTTGAACCTAACACAGTTGTTGCTACAAAGACACAGGAAAAGTGCGGATATAACGCTGTTGTTCTTGGTATTGAGGATCTCAAGGCTTCAAAAACAAACAAGGCTTATGCAAAGCAGTTTCCAGAAAACATTACACCAAAGCGCCATTTGAAAGAATTTCGTGACTTTGAAGGCGAAGTAAGTATCGGCGACCAGATTGGTGTTGAATTGTTTGAAAAAATCGCTTACATCGATGTAACTGCTACCTCTAAGGGTAAAGGTTTTCAGGGTGTAATGAAGAGATGGGGCTTCCATGGTGGACGTGCTACTCACGGTTCAAAGTTCCACAGAGAAGCTGGTGGTACTGGATGCTGTACAACTCCAGGACACTGTCTCAAGAACGTAAAAATGCCTGGTCACATGGGATTCGAACGTGTTACAGTACAGAATCTCAAGGTTGTAAAAGTAGACCCTGAGCTCAAAGTTTTGATGGTTCGTGGTGCTGTACCTGGTGTTAAGAATTGTACCCTTATTGTTAAGGCTGCAGTTAAGAAATAAGGTCGAGGAATAGTATGGAAAAGAAAGTCTATTCAATCGATGGTAAAGAACTCAGGACAATTAATCTTGATGATAAAATCTTCAACGTTCCAGTGAACGAAGATGTTATCTACTACGCCATCACTAACGAATTAGCAAATAAGCGTGTTGGAACAGCATGTACAAAAGGCCGCGCAGAGGTTCATGGCAGCAATGCTAAGCCTTATAAGCAGAAGGGTACAGGTAATGCTCGTCGTGGTGACAAAAAGTCTCCAATTTGTGTGGGCGGAGGTACAATATTTGGACCTAAGCCTCGTGACTATAGTTACTACATTCCAAAGAAAGAAAAACGCTTGGCAATGAAGTCAATTCTCAGCCTCCAGGCTCAGAGCGACAGACTTACAGTTGTTGAAGACTTCACAGTTGAAAGCGGTAAAACAAAGGATCTTGTAAAGATTTTGAATAACTTTGCAAAAGATACACGCACAGTTGTTCTCCTTAAGGATGACGACAAGCTTATCAAGCAGGCAGGTAGAAACCTTCCTAACGTGTATTTCCTTTCATATAATCGTCTTCGTGCACATGACCTCTACTATGCAAGAAAAGTTATCGTGCTTGAAGGTGCTGCAAAAAATCTTTCTGAATTTTTTGACAAGGTGGAGGCTAACTAATGGTTTTTGAAGATATTCTTATTGAACCTATCCTTTCGGAAAAGGCCTCACTTCTTCGTGAACAGAATATGTATACTTTCAAAGTAGCACAGTCTGCTTCAAAGATCCAGATCAAGGAAGCTGTTCGCAAACTTTTTAATGTAAAGGTTTTGGACTGTACAACAGTAAATGTTCACGGAAAATCAAAGTTTGTTCGTGGAAAATCAGGAAAGACAGCCAGCTACAAGAAAGCAATCGTTAAACTTGCACCTGGTGAAACAATTAAGGTGTTCGAAGGCATCTAAGCCTTTGAGCAGTAAATGAGGGGAACCATATGGCTCTTAAGATATATAAACCTTATTCAAAAGGTACACGCGGCCGTGTTGACCTGGTTCGCGAAGCTATTACAGCCGATAAACCCGAAAAAAGCCTGACATCCGGTCGTAAATCAAAGGCTGGACGTGGCGCAGGAGGACGTATTTCTGTACGTCACCAGGGTGGTGGTCATAAAAGAAAGTATCGTGAAATTGACTTCAGACGTGATAAGCATGGTATTCCAGGCACAGTTAAGACAATTGAATACGATCCGTATCGCTCAGCTGACATCGCTCTTATTGCTTATGCTGACGGTGAAAAGCGCTATGTAATCGCACCAAAGGGACTTACAGTTGGACAGAAGATTCTTTCAGGTGAAAATGCAGCTCCTACAGTAGGAAACGCACTTCCGCTTTCTGCAATTCCAGTTGGTTTTACAGTACATAACATTGAACTTACACTTGGTCGCGGTGGACAGCTTGTTCGTTCTGCTGGTGCAGGTGCTTTAGTTGCAGCAAAGGAAGGTGAATATGTAACAATCAAGTTGCCTTCTGGAGAACTTCGTCGTGTTAACGGTAAATGTTACGCAACAATCGGTATTGTTGGTAATGAAGACCGCATGAACACAAAACTCGGTAAAGCCGGTCGCAACAGATGGAGAGGTGTTCGTCCTACTGTTCGTGGTATGGCTATGAACCCAGTTGATCATCCACTTGGTGGTGGTGAAGGTGCAGGTAAGGGTCATTTGCCTGTTACTCCTTGGGGACAGCCTTGTCGTGGTTACAAGACTCGCAATAAGAGAAAGACTTCAAGTCGTTTCATTATTAGTCGCCGCAAGAAGTAGAGTAGGAGTTAATAGTGTCAAGATCAGTTAAAAAGGGACCATTCGTAGAAAAGTCACTCTACAAAAAGGTTCTTGAAATGAATAAAGCTTCAGCAGCAGAGAAGAAAATGATTAAAACATATTCACGCTGCTCTACAATCATCCCAGAAATGGTAGGAAATACTATTTCTGTTCACAACGGAAAGTCATGGATTCCTGTATATGTAACAGAAAACCTTGTTGGTCATAAACTTGGTGAATTTGCTGCTACACGTACTTTCAAGGGACATGGCGGTGACAAAGCTGCAAAGAAATAAGGGTAGACAAGATGACAGAAAACAAAGGTTATAAAGCAACCACAAAATTTCTTATTGCATCACCTACAAAGGTTCGTCCTGTAGCTAATGTAATCAAGCACAAGTCTGCATCTGAAGCAATGGCAATTCTTGATGTTATGCCACAGAAAGGCGCAAAACTCATTAATGGTACATTGAAGTCTGCAGTAGCAAATGCTTTGTATGCAAATAAGAAGCTCGATGAGGATATGTTGTATGTTAAGGAAATTCGTATTGACGAAGGTCCAAGACTCAAGAGAGTTTGGTTCCGTGCTCGCGGACGTGCTGATCAGCTCTTGAAGCGCATGTGTCATATCACTGTTGTAGTTGACGAAAAGGCGGGTAAATAAAAATGGGTCAGAAAGTTAGTCCTATCGGTTTACGTCTTGGAGTAAACAAGACTTGGCAGTCTCGCTGGTATGCAGATCCTCGTGACTATGCAGACTACGTATTGGAAGATATTAAAATCCGTAAATTGGTAACAAGTCTTCCAGAATGCAAAAATGCAGACATTGCAGAAATCGAAATTGTTCGTCACCCACAGCGTGTTACAATTGTAATTCATACAGCACGCCCAGGTGTGATTATTGGTGTTAAGGGCGCTACAATCGAAAAGATTAGCGCAGATATCCAGAAGCAGTTGACAAAGAAAGTACAGATTAAAATCAAAGAAGTTAAACGTGCTGAAATCAACGCTTCACTTATTGCTCAGAACATTGCACGTCAGCTTGTTGGCCGCGGATCATACCGCAAGGCTCTCAAGCAGGCAACAGCAAACGCAATGAAGAACGGAGCTCAGGGTATTAAGGTTCGTCTTTCAGGTCGTCTCGGTGGAGCAGAAATGCGCCGCTCAGAAGAACACAAGGAAGGACGCGTTCCTCTTCATACTCTCCGTGCTGACATCGACTATGGTTTCTATGAAGCACTCACATCTTACGGTAAAATTGGTGTAAAGGTTTGGGTATTCAACGGAATGTCTTATGGTCGTAAGCCAGAAGAAGATTCAAACGAAGTAGCTAAGAAGCCACGTCGTGAACGTTCAAATGGCGAACGCAGAGCTCGTGCTCCAAAATCTGAGGGAGGAAAAGTAGAAAATGCTTAGTCCTAAAAGAGTTGCACACCGCAAAGTACAGCGCGGTCGCCCAACAGGTAATGCTACACGTGATAACTTCGTAGACTTCGGTGATGTTGCACTCGTTGCAATGGAACCAGTATGGTTGAGTGCAAAGCATATTGAAGCAGCCCGTGTTGCTATCAACCGCTGTATCAACCGTCAGGGTCAGATGTGGACTCGTGTATTCCCTGATAAGCCTATTTCTAAGAAGCCAGCTGATACTCGTATGGGTAAAGGTAAGGGTGCTCCAGAATTTTGGGCTGCAGTTATTAAGCCAGGTATGATTTTGTTTGAAGTAGGTGGAGTTGATATTAAGCTTGCTGAAAAAGCAATGCACCTTGCTGCAAGCAAATTGCCAATCAAGACAAAAGTTGCATTCCGTCCAACATTACGCTAGTTAAGGAGTAAGAATTATGGCAAAGACAAAGAAAAACGTTAAAGATCTTTCTTATTCCGAAATGGTAACAAAGAGGGACGAACTTAAGAAACAGTACATGGACCTTCGCTTCCAGATGGTGCTTGGCCATGTAGAAAATCCAATGCAGAAGCGTACAATACGTCGCGAAATCGCACGTTTGAATACACTTATTCATCAGCAGGATCTTGAAAACTTCAGAAAATCTGCTGCTGAAGCAATTGCAAAGTAAGTAGGAGCTGACCGTGGAAGAACAGAATGTTCAGAAGAAGGCTGCTAAGCGTTCATTTGTTGGTATTGTAACAAGCGACAAGATGGAAAAAACTATCGTTGTTTCTATCAATACAAAGAAAATGGATCGCCTTTACAAGAAGTATGTTACACGCACTAAGAAGTGTAAGGCTCACGATGAAAAGAACGAAGCACATGAAGGTGATACAGTTCGCATCGTTGAATGCAGTCCAATCAGCAAAGACAAGTGCTGGCGTCTCGAATCAATTATCGAGAGAGCCAAATAAGTAAAGGAGTAAGACAGTATGCTTCAGATGCAGTCAAATATGGTTGTTGCCGATAACTCCGGAGCTAAATTGGTTCAGTGCATTAAGGTACTTGGTGGATCACACCGCCGTTATGCAGGTATTGGTGACGTTGTTGTGGTAGCTGTAAAGGATGCAATCCCTACATCTACAATTAAGGAAGGCTCGGTTCAGAAGGCAGTAATCGTTCGCGTTGCAAAGGAATACCGCCGTCCTGATGGAACATATATCCGTTTCGATGATAACGCTTGTGTTATCGTTGACGCAGATAAGAACCCAAAGGGAAAACGTATTTTTGGACCAGTAGCTCGTGAGCTCCGTGATATGGACTACATGAAGATCATATCACTTGCTCCGGAAGTCCTCTAAGGAGCTGTGAATCATTATGAATCAGAAGCACAAGATCCATAAGGATGACAATGTAGAAATTATTGCTGGAAAAGACAAGGGAAAGCGCGGTAGCGTTGTTCGTGTTTTTGAAAAAGATGGAAAGTGCCGTGTTATCGTTGGCGGTGCTAACCTCGTAAAGAAGGCAATAAAGAGAAGAAGCAATCAGGATGCTGGCGGAATCGCTGAAGTAGAAGCACCTATTGATATTTCAAATGTAGCGCTCGTATGTAAAAAGTGCGGACGCCCAGTTAAAGCTGGATATAAACTTGACGGTGACAAGAAAGTTCGTGTTTGCCGCAAGTGTGGAGAAACACTGTAATGGAAAATTACGTACCACGGCTTAAGAAAGTCTATAAGGAACAGTACGCTCCTGAACTCTTCAAAGAGTTAGGATACACATCAACTATGCAGATTCCAGCAATCAAAAAGATTGTTGTAAGCATGGGTGTTGGCGAAGCTCTCACGAATAAGAAACTTCTTGATGCTGCAGTTACAGATCTCACTCAGATTACCGGTCAGAAGGCTGTTAAGACAAGAGCAAAGAAAAGTATTGCAAACTTCAAGCTTCGTGAAGGCAATGAAGTAGGTGCTATGGTGACACTTCGTGGAAACATCATGTATGAATTCCTCGATCGTCTTATCAACGTAGCACTTCCACGCGTTAAGGATTTCCGCGGAATCAAGGCAACAGGTTTTGACGGACACGGAAATTTCTCTCTTGGTATTACAGAACAGATTATCTTCCCGGAAATCGACTTTGATAAAATCGTTAAGATTTCTGGTATGAACATCAGTATTGTTACCAGTGCAAAGACTGACAGCGAAGCTCGTGCTTTGTTGGACAAGTTTAACATGCCTTTTAGAAAGTAAGGATTTAGTTCATGGCTAAGAAATCAATGATTATCAAAGCAAATCGCACACCTAAGTACGCAACACGCAAGTACAACAGATGTCAGATTTGCGGTCGTCCACATGGATATTTGCGTAAGTTCAAGATGTGTCGTATCTGCTTCCGCAAATTAGCTAGTGAAGGCCTTTTACCAGGCGTCACAAAATCATCTTGGTAGTGACAGGAGAAATATAGATGGCAGCTTCAGACCCAATAGCAGATATGCTCGCAAAAGTCCAGAATGCAGCAAAAGTTGGTCACGAGAAAGTAGATGTACCTACTTCTAAGATGAAACTTGAAATCGTAAAGATTCTTAAGACAGAAGGATTCATCAAGAACTTTAAGAAAGTTCAGGATGACGATGGACATAGCATTATCCGCATCTTTTTGAAATATGACGACGTAAACAAGTCGGTTATCCACGGAATGAAAAAACTTTCAACACCAGGTCGCCGTGTTTACTCAGGATATAAGGAATTACCACGCGTTTATAACGGTTTTGGTACATTAATTGTTTCAACATCATTAGGTGTGACAACTGGCAAAAAAGCTGCTGAAAAAATGGTTGGCGGCGAATTGATTTGTACAGTTTGGTAATAGGAGGAAAAGATGGTTTCTAAACTCGGTAAGCTTCCTGTTGCTATTCCTGCTGGTGTAACAGTTGCTGTAGCAGACAACGTTGTAACAGTAAAGGGGCCGAAGGGAGAACTTAAGCAGTCTTACAACAATCATGTAACTGTTGAAGTTGTAGGTACAGAAGTAATTGTAAAACCAACAAGCGAAATGAAAGCTGCAATTGCTGCACACGGTTTGTATCGTAACCTTATTAACAACATGGTTATCGGTGTATCAGCTGGATTCCAGAAGGTACTCGTAATCACTGGTGTTGGTTACCGTGCAGAAGTTAAAGGCAAGGAACTTGTTATGAACTTGGGATACTCAAACGAATTCATCGCTATTATCCCAGAAGGTCTTACAGTTACAGCTGACCAGAACGGTAGAATTACAATCGCCGGTATCGATAAGCAGAAGGTTGGCGAATTTAGTGCACAGATTCGTAGTCTCCGCGGACCGGAACCTTACAAGGGAAAGGGTATCCGCTACGACGATGAAGTTATCAGACGCAAAGTTGGTAAGACTGGCGTAAAATAAGGTAAATTGATATGTTGAAGAAACTTAACGATAAACAGAGAAAGCGCCTGCACAGAAAAGTTCACATCCGTAAGTCTGTTTACGGTACCGCTGAACGTCCACGTATGACAGTTTTTAAGAGCGGTCGTAATATCTATGTTCAGGTAATCAATGATGATGAAGGCAAGACTCTTGCTTCTATTTCATCACTTGAAAAGGATTTTGTTGCTCTCAAGGCTAACGTTGAAAGTGCAACAAAACTTGGTGAAGCTATGGGACAGCGCCTTAAGGAAAAGAACATCACAAAGATCGTTTTTGACCGTAACGGTTATCTCTACCACGGTGTTGTAAAGGCCCTTGCTGATGCTACCCGCAAAGCCGGGATTGAATTCTAGGAGTGGATATGGATCAGGAACGCCAGAGACACAATGATAGAAAGAACCAGGATGAATTCGTTGAAAAGCTGGTAAAGCTCAACCGTACATCAAAGACTGTAAAGGGTGGACGCCGCATGTCGTTCTCTGCTCTTACAGTTGTAGGCGACCAGAAGGGCAGAATCGGATTCGGATTCGGAAAGGCTAATGATGTTACTGAAGCTATTAGAAAGAGTATTGAAAAGGCTAAGGCTAATCTCACAACTCTTCCTATTAAGAACGGTACTCTTCCTCACGAAGTAATCGGAAAGTATAAGAGTTCTGCAGTTTTACTCAAACCAGCATGTCCTGGTACTGGAGTTAAAGCTGGTGGTGCTGTTCGTGCCATTATGGATGCTGCTGGTATTACAGATGTTATCTCTAAGTCACAGGGATCACGTACATCTGTAAACGTAGTTCGTGCTACATTTGATGCAGTAACACAGATCATGGATGCACGTTCTGTAGCTCAGAACCGTGGAAAGACACTTAAGGATATGTGGGGCTGATTATGGCAAAGAAATTACGCATTGAATTGGTAAAAAGCACCATCGGACAGAAGCCTGCTAAGGTAGCTACTGTTCGCAGCCTTGGTCTTAAAAAAATTAACTCTGTTGTAGAACAGGAAGACACACCAGTAATTCGTGGTATGGTAAGAGCTGTTTCACACTTGGTTAAATGTGAGGAGATCAACTAATGGCAGACTTTACATTAAACGCACCACAGGGTGCTAATAAAAAACCAAAGAGAGTAGGACGCGGTTCTTCATCTGGTCTCGGTTCAACAGCCGGTAAGGGTAACAAGGGACAGCAGTCACGCTCAGGTGGAAAGACATACGTAGGTTTCGAAGGTGGTCAGATGCCTTTGTACCGTCGTATCGCACACCGTGGTTTCTCTAATGCTCCTTTCAAGAAGGAATATTCAGTTTTCAATCTTTCTCAGCTTGAAGAAAGATATGCAGACGGTGAAACAGTTAATCGCGAAACTTTGACAGTTAAGGGACTTCTTACAAGAGGTTACACACTTGTTAAGGTTCTCGGTGATGGTGATTTTACAAAGAAGCTCACTGTAAACGTTGACAAGGTTTCTGCTTCTGCAAAAGAAAAGATTGAAAAGGCTGGCGGTTCAGTAGTTGTTGCTGAAAAAGAAGCTGCTTCAAACTAAAGAAAACTTTTAAAAACGTTGGAGTGACCAAATGGCAAACAATCCAGTAGTTAACATGTTCAAAGTAAAAGAACTTCGTACAAAGATGCTCTTTACTTTGTTCATTCTCGCAATCTTCCGCTTGGGAAGTATTTTAACTATCCCAGGTATTAATGCAACTTTACTTCTGCAGTACTTTGACAATATGTCTAGTGGTGCAGAAAGTGCGTTTGCCAGTTACATGGACTTTTTTGCAGGTGGTGCATTCGAAAAATTTTCTGTGTTCATGCTTGGTGTAATGCCATACATCTCAACACAGATTATTTTGCAGCTTGCTCTTGTCATTTTCCCGTCACTCAAAAGAATCGCTCAGGAAGAAGGTGGTCAGCAGAAAGTACAGTCATGGACAAGAATCGGTACCATTTTGGTATGTCTTCTTCAGTCTTATGTCATTACCGTGTATGCTGACTCCATTAACCAGCAGGTTCCGGGTGTAATTATATTTGACAATAAAGTTTACTTTAATCTTCTTGCAATTCTTACTGTAACTACTGGTTCAATGATTACAGTATGGATTGGCGACCAGATTACAGCACATGGAATTGGCAACGGTATTTCAATGCTTATCTTGGCAGGTATTGTTGCACGTATTCCAAGCGCCCTTTGGAAGTTAGGACAGAACCTTTCAGTTGCAAACGGTAATATCAACGTTGTATTTGCAATCATTGCATTGGTCATGTACGTTGTTATTATCGGTCTTATTGTTTTTGAGCAGTCAGGCGAACGCAAGATTCCTGTACACTATGCAAAACGTGTTGTTGGGAGAAAGATGTACGGTGGACAGAACACATACATTCCTTTCAAGATTAACCCTTCTGGGGTTATCCCAATCATCTTTGCTCAGGCATTCTTGACTTTCCCATTGCAGATTGCAAACGGACTTGCAAGTAAAGCTACATGGCTTATGAAAGTTTCTGCAATTCTTAATCCGCTTGGAGCTCTCTATAATATTATTGAAGTTTTGTTGATTATATTCTTTGCATACTTCTACACTCAGGTAACACTGAACCCTACTGAAATCGCAAAGAGTATCCGTGAAAACGGTGGTTCTATTCCCGGAATCAGAACAGACAAGACTGAAGAATATCTTCAGAAGGTTTTAAACCGTCTGATTCTTCCTGGATCATTGTTCCTTGCATTCATTGCAATAATCCCGACAGTAATTCAGACTTTGTTCCATTTCCCTCAGGAAATATCAATGCTGATGGGTGGTACATCGCTCTTGATTGTTGTAGGCGTTATTTTGGATACAATGTCACAGGTTGACGCTCTCTTGAAGATGCATCATCACGATGGCTTCAGCAAGAAGGGTATAAGACCAAGAAATCTGTAAATTTTTTCAGAATTTCCTTATAAGGTCTAGATTAAGTTTGGAAAAATATGTTATACTACCACACCACTGTAATGGTGGAGTGGTACATCGGATTGTAATTCATGGTGAAATTCAAATTTTCGCTTCGAATTGCCATGATTCGGTGAAGTTCTTACATGTTTTTCCAGGGGGACTTTTTATGAAAGTACGAACCAGTGTAAAGCCCATTTGCGACAAATGTAAGGTTATCAGAAGAAACGGCATTGTCCGCATTATTTGTGAAAACCCAAAACATAAGCAGAGACAGGGTTGAGGAGTAACTGATGGCACGTATTGCGGGAGTTGACCTCCCTAATAAGCATGTCAATATCGCATTGACATATATCTATGGTATTGGCCGTCCAGCTGCAAGCCATATCTGTGAACTTACAGGTATTGATCCAAACAGAAATATCAATGATCTTTCTGAGGATGAACTTGCAAAAATCCGTAAGGCTATTGATGACAATTACAAGACAGAAGGTAGACTTCGCTCAGAAATCGGTTTGAATATTAAGCGTCTTATCGATATTGGTAGCTACCGTGGTCTTCGCCACCGCAAGGGATTGCCTGTTCGTGGACAGCGCACTCGCACAAATTCTCGCACACGCAAGGGTAAGAAGAAGACCGTTGCTAACAAGAAGAAATAGCGGAGGACAGTAATGGCAGTCGAAAGAAAGAAGAAAGAGAAGAAGAGTGTTTACGAAGGAAATGTCTATATCCAGGCAACCTTCAACAACACAATTGTAACTATTACAGATCTCAGAGGAAACGCAATTTCTTGGGCTTCTTCTGGTGGATTAGGATTCCGCGGAGCAAAGAAAACAACTCCATTTGCAGCACAGTCTGTTTGTGAAACAGCAGTACAGCGTGCAGCGAGCTATGGTTTGCGTGAAGTTCATGTTTTCGTAAAGGGACCAGGAATGGGTCGTGAAAACGCTATTCGTGTTCTTGGTACTTTGGGCCTCAAGGTTAAGTCAATTTCTGATGTTACACCTATTCCACACAATGGATGCCGCCCACGTAAAACACGCCGCATGTAAGGAGATTAGTGTAATATGGCAAGATATACAGGTCCTGTTTGTAGACTCTGTAGAACAGAACAGAAGAAATTGTTCCTTAAGGGAGATCGCTGTAAGAGTGACAAGTGTCCTATCAACAAGAAGCGTGCAGCTCCTGGAAAGGACCCAAAAGCTCGTACTGGAAAGCGCAGTGAATACGGTCTTCAGCTTCGTGAAAAGCAGAAGATTAAGAGAATGTATGGAATGCTTGAAAAGCAGTTCCATTTGACATTTGAAAACGCTCTTCGTATGCCTGGTGTTACAGGTGAAAACCTTGTTCGCCTCCTCGAAAGCCGTCTTGATAATGTTGTATTCAGACTTCACTTTGCATCATGCCGTAACCAGGCTCGTCAGGTAGTTCTGCACCGCCACGTTAAGGTAAACGGACGCATCGTTAACATTCCAAGTTACCAGGTAAAACCGGGTGACGTAATTGAGATTAAGGAAAACAGCAAGAAGCTTGCTATTATTCAGGACGGTCTCAAGGAAGCTGAAAAGTCTGGAACAGCTCCATGGCTTGCACTTGAAGAAGATGCTGTAAAGGGCACATTCGTTCAGTATCCACGCCGCGAAGAAGTTACAGATCTCGCAGATGTTAAAGAACAGCTCGTAGTCGAGCTTTATTCTAAATAATAAGGAGTTCAGATGGCTCGCAAAAATCTGCTTAAAGGTTTTAAGAAACCAAAGAACATTCAATTCGATCATCTTGAAACTAATCCGAATTATGGAAAATTTTCAGCAGAACCTTTTGAACATGGATTTGGTACTACAGTAGGAAACACATTGAGACGTGTTTTGCTTTCATCAATCCAGGGCTATGCAGTTTCATCAGTTCGTATTACTTCATATGATGCAGACGGTGTTCCACATGTAATTTCCAGCGAATTTGAAAAGATTCCTAACATCTCTGAAGATACACTGGAAGTCTTGAACAGTTTGAAACAGATTCGTTTGCGCTTGCCTAAGGACGTTGAAGAAGATACAATTCTTTACGAATTCAAGGGGCCAGGTACAGTAAAAAGTGAAGACTTTGAAAAGCCTGGTCAGCTTGAAATCATGACTAAGGGACTTGATGTATTTACTATGATGGATGGAGCTCATCTTGAATTAGAAATCCAGGTTGACTTGGGTAGAGGATATGTTTCTGCTGAAGAAAACGAACATTTCGTTGAAGTTGTGGGAACAATTCCAATGGACTGTATCTTCACTCCTGTACCAAAGGTAAAGTATTCTATTGAACCTTGCCGTGTTGGTCAGCGCAACGACTACGACAAACTTATTCTTGAGATTTGGACAGACGGTTCCATTAAACCGGAAGATGCTTTGGCTGAAGCAGCAAAGATTGCAAAAGATTATTTTGCTATCTTCGTAAACTTTAACGAAAGTGAATGTTCTTCAGGCGATGAACTGGAAGAAGCAGACGGAGAACTCAAGAAGATTCTCGATATGAACGTAGAAGAACTTGAACTTTCTGTACGCAGTTCAAATTGTCTTAAGAATGCAAATATTCACACAGTTGGTGAATTAACAAAGAAAACGGAAGAAGACATTACAAAGACACGTAACTTCGGTAAGAAGAGTCTTGAGGAAATCAAGGCAAAACTTGAGGAACGGGGTTTGACTTTGGGTATGACAGATTACAGCCACCTGAAGAATGTTAACTTGCATAATAATAAGGACGAGAACGAATGAACCATAAGATGGGATTTAATCCGCTTTCACGTACAACAGCACACCGCCGTGCTATGACACGCAATATGGTAACATCTCTTTTCAGATATGAGCGTGTTACAACAACAAAGGCAAAGGCTTTGGAAGTACGTAAGGCTGCTGAAAAGCTGATTACACGTGCAAAAGTTGATTCTGTTCATAACAGAAGAACAGTTGCAAAGTTTATTGCTGACGAAAAGATTCTTAACAAACTCTTTACAGAAATCGGTCCACGCATGAAGGATCGCAATGGTGGTTATACACGTATCCTTAAGATGGGATTCCGCCAGGGTGATGCTGCAGATGTTGTTATCCTTGAATTGGTAGACTACAAGCTCCCTGAAGCTGATGACGGTTCGTCAAAGGCAGAAAGCAAGGAAAAGAAAACAGCAAAAAAAGCAAAGGCTGAAAAAGCTGAAGCTGCAAAGGAGTAAGCCATGTCTAAATCACATCGTGGAACTGGAATTCGCAAGGAACCAAATCACGGACGCGGAAAGTGTCCAATCTGTGGTAACGAAAATGTAAAGGTTCTTTACGATCATGAAATTGATGGTAAGAAAGCAAAGATTTGTAAGATCTGTAAAGCAAATCTTAAGAACAAAGCAAGAATTGCTGCAAAGGAAGCTAAGAAAGCAGCTCCTGTAGAAGCATAAGTTTTAGTAATTTGATGTTTCGTAGCCGCTCTTATTATACAAGGGCGGCGTTTTTATTTTAAACAATTTTAAACAAATATAAAATCCTGGTCATCTCAAAAAAAATATTTTTAATCTTTGAAATTTTAATGCTTAAAGTATCGCTTTTTTTAAAGTTATCTCTAAAAAAGCAATTTTAGAGGTTCACTCCTAAAAATGGAATTCGTTTTCCAATAAAAAAACAAGTACATATTCAATAATTCTGAATCAGATGCATGCCGGATTTAGAGCCTCTGGATTTTATTGTTTTTGGATGTTGCATCTTCGTAATCATTTATGGGGTATATAAATTTCAAAAAATCCACCAATAATTTTCTAAATAAGTTTTAACTGAAGTAATAATATACTAAACTAATAGTATGACCAGGTTGCATAAAATCATTCTAGTAACGTCCTCTGTTCTGGTAATTGCGGCACATGTTTTGCTTTCCGTGCTGATTACATTTGAACTTACAGTAAAGCGGTACAGACAGATAAAATATTTCATAGTTGTTGAAGATTCCCTTTATGAAGCTCAACCGAATCTTTTTGTTGTAAACAAAAGTCTGTGTGCAGACGAAGAAGATTGTTTTGGAGAGAAAAAAAAGGAACCGGGAAAAACGAAAAACGAGGTCCCGGATATAGAATTTGCAAAAGAAAGTCAGGTGCCTGTCTTCACCCGGTTCGGAAAGAAAGATTCAATTCCTGTTGTTGCGGCCTATATTTCTCAGGAGAAAAAACTTTTGCTTACGGAAGAACTGACATCAGGCCCTTTAGAAAATGTCAGTGAACTGGTTTATGTGAAACAGTACAGGGACATTCTTCCGGCGGTGGAAGCTGACTTCAAAAATCCGGATTCACAGAAAAATTCCCTGCTGAACCCTGAACTGACAATTGCTTTTTCAGATGCAGCTTCATTGGAAAAAGGCAGAAGAGCTTTGAGCATAGACGGAATGTATGCAGGCAACAGTGAATATCCTTTGAGAGAAGAAACAAGAGTCAGAATAAAAATTTATGCAGAACCGTTGAAAGAATTAATAAAAATTTGGGCTGACACAATCTTCAGCGGTGGAACGGAAAAAGAAATATCCGTTCTGAAGCAAAAAATTAAGAAGCCGGTTTTTATAGCAAGTGTGGGAGATTTGATGCTTGCCCGAGGAACAGAAGAAATCCTCATGTACGAAAAGGACGGACTGAATAAAGTTTTTTGTGATACGCTTCCACTTCTTCAGAACAGCGACTTTACAATCGGGAATCTCGAGGGAGCTGTCACAAAAAGCACTAAGAATGCAACGAAGGCTTTCACTTTCAAATTCAATGAAAAGGTTCTGCCCAAACTTCAGGAGGCAGGATTCGATTATCTCATGCTGACAAACAATCACTGCTATGATTACGGAGAGGCTGGATTTAGGGATACGCTGAAGGCTTTTAAAAAATACGGAGTCAATTCAAGCGGGGTCGGTTATAATCAGGAAGAGGCCAGGAATTTTTTTTACACGAATATAAATGGCCAGGAATTTGCTGTAATAAGTTGCGGAGCTTATCCCATTGAGCGAAGCGGATTCAACGGCAATACAATGTCGACTGCAACTGAAACCAGGGCCGGAATACTTTGGCAGGGAGATGAAATTCTTAAGCTTGTTGAAACTGAAAAGTCCAAGGGAAAATTTGTTGTGGTAAATGTTCATGGCGGTGAGGAGTATCAGTTTATTCCGTCAAAGAATCAGCGAAAGTTTTATGAAAGTCTTTGCGATAGAGGTGCGGACGTTATTTTTGGAAGTCATCCACATGTTCTGCAGCCTACGGAGTGGTACGGGAAGAGCCTAATTGTTTATAGCATGGGGAATTTTATTTTCAACGGCATGTCGTCCATGTATCGTGCAGAGGAAAGTGAGGTCGTTAAGCTGGGCGTTCTTGATGGAAGAGTTGTCTACGTTGAACAATATCCTGTACACCTTCACGAAAATTCTGTTTATCGCATAAAGAATTAGTTAAAACAATCTTGAACCATCCCAGAAGATTCTTATAATTTTCAGGAGCAGGCTGCAACCATTAGAAACATCCTCCAGCTGAAACCGGCCGGAAGCCGGAACCATCACCCGCTTTCCGTTCCAATCGGCCCTGCCCATTTCCACTGCAATCGGGGCTGGGCCGGAATCTGTGCTAAGTTTTTGTGCATGGCATCCCTGATAGATTATATTTTTCT
>JAZUJH010000154.1:0-59813 GCA_045642665.1 Treponema sp.
TGTAATCTCGAGGTCCTGGGTTCGAATCCCTGCGGCGGCTTTAACTCTTAAATGAGTATGGGGAGTTTCCCGAGTGGTCAAAGGGGGCAGACTGTAAATCTGTTGGCTCGTCCTTCGTAGGTCCGAATCCTTCACTCCCCATGAAGTGCTGAGGTTTTCTTCAGCTTTTTTTATTTTAAACCATCCTTTTTTTTCATTTTAGTCCATTCAGTTTTTGAAAAGTATGTTTTTTTTTCTCCTGTGCTTAACAAATGAATTCCTTGTAAATATAAATGTTGAATTTTTTTATTCATTGCATTAAAATTAGGTGGGTAGGAAGAAGAGGAAGTTAATTGAAAGTCCATTTTTGGGGTGTAAGAGGGTCGATACCAACACCTGTTACACAAGAGCAAATACAAGCTAAAATCTCTGCAGTTGTACAACGTATTACTCCTAAGGACTTAGAGTCCCCTGATGCGAGAACCAGATTCCTTGCATCGCTGCCGCAGTGGCTTTTCGGAACAGTGGGTGGTAATACCGCCTGTGTTGAATTTGTGTCAGATTCCGGCACAAGATTTATATTGGATTGTGGTTCGGGTTTACGGGAATTTGCGGTTCACGGGAAACCTTCTTCGGACAACCACTATAATATTCTTATGTCGCATTTTCATTGGGATCATATTCAGGGAATACCGTTTTTCTCACCTCTCTTCAATCCTAAGACGACGGTTGATTTTTATTCGACATTTCCTGCGGCTGAAAGAATTTTGGGCGTGCAGAATTCCTGTCCCTATTTTCCGATAAACGCGAGCTGGGATAACATAAAGAACCGTTTCATTTTTCATCTGATTCAGGAAGGGGAGCCCTTTTATGTTGACGGGATAAAAATTACTGCAAAGAAAATGCAGCATCCCGGAAATTCATATGCTTATGCTTTTGAAGAAAACGGAAAGAAATTTGTGTATGCAACTGATATAGAGCTTAGGACATCGGACTTTGACAAGAGAATAGAAAAGAATCATATTTTTGAGAATGCTGACGTTCTTGTTGTTGACAGCCAGTATGCTGCAGAAGAAGCTCTTGCTAAAGCAAACTGGGGGCATAATATATTCTGCTACGCAATAGATTTTGCTAGCGCATGGAATGTAAAAAGTGTTTACATGTATCATCATGAGCCTTCCTATAACGACCAGAAGATATATAATATGCTGGAAGCTGCAAGATTGTATGAAGATTATAATATGCGCAGTGACATAAGCGTGAACCTCGCGATAGAAGGTCAGGAGATAGAGTTTTAATTTTTATTAAAGCAGAGAATTATTATGAAAGAAAAATCAAAAAAAATGCCTTTGGCTGTATTTATCCTTGTTTGGGTCATTGCAATTTGTGCTGTTCTTTTTGTAGGAGCCTTCGCTCTTTGGAATAAGATGATAAGTCCTGTTTCAGGAACTGAAAATGAAGCTGACCTGGAATTTGATGTGAATTCAGGTGACAGCGTTATGGCGGTTGCAGACCGCCTTGAAAAGGCAGGGGTCATACGTTCTTCCAGGATTATGTATTATGTTGCTAGATTCAATCTGCTCAAGTCGGATGGCGGATTCAACATGAAGAAAGGGCACTACGTTGTAAAGAGTTCAATGTCTCTCAGGGATATTATGGAAGTTGTGCAGACAGGTACTTCCATAACAGTTTCTGTAAGCATTCCTGAAGGTTTAACAAAATCTAAGGTGGCAAAGCTTCTTGAGGAGTCAGGAATTTGTTCCGCAGAAGATTTTATGTTAGCAGTATGCGACAGGGGTCTTCTTGCAAAGTACCAGATTCCTGCGGAAACTTTTGAAGGTTTCCTTTTTCCTGAAACATATTTCTTTACGCCCGGCATGGCCGCAGAGGATGTGCTTAGAAAAATGGTGGACACTTTTTTTGAGAAGGCTCGAGGTATTCCTGGTCTTCTGGGAGGAACCCCTGAAGAAATTTATACAAGAGTGATTCTTGCTTCCGTTGTTGAAAGGGAGTATCAGGTTGCGGAGGAGGCGCCTCTTATTTCAAGTGTTTTCATTAACCGTGTAAATAATGGAATAGGTCTTGAATCTTGTGCCACTGTTGAATATATAATTACGGAAGTCCAGGGAAAGCCTCATCCGGAACGCATTTTTTATTCAGACCTTGAAATTGATAGTCCCTATAATACTTATAAATATAGAGGTCTTCCTCCAGGACCGATATCAAATCCCGGAACAGTTGCTCTAAATGCCAGTGCAAATCCTGCTGGGACGGATTATTTTTATTTCGTTAAAAAAGATCCCAGGGGAGGAAGTCATAATTTCAGCAAAACTTTGAGCGAACATAACAGGGCTTCGAAAGAATTCTATACAAAACGTGCGGCTCAGAACTAAATGGCCGGGAGATTTATTGCTCAGGAATCTATTGATGAAGTTACCAATAGAACTGATATTATCCAGACGATAAGCGAATATGTGCCTCTTACGCAGAAAGGAGCCGACTGGTGGGGATGCTGTCCGTTCCATCACGAGAAGACTCCTTCCTTCAGTGTCTCTCCTGAGAAGCGTTTCTATTATTGCTTCGGCTGTCATGCGAAGGGTACTGTCCTTAACTTTGTTATGGAAATGGAAAAGATTTCATATCCCGAAGCTATAGAACTTCTTGCCCATAAGGCGGGTATTCCTTTGAGCTATACGGATAACGGACGCAGTGAACTTCAGGAAGATCCTCGTGCAAAGCTCAAGGATGAATACATAAATCTTTATACCCGCGTGGCAAACATGTTTCATTATCTTCTCATGGAAACGGACGCAGGCAAGTTTGCTCTTGATTATATTTCTCGTCGCGGCATTTCCCGTGAGATTCTTGAGAAGTTCAGGATTGGTTATGCACCTCAGGACAGGTTGTGGCTTAAGAAATTTCTTCTCAGCAAGAATTTTACGCCTGAGTTCTTGAAGAATTCGGGTCTTTTCAGTTCCAGGTATCCTGACATCTCATTTTTTTCAGACCGACTGATGTTTCCTATTTTTGATAAGAAAGGTGATGTGGTTGCCATGGGGGGGCGTTTTCTTCGTGGAGATCCGGCCAAGTCCCCTAAGTATCTGAATTCAGGTGACCTTGTCCAGTATAAGAAGGGGCGGACTCTTTATGCCTTCAATTTCGCTAAGCAGGCTATACGTGAAAAACGTAAGGTAATTTTCTGTGAAGGCTATATGGACTGTATTGCATATCACCAATGCGGAATCGAGTATGCGGTAGCTCCTCTCGGAACGGCCCTTACGGATGAACAGGTTCTTCTTGTGAAGCCTTTTATTGATGAAGTTGTTCTTTCCTTTGACAGTGACGGGGCAGGACAGAAGGCAACGAGGGCAGCGATTTATATGTGCCGCCGAAAAGGAATAACGGTTAAGGTCATAAATATTGAGGGCGGAAAGGATCCTGCTGAAATTATGATAAATTTTGGTGCGGAAATCTTGACGAAGCTTGTTGAAGATGCTATATTAGATAATGATTATCTAATATCTAAACTGCTCTTATTGTACCCTAAAGACTCTCCTGAGGGAAAAATGAAAGCTTCACTGGAGTTTTTTTCGTATGTAGACAGCCTGCAGTTGGATATTCAAAAAGATGCCTGCCTGGAAAAGTTTTCCCAGGTTTATGGTATTGGTCTTGATGCAATCCATAATGATTATTCAAATCGTGAAAAATTGTCCAAGCGTTTGAAAGAAAATGAACGGAATCTGCAAGAGCCTGAAAGGGTGGAGAGACTCCATGTTACTTCCGAGCTCCGTGCTGTTTTGACAGCTATAACTGATGATATCAGTCTTTTCCGGAAAATGCATGATGAAATTTCTGTTGATGATTTTACGGATGAACAGGCAAGAAAATTGTTCATCATAATGGAAGAATGTTTAAGCGGTGAATGCTTTTCTGTAAGCAGTATACTTAACAGATGCGGCAATGAAGAACTGAAGGGATTGATGATTCAATCTATGAATGAATATTCTGCGCATGCAGAGCAGTCGGTTCTGGACAGTATTTCTCTTATAAAGAAGAATTCTCTTAAACGTCAGCGAGATGCAATCAGCAGTCAGATACAGAATTTTTCGGCTGTAAATGATGATGGCATTAGTCTCAATGATCTTCTTCTGAAAAAGATGGACATAGATAAACAGATTTCTTTGTTGAAAGGGTAAATCATGGCTCCTAACACACCTTTAAATGAATCAGACGAGAATGTTGCAGAAGTTGCTGAGAAAGAATCTAGTGAAAATAAACCAAAAGCTAAAAAAGTTAAAGTGGTTGTAAAAAAATCTAAGCCAAAATCAGAATCAGAACTGCCAGAAGAACCGGAAAAGACAGAAAAGAAGCCTGTTGTAAGAAAGGCAAAGGCAAAAATTGAAGTCATTGCTGAAGAATCTGGTGCTCAGGCTGACGAAGCTGAGTCAGAGGATGACAAGCTTGAGCCTAATGTTCAGAAACTTTTGGACTATGCAAGCAGCAAGCAGGTAGTTTCTTGGGATGAAATAAATGAGATGCTTGGTATGGATTTTGTCAATTCCCCGAAGATGGAGTCCGTTCTTCAGTTGCTTTCACAGAATAACATTCAGATTATGGAAGATATGGAAGACATGATGGATGATGACGGTCAGGATGATGAGGATGATTTTGATGATGAAGAATCTTCTATGCTTGACCAGAAGTCCGATGAAGTGGATGGGAAGCATCGTCTTGTTGCAAACGGAGACAAGGACGGAAGTGTGGATGATCCTATTCGTCTTTATCTTCGTGAAATCGGTAAGGAGAATCTTCTTAATGGTGAGCAGGAAGTTTTCCTTTCAAAGGAAATGGAAGACGGACAGAATGTCATTAAGGATGTAATCAAGAATTCCGGTATGATGATTCCTGAATTCTTTGCTATATCGCAGAAAGCTTTTACCAAGATTGATGTTCATGAATCGGGAAAGGCCCGTAAAGAAATAAATGAAGAGATGGCAGAGAAGCGTCGTCTAAAGAGCTGTTACGGTCCGGTTCTTAAGTCTCTCAAGGATGATATGAAGGCTTATATGGCTCTCAAGAAGCAGCTTAATGAAAATGATCAAAGCATGAGCATTTTTGGAGACCCGCAGCTGGTTGAGCTTAAGGACAAGATTCTTCCTGAGCTTCAGAAAATTGAAATACAGACAGAAGAGATTGAACGCTTTTCATCAAAATTCATTGATGCTACCGTAAAGATTGATGAGTATCATAGAAAACAGGAAAAGCGTATGAAGGAGCTCAGAATTGCAGATCCTTCAGGACTTCGTCAGGTTGGTAAGCGTCTTGCAACTCATTCGGAAAGCAAGAAGCTTGAAGCAGAGCTCGGTCTTACGTCTGATGAAATCCGTGAAGTTTATACACAGATTCAGAAGATTGACAGAAAGCTTCGCCGTCTTGAATATGAATTTGAAAATTCTGTAGAAGAAATTCTTGAAATGACAAAGAAAATTCAGGCCGGAAAATTAAAGATTGAGCGTGCCAAGAACCGTCTTATTAATGCCAACCTTCGTCTTGTTGTTTCCATTGCCAAGAAATATACTAACCGCGGTCTCCAGCTTTTCGATCTTATCCAGGAAGGAAACATAGGTCTTATTAAGGCTGTCGAAAAATTTGAATATCGTAAGGGGTATAAATTTTCTACTTACGCTACATGGTGGATTCGCCAGGCAATTACCCGCTCTATTTCTGACCAGGCCCGTACTATTCGTGTTCCTGTTCACATGATTGAACAGATCAACAAGGTTGTGCGTGAAAGCCGTCAGCTTATGCAAAAGCTTGGACGTGAACCAACTGATGAAGAAATTGCGGCACAGCTTTCTTGGCCTGTAAGCAGAGTAAAGCAGGTTAAGAGCGTTGCAAGGGAGCCTATTTCTCTTGAAACTCCTATCGGTGAAGAAGAGGACAGTTCACTGGGAGACTTCATTGAGGACAAGGAAGTTGAAAATCCTGCAGTGCAGACTTCTTATAAGCTGCTTCAGGAACAGCTCCGCTCGGTTCTTAATACTCTTCCGGCACGTGAGCAGGAGGTTCTTAAGATGAGATTCGGTCTCGATGACGGATATTCTCTCACTTTGGAAGAGGTAGGACTTTATTTTAATGTTACCAGGGAACGTATCAGGCAGATTGAAGCTAAGGCTCTGCGTCGTCTGAGACATCCTAGACGAGCTTCAGGTCTTAAGGATTATATCGAATAGGCTTTGGGTAAAAAAAAGAGGGAATCTTTTCGGCTGCTTGTTGGAAGTTTTGTCGGAAAGGTTCCCTTTTTGTTTCATTTTTGTGGATATCGTGTTTATAAACTTTGATTAGTGTATAGACATTATGGCATAAATATTGTATATTGTTACGATAGAGCATTTTAGAATAAGAGGTCATGATCAATGCAGATGACAGAAATTCTCGACAAACTAAAAAGTTTGCAGGATGTACTTGCAGAAAAGTACGAGATTGAAGCAAAGAAGGAAGAACTTCCGAAGTCTTTGGACGGAAGTGTTGAAGGTCTTACTCGCTTCAAAAAGGAATATATTGAGAATAACGCAGAATATGAAACTGAAAAGTCTAAGGTTCAGTCTCTTAAAGTAGAACTTGACGAAGCCCAGAGAGCACGTGAAAACGGTGAAAAGGGTATGGATGCAATTACAACTCATAGGGAATACGAACTTCTTGACAAGCAGATCAATGAAGCTAAGCTCAAGGAAGAGGAAATAAGAAAGCAGCTTCAGAGAGAAGAGAAGATTTTTGCTGAACAGCAGGAAAGATTGAATGCAAGTGAAATTGTTATTGCCCAGATGGAAGGTGATGTTCAGGAAGCTCGAGAAAGTCTTGAAAGAGAAATGAATGGTCTCCAGGAGAAACTTGACAGTCTTGCGGAACAGGAAAAGGAAATGTCAGAAGGCATTGATGTTGAGACAATCTTTAAGTTCCAGAGAATTATCCAGAGAAATAGAAAGGGTATCGTTGCTGTAAAGGGAAATGTTTGTGATGGTTGTCATATGATTCTTCCTGCACAGTTCGCGAATGATGTTCACAAGGGGGAGAAGATTCTTTTCTGTCCTTATTGCAGCCGCATCCTGTTCTACGAAGAAACAGATGATTCTGAATCAAGCTACTTCACAATGGATGATGCTGGTAGCCTTGTAGATGATGATGAGTCATTTGCAGGTTTTGATGATGATGAATATGCAGAAGACGAATATTCTGATGATGAAACAGATTCAGAATCTGATGATGTAGGTTCATCTTTGGACTATGAATAATAGTCACTGATTTAGTAATTTAGATGGGATATATGGTCGCTCATGGCATAGCTGATGATAGTTTTGTTGTGTGAGGCAAAGTCCGGGCTCCACCGGAAAAGATGCCGGGTAATAACCGGGCAGAAAAAGGCACTTGTACTTTTGGTGCATAAACCTTGTTTCTGACAGACAGTGCTACAGAAAATAACCGCCTGCTTTTAGCAGGTAAGGGTGAAAAGGCGAGGCAAGAGCTCACCGCGTTTCTGGCAACAGAAATGGCATAAGTAAACCTCATCTGGAGCAAGATCAGATAGCAGTTTGGTTTTCCGGACTTATACTGCGGGTAGATCGCTGGAGGTGTCAGGCAACTGGCATTGTGGATAGATGGCCATTTACAGGTAACTGTAAGACAGAACCCGGCTTATTATATCCCTTTTTTTATTATGATAATACATTTGTAAAATAGTTTTAGTTGGTGGAAGTATGAAGCAGTCTAAGAATTCACGTGTTGTAAGGCAGAAGAAACACATAGTGAGGGGAATTCTTATAGGAACATCTATTTTGTTAGCTATATCATTAATTTCTACTGGCTGTTATTTTATTGCAAAAAAATTATATAAATCTGCTTCAGTTTCTATGCTGTACAAGCAATGGGACGAGCATAATTATTCAGAAGTGTATGATATTTCTAAGCAGCTTCTGGATAAGAACCCTTTCAATAACACTGCAATGACATTCAAAGGCTATAGTGCATTTTTTCTTGCAGTTTCTGATGTTGATAATACACAGGCTCAACTTTATCTTGACGAATCTATAAATTCCCTTAGAGTGGCTTTAATATCCGCTGTCACTGGATCTGTTCCCCAGATTGAGTATATGCTGGGAAAAGCTTATTTCTATAAGAACAGATTTTCTAATTATTATTATTATTCGGACCTTGCCGTAAAGTATCTTGAAATGTGTTTTGACGATGGTTACAGGTCTGATGATTTGTCTCTTTATCTGGCATTAAGTTATGCTGATTTGGGTGATTCCGAGAAGAGCATAGAATATTTCGGTACAGCACTGCTTGTGTGGCCGTCAGATCCGTCTGCACTTTTGCTGTATATTGCTGAACAGTACTGCAAGATTAATTTGCAGAGTGCGGCCAAGCAGTATCTTTTCAGGGTTTTCAAGAATTCTACAAACGACGAGCTGATTATTCGCAGCCGTTATATGCTTGGAGAAATTCTTTTGGGTGAAGAAAATTATGATGGCGCTAGAGAAGAATTCGAGAAAATTCTTGAGATTAATCAGAATTTTGCTGACGCACATTATGGTTTGGGATTAATATACGAACATGAAGGTGACATGGCTAAGGCAAGATACGAATGGAAAAAATGTCTGAAAATTCAGCCGGATCATCAGTATGCCAATAAAAAAAATTCGACTAAATAGTGAAAGTGGGAGGAAATAAAGATGGGATTGTTTGATAGTTTTACAACGGATATAGGTATTGACCTTGGTACATGTAATACATTGATTTATGTAAAGGACCAGGGTATTGTTATTGACGAACCTTCTGTTGTTGCTGTGGAAAAGGGTACTGGTAGAGTCAGGGCTGTCGGTGCGGAAGCAAAGCGTATGTTGTGGCGTACACCTAATGACATTGTTGCAATCTGTCCTTTGGCAGACGGTGTTATTTCTGATAGCGATTCTACTCAGAAGATGATTAAATATTTTATTTCTAAGATTATTCCAAAGCATAGGCTTTTCAAGAGCACACGCATGAAGATTGGAATTCCTTCTTGTATTACACAGGTTGAGCGTGATGCTGTTATTGCCGCAGCTCTTCAGGCTGGTGCAAAGGAAGTTGGCGTTATTGAAGAAAGTCTAGCGGCTGCTATCGGTGCGCAGATTCCTATCTATGAACCGGCCGGACATATGGTTTGTGATATTGGCGGCGGTACAACAGAGGTATCTGTTATTTCTTTAGGTGGTATGGTTATTACAAGTTCCATCCGTACTGGCGGAAACGAATTCGATAAGGCAATTGTTGAGCATATCCGTAAGGTTCATAACCTTAAGATTGGTAACGCAACTGCAGAACGTCTCAAGATTGAAATCGGTAATGTAAGTGTGGACAAGAATTCTGATATCGAGAAGCTTGAAGTAAAGGGAAATGATGCCATTACAGGTCTTCCACGCCGTCTTGAAGTTGACTCGGTAGAAGTTCGTGAGGCTCTCAAGGAACCTGTTACAAAGATTGTCGAGGAAATTAAAAAGACTTTGGGTCGCACGCCTTCAGAACTTGCATCCGATATTGTTGAACGCGGTATTGTTATGACCGGTGGCGGTTCAATGCTTAAGGGTCTCCAGAAGCTTATCTCAAAGGAAACGATGGTTCCTGTTATTCTTGTTGATAAGCCTCTTGAATGTGTTGCTGTTGGTGCTGGTCAGGCATTTGAATTGTTCAAGGATATGAATGCCAACTATTCAATCTACGATAATCTTAACAATTAATTTATGAAGTTCAAGTTTCATATCCGTCCTTCTGAAATTCTTCTGGCGGTGCTTATTTTTGTAAGCTCTGTTATGCTGGGATTTTCGGCGGGCGGTTTTGTCATTAATTTTTCTAAGGTCGGATTTTCTGTGATGTCATCTGCTCAGAAGGCTATTAGCGGGGTCACTTCCACAGTTTCAGGTGCTTTTAATTATGTGGCTGATTTTCATAATCTTCACAAGAAGTACAATGAACTGGAAGAAAAGCTCAGGGATTATGAATATCTTCAGAGAAAGAATGCTGATTTGCGCAGGGAAAATGATTATCTTAATTCCCAGCTTGAGTTTTCAGAATCCCTTGAAAATGAAAATATTGGTGCCCGAATTATAGCGAGAGATCCTAACGGATTGTATACGGGAATCACTATTAACAAGGGCCTCAGGAACGGAATCAAAAAAGGTATGCCTGTTGTTGCAGTCCAGAACGGAAATGTAGGGATTGTCGGAAGAATTGTAACTGTAGGTCTTGGTACAAGTACAATCATGCCTGTGTTTGATTCTAAATGCAATATTTCAGCAAGAATTCAAACATCCCGAGATATCGGTCTTGCTGTCGGAAATGGTTCTCTTGAATCGCCTATGTCATTGAACTATATCCGTAAACGTTCCATTGATGAAATTCATTATGGAGATGTTGTTGTAAGTTCCGGTGAGAATGATAATTACATGAAAGGTGTTCCTATTGGAACAATTACAAAAATACAGACTCTTGACTATGATTCATCTCTCCTAATTGAAATGACACCTGTAATTGATTTTTCTAAACTGGAAGATGTTTTTGTTGTCAATGTTTCAGAGCAGAATAGTAGCAACTGATATAGGTTTTCAGTTGCTTGGAGACAAAAATGTTGAAATCTTTTTTTGCAAGTACATTTGTTTTGTTTTGTACTTCCCTTATCGAATCTTCCTTGTTTGCCAATATATCAATCCTTCCTGCAATTCCAGATTTGAGTTTAATTTGTGTAATGTATTTTGCATTGCATAATGGAAGAGGTTTGGGAGAGTCTACAGGTTTTGTGAGCGGACTTTTTCTTGACTTTTTAAGTGCTGGACCTTTCGGTCTGAATTGCTTGATCAGAACTGTAATAGGCTGGGCAGGCGGATGGTTTATAAAGACCTTGAACACGGAAGCCTTTTTCCTCCAGATTCTTTACGGACTTGCGGTTACCATGTTCAAGGCTGTGTTTCTTTGGTTCGCTTCACTTATATTTCCTTTTGTTTTTTCATATAATTTTATTTCTGTAGCCTTCGGGTTTGAGCTTCTTGTAAATGCTTTGCTTACACCCTTCATCTTCAGATTCCTGGATGTATTTGAAAAAACTTTGGTTCTTGATCCGGAGAAGGTAAAGTAATGGAAGGAAAAGATTTTGTAAATTCGGAAGAAAGCACAGAAGTCAGAAGCAGGAAAATGCTTGTTCTGTTTCTTTTTGTCCTGCTGACTTTTATTCTGTATACATTCAGACTTTTCTATCTGCAGATCGTTCTTGGAAATGACTACCGTGAACAGTCTGCAACAATTTCTAATAAAGGTACTGTCATAGAAGCCCAACGCGGGGAAATCTTTGACAGGAATGCTTCTCTGCCTATTGTTATTAATACCGATTCTTTTGCCGTTGACTTAAACCCTGGAGAAATTCCTAAGGGGCATTATGATACTGTGGCTATGAAGCTTTCAGAATATCTGGAAATTAACAAGAAGGTCATTGACCGTAAAGTTCCTGAAGAATACAGGAGCCGTGAATACACTTCAATAGAAATTAAATCCAACGTTCCTCTCTCCGTCATCAGCAATATTGCAGAGAATTTGACGGATCTTCCCGGAGTGTCCTGGAGAAATAAACCCATCCGAACTTATCTTGAATCAGGTTCCATGAGCCATATTCTTGGTTATGTTGGTAACATTTCAAAGAATGAGCTCGATATTCTTTATAATGAAGGATATACAAGAAATTCTGTTATCGGCAAGGCGGGCATTGAAAAGCAGTACGACAAGCTTCTTCAGGGAACACCCGGCAGTGAAATCAGGAAAGTCGATGCCAGAGGACGAGTTGTTAGTAATGACGTGGAAGTTATACCTCCTCAGACAGGTAAGAATATTGTTCTCACAATAGATACAACTGTTCAGCATCTTGTGGAAGCCGCCTTGGGCGACCGAGTTGGTGCCTCTGTTGTTATAAAGCCTGCGACTGGCGAAGTTATAGCAATGGTTTCATATCCTTACTTCGATTCCAATATATTCTCTTCCGATGATGCGAACAATGAATATGTACGGCTTCTGAATTCTCCGAACAATCCGCTCGTCAACCGTGTTGTTAACTCTACATATCCTCCTGCATCTACGTTCAAGACTATTATGCAGACTGCCGTACTGAATGAGAATTTGATTCCTGCGGAGAAAAAGATTCTTTGTCCCGGTAAGTTTGAATATGGTGACCGTATATTCCACTGCCACCAGAGGGCGGGTCATGGATATCTGAATCTTAAGAATGCTTACGCACAGTCATGTGATGTTTATTTCTATGATGTAGGACTCAAGCTTGGTGTTGACAAGATTGCCGCTTATTCAAGGGAATTCGGGCTCGGTCAGTCAACTGAAATTGATCTTCCGACACAGAAGGTGGGTGTTGTTCCAACTCCGGAATGGAATGAGCGTCGATTCCAGAGAAAGTGGCTTGGTGGTGATACTGTTAATATGTCCATCGGACAGGGTAATACTCTTGTAACACCTTTGCATCTTGCAAACATGGTTGCTATGGTTTGTAACGGCGGTACGATTTATAAGCCTCATCTTCTCAAGGAAGTCAGAAATCCTGTTAACAATGAGACCATAGAGGAAGTTAAGCCGGAAGTTCTCAAGAGCTCTGATATTCCTGATTCTGTGTGGAAGCAGGTTCAGTCTAACATGCGTTATATGATTACAAACGGTTCAGCCCAGCTTCCTATGAACTGTAAGGTTGTTCAGATTGCCGGTAAGACCGGTACCGCTGAAGTTGCAAACGCTAAGCCTGATCACTGGCATTCGTGGATGGTTGCTTATGCTCCTTATGATGCACCTGTTGAGGACCAGATTGTCATCGCAACGGTTGTTGAAGCTGTGAATGATTGGGAATGGTGGGCACCTTATGCTACCAACATTATTATGCAGGGTATTTTTGCTGAACAGACTTATGAAGAAGCTGTAGCTGCTCTTGGACCTGTTTATAGAAATAAACTTTATCAGCAGATGCATGGAAGGCGTGAATAAATGAAGATTAAGTTTTTTGAACGTTTTGATTTTGTAATAATTTGTTGTGTGCTCCTTTTAAGCACCATAGGTGTGTGCTTTATATATTCTGCAGGAATAAATTCCCGCGGTGATCTTACTTCAAGAACTTATCTGAAGCAGGTTGTATGGATTGGTGCAGGATTCTTGTTAATGATTTCCATATCGCTTCTGGATTACCGTAAATTCAAGAAATATGCAACGTATGCTTATATAGTTTTCATTGTTCTGCTTGTATACGTAAGACTTTTTACAAGGGAACATCATGGTGCACGAAGCTGGATTGACATCGGTCCTGTTGCATTGCAGCCTTCAGAATTCGGCAAGATTCTTTACATAATGTTTCTTGCAAAGTTTATGGAAAAAACAAGTACAATGAATCCTGCAAAGAGATTCCTTGCAGCACTTTGTATCATGGGGCTTCCTGCAGGGCTTATCCTGATTCAGCCTGACCTGGGAACTGCAACTGTTTATATTCCGATATTCCTTGCAATGTGTTTTATGACTAATTTCCCTTTGCGTTACGTAATGTTTGTGCTTGGGCTTGGGGCAAGCACAATTATTGTTTCCCTTCTTCCTATGTGGCACAGTTATATCTGGCTCAGGGAGGCAGGCCATACAGCTTTAGGTTTTGTTACAATTTTTGAGAACAATAAATATTTGATGCCGCTTATTGCCGGTTTCATACTTCTTGATGTGGTTTCTTTTATCGGGTACCGTCTGTTTAAGCAGAAGTACTATTATTGGATCTGCTATTTCTGTACAATGTTTGCACTTTCAATGCTTCTTGCAATTGTTGCACGCAAGGTTCTCAAGGAGTACCAGATTCAGCGTCTCATTATCTTCCTGGATCCAGAAGTTGACCCTAGAGGCCGCGGATGGAATATCAGGCAGTCGAAGATTGCAATCGGTGCCGGAGGGCTTTTCGGTCGTGGATTCAAGATGGGAAGCCAGAGTCATCTCCAGTATCTTCCGGAACAGAGCACTGACTTTATTTTCAGTATTCTTGCGGAGGAAGTAGGATTGATAGGCGGGCTTTCTGTTTTTGCTTTGTTCTTTATCATAATGTACAGGATAATGAATATTGCGAAGAATACAACAAGTTCCTACGGATATTATATTGCAGTCGGCGTTCTTGGAATGATGTTCTTCCATTTCCTGGTAAACGTCGGAATGGTTATGGGAGTCATGCCTATTACTGGTATTCCTTTGCCTTTTCTTTCCTATGGAGGCTCCTCTTATATGACCAATGCTATTTCCATGGGACTGGTTATGAGCGTCAGGTCCAGACGTCTTGACTTTAATGTAGAAATTGTTTAATTTTTGGTACGATGAAACTAGTAGAACCTTTAAAAGATTTTGGCTGGCTGCTTAATACTGTGCAGGCTCCTTCCAAGTATTTGGGGGGAGAGTACGGTTCTGTTGTGAAGCCTCATGTAGAAAATGATTCCCGGCTGAATGTTGCTGTTGCATTCCCTGATATGTATGAAATCGGAATGTCAAACCTTGCAATCAAGATTATTTATAACGGGCTCAATGCTTACGATGATATCCGCTCGGAGCTTGTATTTGCTCCCGACAAGGATTTTGAAGAACTTCTTGTAAAGAAAAATATTCCTTTATATACACTTCAGACAGGTATGCCTCTTGGAAATACTGATGTGGTTGCTTTTTCCATAGGATATGAGCTTTGTGCTACTGAAGTTCTTGCGATGCTTGATTTGGGAAAAATTCCTTTGAAGGTTTGTGATCGCGGGGAGGATGATCCTGTTGTTATTTCAGGCGGCTGTGGTACAACAAATCCTGAACCGATGAGCGATTTTTTTGATGCCGTAATGATAGGTGAAGCTGAGGAAGGTCTTTTTGCTTTGATGGAGGAACTGGCAGCTCTTAAAAAATCAGGAGCTTCCCGTAAAGAAAAGATGGAGCTTATTGCTTCCAAGCCTTTCATGTGGACAAAGAAAGAGTGCAGCATATATGTAGAGGAAGAAAGTGTAGACAAAAGTATACTGTCTCAGAATAAATCTAAGAAGATTGCACGCAAGGCTGTCCAAAAAGAATTTGGTCTAGTTCCTTCTGTAACTTCGTATTTTCCGCTGCCAAGTATACGGCCGGTTCAGGATCACGGTGTAATTGAAATTATGCGAGGATGTCCGAACGGTTGCCGTTTCTGTCATGCAGGTGTTTATTACAGGCCGACCCGTGTAAAAAATCTGAAGCTTATCATAGATGAAATAGACCATCTTGTGTTTGATGCGGGATACCGTGAGGTCAGCTTGAATTCATTAAGTTCAGCCGATTTTCCTGAAATTGAAAATCTCCTGGACATTTTAAATGAACGATACAAGGGATATAATGTTTCATTCCAGCTTCCGTCACTCAAGGTAAACAGCATGAGTCTTCCTCTTTTGGAAAAGCTTTCAACTGTACGAAAGAGCGGTCTGACATTTGCAGTTGAAACTCCGGAAGAAACCTGGCAGCTTAGCCTTAACAAGGAAGTTTATGCCCAGCATCTTGAAACAATTATCAAGGAAGCAAAGGCCAAGGGCTGGAACAGTGCAAAGTTCTATTTCATGATAGGTCTTCCTCTGGGAGATTATTTCGGTGAATCCGGTTCTGATGGAACTGCACTTAAGTCTGAAGAAGAAACGATCGTTGAATTTATGACGGAGCTTCAGCGTCGCACAAGGATTCAGTGTAACGTAAATGTAGGTGTATTTATTCCTAAACCTCATACCGCATACCAGTGGGTGAAGCAGCTTAGTCCTGCGGAGGCCGCCCGTAAGGTTGAATATCTTTATCAGAATCTTCCGAGAGGAAAATTTAAGCTTGGACGTCATAATTATGACACAACAGTTCTTGAAGGTCTTCTTAGCCGCGGTGATCATCGTGTAGGGGAACTGATTCTCAAAGCCTATAACAAGGGTGCACGCTTTGATGCATGGGATGAGCATCTTAGAGTGAACATGCAGTACTGGCGCGAGGCTTTTGAAGAAGCTGACTGGGATGTTATGGGATATGTTTACCGTGAATGGTCCGTTGATGAAATTCTTCCGTGGGACAGCGTAAGTCTTGGACCTGCAAAGGGATTTTATAAAAGGGAATGGCAGCGTTCAATTGATCATGTGCTTACTCCTAAGTGCATTAATTCTTGTGATCATCCTTGCGGAATTTGTTCTGATAAAACCGGGGTTCACGTTTTCTCTAGGGAAGAAATCGAAAGTGTTTCTGCTTACGCGGAAAATAAAAAGATTCCTGTAGTTCCTGAACGTCCTGTCAGTAATATTCCGCTTCTTTATCGTGTTGTTTTTAATTTTACACGCAAGAACGGCGGTGAATATTCAGCATATCTTTCTCAGGTTGAAGTTTTCCATAAGGCGATTCTGAGAAGCACGATGCCGTTTGTATTTACAACAGGTTTCAATCCTCTTCCAAGACTTGAATTTGCAACGGCAATGAGTCTTGGAATTCCGTCCTATGAGGAAACAGCTTCATGCTATCTTTATGACAGCGTGAAGTCCCAGGAATTTATAGACAACATGAACAAGGTTCTGCCTGAGTGTTATCATATTCAGAGTGCTCTTGTTTTTCCTGTCACAAATTTGCGTAAACGTGAACCTCTTAGCCAGAATCTTTGGGGAGGAATGTATTTGTATAAGTTCAGGGAAGGATACAGGGCTGAGGATTTCTTTAATTCTTCTGTGGCATCCAAATTTTTTCAGGAAGAAAAGAAATATACTTTTGCAAAATATACTTCCTGTGAAGATTTCCACAGAATTCTTACGAAGAATGACATGAAGGATTTCATGAATAATTCTATTCCAAATATTTTCCTTGCCCAGACTCCTGTAAGTGACAAGGTGTTCCGTACTGCCATCGAAGAATTTTATGAAGGAAAACGCTGGTGGGAGGTTGTCGTTGTTAATAAGGTTAGAACTCTGGCTGATCCTAGAATCCAGGGCTGGACGGCAAAGGATGAAGAGAACTGGCGCTACAACAACAAGTCCTTTGAGAAGGATGAAATAAAAATTGAAAGCGAGCTTCCGGTTTCTTATGTGGACTTGTTCAAAAAGATTGCCCAGATAAATCTTGAACTTATAAACAAGAAGCAGCAGCTTGAAAAGGAGCGTGAGGAGTTTTACAGGGAGCATCCTGATGTTTACAAGCGTCATCAGGAAAATAAGCTGAAGTCAAAAGAAAGTAAATAAAACTGACGGCTGCTGAACTTTACTTTGCAAGGTAATGTTCAGCAGCCTTTGTTTCCGGATATAAATTTTCTGCTGAACAGATGATGCGGTAAGTGAAGTGGAGGATTCTTAAATTCAGTTACGGGAACAGGATTATTCTTCAATGCAAATTGATTTTATGTTTCCGCTAATACTGAAGACCGAGTCCTATATATATTTCGTAAGTATCTGTGCCTGCATCCCTGAAGTCCTTGTTTGTGAAACCGAGCTTTGAACTTAGATCATATCCGAAGCTTGCTCTCACTACATAGCTTTTCCATTTAAGAGGATAAACCAGAATTTCAGCACCGGCATTATAATATCCGTCTTTTGGACTGAAATAATTTTTTCTTTCACTGTTGTTAGTAAGGGCAAGGTCCGCGAAAGGAGAAACCTGAAGTTCAAAATCAAGATAGCTTAGGACTTTTGTCATGAAGTTAGGATTTTTCCGTGACCAGCCGAAAATATTTTCAGTCCATAAAGTCCAGTCCGTTGTGATTATACGGAACGGAACATCAACGCTGAGCTGTAATGCGGAATCAGTTGAGAGTGCATAAGTGTTTGTGTTCTTGAAGTACTGCCAGTCCCTTGTTCCTCTTAAATTTTCACCGATATTCTGGACATCATTTTTCTGCCAATGAAATTTTCCTCGTGAGCTGATGGCAAAATGTTTGAATCCTTTATGGAATGTATATTCAGCGGTTGTGCACGGAATAAAATTTTTGCTGTAACTGTTGAATGAAAAATCCTGTGCTATGGCAGCCGAATATCCGTTCCTGAAATTCCCGTTCCAGTTTATGTTTTCAAATTTGATTTTATTTGAAAGTTTTGTTACGGAACCTTTTAAGTCTGAATTTGATTCTGAAATTCCGTTTGAATCCCAGTTGTAAATGAAAGAGAGTTCCGGTTCATAGATTACGGGTACGTGGTTCAAGTCAAAAATTTTTATTGGACTTGACAGGGCTGCTTTTTCGGCAAAGTAAAGCTGGTCATCAAAAACTGTGTATGAATTTTTATGAGCGATGCTTTGCGTAAAACTTGAGCAGAGTGTAAAATTTGTAAAGGGCAGTGTAAATTCTATTCCGCTGGCAACAGAAAAATCAGGAACCGACTCGCCGATTGTCCATGAGAAGTTTATTTTGTTTGTCCAATAGTCGTAAGTCTTTCCTGCTGAAAAAGGATATTTGTAGTCAAAATTGAAGCCGAAACTTACAGGAACGTCACCTATATTCTTTGAGAAATCCCAGGGATTATCCTTCGTGCCGATGTTCGCGTTCAGGTCAAAGTTGAAGGTTTCGAGGGTGCCAAGAAAGTTCTGGTCTTTTGCCTTAAGTTTGAATTCAAAACCGCTGTTCGAATCGAAGGCCGGTTTAGGAAGTGCCAGAAAGCTTAAGGTTTCTTTTACCGTAACTTTAACTGTAACGCCATTGATGTTTGTGCTATCCGCTGACGGAATATATTCTGATACTGAGCTTTCAATTCTGAATGACTCGACTTCAATTACACGAAGATTGTTTATTTGTGTTACAAGAGATTCCACGTACGAGTTAAGTTCTGCCCTTGAACTAAAAATTTTTGTGCCGTCAAATTTGATTTTCTGTTCAAGGGCCCGGACGTTTGTTTTTCCTGAAGACAGATATTCCACTTCCGTGATTCTGAATTTTTCCAGCAGAAATTCAGATGCCGATTCATCAATATCTTTTTCTGATGAACCTGTGTTCTGTTTTTCAGTCAAAAAAAATTCATCACAGAATCCTTTTGCAAAAAAAAATGTCAGAATCAGAAAAAGTGGAACTGTTTTTTTCATAAAATTCTTTCTCTCAAGCTCATGTTCTTTGTTTCAGAGTCCGTAGATTTCTGAATACTTTGTTTCGAGGTAATCAAGGAAATCTTTTGTCGTAAAGTCTCTTCCAGTAATTTCCTTTATCCATGTCTTTGCATCCTGACGGTCAGCTTTTTTCCATACGCGTTCTTTCATCCAGTTGTTAATTACTGAAAAATCTCCGACGCTGACTGCATGAGCAATGTTTAATTCCTCGTTCATCTTGTTGTAGTACATTGAATTGTACATATTGCCTAATGCGTATGCAGGGAAATATCCGAATCCGCTTGTCCAATGAATGTCCTGAAGAATTCCTTCCCTGTCTTCAGATGGTTCAATGCCAAGATATTCCCTGTACTTTGTGTTCCAAATATTTTTCAGGTCCTCGACTTTGACTTTCTGTTCCATGATCATCTTTTCAATTTCATAGCGGATGATAATATGGAATGTGTAAGTAAATTCATCAGCCTCCGTACGGATCAGGGAAGGTTCAACAATGTTCATGGCTTCATAGAGTTCCTGTTCTGATACGTCGTTCAGTACCTGAGGGAAAATTTCTTTTGCCTTAGGATATATGAGATGGATGAATTCTTTTGAGCGGCCTATTCGGTTTTCATAAAAACGGGAGGTGCTTTCGTGCTGGCCCATTGTCTTTTCATTCTGAATGAAATGTTCGTAATTTTCGGCAGGCTGGTTTTGTTCAAAAAGTGCATGTCCTCCTTCGTGAATTACGCTGTACATGCTTGAATAAAACATGTTCGGATAGTAATGGGTTGTAATGCGGGTATCATCAACTGCAAGTCCGTCTGTAAACGGATGTTCGCTGAGTGCAAAGTTTCCGCGTTCAAAATCAAATCCCATAGTCTCAAGAAGATAGCGTGTCATTTTTTTCTGCTGTTCGTCAGTGACTTCACGTGAAAGAAAGTCACGTCGGATATTTTTTTTGCTTGCCATTATTTTTTTGAGAAGAGGAACAAGACGTTCCTTGCATTTGTTGAAAGCTACATCCAGGTCAGCCGTTGTGATTCCTTTTTCATAGTTATCAAGAAGATTATCATATGCAACTGGCTTCATGTTTTCGCGCAAGGAAATCTGTTTCATCTGTGTATTGTAAACTTCCTTGAGTGAAGGAGCAAAAATAGAGAAGTCTGATTTCTGCTTTGCTTCGAGCCAGCTGATTGTTGCCTTGTTGTAGGTAAGAGAAAACTCGTGGTTCATTTCCGGTGTAACATTCTTTGTCTTCATGTAATCCCTATGGAGACTTTCCGCAAGAACTGCATCAAATTCATTGAGCTGTTCCTTGTGTTCGTAAAGATATTCAAAGTCTTCAATGAATTCAGGTTTCTTTGACAGAATGAAAGCCTGGTTCTGTAAAAATGCTGTCGTTTCTCCCTGCTTCTCCATGGCCTTTGGCGGACAGATTGTTTCCATGTCGAAGTTCATGACATGACATGCGTTTGAATATAATTCGATTTCCTTCAGCACAGATGTAACCGTGCTGAGTTTTTCCTGAAGTTCTTTTGTCATTTTTTCCCTCACATTGTTTTTATGTATTTTTCAAGGCTGTCTTCCCATGACGGGATCTTTATTTTGAGAGCCTTCTGGATTTTTTCGTTGTTGAGAACAGAATACATAGGACGTAAAGCTTTCTGTCCGTATTCTTCTGTTGAACATGACTTTATGCTGCATGTCTGTGTAATCTTTTTGTATTTTTTTCCTAACTCATATATTTTTTTTGCACAGTCAAATGGTGTTGCCTCACCGCTTGATGAGAAATTGTAAACTCCGTAAGGAATTGCAGAATTTTTTCCGAAGAGGCTCTGTGCCTTTGCTGATGTCATGATGATCTTTATGATAATTGCTGCCAGGTCCGATGCGGAAGTGGGAGAAAATTTCTGGTCATTAATGAATTTGACGTCATTCAGGCTGTTGATGCTGTCCATCATGTTCTTCACGAAGCACGGCTTGTTTGGTCCGTAGATCCTTGAGGTTCTGATGATGTAGTACTGCGTGATTTCCTTTTCAACAGCAGTTTCGCCTTCAGCTTTGGTTGTTCCGTATACATTCAGGGGACTTTTTTTGTCATCCTCATCATACGGGAATCCCTTTTTTCCGTTGAAGACATAGTCCGTGGTAATATGAATAAGTTTGGCTCCAATTTTTCGTGTTGTGCGGGCAATGTTTCTTGCTCCGTCTTCGTTTATTGCCTTTACTTTTTCAGCATTATCTTCTGCTTCATCTACATTTGTATAGGCCGCACAGTTGATTACCCATGTGATTTTATTGGGCTTGGTTCCTTTTTCCGCAGCCTTTCCTGTTCTTTTGATTATGCTGTTGTTTGCTTCTGAAAATGCGTCCAGTTCATTCGGTTTCGTTATATCTACGTCAGAAGAATCTGTCCCAACCCATGAAATCTGCTTCTCTGTAAGCTGTCGTGCAATTTCTGATCCTAATAATCCTGTGGATCCAATAAGCCAAACCATATTTTTACCTCTTTTTTGTTTGGTTTCCGTTATTTATGGTGGTAAAACAGCGGAGTCATGACACAATTTTATAGAAAAATAAAAAAAAAATCAATTTGTTTTGATTTGCATTTTTTTCCATGAAATTGCAATATTTTCATGTACTTTCTTTACTTTGTCTTATTGAATTAATTCATTTTTTGGGGTAAATTACATTCATGAATATGGAAGCTTTTGTATTGGGTTGCGGTGGAATGATGCCGCTTCCATACCGTCATTTGACATCAGTTTTGCTCAGAAGAGACGGTGATTTGTTTTTGTTTGACGGTGGTGAAGGAACTCAGGTATCTCTTCGCAGACTAAATCTGAAATGGAAAAAGATAAATGCAATTTTTGTTTCACATACACATGCAGATCATGTTACAGGTCTGCCTGGAATTCTGATGCTTTCTGCTCAGGTCGACAGGACGGAACCTCTTTATATTTTCGGACCTCCAAAGATTGCTGAATATATTGAATCCAGTCGTAAAGTTCTTGATATGTATATTAATTATCCTATTGTAATAAAAGAAATTACGGAACCTGGTGTTGTATACGGCGGAGAAGATTTTTATGTCAGGGCATTTCCTCTTGACCATACAAAGACTTGTGTAGGTTATGCTCTTGAAGAGCTTGACCGTCCAGGAGAATTTAATCCTGAAAAGGCAAGGGAACTTAAGGTACCTATGGGACCTCTCTGGGGAAAGCTTCAGCATGGTGTCACAGTTCAGAATGAAGAAGGAACTGATGTTACACCTGACATGGTTATGGGAAAATCAAGAAGCGGAAGAAAATTTTCATTTGTAACGGATACGCTTTATCTTCCTTCAATTGCCAAGGAAGTCAACGGAAGTGATCTTCTTATATGTGAAGGAATGTTTGCTGATGACTGTGCGGATCAGGCCAAGGAAAAAAAGCATATGACGGCACGGCAGAGCGCAACTATTGCCCGCGATGCAAATGTCAGGCAGTATGGCATGATTCATTACAGTCCTCGTTATACGGATAGAGAACTTGATGTTCTTTTGAAGCAGGCCCAGGAAGTGTACCCGGGTGCCAAGCTTACAAGAGACAGGATGCATTTTGAAATTCCTTATGTTGATTGAGCGAAAAAATAATGAACAGTAACTTAAATTCCTTGTCAGTCGAAATTAAAGATTTTTCGAAAGTCTATGAACTTAAAAAGAGGCAGATGAAAATTGCCTGCAGCGGTGTGGATTTTCTTGCAAAGGCTGGAGAAGTTACAGGTCTTTTGGGACCTAACGGTGCGGGAAAGTCTACGCTCATCAAGGCAATCTGCGGTGTTCATTACGGTACGTCAGGTTCTGTAAGTGTCGCAGGTTTCAGCAGCATTGTTGAAATCCGCAGAAGAGTCGGATATGTTCCTGAAACTCCTGAGCTTGACGGAAGTCTTACTGTAAAGGAAACATTGTATCAGGAAGCAATGCTGCACGGAATTAAAAAAGAGGTTTCCAGAAAATTTATTTCGGAAGCTGTAAGAATTACGGAACTGGAAGATGTTCTTTTCCAGAAAGTGTCAACTCTTTCAAAAGGTTATGCACAGCGTACAAGCTTAGCGAAAGCTCTTTCCTTTGATCCCGAAGTTCTGGTTCTTGATGAATTTTCGGGAGGCCTTGATCCTGTCCAGATTGTAAAGATGAGAAAGACAATAAAGAGACTTTCAGAAAAGAAGGTTGTCATTTTTTCAACGCATCATATTGAGGAAGCTGAAGCTCTTTGCTCAAAGATTTATGTAATGAACGGTGGAAAGGTTGCTGCTTCAGGGGTAATTGATGAGGTCATTGCATTTTCCGGTAAAAAAAATCTTGAGGAAGCATTCCTTAAGTTTACATGTTCCGGCGAACTTGAAGAAGAAAATTCCTAGGAGGAAAAATGAAATCCCTGTACAAGAAATATATGTTCAGGCTTCTTGCCAATCCTTTTACATATATAATAAGTTTTGTTTTTGTCTGTTTTAGTGTCTTCCAGTTTTTTATTGGTCAGCAGTTTTTTTCTGAAGTAGGTACAACAAATCTTCATAGATTTTTTTCCGTGATACCTTATGCATGCATAATAATTATTCCTGCATGGTGTTCAATTGTTCCTTCCGAAAAAAATGAAAATTCCTTGCCGGTTTCGGCCTTTGTGATTCCTGTTTCAAAGATTCTTGCTCTTTCAACGGTCGCCCTGTTTTCTGTTGTTATTACATTTACGGTTCCTGTTACGGTAAGCTTCTACGGTGACATTGATATGTCCCAGGTTGTTTGCGGCTATGCAGGAATTCTTTTGTTTATCCTTACGTCTTTAAGTTTTTCTGTTTTCATTTTTACTTTGACTGAAAATCCGGGCGCGTCTTTTGTTGTTTCTGCGATGATTCTTGCTGTGGTGAACAGCATTCATCTTCTTCCCATGTATTTCAAGTTGACCCCATTCCTTACTGCTCTTCTGCGGGAAATTTCTTTTGCATGGCATTTTGATTCCTTCGGAAAAGGTATAATTGATTCAAAGGATATTATATTCTATCTCTGTTCAATTGCTGTGTTCCCTTTGTGCAGCGTATATGTTTCGGAAAGGAGAAGAGGAAATACGTATCCTGTTCTGAAGAAATTTTTTGTTTTGTCTGCTGCAGCTTTTGTTCTTCTCATTGCGGACAGTTCTATTTTTTATTTCAGGATTGATACAACAAAGAACAGGCAGTTCACTGTTTCCGAATTCAGCAAAGTACTGCTGAGTGAAGTTGATGAACCTATGACAATTACATATTATCGTACTTCAGACCTAAAGGATCTTTATCCGCAGGTCCGAGATGTGGATGAATTTCTTCGGTCCTATGCTGATGAAAATTCTATGGTAACATATTCAGTCGTTGAACCTGTAAAAGAAAATATTGAAGCTCGTCTTGAAACTTATGGTGTAATTGGTCAGCAGCTTCAGACTTCCGGAAGAAACAAGACATCATATATGACTGTCTATTCCGGAATAGTAATTGATTATCTCGGAATGTCAGAGACAATTCCGTTTGTACTTTCAACTGCAAATCTTGAATATGATTTGTCAGGCAGAGTTCAGCGACTTGTTCGAGGTTCAGAACGTTTTGCCCAGATTGTAATTGGAAACTCTCTTGATCTTGATATAGATTATTCGTACATAAAACCTTGGCTGGAATCACAGGGCTTTACTGTTGTTCAGACTTATCTTCCTTCTCAGAAAAATGTCAGCGGAAAAGAAAATTCATTTACTATGCTGCCGCAGGTTCCTGCCGTGTTTGTAGGGACCAACAGATTCAAGGAAGAAGATGTGCAGGCACTTGAAGAATTTATTGTTAAGGGCGGAAAATCTTTTATTGCAAGCGTTCCCTATGAAATTGATCTTGAAAGTAACTGGGGATGCTATCCCGTGAAAACACCTTTTGAATATATGATGCAGTCATTCGGAATTTATTTCAGGGATACGCTTACAGCTGATCTTTCTAACTTCCGTCTTACACTGACTTCCAATGAGACAACTACAGGTGTAACTGGTAACACAAAAACTCAGTACATTAATTATTCACTGTGGCCTGTCCTTGCACCTCAGAAAAATGTGCTTAACGGAATGACAAGTTTCTGGCCGTGTGCAATGGAAATCGATTCTGCTGTCTCAGAGGAAAGGGGATTTGTTGTCAATCCTTACCTTATTACATCTTCTAATGCATGGCAGAGCAAGTCTGTAGAAGGTATGTTCATTACAGATCCTTTTTATTCTTCCAGGGGTCCTGAAGAAGGTGAAGAAAGGGGGATGTATAACATTGCTGTTTCTCTTTCACCGAAAAATACAACCGAGCCTTCGGTTATTATTGTGGGGGACCAATATACTTTTACAAACCAGATGATTGCCTTCAGCTCTGTGCAGACAAATATTGATACAAGAAGCCTTGACCTGTTGAGTGACAGTCTGCTCAGACTTTGTGGCGAGGAAAAGATTACGACCTTAAAAAACAGGAGCATTGTTAATACAACATTGTATAAAAAGGAAGTGATGAATTTATATCTTAGCAGAACCAAAACAATAGTTGTGCTGGCTCTTATTCCTTTGTTGGTTTTTGCAGGAATTTTTGCGTTCGTAAGTTACAGACGAAAAATTTTTAACAGGTAGGATTTTATGAAAAATATTTCGGCTAAGAAAGGTGTTCTTTTTTTTTATTTGTTTGATATTGTTCTGCTTGCGGTTCTGCTGCTCGGACTCATGCCTTTTACAAAGAAAAATAAAATTCATTCAATGGACTCTGCTCTGCTGAATGTGAACCATATAAATGATATCAGGAAAATAACAATTGCATGTTCGGAAGATGATGACCGTCACACAGTAACTCTCATAAGAAGTGGAAGTTTCTGGATAGGAACTGATTCATATTCAGGTAAAAAATATTTCTGGCCTGCAGATTCTCAGTGTGTTAATAATCTTATTGCCGTATCGAGTCAGGTTGTGAAGCTTTATACAAAGGCTGAAAAGGTTACGGCGTGGAAAAGTTTTGGTGTTGATGATGATAATGCAAGTGTTCTTAGTTTTTATAATGAAGCGGGAGGAACAATTTCTTCTCTTTATTTCGGATATAATGACGGACTTACACAGAGAATTGCTTTGCGTACATGGATTGACAAAACTGTTTATGAAACTGATAACTCAATTAAAACCTATCTCACGGCTGATGTAAGTTTCTGGAGTGACCCGTTCATGTATCCTCAGTGTGTAACAGGTTACGGAAGAACAAAATCAGAAAGTCTTCTGCGTCACGGAACTCTTTTGAATATTGCTCCGGCTGATTATATAAAACCGGTGGACACAAAGCGCATTGACTATGAGAACGGTGCAAAAGGTATATTCGCCATTTATGAAAAGGATGACGAGTACGTTATAATCCCTGTTTTTACGGCAGGAATTGCGGCAAGTGATGAAGAGCGTAATGCTATTCAGTCTATAAATTACAGATACAGTATTAGCAAATGGACTTACGAAAAGTTTGTTGAGAACTAAGGAAAATTAAAAATGAATCAAGAATCAAATGCTTTAAGTTTTTTTGAAAACTGGTTGAATGATTATTTAAATTTTGAACGCACCCCAAAGAAAAATATTTTTTGGCTTGATACAATGAATTTTCTTTGCAAGGAATTTGGTGATCCTCAGAACAGGATTCCATGTGTACACGTTGCAGGTTCAAAAGGCAAAGGGTCTGTTTCTGCAATGATATCTTCAGTTCTTGAAGAGAATAAAGTTTATACAGGCATTTATACTTCCCCGCATATTACGGACTTCCGTGAAAGGGTTACATCTTCACGGGGATTTTTTTCCGATGAGGTTTACAGAAAGTCGGCTGAAGAAATAATCAATAAAATGTCATGTCTCAGACCTGAAGATTTTCCTGGCGGAAGACCTGTTACATGGTTTGAGCTTGTCACTCTTTTTGGTATGCAGGTTTTCAGGAATGCAGGATGTGAATGTGCAGTTTATGAAGTAGGGCTCGGCGGAAGATTTGATTCTACAAATGTTGTGAAACCGAACGTTTGCTGCATAGGTCCTATCGAACTGGAGCATACAGAATTTTTGGGTGATACGATAGAGAAGATAGCGGCTGAAAAGGGTGGAATCATAAAAGAGAATGTTCCTGTTGTAATCGGATTTCAGACTAAAGTGGAAACAAAGAAAATTTTTGCGAAGATTGCGGCTGAAAAGAAGGCTCCAATAATTTTTGCTGACGAGAATTGTTCTGTAAAAACTTTGGGGTATGTTGCTGACGGAAAAAAAGTTGGAATGGAAATTCTGATTGAGTCCTCTTTATTTAAAAGACCATTGCATACAGTAATAAAGCTTCTTGGAAAATTCCAGGCACAGAATGCTGCAGTTGCTTCCATTGCTTGCAAGACAATTTACCCAGAACTTGATGAGTCTGTTATTGAAAGAGGTCTTGCAAATGCTTTTCTTCCCGGACGTTTTGAAATTATTTCTGATGTAAATGGATACAGCGATATTCCTTTTCTAGTTTTTGATGGTGCACATACAGTGAACAGTGTCACATATACGATGGAGACTTTCAAAAAACTTTATGCAGATTATTCGAATAACTGTGAACTGATTTTTGCTTGCGCCGCAGATAAAAATTCAAAGGAAATTGCGCCGCTGTTTGCGAATGAATTTTCCCGGACAGTTATTACTAGGCCCGGTGAAACAAAATCCTGTGATACAGAACAGATGGTGAAATCCTTTACAGAGGCGGGCGTTGATTTTGAAGATTGCTTTGACTATAAAAAGGCAATCCAGTCTTCCCTGGAATATGCGGACACAAAAAAAGTTCCGCTGCTTGTGACAGGGTCCTTTTATCTGGTGTCAGAAGTCAAGAAATTTTTAATGAATAAATAATTTTTTTCAGGAGTTTTTATGTACTATTTAACATTAATTTTGTCGCTGCTTTTTATGTCCCTCATGAGTGTTCTTAAGTGTCTCGGATTCTCATTAAGTGTTCAGGCAGTTGTAAAAACAGTTGCAAGTATTTTCTTTGTTCTTACAGGTCTTGTTTCTGTAAACGCTTCAAAAGAAAAATGGAATAAGTTTTCAAGACTGATTTTTTGCGGACTAATATTAGGTATGGCTGGAGATGCTGTGCTTGCGTTTGACTATCTTGGGCTTGCATATTTCATTGTCGGTCTTCTGTTTTTTATTTCGGGTCACGTATTTTATTTTATGGGTTTCTGCAGTAAATCTAAGGTGAGACCGAAGGACTTTATTCTGGGGGCTGTCGTATTTGTTGCTTTTACCAGCTTTCTATTAATTTCTTCAGATAAATTTGATTACGGCGGACTGTTTCCGGCTATTATTATTTACGGAATAATCATCTTCTGCATGCTGAGCAAGGCATTTACTTTTGCAAAAGATTTTAAAAATAATAAGAGAACTGTAAGTCTGATTCTGACAGGAACTTTCCTTTTTGCTCTCTCTGATTTTCTTCTGCTGCTGAGACTCTTTTATAGTCTTGAACCGTCCTGCATAATTTATGTTGATATCGTAAGTCTAGCTGCTTATTACATAGGTCAGTGTCTGATTGCATTGAGTTTAACAAAACAGCTGCCACAGGAATAGGTTATGATTATCTGTTGCCGATTCGTCATTAATTCTTTCTGGCAATAATTGTGTCATAAAAAAAAGGATCCCTTCACTTAACTGCCGGGATCCTTTTATTTTAGATAACCATGTTCATTGCTTCACGAACTTCACTTAAAGTCTGTACAGCAATTTCCCTGGCCTTGTTTGAACCGTCAATAAGAACCTGGCGGATGTAGTCAGGATTCTTTTCAAGTTCAGCGCGCTTTGTACGCATAGGTCTGAGTTCTTCGTTAAGTGCTTCAATGAGAGTGTTCTTAAGCATTCCGCCGCCGCCGTCACCGATGCGTTCTGCAATAGCTTCAGGAGCTTCTTTTGTGCAAAGTGAAATGAGCATAAGAAGATTTGCCACTTCCGGTCTTTTTTCAGGGTCGTATGTAATGTGACGTTCTGCATCAGTCTTTGCTTTCTTGATAAGCTTTGCGGTTTCATCTTCAGTTGCAGAAAGCATGATAGCATTTCCCCGTGACTTACTCATTTTCTGGCTGCCGTCAAGCCCAAGTATGCTTGGAGTCTTTGAAAGAAGGGCCTGAGGTTCAGGGAAAACACCTTCACGTCCTGCACAGAATTTTTCGTTGAAGCGACGTGCAATAGTACGTGTAAGTTCAAGGTGAGGAAGCTGGTCTTTTCCTACAGGAACAACGTTTCCTTTACAGAAAAGAATATCACATGCCTGGTGGATAGGGTATGTGTACATACCTGCGTTAACGTTCTTTAAACCTGCACTCTGGATTTCTTCCTTTACTGTAGGGTTCCTTGAAAGTTCAGCATTGCTTACAAGTGTAAGGAAAGGAAGCATAAGCTGGTTGCATTCAGGAACATAACTGTGCGGATAGATGCAAACATTTTCGCCAGGTTCAATTCCCGCTGCAAGATAGTCAATTACAAGTTGCTTTGTGTTCTGGCTGATTTCCTGGAAAGCGTCATGGTCTGTAAGAACCTGGTAGTCAGCAATGAGAATCATTGTCGGAACGCCGAGCTTTGAAAGACGTACACGGTTCTGGAGAGAACCGAAGTAGTGACCTATGTGAAGTCTTCCTGTTGGACGGTCACCTGTAAGGACTCTGTATTTTAAAGGATTTTTTACGATATCTTCTTCAATTTTTTTACTTCGCTCAACAGCAGCTGCGAATGTCTTGTTATTTTCATAGTCCAATTCTGCCATGAAATTCCTCCTGATTTTAAATTGCCGGGACCTTTTGAAACTGCGGTTTCTGGAAGTTCCCTGTACAAATTTCAATAACTATGTATAGTAACATAAAATATTTTATGTAGCAAGTATAAAAGGAAACCTCCAAAATTGCAATCTTTATAGATGTATCTGATATATTTAAAGCCGACAAAGTATTGAAAAAAAACATAAATTTCGTAGAATATATGAATCAGACATTCAAAGAACGAATGCCCTTTTGAGAGGCAATTATGAGAGGAACAAGAGCAGTAATCCGTTTGGATTACTTTAAGGAAAATATCAGGGCAATAAGAAGTTTCGCCAAAGGAAATATAAAAATGTGCATACCGGTAAAGGCAGACGCCTACGGACATGGTTCTGTGGAATGTGCACGTGCGGCCCTGGAATGCGGAGTTGAGTATCTTGCAGTGGCATCTGTTGATGAAGGTGTCGAACTTCGTGACAACGGAATAGAGTCTCCGGTACTTTTGTTCAGCCTGTGTTCACCTGAGGAAATTCCTGATGCGGTCAGAAACAATATAACTCCATTTGTTTTTGACAGGGAATATATTGATCTGTATGCAGCGGAAGTAAAGAGACAGGGAAAAAAAGATTATGCAGTTCACCTTGCAGTTGATACCGGAATGGGAAGAATAGGCTGTTATGCAGATGAAGCCGGGGATCTTGCAGAATATATTCAGTCTGCAGGAGTTCTGCGTCTTGAAGGAACTATGACTCACTTTGCTACAAGCGACAGCAAGACTGACTCAAGTGTGGAGTACACACAAAAACAGTTCCGGCTTTTCCAGAATGCAATAAAGAACATTGAGGACAGGGGACTTTCTGCCGGAATACGTCACTGTGCAAATTCTGCAGCTTCCCTGGATCTTCCTGAAACTCATCTGGATATGATTCGCCCTGGTATCATTGTTTACGGTTACGAGGCGGATGAAGTTAATGAAAAATATCTTTCCGCAAAGGGTACGCCAATTCATCTGAAGCCGGTAATGAGTCTTGAAACATTTGTCAGCGCGGTAAAACCTTTTAAGAAGGGAATGTCGGTTGGATACGGAAGAACATGGACTGCTAAGGAGGATACAAATATTGCTGTTCTTCCGGTAGGTTACGGGGACGGATTTCTTAGACGTTATGCAGACGGAGTGAAGGTTAACATAAACGGTAAGCCTTGTCCAGTGCGCGGAAGAATTTGTATGGACCAGTGCATGGTTGACATTGGCACTGAATCTGATGTCAGGCGCTGGGACAGAGTTGTTTTATTCGGTTCCAAGGAAGACGGAGCCTTTATGTCTGCCCAGGATATAGCTGATGTTACCGGAACTATAAGTTATGAAATAACTACGGTTCTTACGAGAAGAGTTCCAAGATTTTTTGTAAAGTAAGGCTGGCCTTAAATTAATGGGAACCTCTAAAAATTTCAGTTTTTTAGAGGTAACTTTAGAAATGCGATGTTTAAAACCGCACCAATTCAGCGGTTTTAAACTCGGCGGTGCACCTCAATTAGGTTTTATAGAGGTGCCATAATTCTGTTTTTCATGAATTCCGGAAAAATATTTGATAGAGCACACTGTTTTATGTGTGCTTTTTTAGTCAAGAAAAAATGGCATACTATTTTTTTGTTATATGTTTTTTTTGATTGAGTTTTAAAATAAGAGCATTTATATTTAAAATAATTTTACATTATTTTAAGAGGAACAAAATGAAATTCAGAAAGGACAGATACGGTAACGACTTGTCAATTTTAGGTTACGGCTGCATGCGGTTCAGCAAGAAAGCTGGTGTAATTGATTTGGACAAGACTGAAAAAGAAATTCTCCGTGCAGTTGAGCTTGGAATCAATTATTTTGATACGGCTTACATTTATGGAGGCAGCGAGGAAACTCTTGGAAAAATTTTTAGCCGCAACTCCGGTCTCAGAGATGAAATATATGTTGCGACAAAGCTTCCCCAGTACATAATAAGAAGTAGGGAACAGATAGATAAAATCTTTAATGAGGAGCTTAAGCGCCTTCAGACAGATTACATTGACTATTATCTCATGCATATGTTTACAGACATTGCAGGCTGGGAAAATCTAAAAAAAATCGGCATAGAGGACTGGATTCAGGAAAAGAAAAAGTCAGGACGGATAAGGCAGATAGGTTTTTCTTTTCACGGAAATACAGAAATGTTCATGAAAATTCTTGATGCATACGACTGGGATTTCTGTCAGATTCAGTACAATTATCTTGATGAGGTTAGCCAGGCAGGTAAGAAGGGGCTTCTGGCTGCAAACAGTAAGGGGATACCCGTTGTAATTATGGAACCTCTGCGCGGCGGAAAACTAGCTGCATCTTTACCCTCGAAGGCAATGGATGCAATAAAATCAAATGCTGTCCGGAGAAGTCCTGCCGAATGGGCTCTCAGATGGCTTTGGAACCAGAGTGAAGTTTCGGTTGTTCTTTCAGGAATGAACAGTCTTGAAATGCTTGAAGAAAATGCAGGAGTTGCTTCAGATGTAAAGGTCGGAGAATTTACGGATACTGATTTTGAAATGATTGAAAAAATAAAGGCTGCGCTGACCGAAAATATTATTGTCGGCTGTACCGGATGTGCTTACTGCATGCCTTGTCCGAAGGGGGTGGACATACCGAGTGCATTTTATTATCTTAACCAGACAAAAATATCCGGCAAGGGAAAGGCAAGGCTTGAATATGCACAGGTTGTAGGTATCCGTAGGGAGCCTAATCTTCCGGGCCAGTGCATAGGTTGCGGAAAATGTGAAAAGCACTGCCCGCAGAGTATTCCCATTCGTGAAATGCTTAAGCAGGCAGATAAGATGCTGTGTCCTCCGTTACTGAAGCTCGGTATGAAGGCAGCTCGCAAGATTATGCTGAAGTAGAAATCAGTTTACACTGCTTATGTCCATGGTAATGTTCAGGTCATTTTGTTTGGCCTTTACGGTGGCATAGCTTCCCATAATCAGAGGCATAGCAGGATCTATGTGTCCTACATCTGCATCAAGTATTACAGGAACTCTGCAGTCTTTCAGAATATCTGTGACGGCGTTGTGAGCATTCACACCCATCATGGATCTTCCGAATGCACTGTAAGGTCTTCCTATTACAAATCCGCTGGCTCCGTAGAACCATCCGCATTCCTTCAGATGCCAGAGCGCACGCCGTATGTCCATTGGATTATGGTCGCAGGATTCAAGTACCCAGACAATTCCTTTGTCACTGTATTTGTTAAGGAAGTGCCTGATGTTATCAAAGCCCGTTCCCGTAAGATTTTCAATTACGTCAAGACATCCGCCTATCATTGTTCCGGAGAACTCAATGGAATCATCTTCCCCAAGCTTTTTGCATTCACCGTGCTCGAAATTGTAGATGGTAAGAACCTTTGCATGGTCTCCAACTGTGATTACATCATCAAAACCTTTGTCAGATGGAATCTCAAAAGTCTTGTAACCGTCAAACGAAAGTTTTTTTCCAGTCAGAAGATCAAATGCATCCTGTTCGCTCTGTTTCCATTCAACACCCAGACCTGAAATGCATGGGCCGTAAATTGCGGCGGTGTCGCTTAAGGTAACGTAAGGAAAAATAAAATTCGTGTTATCAGAATATCCCATGAACCATTTAGGTTTCTGCTGCGAAAGTTCTTCAAAGCTTATGTTTGAAATAGTTTCGCACATCATTTCTCCGCCTCCTGCAGAGATGATTGCATTTAAGGAATCATCCTTAATGAAGTTTATAAGTTCTGTTGCAGCTACACGAGGGTCGGTGCTCATTCCGAGACCGTCATTTTTGTAAACTGTATCGCCTGTAATAATTTTAAATCCTTTTTCTTTCAGGGTGGAGCATGCAGAAACAAGCAGCTTGTCGTAAGGTTCGGTTGTACATCCGAAAGACGGTGCAGTAATGCCAATAGTGTCACCTTCCTTAAGGAATTCCGGAAATCTCATAGTAAACCTCCCAAAGCATAATATACTACATAAGTATCGTATATGAAAATTAAAATTTCAAGGCACCTGAATTCTTTTGTGTAATTTATAATATTTTTTTTCTCAAAGAAAATATGGCACTGAAAAAATAATGGGCAACAAAAAAACAGTTTTCAGAGGAACCTTATAAATCTTATACTTGTATAAATACATTGGAATCGTCCTGAAAATATTCCGGCGGTGCACGGAAAAATGTTTCTGTCCTCCCAATTAAGCGTATTTCTTTTTTTTGTAAAGTGAAAATAAATTAAGCATGTCCAGTGAGCTTTGTTTGTCCTTCCTTAAATTATAATTAAAAATTTATGGTATAATTGAATTTTCTCTAAATAGTATTACTCTCTATGGTGTAGAGGTATTTAAAATATGGTTCAGAAGAAAAAGAAAGGTAAACTTTGTATAGTTATAATTATTGCTATTGCAGCAGTGATAGGTGTTCTTAATACAATTCAGACATTTGTTGCCACTGGTTTTGTTAAAAAGGAACTGAAGAAAAATACCAAGAATCAGTATGTGGAATATGTAAGCATGGTAAGCAAGGCCTGTGAAAAGGATATAGAGTCTTATTTTGCTTACCTTGACCAGTATGTAAACTCTGATGTGGCACAGTCCGGAAATACTTCTCTGGTAAAAGAATGGCTTCTCAGTAGAATTGATTTGAGGCCTTCCGCAATAAGTTATGTCGGCTATGCTGATAAAGACGGAAACAGTTGTAATGATCTTGGAGGAGGAAGCAATATCAGTCCCCGGGATTATTACCAGGCTTTGGCTGCCGGTGCCGACCGTTATATTGATAATCCTAATATCGCCCGCACTTCCCAGAGACTTATTGTTCATGTTACCCGTGCAGTAAAGGACAGGATAACCAAACAGTTTACCGGTCTTTTCTATGCTGTAGTTGAGCTTGACTCGATATCAAGTTTCCTTACAGGAATTAATCTTGGGGTACCGGGATATTCTCTCATGGTATCAACGGACGGCCAGGTTGTAGGTTCAAGTTTCGGTAATAATGAAACTGTTCAAAAGGAAATGGAAGTGATGAAAGAAAAATTTCCTGCCTCCTATGAAAAGTTAATGAATGCAATAACATCACCATCCGGTGAAGACGGTGAGATTGTGAGCGGGGAAGGCGTAGAGCAGTTGTTCTATGCAGCTCCCATTGCCGGAACGAATTTGAAAGTCATTTTAGTTCTTGACAGGGAAAGCGTTTATCATGAGGAATCTGTTGTAAGAAATGTGCTTATTATTGGCAGCATCCTGGTCGGATTGGCTCTCATACTGGAAATAAGTATCATAATGCTGAAGTCCCTTCAGCCTTTGACTGCTGTTGAAACGACTATGAAGGATATTTCATCAGGTGATGCTGATCTTACAAAGAGAATTTCTATCAACGTAAATAATGAAATAGGACGCGTCGTTGACAGCTATAACGAGTTTGCAGAAAAGATGCAGAGCATAGTTGCAACTATGAAGGTTTCGAAGGACGAGTTAATTGACAGCGGTGAACTGTTAAAGGACAGTACAAGTGATACATCAGATTCTATTTCCAGGATTCTTGATAACATTCAGGAAATGAATCTTTCGATTGCAACGCAGACTGATTCTGTTCATGAGACTGCAGGTGCTGTAAATGAGATTGCATCCAATATTGAATCCCTTAACAAGATGATTGAAGGACAGGTCAGTTCCGTTACACAGGCAAGCACAGCCGTAGAACAGATGATAGGCAACATTGAAAGTGTTAATATTTCAGTCCAGAAAATGGCTGACAGATTTAAGGAACTTGAAAATCAGGGAAAATCTGGCATCGGCAAGCAGAATGATGTTAATGATAAAATTAATGAGATTTCTTCGGACAGTGAATCCTTGCAGGAAGCAAATTCCGTAATCCAGAGCATTGCAGAGCAGACAAATCTTTTGGCCATGAATGCTGCCATTGAAGCTGCTCATGCAGGGGATGCGGGAAAAGGTTTCAGCGTTGTTGCCGACGAAATCAGAAAACTTTCAGAGGATTCTGCAGTGCAGTCACAGTCCATTGGACAGCAGCTTTCCAGGATTACAAATAATATTCAGGCAATAGTTCAGGTTTCCCAGGAAGCAAGCCATTCCTTCAAGGATGTTACCAGCGGAATTAATTCTACTAATAATCTTGTTCAGGAAATAACAAACGCAATGATAGAGCAGCAGGAAGGATCAAAGCAGATTCTTTCTGCCCTTAATGCAATGAATGACAGCTCAAATGAGGTTAAGACCGCATCCCTTGAAATGGCAGAGGGTAACAAGTCTATTATCAGTGAAATAAAGAAGCTTCAGGAATCTACATTTTCAATAAAGGATACAATGTCACAGATGAATGAAGGTGCAAGAAAGATAAATGAAACAGGTACTGCTCTTGGAGAGATTTCTGTTCAGATGGAATCTTCAATAAAAAAGATAGGTGAGCAGGTAGATAAATTCAAAGTCTGATGAAACAGGATGAAGATAAGAGGCACTGTGTTTGTAAAATTGTAAAGTTTGATGCAAGCTGCAGTGCCTTTTTTTTGTGGAAACGTTTTTTTGAGACTGTGAAAGTCTTTCTGTAAATTCAAAATTTAGTAGAACTGTAGTAAAATAAAAACACAGGAGCCTACTATGGCAAAGGAAAAACACACACCACACAAAGTCGTAATGGCAGAAGGCAAAGAGAAGGCAAAATACTTATGAAGGCCGATTTTTCATAAATGCTCTGCGGCTTAAAATGCGGTTCAGAAAATCGCTTGTTAAGTTATATTCAGAATATCCCAAGTTATTAATACAGTCGTACACCTCATCTTGACAGTGCATCAGGTTTTTCAGTATGGTGAGACATATCTCCACGTCCGCCATCTCTTCATAGACATTATCAATAATATTTTCCATGTGCTTATTCTGTTGTTCGTGCCTGTCGCGCCATACTTTGTTTAGAGCCTGGATAAGCTCTGCGCATTCTTCCGTGAGCTGGTGCCTGTAGAATTCCTCCCCGAAAGCGGTTCCCATTGTCACAAGCGCATTATTTATTCCGTACATCTGCATCAGAGGCTCCATTCCCTTGAAGTGTCAGGATTCACATATACGGTGGTGTCCTCTATCTGCTGGGGGAAGCTCATGTATTCTGTAGGGAATTTCGGTTTGATATGGTTCCCCGGATCCGGCAGGTTGTCGTTGTATGTTTCATGGTGAGCGTATCCTGCATCATCAAGGATGAAGGTCGGCTTCATGTTCGTGTATCCGTCCTTCTGGGAAAGCTCTATGTGCATCTTTCCCACGGAGCCTTTCCATGCGCTGAAATTTTCCTCGAATCGTCTGATGCCGAAGGTGTCAAAGAATGCGGTGAGCTGGGAATTCCAGCTGAGGCCCTGCGTCAGGAACACGCTGGCGTTCACGCCCGTGTATCCGATGACTCCGCACGTCACGCGGATATAGAACGCTCCGTCCCTGGGGCTGTTGCCCGTCTGCACGTCAAGGATCCTGAGCCAGTAGTCTCCCGGCTTTTCCACAACTGATTTCCTGATTGGTTCCGGTTTGCATCCGTCAAACATTCCCATAGCTTTCCTCCTGTGATATTCTGTTCCATTCATCCGCCGCGTCCGGTCCCGATGTCTTTGACGGCATCTCGATGACCGGCAGCGTAACTTCAATCTGTGCCTCCGGCCTGACCAGCCGGAGATATTTCATTGCGAAGTCAACGTACCTGTCACGCTTCGCAAGTATGATCCTGGCGGGTGTCTTCTCGGTCGGCGGTATGATCTGTTCAATGGCCTTGGCCTTGTCACCCAGCTGCCCGAGACTGACCCTCAGCGCTCCGTTCTCATCCAGTATGTCCCCCGGATTGAACTCCGCGAGCATCATTATGTCATGCAGTATTTTATGTGCGTTCCGTTCATCAAGTTCCGGCCGCTGCATTTCCAGCAGCCTCCTGATGGCCCGCTTCACGCGTTCCTTCTTCATGAACCTGTGGGCGCCTACTGCTGCGGTGTCCGGGTCTATGTTCATGTCCTTCCTGCCGCACGCAGTCATATATGACCGAGTTGCGTTGAAGAACGTTTCCTCATTGCAGCAGTAGTTCAGGACATAAAGCCGTTCCTTGCTGGTCAGCTCAGCGTCCCACCGGCTGTCATCTTCATCATCCGTTGTCATTTGCGTCCGCCTTTCTTGCGAGCGCCAGCCTCATCATTCTGTCCGGCGCTTCAGGGTTTATGCCATATTTTAAGCACTCACTCTCAAGGTCGTCATCAACGGCGGCTCGGTCCTGCGGTGTCAGTCTGCTCATCTCAAGCTCACGGTCCCAGCTGAACGCGTTCTCCTTGTCCCTGAGTATCCTGGAGGCGCTGTTCATCACATGGCTCCATACACCGGAGAGCATAAGTGATGCCGGCTGCAGCGGCAAATTCTTGTAGTACCCCGGCTCTTCGCTGAGTTTTTTTAGTTGCCCCGTAATGACAGCAGTAATTATTTGTACCGGATTTTTGTCATCCGTAAGCTTCGCAATTCTAGACGATACTTCATTGATGAGAGGAGCTTCCTTGTCCTGGTCGTACCCTAAACAGTTCTTAGCAAAAAAATTGTTGAGGAGTTCGGCTGCAATCTCTTTATTGTGTAAAAAATTATATTTATCAAAGTCTGTCCCGTCAGCTGCTTCTTCAGCAATTATCGCTGCAACTGAGGAGGATCTTTCAGGTCTTCCTCCAGTATCTTCCTCGTCCCTATATCCTGTGCTCATTTCATCTTCAAGCGGTGAAGGTTCCGGAAAAAAACCGAAACCGCTTTTCTGTGTGTGTGTCTCTTTTATATCTTCTTTCTCATCTTCTCTGGTCTTTTCTCCTTCTGTTTCTCTGTCTTTGAATTCTGTGTGTGTGTGTCTTTCTTCTGTCTCTCTCTGAATTCTCTCTGTCTCTCTCTGTGATAGCGACATTTTTTCGGATTTTGTCGAAGTCAGGGTAAAAAATTTTGCTGCCGAAGCCTTTTTTGTTCCTGTGCACGAATCTTTGCGGCGGCGGCGGCTCGTCTTTCATCTGCGCTCAGAGGTTTCTGCGGAGTTCGGCCACTACGATTGGGAGATTCCCAGTCTGTTATCAGCAGCACAGGTCCGTTCACTGGCTGAAAAATGTTTTCCTCCACCATAAGTTTGGCACAATAAAAAAGATCGTCAACTGTACCAAGCTTGACTAACCGAGAAAAAATTCTTCCGTCCCTCAGGTCAAAGATACCGTTGTCATCCGCACGGCAGTATGCAACGGTGTAGAGCAACAGAGGAAGAGCTTCAAGGCCTTCTTCCATCTGGTCCGCAATGTACTGCAGCTCTGCATTTTCTATAATATTTCGCGGGAACTTGCGCCACGCCAAATCGTCAATCATAGTCCGTTACCTCCATCAGTTTGTAGATACCTCTTGCGGGGCTCCATACCGGATACCGCAAAGTAAGTGTAGTGATTATCTGAAAGACTGCGTTATGTTTGGCTCCTGTCATTACCTCAATCTCATGGAAAGTCATGGGACCTTGCTTCAGTCTTTCGTATATCTGTTCATAGTTTATGAATACGCGTTTCTTTTTCTTCCGGGCGCAGAAGTCCAGCTCCAGCTGCTTCCATACTGTGTTTTCAATGCATATGGGCCGTGACTTCACGCTCTTCCTGTGCGCAGTTTTCTTATCGGACAGCGGCGGAAGGTCCTGCCAGAGCTCAGGATACAGCGGCTTCCGTTCCGACATGGAGTACCCTCGATGCCTTTATAAGGAAAACTTTGGCTGTGTTGATACAGAACTGTGTCATATCGGGCAGCTGCGATGTATGCTCCGAACATGTTCCGGCCTGTTCAATGTAATGGCAAAAAAGAGATTCCATCAGTCTGCTCCCGCAATCATGTCTGCCGTATCCCGGTCCGTCCTGTACATCCACTGGATGTATCTGCTCAGTTCTTCAGCTGTCGCCCACTTTGTCTGGTCACGGTGGAAGAGCCTCCCCTGATACGTGCCATGTCCGCTGAGTGCCAGGTCGCAGGAAATTATCATCATGGTTTTCTGCTTCAGGTTACTGTTCATTTGTTCCTCCGCGAATAAAAAAAAAGGCGGACGTCCATCGGCCTGACATCCACCTTTTGAAAGTGTTCGCAAAAAGCAAAGCACTTATGAGGGCCGATTTTTCATAAATGCTCTGCGGCTTAAAATGCGGTTCAGAAAATCGCTTGTTAAGTTATATTCAGAATATCCCAAGTTATTAATAACCAAGTTGGATTAATATTTACACAAATTTTGATATATGCTATACTTATTCAATTATTTTTAAATAGAGGTTTAATCCGCATGTACAAGAGTGTAGATCCGAAGGCCAACTTTCCTAAACAGGAAGAAGAAATCCTTGCCTTCTGGGAAAAGAATGATACTTTCAAGAAGTCTGTATCTCAGCGTGAAGGAGCTGAAGAATTTGTTTTTTATGACGGACCTCCATTTGCAACAGGTCTGCCACATTTTGGTCACTTCATTCCATCAACAATTAAAGATATTATTCCCCGCTATAAGACAATGAAGGGTATGAAAGTTTCTCGCCGTTTCGGCTGGGACTGTCATGGTCTTCCTGTAGAAAATCTTATTGAAAAGGAACTTGGAATTAATTCCAAGCACGAAATTGAAGAATATGGTGTTGCTAATTTCAATGACAAGTGCAAGGAATCTGTTCTTAAATATACCGGCGAATGGCGTAAGACTATTACACGCATGGGACGCTGGGTTGATTTTGATAACGACTACAAGACAATGAACCCTGAATTCATGGAATCAATCTGGTGGGTTGCAAAGTCTTTGTGGGACAAGAACCGCATCTATGAGGGAAAGTATATTCTTCCCTACTGTCCACGCTGTTCAACAGTTCTTTCTACTCACGAACTTGCACAGGGATACAAGGAAAAGCAGGATCCTGCTGTTACAGTACGCTTCAAGGTAACAGAACTTCCTGTATCCTTTGCTGATTCTGATGTGGCTTCTGGAAATGTTTATTTCCTTGCATGGACAACAACTCCATGGACATTGCCTTCAAATCTGGGGCTCTGTATGGGACCGGAAGTAGAATATGTAAAGATTCGGGACAATGAGTCCGGTGATTTCTATATCATGGCAAAGGCTCGTCTTGCAGCATATTACAAGGGAGAATCTCAGTATACAGTTGTTTATTCTCACAAGGGGTCTGAATTTATTGGTGCCAAGTACGAGCCTCTTTTCCCATATTTTGCTGATCTTAAGGATGCTGCCAGGTGTTCTGAAATTTCAGGCCATCCATGTGAAGCTGGTGCTTTCCGCATGTTCAACGCTGAATATGTTTCTACAGAAGACGGTACCGGTATTGTTCATATTGCTCCTGCATTCGGTGAAGAAGATAATAAGGTTTTCAAGGGAAGCGGTGTCCCTAATGTAGAACCTATTGATGCTGAATGTAAATTTACCAAGGAAGTTCCTGATTATGCAGGACGTTTTGTAAAGGACTGCGACAAGGATATCATGGACCGTCTCAAGAAAGAGGGTAAGCTTGTTAAGCGTGATACAGTTCTTCATCAGTATCCGCACTGCTGGAGATGTGGTTCACCTCTTATCTACCGCGGAATCGGTTCGTGGTTCGTAAAAGTTGCAGATCATCACGAAAGTCTCCTGAAGGCAAACAGCCAGATTAAGTGGCAGCCGGCTCACATTAAGGAAGGCCGATTCGGTAAGTGGCTTGCAGGAAGCCGTGACTGGGCAGTTAGCCGTAATCGTTTCTGGGGTAACCCTATTCCAATCTGGAAGTGTTCTGACTGTGGAGATTCTTTGTGTGTAGGTTCACGTGATGAGCTTAAGGAATTGAGCGGAGTATATCCTGAAGATCTTCATAAGCAGTATGTTGACCAGATTACAATTCCTTGTAAGAAGTGTGGCGGAACAAAACACCGTATTCCTGAAGTTTTTGACTGCTGGTTTGAATCAGGTTCAATGCCTTATGCACAGCAGCATTATCCATTTGAAAACAAAGAATATTTTGAAAAGCATTTCCCGGCTGACTTTATTTCAGAAGGTCTCGACCAGACTCGCGGTTGGTTCTATACACTGACGGTCCTGGCTTCAAGTCTTTTTGATGCTCCTGCATTCAAGAACTGTATCGTAAACGGACTTGTTTTGGCTTCAGACGGCCGCAAGATGTCAAAGAGCCTTAAGAACTATACAGACCCTGTTGAAGCAATCAATATGTTCGGAGCAGATGCATTGCGTCTTTTCCTTATGCACTCAGCAGTTGTAAAGGCAGATGACCTTAAGTACAGTGATGACGGAGTTCGTGAAGTTATAAAGTCTATTATTCTTCCTCTGTGGAATTCTTACAGCTTCTTCGTTCAGTATGCAAATATTGACGGAGTAACTTGTACTGGTCACGAATTTGATGAAAAGCTTCCTGAAAATCCTCTTGACCGCTGGATTCTTTCTGTAAGCCAGAAGATGGTTAAGGATGTTACAGATGCTCTGGATGATCATGATTTGAGTTCAGCAATCGATCCGATGCTTGCTTTCATCGATCAGATTAACAACTGGTATATCCGCCGCAACCGCCGACGTTTCTGGAAGTCAGGAAGCGATGCAGATAAGATTGAAGCTTACGGAGCACTTTATTCAGCATTGAAGACATTTACACTTGTTTCAGCTCCGTTTATTCCGTTTCTTTCTGAAGAAATGTGGCAGAATCTTAGAACTACAGAAGACAAGGAATCAGTTCACCTTATGGACTATCCAGTTTACAATGCAAGGTTCCGCGATGAGGCTCTCGAATTCCAGATGGAAACAGTTCAGAAGGCTGTTTCAATGGGAAGAAGTCTCCGTAACCAGTTCAATCTCAAGAACCGCCAGCCGCTTGCATCAGTAGCTCTTGTTACCCGTAATGCAGATGAAAAGAAAGTTCTTGCAGACATGCAGGATACAATTGCAGAAGAGCTTAATGTAAAGCAGGTAATTTTCCACGAAAGGGAAGATGAACTTGTTGAATATTCTGCAAAGGCTAATTTCCGCGTACTCGGTAAGCAGCTTGGCGGTAAGATGAAACTTGCTGCCGCTGAAATCATTAAGCTTTCTGGTGAACAGATTTCTGCAATCCTTGACGGGCAGGCTCTCACAATTACTGTTGACGGACAGGACATTGATCTTAATACTGAAAATGTTCTCGTTGAACGAAAGGAAAAGGAAGATCTTAAGGTTATCAATGAGGGAACACTTACAGTGGGTCTCGATACAAAGATTACAGATGTTCTCAGCAAGGAAGGCTTTGTACGTGACCTGGTTCGCGGAATCCAGAATCTTCGTAAGGAAAGCGGCTTTGAAATTACAGACCGCATTAATCTTTCTGTAAGCGGTGACAAAGAACTTTCAGATGCATTTGCAATGTTCTCGGAATTTGTTTCCAACGAAACACTTGCAGCTTCCGCAAGCTGGGCAGATTCTCTTGAAAATGCTGTAGAAGTTGAAGCTGACTCAAAGAAATGGTTCATTAGAATAGAAAAAGCTTAATTTTTCTGTTAGAATAATAATCAGGTTGCATATTGTGATTTTTAATCCGTATGTGGCCTGATTTTTTTGTGTGCAGATCATGAAATTGTAATGTTTTGGAGAGAAAATGAAGAAGAGATGCTTATTAATTTTGACTGCAGTAGCCGCTTTTGTTTTTTCACTGACTTTTGCTGGCTGTAAATCTAATGAATCGGAAAGAATACCTGATGTGCATCCTCTTTCTGTCATAAGGGCAGGGAATTCAATTTATTTGCAGGTTCCTGTTCAGTCTCATAAAAAAATTATGGAATCCATTATTCTGTATGCATTTGAAGACATCTCAGAAAAGGATGCAGGGACCATTGTGAATCATGTGGACACGCTTTATGTAGGTGCGACAGTTGCTTCCGGAAATGAACACATAGATGTCGTGGCAGAAGGACGTTTTCCGGCTATAGCTCTGAATGCTGTGTTTACGAAAAAGAACGGATGGAATAAAAAAAATTATGAAGCTGTTTCAAGTGAATATGCTCTTTCCCGTAAATACCAAAATAAGTTTGAAGTTTATTCAAGGGATGACACTGGATTAGGAATTTCTTTTCCGACGAACAAATTCGTATGTGCTTCAAATGATATAGATTCAGCTCTTGAACTTTATTCTCTTCGTGAACCTTTGGACGAGACTGATGTAAACGGATGGCTCACTCAGGAAAGCGAAGACATAAAGTTTTTTGTAACGAATCCTGATGACTATATTTCTCAGATTACAGGAGATTCACTAAGTATTTCATGTGAGAATGTCTGCGGATTTTTACGGTACGTAGGAAAATCTAGGGACGGACGGAAGAATGACTGTTATAAGCTTATTGTTAATCTGAATCTTGAGAACAAGAATGTCGTACGCTCAACAAAAACTTTGATGACAATTGCCCTGGGAATGAAAGGCTTTTCCGTAAAGCAGAACGGTGAACGAACAATTGAAATAACTAGTCCTGAAGTTAATTTTGAAGACTTCATGTCAGGTCAGTTGTTTTAGTGATTGCTGCTGTTTTTTGACAGGAAATTTTTGTTCCGGATTTTATTTTGAAAATGACAATAGACAAGTATAAAAAGTTGCAACGAGAGTTTGAATAATTTTTTTTATAGAGGAATGAATTATGGATGACAAAGTAATTTTAATGGCTGAAGATTTGGACGGTTATTTGACACAGGAAGATCAGAATGATTTGAAAGAACTTGAACAGATGTATTCCGATGCCCTCAAGTATTTTGAACCTGCTGACAAAAATTCAATCGTTAATAAATTTGATGAAATTGGACATAAGATGCAGGAAATCTGTGCAAAGCATCCAAATATTAAAGTCTATTCTTTTGAAACTGAAGAAGGTGCTCACGCTGAAGCTAGCCGTGTAATTTCTAAGCTGCGTGACATTAAGACTGATCATTCAGAATTTATGTACTATACACAGCGTGCTTTTGAAATGCTTTTCCGTCTTGCCTATACTGACGAGCATTCAGATGAAAAGAATCATATCATAGTTAAGACACCTGTTACTGATCCTGTACAGAATTATGCAGTTCATAAGATTCCTGATATCGACCACAAGATTCAGGATTCCGTTATGTGTGTAATGCTTCGAGGTGCTCTTCTTCCATCAATGATTATGTCAAAAGAAATTCAGGAATATTCTTCAACAGATTATGTTACACCGTTCGCACTGTTCAAGATTAGCCGTGATGATTCAAAGAAAGAAAATGATATGCAGTATGTTCTTAACCTCAGGAATTCTTTCTTTGATTTGAAGGAACTTGACGGAAAGGATTTAATTTTTGCAGATCCTATGAATGCTACCGGCGGGTCCCTTGTAACAGTTGTTAAATATCTTCAGGAACAGGGAGTAAAACCTAAGAGCATTAAGTTCTTCAATGTTATTTCCGCTCTAAAGGGAAGCATGAGGGTAACCCGTGCTCTTGAAAACTGTACCTGCTATACATTGTGGATGGATCCGGTTCTCAATGAAAAGGCTTACATTATGCCGGGGCTCGGTGATGCAGGTGACAGACTTAACGGAAAGGATACTCACGAAACTCCTCGTAATATTATCCAGCTTATTGCTGATTACGGACACAATATTACAGGCCTGTATCGTTCTCAGCTTAGAAAAATTGAACAGACAGTTTTAGGAAGATAATTTATGAGAGGCGGATTCTTGAAAAACATATTTTGTGCAGCACTGGTCTGCTTAGTTTCTTTTATTTCCTGTAAAAGCAATAATTTTGTTATGATTCCAGGAGAAGGAGGAGTTCGTCTTAAAAATCTTTCAGCTGAATATATGTCCATTGCTGATGAATATATGTCTCTCAAGAAATATTCAAAGGCCGTGGATTACTATAAGGAAGCTCTCAGAGTTGATTCATATCTTGCTAATTCTATTAATTTCAAGCTTGCAAAATGCTATGCTCTTTCAGGTGACTATGCGAGTGCTTATACTTTGTATGAAAGTTTGCTTGAACAGGATCCTCAGAATACAACCTTGAAAGTTTCTTTGGCATATTTATGTGCATTAAAAGGTGATGTAGATGCAGCCCTTGAAAAATATGATGCTCTTAATGCAGAAAATCCGACCGACTGTGATATTCTGAAAAACTATATCAGCCTGCTTATTCTGAAAGAAAAATTTACTGAAGCAAAGGAGAAGGTTGCATTTCTGGAAGAGAATTATCCCGATGATAAGGATTTGGCTTCCATAAAAGAAAAGCTTCCCCAGGAAGAAAACACCGGAGAAGCTTCAGGAAGTACAGAATCTGAAAAAAAATAACTTGAGCTATGAACTTTTAATTTGTCTGCTCTGAAGCAAGGAAGTTCCTGTATTTTTCCGGGTTAACTTTGAAAGCAACGATAGGTGATTCCTTGTCTTCCATTGCATGATCCAGAGCCTGCTGTGATTCATTTGCAAGTCTGGATGCAGAAATAATTCGCGAAGTTCTGCAGGAAACACCGATGCTTATTGAATTATAAAGATTGTATTTTGCGAGTATCGCAATCATATCTGTATGCAAGTCTTCTGCAAGCTGAATAGATTTTTCAATGTCCAGGTTCTGGAATACGACAGTAAAACCGTCTTCTCCGTACTCAAATACCTTATCCGGAGACTCTATTTTCTGAAGAATATATTCGCAAATTTCTTTGCTTGCATCATGCTGCCTGTTTAAATTTTCTACGCAGAAAGTGAAAAGCGCAAGATCCTGTTCACTTGATGTTGCTTCAACAAGTGCTTTGTCCACATTCTGTATCATCTTGTCTTCCCAGCTGAATCCTGTTACAGGGGAATAAGGTTCGCGAGAAGTTTTTGATTCCTTAGCTGGCTGTGATGCAGATTTTTTTTCAGGATGAAGCTCGTCAAAACCTTCTGTCAGTGCAAGAAATTCTTCCTGTGTTATATTGTTTTTCGGTGCCTCCTCAGTGGGAGTTTCTTTGATTGCTTCCTGTTTAATAACGGTTGGTTCTGAGAAAACAACTTCTTCCTCTTCGGCTGTATGTTGCGCCGCTGTAACATCGTCTTCTGAAACTTCAGGACTGATTTCAAAGAAATCTTCTTCAGACATGGTTTCATTAATAATGTCTGCATTCAGAGAGTCAAAGCTGTCCTGAACTTCAAAATCTTCGTTAGGATCAGGAAGGTTCTCTTCATAAGAGATATCCCTGCTGGTGTTATTCTGCTTGCTGTACAGGGAATCGTAGGTTTGTGTTCCGTAGAAATTGTTTTTCCGTTTTGTAAAGTTTTCAAAGTCTTCATCCAGGTTGTTTGATTCTTTTGGAGACCCAGAAGCGGATTGTTCATCCTGGTTCCAAACATTATTGTAATCTGGTTCAGGTTCATCGCTTAAATCCAAGGACGAATCAATAACAGATTCATCAATATCAGGCTCAGTATTTTTTTCTTCGCGTTCTGCTGAAGAGTTCTGAAGATATGCATGAATGAGACAGAAAATACAGATAAGAGTTGCAGCAAGAACTATAAAGAATGCAATCATTCCCTTTGAAGAAACAGAAGACGGCCTCAAAAGATATATTGCTGCAGTGATTTTAAGGGGGCGGCCTTCATCTGTATATAGTGTATCATTTTTATACTGAATGAGAGGAGACGTTCCGCCTTCCTCATAAGCCGGATATGAAATTATTGTAAGTCCGCTGAAATCAATTTTGAGACTTTTTATGTCAGACATGTCACCGATTGAATGAAGAACCCCTGTCTTGAATTCATCAGAAGAAGGGTCGTAAGCTTTCATGTTCTTCATTGTTTCCCTTGTAAGTTCATTAAATCTTTGTGAAGAACGTTCCGGACCGTTTTTATATTCAAGAGCCAAAGATACTCCGTAAATTAATGCACTGATTATATATATGGTTGAAATAATAAATGTAAATATTTTAATATTTTTTGTCTTCATACATAACAGTATACATTGTTATGGTTAAGTATGCAAGTTTTAAAAGGTCCTTAAATTGATAATCTTTATGGTTTTTTCGAAGCCAGGCTATGTATGGCAGCAGACAGAAAGTCTTGCTTTCTGTCTTCAAATCATCAAGATTTTTGGCGGTGATTTTTTCACAGATACCTGATTTTTCAGGATCGTAAGTATTTTTCATTGAATTGTTTACAAGAATTTTATTGTCCAGTATATAGCCTGATTTTTTTGCCCATTCATATAGAGATGTTTCATAGTTTTTCAGAACAGGAGATGTTTTTGCGTTTACAAGTTTTCCAGAAAACTTTGATTCTCCGATTAAATCTTCCAGTTCGGTTCTGAATAGCAGAGACGTGAAAGCCGTTTCTGAGGTATTAATTTTTGATGAGGCGGAATTATAAAGTGAATCCAGATAAGTTCCCTTTGTGTAGGCTTTTCCGTTGCTGTAACAGAAGTCCGCTCCAAAGAGTTTAATCCGTTTGAATCCAAGATACCTTGCAAAGTCGCAGGCAGCAATAGTAACAGTTCCTGATCCTGTTTCAAGATATGGATTTTCTGTTGTCAATGAAAACTCTGTGGAAAGTGGATGAGAATTATGTGTAAAGAAAATTTTGTTTCCTTTCTCTGACAAAGATTTTACGCAGTTTGCATTTCCGGAAATATCAAAGACATAGATAGTCTCTTCGCGGCATTTTGTATTCATGAAGTGGACCGATGAAATGTTCTGTCCGTCAATTGATACTACGACATCTGCTTGAATTGATTTTTTTTGCAGAACATTCAGGGTTGTATCCGTTGCAATAATATAAAATGAATTTCTGTCCTGTTTCAGCTCATTGATGGATTCATCTAAAGAAGGTCCTGCTGCTATTACGGCTGCAATTAAATTTCTGTCGTAGAATATTTTCGGAACTGATTCTTGGTGCAGAGAATTTAAAATAATATTTCTTTGCCAGAGTTTTCCGAAGTGAGACTGAACTGAATAATCTGAGCCCACTTTTTTTGCTGCTTCATTTATCTGATCCTTTATTCGAGGGAGCAGTGCAGAATTAAAATTTTCCCAGGCTCTCTGTCCAACGAACTGAAGATTTCCGTGAAGTGCTGGAATGTACTTTGAAATGATTTCTTTCTGAAGATTTTCTATAGTTGCAAAGCTGACGTTAGGCTTATCTTCCAGTTCTTTTGCACAGGAAATTTGTCTGCAGAAGTTGAGACTTTCGTTGTCAGCTTCAACGCACAGAATGTATGAATTCTCTGTAATTTTTTCAGAAAGTGCTTTGACATGATAAGCTCCACCAATGCCGCCTATAATTATGAATCCTTCAGAAACATCTTTTGCGAACAGAGCACCTTCTGCATCAGGATTATATTTTGAATGCATCGGCCTTGAGTTTGTAAACAACGGAATATCTTCACCATTTTTTGCTTGTATTAATGAACTGTAGATCATAATAAAATCCTTGATGTGAAAGCTCGTGAGTTAAAATTGTTCAACGGCAGCTAAAATATCTTTGCAGAATTCTTTCATCCGTTCTTCAATTTTATTTTTTATTTTTTCTTTTTCTGATTGATCATTGCATCTTTCGTAAAGTAAATTTTCTGCTGGGAAAGAATTTTTTATCCATTCCTGATTATGTATATTTCTGTTTACAATTTTTTTAATTTCAGAAATTCTGAAATTCATGTCTGAGTTTTTGTGATTACATTTCATCGAAGGACTAACCGTATTTTTGAAAGCTGAAATTAAATTTTCAAAATCATTCCAATTTATGTCCTTGGTTTTGTTCAATGAATTTGAATAGCGAAAATTATTACTCAATCTGAATAATCTTCCTCCAAAATTTTGTGTCCTGAACCAGTTGCAGTAAATATCCAAGGATAGATTTTTGAAAGTTGAAGGAGTAATTCTTGTTTCTGTTGTATAAAGTTTTCCGTCATGAACATAATTATTTTTTTCAAGCTCGTTTGGCTGTGTGTGTGTAAATCCTTTTGCTGAATACAAATCCAGACCGCAGAAAAAAACAGGGCCGCTTGTTAGCTGCAGTGCAAGTTCTGCTGCAGTTCCGCTTACAGTTCCGTTTCTTTGTGCGTGTACTGCATTTAAGTTAAAATCCTTTATGAAAGTTTCTCCGTACCCGTCACCGTATGACAGCGGAAGAATATTGTGTTCAGATAGAATTTTCCCGTAGCAGGCAGATTCCATGCTAAGTGCAACAGGTATCTGTTTTGTGGAATCATTTTTTTCAAGTGAAAAAGCTATATGTTTTTTCGCCCAATATCCTCCGTCTGTGGAGATTATCAGGTCTGGATAAATTTCATTTTCAATTAGTACGGATACAGCAGATGAAACTGCTAAAAGAAAAAAAGTATTTCTAAATTTTTTTATATATCTAAGAGATGATTTTAAACTTGGTCCGCTTGCAGCAATAAGAATAGGAGAGGTTCCTTTTGAAATTTCTGTGAAGTTAGAAACTAACGCAGAAAATCTGAGACAGTTCTTTGCCCATCGTTTTGAAAAATACGAGCTTGTATATAAAATATTGCGGCTCTTTACAACGGTTTCCTTTATTTTATTCCATACAGATTTGTTTATTTCTGCATATATTTTTTCTGACGGCTGCCATGAAGAAAATAAGCAGCAGCATATTCCTTCTTCTCCCATGAAGTTGAACAGTTGGTCTCCGATGTCTGTAGCGGAGTTCGCATAAAATACTTTGTCCCAAATGGAATCATATTCATAAAAATCTTTTGAATAGCGAATGGCGCAAAGTTTTGCAGCAGGAAATCGTTCTCTTAAATATCCGTGGCAGTAAGAGAGTCCCGGTTCAGTTATTACAATATATTTTGGACTGAAATCATTTTTCATGCTTTCGACAAAACGCTGTGCTTCACGATGAGGATTATATGATGAATGTAAATGAATACCGTCAACGGTACATGTTACCGTTCCGTTGACGGTTTTTGTGAACCTGGTAATCAATTAAGACAGTCCAAGTTCGTTGAACAATTTTTTATATGTCGTGAACTGTTCGGATTTAGCGAATTCTTCAATCTTATCTTCCGGCAGACTTTCGAGAAGCTGGTCCATGTAAGCAAGAACAGACTTAATTTCCTGCTTCATGTCCTCTGGAATTGCATTTGTATTGATAGAAATTGAACTAACCTTAGAAGGTTCGTCCTTTGATTCTGATTCAGCTTTATGTATTTCAGTATCAGAAATGTTTGTTTCTTCTGCAGGTTCTGAGCTTTCTGTGCCAACTGCTGTGAAATCAACATTTGCCGGTTCTGATTCTGCAAAGGAGTCTTCTTCTGTAACTGCGACAGGCACTTCTGTTTGTTCAGCCTTGTTTTCCCATTTATCGAACACATCTTCTGTAGGTTCTTCGCTTATTCCAATTTCAAGAGCTTCGTCTTCATCTTCTTCTGCTTTTCCAATTTCTGTATTGATATTTTCGTCAGAGGCAAGGAAGTTAAGGTTGTCTTCTGTGAGTTCTTCAGAAGTATTTCCGTTCATGATATCAGAAACAGTTGGTGTTTTTTCTTCTGTTTCTGGCATATGATTTGCATAGTCCCTTTCTGAAGCACTTTCTGATCCGTCAACTTCAGGTGCAAGAGGTTCATCGAGAGGGGAGTAGTCTTCCTCGGAATCATTTATTGTAGGTACAGAATCTTCTGTGAATTTTTCATCTTCTTTTACAGTTTCGATAACTTCTTCAATGGAAAGACCGTTATTTTCTGAAGCTTGAACAAAGCCATCAGTTTCTGTTGTATCAGAGATTGCTGTATCCATGAAGTCTGTTGATGAAGATTCAACAAGAATGTCATCTACTTTTGGTACTTCAATTTCTTCCGGAAGATCTTCATCAGAATCTTCAGGAATATCCATTTCAATGGAATCAACGTCTGGTTCTTCCAATTTATCTTCGGAGAAGTCAATGGAAAGGTCATTGTTTTCCTGTGTTTCTTCTTTTTCTTCAAAGAAACTATCTGACTGTTCAATGTTTTCCCCATCTGCTGATGTGAATTCTGCACAGTTCAGAATGTTGCTCAACTCATCTCCGCTGAGGGCGATTACATCATCTTCGTCGTCTTCTGCAAAGAAGCCTGTATTAGTCTCCGGTTCTTCAACAACTTTTTCTTCTGGCTGTTCAGATCTAACAATTGATTCTGCAGTTCCGGAAGTCTGTCCATTTTTGAAAACTTCAAATTCCTGTTTAAGACTGTTTACTTCATCCCTGAGAGTTGAAATCTCAGTGACGATTTTGGACAGTAATTCAGTGTTTTCAGATTCTTCCATTGTATCCTCTCCAATTAAGCTGTCATCTTGCATAAACTCATCATCCGCTGAAGTTTCTGGGGATTCTTCGCTTACCATTTTATCCGATGCTTCATCTCTATTTATATTATTACCTTGATTTTCATTTCCTGCAACTGTTTCAGAATTATTTTCTTTTGCTTTTTTTTCTTCGAGCTCTTCTGGAGAGTAAGAGCGGTTGCCTTCGGCTACAGATGGATCTGAGAATCCGTCTTCTCCCATGAAATCATCAAGGGAAATTGTTTCGTCACCGTTTTCTGACATTTCAGGTTCTTCTGCAGGGAAGTCGTCTGCAGTTGCTTCAGGTTCAGAGTTTCCGGTTGCAATCGGTTTGCTAATGAAACCGTTGGATTCTGTAAGAGGTTCTTTCATACAGATTGTATCTTCTTCGATTGCAGCACTGCTTGTTTCATCTTGGGCATCGTCCTGGACAGGTTGTTCATCTGTGCCGTCTCCTGCAGTGAGTCCGTCTGCAGGCGTTCCGTCAAGTGAGACAGTTTCTTCCCCAGAACCGTTTTCGGTAACGAAGAAGTCTTCAGGGATTTCAGATTCTGAAGGTTCAAAGAAAGTTTCATCTTGGGCATCATCCTGGACAGGTTGTTCATCTGTGCCGTCTCCTGCTGTGAGTCCGTCTGCAGGTGTTCCGTCAAGTGAGACAGTTTCTTCCCCAGAACTGTCTTCGGTAACGAAGAAGTCTTCAGGGATTTCAGATTCTGAAAGTTTAAAGAAAGTTTCATCTGAATCATCGTCCTGGACAGGATTTTCTGTTTCTGTTGAATTATTATGGGATGTTTCGTCAAGTGCTATTGTATCCAGGGAATCATCAAAATTTTCGTCGGAATTATTTTCTTCTGGTGAAAAAACTTCAGGTTCATAATCTGAAGACATAAATCCGTTGCTGCCTTCAATCGATACAGAGTTTCCGTTTTCATCTTCTATAGAATCAAGCAGAGAGTCAACATCAAAATCATCACCTGCATCATGAATTTCATTGCTAGATTTTTCAGCAGGCTTTTCATCGTGGGAAAGTTCTATTGAAATATCATCTTCTTCGTTGTTTTCTGATTCTGCTTTCGTATGTTCAATGTTTCTGTCTTCGTCATCATCTGAAATTGTAAGCTCAATGTCATGGTTCCTGGATTTCCTTTCTTTTAGATTTTCTTCAGGCTCCTGTGCAGAGTTTTCATCAAATCCGAAGTCGGAAAGGTCTACAGACTCACTTGAGCCTGATTCTTTACGGGATGCAGCATCCTGTGTGGAGCCTTCATCCTTAATGCTGCCGAACATATCATCAAAGCTTTCAAAATCATCTACGGATGATGAACTGTCTGTTGTAAAACCGTTTTCGCCAGATTCAGAAAGGTCTATGGATTCAACATTGTCTTCCTCAGAATCATTTGATTCAAAAGTTTCTGAATTTGCATAGGCCTGGTCACTTACGCTGTCATCAAAGGAAAGGTCGATGTCCAGAGGCTCGTCATAATTTTCTTCAACCTCCTGTTTTTCCTGGTTAGGGGAGTCAAGGAACATATCCAGTGAGATTTCTCCGTCCGGAGCAAAGTTTTCGTTCGGAGAAGAGCCTGATGAATCGTTACCAAAGAAATCACTTAAAGAAATTTCACCGTCGGCATGCTCTGTAGGTGCGTTTGAATCGTCATTAAGGAATTCATCCAAAGAAATTTCGCCGTCATCAGATGTGTCTTCACTTTTGTTTTCGTTAACAACATCATCAAAATTTTCTGCAGGACTTTCTTCTTGTGCATCAAGGACATCCGCAAAAGAATCTGCAACATCATTTTTTCCTAGTTTATCAATATCGGCCAGGTCATCCAAAGAAAATTCGTCAAGAGATATTTCTTCTTCATCAGTTTTTCCTTTAGGCGTTTCATCTGGTGAAACTGAATCTGTGAATTCATCGGGAGATACCTCTGTTGTTTCAGCTTCGTTTTCAAAAATGTTTTCCTGGATTTCCTCTTCGCTTATGGACTCTTCTTCAGGACTGTCCATAAGGCTTTCATCCAATGAAAATTCAGAATTTTCTGAAGCATGTTCGTCAGTTTCGAAACTGGTTGCAGGAAGTTCTTCTGTTGATTCAAAAGTATTGTCTTCCGTCTGTGTATCTGTTGTTTCTTCAAAATCCGAAAGGTCTGCATCATCAATGGATGTTTCTTCCATGACGCTGAGATCAATTTTATTTTCTTCGGGCTCTTCCAGTTCATCTGACAGTTGCATATCTGTATAATCATATGAGTTGGGAATTGTGTCTGAATCAATCATTGAATCCTTTTCAATGGCGTCGTCAATGAAGGCATCGTTTTCAGAGTCCAGGTCAAAATCTAGAAGAGCATCTTCAGGTGTGCCTGGCATATCAAGGTCTGGAAGATTGAGAGCATCCAGTCTTGTATCCGTTTCTGCAGAAACATCCGTAGCTTTTTTCTCAGTTTCTGTATCCTGAGTTTCCTGTGCATCATGCGGAGGAGTTTTTATCCATACTCCGTACTGGTCAAGGTCATTTTTCTTATTTTCTGATGAATTATCCATGGCGAAAACCTCTTTAGATTTAGGTATACTCTTTATTCATCGGCATTCCGGCTGAAAAAAATAGTATGCATTCAAAATAAAGCACCCAATGTAAATTCTAACACGCAAAATATTTGCAAACAATTCTGAAAACAAATTATTTGGTCCAAAAAAATATTTAAAAAAAAGTTAATTGCACTAATATTTGGAACTGTAATGCCGAATATACAATGTGATGATAAAATACAGATTTTTAGTTTCTGCCTGTATCGGAACATTCTTTTATGTTCTGGTGTCCTTTATTGGAGGCAGGGATGGCCTTTGGGCTGAAGATCAGATGCTTGAACAGAAGCGCCTGCTCAGTGCAAACGCCGCACAGATTGAAAAAACAAATGAAGAACTTTTACTCGAAAAAACAGCTTTCCTTCAGGACAGGGGAGTCATAGCTTCTTATGCTCACAGGCTCGGATATATTTCCGAAGGTGAGAAACTGATTAAAATAAATGGTCTTGATGTTGAAGAAACCCAGATTACGGATGCGGGAAATATTTTGATGCATAAGGATCCGGAATATATTTCGGAGAAGGTTTGTAAGGGGATAGGACTTATATCAGGACTCATTTTTTATTTGATTTTCCTTTTGGTAGATTTGAGCAGGGGAAAGCTTAGTGTTTCTCCTGTGAAAAAAAGATTTGCTAAAGGTGTAAGCGGGATACCTGTTTATGATATGTAGAAAAGAAGCTGGAGATTCAGTTGCCAGAACCTATGAATGTTTGAAGTCGGGAGGTGTGTGCATTCTTCCGACTGATACTGTTTATGGGTTCAGCGGTATTGTGGATTTAAGAGAAGGAAATTATTTTAAAACTGATGACAGAATAAGGCTGATAAAAGGAAGAGAAGAGTCAAAGCCTTTTATCCAGCTCATAGCTTGTCCTGAGGATATCAGGAAATACTCGGATGTTCCGTTGCCGCAAAGGCTTCTGTCAAAGTGGCCCGGTTCTCTGACTGTCATCGTTCCTGTAAAGGAGGACTGTCCTCTTGCAAATTTCCAGAGGACAGTTGCATTCAGGTGTCCGGGTGATGAGTGGCTCAGAAAAATTATAGCTCTTTGTGATGCTCCTATTTTCAGTACAAGTGTCAACAGAAGCGGACAAAAGAATCTTGAAACGGAGGAAGAGATTGTAAGAGAATTCGGAGATGAGGTTGATTTGGTTGTCCTTAACGGAGATACAAGAGGTGCTCTTCCTTCAACGTTGGTCGCAGTTGGCGGCGGTGAGATAAAGGTTCTGAGACAGGGGGCTGTTATAATTGATTAGCGGCAGTAGTTGCTTCTAAGTTTCTTGCTGATAGCCTGTTTGAATAAATAAAGCATTCACCTTGCTGTGTATGCTTATTTTTTTGTCCAGGTAACTTTTTTTGTAATTTTTTTAACTTTTGAGGCCTGTGAGCTGTCATCAGAAAGTGTGGTCTTTGTTCCCGAAAGAGTTGTGTCATTGATTATTTCAAAAAACCATTCTATAGGTTCAGCGGAGGGAGCGATTCTTAATGCGACATCTCTGTTTGAGATTTCCGTGAAAAACGATGCGTCCGATTTTCCGTTTTGTTTAATATGTACAGTCTGGTCTTCTACGGAAACAGAAATGCTCATGCTTGCACCTGTTTTGTAAATTACAAAACCTCTGCCGCCGCGGAGGATTATTATTTTGTCTACGGAATCTTCTCCCGTCCAGTTTCCGGCAAGACTGTCAATGTTTCTTGCGGGAACTGACGGCTGCTGTTCCGAGTCTGTATCCTTCTGTGATTTTACTGAAGACAGATTTATGTTTGCGAGTATGTTTTCGACGGAAGATTTTGCGTCCAGAACAATCCTGCTGTAGTTTGAGTAGGACTTTGTTATGCTTATTGTTCTCTTGCTGCTTATTGCGTTGAGCGTACAGTTCCAGGAAGAATCCTCGTCCTTCTGCAGCGTAAGGTAGAACGCTATTCCCTGAATGTTATCTGAATTCTGGAAAAGTTCATCCCGTTTGTCTATAACAATATAGTCACCGATGTTTCCTATCTGGGTATAGAAAGCATCGGTTGCAAGCGATATTTCACCGTCAGGGATGTCGTCTGATGCATCTGTTCTATAGAATATGACCGTATCCTTGGCAAATGCTGCATGCATACTGAAAATGAGAATCATCGCAATACTTGTAAAAAAACATCCCTTCTTCATGCTAAAATAAACTCTATCCTTCTAAGCCTTTACGGAATTCGCGGGCAATGTCACGTTTGACATCCCTTTCTCGTATATCTGAACGCTTGTCGTAAAGTTTCTTTCCCTTGCAAACGCCAAGTGAAACCTTGACCTTACCGTTCTTTAAATAAAACTCCAGAGGTACCAATGTGTAACCTTTTTCTTCAACTTTTCTTTGAAGTTTTTTTATTTCGTCTCTGTGCAGCAAAAGTTTCTTCCTGCGGTCCGGATCATGATTGAATATAGATGAAAAGGAGTATTCAGAAATATGGAAATTCTGTACCCAGACTTCACCTTTTTCTATAACTGCAAAACTGTCTCCAAAGGAAACATTTCCTGCCTTGACAGATTTTACTTCCGTACCTTCCAATGCAATCCCACACTCAATGCTGTCATCGATAGTGTAGTTGAAACGTGCTTTTCTGTTCTGAGCTATAACTTTGTGTCCTTCTACCATATACTAATAAATGTACACTAGACTTGATTAAAAGTCTATAGCTTTAAGTTTTTTTAAGCAAAGAGATAATAATCGTGTATTGAAAGAACCTATTCATTGTGGTATAATGCCTCACGCTTTAAATATAAATTCCAATAACCAGGATTCAAAAAATGAAACAGAACGTTTATGACTATTCGTACGAACTCAGAAGAACTCGCAAGAGAAAGATTACTTTTGTTCTTACACTTATTATTTCGGTTATTCTTTTTATTTCCTTATTCCTGAATTTTGTTCTTTTTCCTGTTCTTGTAAATTCTCACAGCATGGAAAGTGATGTTGTTTGCGGAGGTTCTGTTTTTATTGCACCTCTGTCAAGAAATCCCAGGAGAGGTGATGTTGTTTATCTTGCTCGTCAGGATGGTGCAAGGCTTTCTTTTTTTTCAGGACTTGGAAATGTTCTAATCAAGTTTTTTACGGTCCAGAAATACAGTCCCTTTGAATATACAAGAAATATAACCGGAAAGCCGATGCTCAGGAGAGTTGTAGCTCTTCCCGGTGACAAAATAAAAATGAAGGATTATATTCTGTATGTGAATCCGGGTAACGAAGGCCAGTATCTTTCTGAATATGAACTTAGTGCAAAACCTTATAATACACATATTTATTCAGTTCCTGCAGAATGGGACGGAATTGGTTCCTGCGGAGACATGGATGAGCTTGTTTTAGGAGAAAATGAGTATTTCGTTCTTGCTGATAACAGGGTAGAGGGAACTGATTCACGTGTCTGGGGACCTGTAACTTCTGACAAGATCAAGGGAAGAGCCGTGATTGAATATTTCCCTTTCAATAAGATCAGATTTTTTTAGGATGCGTGATATTTCTCTTTACATACATATACCTTTCTGCCTGGCAAAATGTGACTACTGCGATTTTTTCAGTGTGCCGGGCAGAAAAATTGATGACTCATATATTGATGCTCTGCTGAATGAGGCGGAGCATTATTGTTGTCTATATAATATAGAATGTTGGAAGACGATTTACATTGGAGGCGGAACCCCAAGTCTTTTGACTCCTCTGCAGCTGAAGCGTTTGCTTTCGGGACTTAAAAAATGCTGCGTAAAAGCAGATGATGTAATTAAATATGAGGATTCATTGCTTGAATGTACAATGGAAATGAATCCTGAAACTGTAAGTGAGGAGCTTCTGGAAGCAGCTTCAGAGTGCGGCGTAACTCGAATTTCTATGGGAGTTCAGAGTCTGAACGGTAAAGCTTTGAAGGCTGTAAACAGGCATTGCGGTGAATCAAATATTTATGCTGCCCTGGGACTTTTGGAACGGCACTGGAAGGGGCAGCTGAATCTTGATGTCATTGTAGGTCTTCCGTGCCAGAGTGAAAAAGAATTTATCAACTCCCTGGAGAAAATTATTTCCTGTAATCCCGATCATATTTCCATGTATTCTCTCATGGTTGAAGACGGGACACCTCTGGCTGCAAAAATTGACTCCGGACTGGAATTTGATTCTGATGAGTGCGACCGTCAGTGGCTTCTTGGACGTAAAATCCTGAAAAGGAACGGATATTTTCAGTATGAGGTTTCAAATTTTTCCCGGAAAGGGGCTGAAAGTCTGCATAACGGAGCTTACTGGAAGCAGGATGACTACATCGGCATAGGTTCTGGTGCCACGGGGACGGTATACAGTTTCAGTCTTTTTTCGCTTAAGGACTGCGGTAATCGCTGGACAAACGGGCATGATATATGCGGATACATCAAATTCTGGACGGAGGAATATCCATTGCTGAAAAAGGATTTCACCGGTCGTCAGATTCAAATTAAAAATCCGGCTGAAAAAGAAGAAATATCTCTTTCGGACCAGGAATTTGAATATCTAATGATGGGACTACGTACTCTGGAAGGAGTGGATTCCAACAAATATCGGAAATATTATTCAGGCCTGGAATGGAATGGTAATCTGGCTCTTCGTCTCAGGGAATCTTCCTTGTGGAATAAATTCGTTACGGAAGGCAAGGCCCTGGAATTTTCCGGTGAAGAAGGTACTAAATTTTCACTCACCGAAGAAGGAATTCTGTTTCTGAATGGTCTTTTGCTTGAACTGTAAGGGTTTTACAGTTTTTTTCTTGCAAGGAATTTTTATTTTCTGTGTGAAATTTATTAAAAGAAATGATTTTTTTTAATAAATTTACTTGACGTAACGGAAAAAAATATTCATAATAACTATACTTATTTTATTAAGGAGTTCTATCGTGCCTTGTGGAAAGAAAAGAAAGCGCGCAAAGATAGCGACACATAAGCGTAAGAAGAAGCTTAGAAGAAATCGCCATAAGAGTAAGTAAGAATTCTGCAAGGCTTACTGTCTTGTCAGTTTATACTTAAATCTTTTGCCCAATAAGACCGTGGTTGTTTTATA
>JAZUJH010000155.1:0-82859 GCA_045642665.1 Treponema sp.
CATTAAGGAACATGTCCGACTGATGTATTACCGCAGTCTTCAGACCGCTGAAGGAAACATCATATCTGTGGTCACCCTTGTCCATCTTGGGAACCGGAAATGAAAACGCCTTAGGATCACCCTTCTGTGCAAGACGGTCAATGATAACTCCTCCAGGATATCCCAGGTCATAGAACTTTGAAACCTTATCAAAGGCTTCCCCTACGCTGTCATCAATTGTTGTTCCAAGAATTTCAAGATCATCAAAGCCGTTCACCTTTGCAATGATACTGTGGCCGCCCGAAACAAGAAGCCCCAGGTACGGATACTGGATATCATTTTCAAGATGAGCTGCATACATGTGACCGAGCATGTGGTTTACAGCATAGAACGGCTTTCCCAAAGACCATGCAAGCGTCTTTCCGAAGGTCAGCCCCACAAGCAGAGACCCCATGAGACCAGGCCTGTTTGTTGCGGCAATGGCATCAACTTCTGCCAAGGTCATGTCCGCTTCAGAGAGAGCCTGTCTTACAACCGGCAGAATCCATTCAGCGTGCTTGCGGCTGGCAATTTCAGGCACAACACCTTTATAAACCTGATGAAACGGAATCTGGGTCGCAACAACATTGCTGATAATCTTCTTACCATCTTCAACGATGGCGCAGGCTGTTTCATCACACGAACTTTCAATTCCCAATACTTTCATAAGTACCTCTACGGTAAAGTTGAAGGGGTTGCAAACCTGTACCCCTTCCTGATTAATTCAGGATACATGTCCAGAAGCAAATCCGGCAAAATATCGGCGGACTTGTCCACATGGCCTATTATTATAGCAAATCCATTTTTATTTGCAACATCAAGGCCCTTATAAATTTCCCTGAGCATATCATCTTTTGTTACCGCGTTATCCAAAAAAGGGGCATTCCTTTCATAAATTCTGTTCCCAACTTCAAGAGATGCCTGGCGGGCGGCACTCTGGGCCGAAGTCCGTGAATCCAGGAAATATATTCTGTGCTCCTGGCAGACAAAATAAATGCCCTCCATTTTTATGAGATCCTCTGTAATCAGCGAACCTTCATGATTATTCATCCCCCTGACTCCGGGCCCCAGGTCATCAAGATTAGATTTTATCAGAGCCGCAATCTGGGAAGTGGTCATGTCCGGCTGAAGGGAACCCGCACCGGGGTTAATTGACAGATTCTTTGCCTGCATAGGCTGATGAAGAATAAGCTCCTTTCCGTAATGACGCACTACATCAGCACATTCCCGGCTCCCTGAAAGCTTAGGCAGGACGGCGATTGTTATCGGAAAAGGAAGCACAGCATATTTTGTTACGTTCTCAGGATGAAGACCTCCGTCATCAATTACAAAAACCAGGTACGGACTATTTTTTGCCACGGGGATTTTATACTTCCCCACAGGGGCATCACTTTTTTTATCGGACGAGGATGCATTTTTCCGGGAACCAGAATCAACAGGTGTTGATAGAGAATTTAGAGATTCTTGATATTTTCTTTCGGTAACCAAATTATCTCCATTTTTTGCAGAAACAGTCTCCACTCCAAAAGCAGAACCATTTTCCGCTACATTTTCCTGAAACTCCTTAAGTCTAGTTTCAGATTTATTTTCAACATTTTCCATGCTTTTTTTAACAGGGTCCTGCTCTTTTTTTCGATCATTTTCTGCGGAAGGATTTTTTTTCCCTTCAGGAACAAATTTATTTTCCCGTTCCCGGCTATATTTTCCTTCCGGAACATCCTCACAGGATTCTTCTTCCGCTATTTCTGAACTTTCTTTTATGCTTACGTCTGATTTCTTCCCAGATTCATTCTGACCGTTTCCGTCAGGCACCTTGATTGGCTTAGGACCGTCATCTTCGTCCGGAACAGCTGAGGCCAGTTCCTGCCATACATCATTCCCTGCGTACAGATCTTCCGTAACTTCTACGGAAGTCATCCTGCGAATAAGATTTCCGGTCTGAACGAGCGATGAAACAAACAGAACCAGAGCACATGCAAGAACAATTGCACCGCTCACTACAAAAACACTTTTTCTATCAAGAGCAACCCTAGGATCCTTTTTATTTTCAGATCCCGTGCTCTTCCTCAACTTTATGATATCTGAAGAACTTTTTATATTTTTTTTTCTTGCACTACTACCCTTGGTAGTAAAACTTTTTGTCTGCAAATTTTTTTTATTTGCACTTTTTTCAATGGATGACTTTTTAGTTTTGTCTGTCATAATCAAGCATTATAAAAAAATAAGCCTAATTTTTCAAGCAACAAATCCGTTAGCAGGCCACCCTCCTAAACAAACGGATAACCATATCAATAATCTATAAATAATTAACCTACCTGAATATTTTCCGCAGCAGAAACAGTAGATCTCAGATGCTTCAGGGCTCTTATCTCTGTCTGACGAACAGCTTCAGGACTTACTCCAATAATTTTTGAAATTTCGCGGAGAGTTTTTGTATGCATCTCACCGTCAAAGTTATATCTGTACCAGAGCACCTGTTTTTCGTTACCCGGCAGGCTGTCCATCATCTTGTGAATGGAATCCTTGTCTTCTTCAGCCATCATCATATATTCAGGTGAATAGGTTGAATCAGGGAGAAGATCTGCCATTGTAACAGAGTTTTCTTCATCACTTGTCTCCGTATCAAGGGAAGCAACTACATAATCATACTGCATGAAGTCAATCACCTTGTCTTCAGGAATGCCAAGATAGATTGCAAGTTCTGCACTGGAAGGTTCCTTACCTGTCTGCTGGAAGAGATACGAACGCGCATACTGAATACGGCGGATCATGTCATCCTTGCGATGCGGAAGAGTAATGAAAGATACCCTTGTGTTCGCATAGCGAAGCATGTACTGCACAATCCATGGATAAGCATAAGTAGAGAATCTTGTCTTAAACGAATAGCTGAACTTTTCTGCAGCTACCATGAGACCAAGGTTGCCTTCCTGAATCAGATCCATCATCGGAATGCGTGTTGATGAAAATTTGTGGGCAATGCTGACTACAAGACGTAAATTGCTTGTAATGAGCGTACGAAGTGATTTCTTATCACCCTCTGAAATTTTACGGGATAATTCAGACTCCTCTTCTGCGCTTAAAAGGGGGTATCTCTGAATCTGAGCGAGATAATTCTTGTTAATCGTCTCTTTTTCCATAAGCATCTCCTATTTTGCAAAAATCCTCGCATACACATACTGCAATAAGTGTACCAACTTTAAGAATTTTTTTCGAAAAATGGCCATTTTTTACCTAAATTTTTATATAATAATGAATTAGAAAAAAAATGTTTAACACTTAAAGGTTATTTTAAGAAACAGTTAATAACTGTTTAAAAAACACAACTGTATAAAATTTATTACACTAAGTATACTTTTTCATACATTGTATACAAAAATGTAATAAAAATTTAAAGTTATTTTAATGAAACTGATTTCTGAAACTTTTTGCACGAAATATTATGTCCATAATATAAAAAATGTATACATAATAAGACAGTGGTATAGAGATATTAGAGATTTAATAGAAAATAGTGCATAAAATCATACACATGTAAAACCTGACAAAACGATTCAAGGCAACGTCAAGATTCAAATGTTGACTGATAATGTTGATCCCGTTGACACTGATGTTGACAAAACCAAGTTCATGTACGCGATATAATCTACATCTAATAGAAAATAATTGACGATTTTCAAACAAAATTATAGAATAGCACCATGAAACCTATTTTAATTAAAGATTTACTGACATCCCAGCCTGACGGACGTAAAGTTACAGTATGTGGTTGGGTTCGAACTGTGAGAGATTCAAAGAATCTCGTATTCATCCAGGCAAACGACGGAAGCTGCTTCGCAAACATTCAGCTCACTTTTGACCGTAATGCACCGGCAGCCGATGCTGACGTTAATAATATTGAAAACGAACTTAAGAAGCTTAATACAGGTGCCTCTATCCAGGCTGAAGGTACACTGATTCCTTCTCCGGCCTCAGGACAGGCTGTTGAAGTTATTCTTGAAAAACTTACATGCATAGGAAAATGTAATCCGGAAGAATATCCTCTCCAGAAGAACCGAATGTCCATGGAATATCTCCGTGAACATGCTCATCTTCGCGGAAGAACAAACACATTCGGCGCTGTTTACCGCGTAAGAAGCCAGATGGCATTCGCAGTTCACTCATTCTTCCAGGAAAGAGGATTCCAGTACATCAATGCTCCTGAAATCACCTGCTCTGACTGTGAAGGCGCAGGAGAAATGTTCCAGGTCACGACTCTTTCTATGGAAAAGATTGCAGAGCTTGGCGTCAAGGCCGGACAGAACGGCATGAAAGCTGAAGACGCTCACAAGATTGTTGACTATTCAAAGGACTTCTTCGGTAAAAAGGCAAGCCTTACTGTTTCAGGTCAGCTTGAAGCAGAAACTCTTGCAACATCACTGAGCCGCGTTTACACATTCGGGCCTACATTCCGTGCAGAAAACTCAAACACTCCTCGCCACTTAAGCGAATTCTGGATGATTGAACCTGAAATGGCATTCTTCACCCTGGAAGATGACATGGACCTTCAGGAGGACTTCGTAAAGTATCTTCTTGACTGGGCTCTCACAAAATGCCGTGCCGACCTTGAATTCTTTGACAAAAGAATACAGCCCGGTCTCATCGAACAGCTTGAAAATGTCGTAAAGTCCAAGTTCGTGCGCATCACTTATACTGACGCAATCGAGGAGCTCAAGAAATATGCCGCAGAAAACAACCACAAATTTGAGTTCACACCTGAATGGGGCGAAGACATTGCCACTGAGCATGAACGCTGTCTTACAGAAAAAATCTTCAAGTGTCCTGTAATGGTTTACAACTACCCTAAGGACATCAAGTCTTTCTATATGAAGCTTAACGACGACGGAAAAACTGTTAAGGCCTGTGACGTTCTTGTTCCTGGAATCGGAGAACTTAACGGCGGATCCGAACGTGAAGAGGATTACGATAAGCTTATGCAGGCTATCAGGGACCGCGGAATGGATGAAAGCATCTATGACTGGTACATGGACCTGAGAAAATTCGGTACAGTTCCTCACTCAGGATTCGGTATGGGCTTTGAACGCCTTATCCGTTACGTGACAGGCATGGAAAACATCCGCGATGTTATTCCGTTCCCAAGAGCTCCAAAGCTGGCAGAATTCTAAAAACTGCCTGTCATTCATATAAAGCAAACCTCTGTGACTCCGTTCACGGAGGCTTTCCTTTACCGGTAAAGCTTTAAGGCATTTTTTGATTTTCTCGGAAAGTGCCTTAATTTATTAATATAAAATCCCGGGACTATCACCTTTCTTTATTCTTTAATTGATTTACAAATTTTATGTGTTAAAGTTAATGTTAGTAATTATATTCAAAATAAGGATGACATTATATGGCAGATGAAAATATCTACGGACGTAAAATATTTTTTGTTGCACCACCATACACTGTAAAAAAGGAAACAATTCCTGCACTCAGGGACGCTGAATATGAAACATATATAATTGATGACTACAGGACTGCAAGAAGCATTATAAAGCAGAATCCCAATTCGGTACTGTTCGTCAATGTGGATATTCATATGCCGGTTGTAGCATGGATTGTCTTCCTCAAAAAGTTCAAGGAAGATGAACTGTTCAGGGATCTTTCTATTGGAATTCTTTCTTCAACCAATGATGACAGCACAAGGCAGCTTTTGTTCAGTGAAGTTGATCCGCAGGCCGGTCTCATCACCACAAATGGAAGCGAGGACCAGATACTCACGGACATTGCAAACATTCTCATGCTTCTGCAGGTCAAGGGCAAGCGTCAGTATGTAAGGGCCAACTGCCTTTCTGACAGAAACGCCAAGCTGCTGTGGACACACAACGACAAGATGCACGAACTTAAGATGGTTGATATAAGCAATGTAGGTTCCGCACTTCTTCTTCCATCAAAGTTCCGCGACCAGATCCAGGATAAAATGATTATCCGCGGAGCCGCAATGCAGATAGGAAGCGTCAACAAGAACATTGACCTTGTTGTCTACGGACTCCATGATTCAGGTTCAAATATTCTTGTCATAACCCTCTTCCTTAATGCAGGCGACCCTAACCTCAAGTCCCTGACAAAAAAATACATCTACGACACGCTGCAGGCACAGATGCTTGCTTCAATAAACAACTGTCCCCTAGATGAAACAGACTACATTTATTTGGGATCCAGCCTGGCCAGAGAACTTAAGGAAAAAAGCATCATAGAGAGGAAAGAATCCGAAGAAAAAAAAGAAACTTCTTCAGATGGACAGTAAAAAAAATTTAATATTTCATGAACAAAAATTAAAGCTTTCAATCATCTCATTCGTACAGACCTTATATCTGACTGTAAGTCTTTTCGTAAGTAACAGCCTTATATCTTATGCGTCTGCCTGTGCATTCAGTTTTTTGTTCTCATTCATTCCGGTAATCATGATGGTGCTGGTCATTCTTGTACGTTTTCTGCACACAAGCCCGGAAATATTTCTTTCCCTCCTGCCAGGTAATTCAGAGTTCCTGAGGTTCCTGAACCTGGAGAAACTTATAGACACCATACAGCAGATAAAAACCGTAACAAACTTCGAAATCATTACGGGACTTGCAATTGTATGGATGGCAAGACGATTCTTCAGCTCCGTGAACGCTGGAATAAATAAAATTTTCAGGCAAGAAATAGGATCCAAGCCTCTTTTCACTCAGATTCTGTCCCTGATTCTTGAAGCGGTATTCACAATCGTAATATCAGTTCTGATTTTTGCCGTGACACTTTTCAAAACAGTTTTCAAGATTCCGCAGATCGATGAATTTCTTTCCCAGTTCGCATTTCTCAGGACAGCTTTCTCCGCCTTCGCAATTGATATTCTTCCGTACATCATTATCTTTGTGCTGGCTGCATTAAGCTACAGAGAAATAAGCCAGTCAAAGCCTCCTCTGATGGGATGCCTTTTTGCAGCTTTCCTGTGCACGGCAACCTTTTTTCTGTTCCAGAAATTTTCAAACATATTCATAAACGTGAACAAGTACAACCTGATTTACGGTGTCCTCAGTAATACTCTCGTACTCCTCATGGAACTTTTTTTCTTCTTCCTGATTTTCCTGTTCTTTGCGCAGTACCTGTTCGTATACCAGTTCTTTGACACCCTTGTATTCGCTGAAATGTATCTTCTTCCTGAATATGATGACACAAATCCTTTCAGCATACTAAAAAGGCTTCTCTTCATACGTCCCCAGTCTCTTCTTAAAAAGCAGCAGGGAATAATATCCTGCAGAGAAGGAGAAACTATTTACTCAGAAAACCAGGAAGGAACCAGCGCCTATTACATAATCAGCGGAAGCGTTAAAATTTTCAGGACAAACAATGTGCGCTATGCTGAGAGAGGCAGTTTCTTTGGTGAAGAGGCATGTCTTCTGAATGACCTCAGACACGAAAACGCAGTCGCAGAAACAGATGTGAAGCTTGTAAAAATTCCGGAGGAACACTTCTATGCACTTCTCCAGAAAAATCCTGATGCAAGCAAGAAAGCCCTCTCCCAAATAAGCAATTACTTTGCCAAATTTTATGGACGAAGCACAAATAATTCTTTATAATGTGATATCCACAAAGCTAATTCCGGAATCATATTTCCGGAGTTCCACAATACATGAGGAGAATGTATGAACCGTTCTAAAATCGTTGTACTTGACTTCGGAAGCCAGTACGCTCACCTGATCGCAAAAAGAATCCGCATGTTGGGTTACTATTCAGAAATTGCACTCCCATCAGTTCCTGTTGACGAAGTAAAAGATGCAAAGGGAATCATCCTTAGCGGAGGTCCTTCTTCAGTTTATGAAGACAATGCACCTGAATTCAACAAAGAAATTCTTGACCTTGATATTCCGATTCTTGGTTTCTGTTACGGTCACCAGCTCATGGCCCTCTCATACGGAGGAAAAGTTGGCAAAGCAGAAGTCGGGGAATTTGGTTTTGCCCAGCTAGAAATTAATGAAAAAGGAAAAGAGTCTCCTGTTTTACAGACTGTAAGTGCAAGCACACAGGTTTGGATGAGCCATCAGGACGGTGTTCTTTCTCTTGGAGAAGGTTTTGAGGTAATCGGAACTACAAAGGACTGTCCCTTCGCAGCTGTCCAGAATCTGGAAAAGAAGAGATTCAGTTTGCAGTGTCACTGTGAAGTCAAGGATACTCCTGAAGGCTACAAAATTTTTGAAAACTTCGCAAAATTCTGCGGCATGGAAAGAAACTGGGATGAAGATGCAGTTCTCAACCACATCATTGAAGATACAAAGAAGCAGGCCGCAGACAAAAATGTTCTTCTTTTCCTGAGCGGAGGCGTGGACTCTACAGTTGCATTCGCACTTCTCAACAAGGCACTGGGACAGGAACGTGTTCTCGGTCTTCACATAGACAACGGCTTCATGCGAAAAAATGAAAGCGCCAATGTTGCAGCAGCTTACCGTGCTCACGGCTTTACAAACTTCATTGTTGAAGACGCAAGCGAATCATTCCTTGAGGCCGTAGAAGGTCTGACTGACCCCCAGAAAAAACGTTTGGCAGTTGGCGAAAACTTTATTACTGTACGCAATGAAGTTGTAACAAGACAGCAGCTTGACGAGAACCAGTGGATGCTCGCACAGGGAACCCTCTACCCTGATATCATTGAGTCAGGAGGGACAAAGAATTCTCACGTAATCAAGACTCACCACAACAGGGTTGACGGTATACAGAAGCTTATAGAAAAGGGACTGATCATTGAACCTCTCAAGGATCTCTACAAGGACGAAGTACGCCGCATGGGCAAGAAACTTGGACTTGAAGACGAACTTGTCATGCGTCATCCGTTCCCGGGACCTGGACTCAGCATCAATGTCCTCTGTTCAGACGGAAAGGCAAGCGATGCGGACAAAGCCGACTATGCCGCAGCCCTTGCAGAAGTGGACGCTCTTGAACTTGATATGTTCTGCGCCAAGTGCAACTCAAGGTTAAAGAAGTCAGCTCTTCCTGTTCGATCAGTAGGAGTCCAGGGGGACTTCAGGACTTACCGATTTCCTTGTGTTCTTGACTTCGGCAATGAAGGCGACGCAGCTGACGGAATGAAGCATCTGCCAAAATTCTGGGACAAACTTGAAGCCGCATCGTCAAAGATTACAAACGCTTCAAAATATGTGAACAGAACAATCATAAAGCTTTACCAGAAACCCGGTGTGAATGATGAGGACATGTCTCTGCAGGAAGGTTACTGCACAAAGTACCGTCTTGACCAGACACGCGAGGCTGACAAGATTATGCTTGACGCTTTGCATTCAAACGGATGGTACGACAAAATTTTCCAGCACCTTACAATAAATATTCCTTACGCATCAAAGGCTGAAAACTGTTCCATTGTTCTCCGTCCTCTCTGCTCGGAAGACGTCATGACAGCAAGATTCGCCCAGCTTCCGCAGGATGACCTTGAGAGCATCGTAAAAGAAATTGCAAAGCTTCCTTATGTTGATGCAATATTCTTTGACCTTACGAACAAGCCTCCTGCAACATTCGGATGGGAATAAAAAATCCGGAACATCAGGTTCAATGTATTGATTTTTATTTTATTTTGAGCTAAACTCTGTGTAATTTATAACAGTATCCGAATCAACCAACGTTTCGGATACTTTTTTTTTGAGGAGAACTTAAAATGAAAAAAATTATGGCAGCAAAAAGAATTGCCGAAGCACTGGCACTTGGTATGCTGGTTGCATTCATGACATCATGCAATGACCTTAAAATTGATTCAACGGATTACGGAGCAGGCACATCACAGTCCAGCTTTGAATTTGCAAAAAAACTGAAGACGGGCTGGAACCTTGGCAACACTTTGGACGCCTTTGCAGACAGTTCAGACAATGAATGGGTACAGGACCTAAATTTTGAAAGTTACTGGGGCATGCCTCGCACAACAGAAGACATGATCAGGTCCGTAAAGGACAAGGGCTTTTCTTCCATAAGAATTCCTGTAAGCTGGCACAATCATATCTACGACAGCACAAACTACACGATCGACCCGGAATGGATGAAACGTGTAAAGCAGATAGTTGACTGGGCCTATGACCAGGACATGTACATCATCCTCAACATGCACCATGACAATTTAGGTACAGCAGACTACGGTAAAACTGCTTACGGCGGAAGAAAAGTAGTCGGCTATATCATTGATTCCAGTTACACAGATGTTTCAAAGGCTTACATCGGCAAAGTATGGAGACAGATAGCCGAAGCTTTCAAGAATTATGACGAGCACCTCATATTCGAAGTACTCAATGAGCCTCGCTGTGTGGGAGAAAATTACGAATGGTGGGTAGGAGCTGATACTCCTGTGACAGCAGAAGAAGCCAATGCAATCATCACATCCTATGAGCAGGAAGGAATCAACTCCATCCGTTCTACGGGCGGCAGAAATGCTGACCGCTACATAATGGTTCCGGCTTATGCAGGCTCCAGTTCAGCAATATCAACATACAAACTTCCAAAAGATTCAGCACAGGATAAACTTCTCTTCTCGTTCCATGCATATTCCCCATACAATTTTGCAATGAGCGGAGACGACAAAACATTTGACCAGGATGACAAGAATTCACTCACTGCAATGTTCAATGAAGTGCGCACAAAGTTTCCTAACATTGGAATAGTTCTGGGAGAAACTAGTGCAACAAACAAGGGAAATACTGATGACAGAAACGCCTGGTCAAAATTTTTCTTCGAGACTGCATACAGGAACTACAACATGAGCGTTCTTCTCTGGGACAACATGGTGTTCGATACTGATCCAAGCGGAAAAAATGGTGAAATACACGGTTATTTTAACCGCAACGAACTTACATGGCATAACAACACGATGATTGAAAACATGATTAATGCAACAAAATAAATAGGACCACCCGAAAATTGCATTTTTTTGGAGGCATCCTAAAAGACGCGATGTCCTGGGCATTGTAATTTCAAGGATCAAAAGATAGCAGGCATCGCCGTAAAGTATTTTTTAGGGACTCCATTTATTTTTTCAGTTGTTTTTTCTTATATAAGTGTTAGACTGTAAGGACAGTCTGACACTTTTTTTTAGAAGGAGCACAACTTGGAAAAGAAAATACGGAGCACAGCAAATTTTTTTTCATGCCTTTTGTCGTCGGCCTTTATATTTACAGGATGCATCGACATGAACGATACAACAGCAAAAGACTTTGTCATAGGAAGATCAAGCAAAGAAATGGCAAAAAACATGATCATGGGATGGAATCTGGGAAACACTCTGGATGCCACACCGGATTACTATGACACATTTAATCATTTTGTAAGCAGAACACCCGTCGGACCGACTACAGAGACTCTCTGGGGCATGCCCTACACAACGGAAGACATGATAAAGGAAATCAAAAAAATGGGATTCACATCCATAAGGATTCCTGTTACCTGGCACAATAACGTACAGACAAGCAGAAATGAGGCAGGATGGACTGTTACACCGGGATGGCTCGGAAGTGTAAAAAGAATTGTTGATTACGCATACAAACAGGACTTATGCGTTATCATAAATGTACACCATGACAATCTAAAAGATTCTGAAGAAGAAATAGGAACTCACCCGGGTTATGTTCTGACTCAGAATGAAACCTACAAAAAAAAATCAAATGCTTACCTGAACCGGATATGGACAGACATTGCGACAAAATTCAGGGACTACGACAACAAACTTGTATTTGAAGTACTTAACGAGCCCCGCTATGTCAGGGCGGATGCAAACAACACGGACATATGGGAACTCGATAATGAAGAATCTGCAAGGAAAGCGAACACATTGATACGGGAATATGAAGAAACCTGCATAAAGGCAATAAGGGCAACAGGCGGAAACAATGCAAACCGTTACCTGATGGTCCCTTCCTATGCTGCATCACCTTTCGGATATATGCTGTCGACCTATGAACTTCCTGAAGACACAGCCGATGACAAACTGATTTTATCTCTCCATGCCTACGCCCCGAGCACCTTTGCAATGAAAGGAAATGAAAATAAGTTCACCCAAGCTCATAAGAATGAACTTTCAAATCTTTTCAGCTCAATCAGAAAAAGATTTCCGCAAACCGGAATCGTGATTGGGGAAACCAGTGCTGAAAACAAAGGAAATACCAGGGAAAGAGAAAAATGGGCTTCATATTTTTTCGGAACCGCCTACAATAATTTCGGCATGAGCGTTTTTCTTTGGGACAACATGGATTTTAATCAGGACACGGAAGGAACCAACGGTGAAAGACACGGATATTTTGACAGAACATATCCCTATACGTGGAAATTCCCGACAATAGTTGAAGCTGCCAGGAAAGCAGTTAACGGAAAATAAAAAAAGGCCGGCAATTTCTGATTACAGATAAGGTCAGCCTTTAATTTTATCCAGAATGAAGAACTATCCTTCTATCTTTGCAATGAGTTCCGTAAGCAGAGGAATGAGCTGCTTCTTTCGGCTCACAACATCCTTCATGTAATAGATATGCTCATCACGCTTTGGCAAGTTCAGGATGCTCTCAAACTGAGAATCGCTTGCCAGAAACATAATTGAGCTGAGCTTTGTAATGTCAGTAACCAGAAGAGCATGGAACATTTTGCCGGTAGAAGTGCGGGAAACTTCCAGCTCCGTAAGGAATTCAGATTTACGCTTCAGAACTTCAGAAGTATCATCAACTTCAATCTGGCTGACAGTATACTTTATCTTGCCTTCATCGTAATCCTTCATATCCTGACGGATAACTTCCTGTGCAGTGCGGGAACCGATATGGCTTCCGCTCTTTATGATATCATTTCCCAGCTGCTGGATGTCGAGCTCCGTGATGTTGCTAAGATATTCAGCCGTAAGAACATCATATTCTGTTGTAGTTGCGGACTGAAGAATCAGGGTGTCGCTAAGAATTCCGCAAAGGAGAATGCCCGCAATATCCTTGGGAATGGATACACGGTTCTCGCGGTACATGTTAGCTATAATTGAACTTGTGGAACCTACGGGCTTGTTTATTAAATTTATAGGAAACTTTGTAGAGAAAGTATTGATCCTGTGGTGGTCAATGATTTCCTGGATACGGTAATGCTCAATACCTTCAACCGCCTGCTGGGGCTCGTTATGGTCAACAAGAATAACCTGGATGTTTGCTTCACGGAGAAGATCGCTTTCACTGATCGTCCCGATGACCTTGTCATCCTTGTCAACAACAGGAAGACATCTTGACGGGCTCTGTGCAAGGAGCGGCCTGATTTTCTGTACAGTATCATCTGCACGGACTGCGGCAATTTTTTTGTCAGCCATTGCGCTTACAGGAGAAGAATATTCAATGAGCATTGCAGTTGTAACCGTTGAGTCATGGCTTGAAAGAATTGAGACATGATTTTTTCTGGCAAGCTCATGAAGTTCCTGCTTAACAACATAATCCTTTGTAACAATGAGGGCCCTTACTCCGCATTCAATGCAAAGACGCTGGATATCTTCACGGTCACCTGTTATTACAACAAGATTTTCACTTTTGCGGGAAGCAAGAAGTTCCCTGAAAGTTTCAAAATCATCATCACCGATCATCACCGAGCACTTGAAATATTTGTCAGCATCAACTTCAACAATCGGTGTAGCATTAAGGGTTTTCTCAATAAGCTTAATGCTTGCCATAACAACATCATCCCTCTTGGGATTCAGGATCTTGAACGAGTTGAGGGCAAAAGCATTGTAATGAAGAAGCGAACAATACTTTCCGCTCCTGTCAACAACAGGAAGAACAGATGCATCATTGCTGATCATCTTGTCGATTGCCTTCCAGAGAGATACTTCCTCATTTACCGCAACATATTTGCGGTTCATGTAATACTCCGTCTTCGGAAGAAGATCAGGAATGTACTCAGGAGTCTTCATCTTGAAGCGCCTGTAAATATACTCCGTCTGTGGAGCCAATTTTCCTGCGCGGGCAGCAATATATTCATTATGTCCAAGAAGGTGCTTGAGACGTGCATAAGCTGTTGCCGCAACGATTGAATCCGTATCAGGATTCCTGTGACCAATAATATAAACCTTTTCTGTCATATGCATTCCTAAAGCGTAACAGCAAAAAACTTTCTTACACAGTTACAGCAATCATAACCATCATTAACAAAGAGTTTGCCAATTACGGTATTATAGTTTATAATTTTTTTACATCAATAGCAACATTGAACAGGAAAATACAATTTGCTATTATCATTATCAACGCGAGTAAATTAAAGAAAAAGGCATCGGGATTACAGGAAATCCCTGATTTTACTCCAGGAGGAATATATGAATTCACTTACAGCTAAAATTTACGACCCGAACGACCTTCCAAAGGAATTTGTAAAACTGTACGGCGGAACGGAAGATTCGGTTAAACTTTTTTCTTCACCGGCAAGAATCAATATCATCGGCGAGCACATTGACTATAACGGAGGAAAAGTTTTTCCAGCGGCAATTGACAAATATCTTTATGTAGCCATCCGAAAAAGAAATGACAGCAGAATTGTTTACAACGACATAAGGTTCCCGGGAGAATATTTATTCGATATAAACGACAACTTCGTTTACGACGAAAAGAATGACTACGCAAACTACCTTAACGGTATTCTCAGCCAGCTCAAGGAAGCCGGCCACAAATTTGATGCTGGCTTTGAAATTCTTATGGTTTCAAACGTACCTCATGCAGGCGGCATCTCTTCATCATCAGCTCTCGAATGCGGATTTGCCTATGCCGTAAGCGAAACCTACGGATTCAGTCTTGACCGTGTCACAATTGCAAAGCTCGGACAGATGAGCGAACATAAATTCATGAACGTAAACTGCGGTATCATGGACCAGTTCATTATTGCTACAGGCAAAAAGGATAATGCGATTATCCTTGACTGCAACACCCTCGAATACGACTACGTTCCTCTTGAACTTGGTGACTACCGCTTTGTTGTGATGAACACAAACAAGAAGCGCCGGCTTGCTGACAGCAAATATAATGAAAGACGCAGTCAGTGTGAACAGGCTCTCAAGGTTCTGCAGGACAACGGAACAAGGATTACTGCCCTCTGTGAACTTTCTCCTGCAGAATGGGAGACCCGCAAGGGCTGCATAAAAGATGAAATTCTTCTCAGGAGAGCAAGGCACTGCGTTTATGAGAACCAGAGAGTAAAGGATGCCGTTGAAGCTCTCAGGGCAGGCAACCTTAACAAACTGGGACAGCTTCTTAACGAATCACATGAATCGCTTAAGGAAGATTATGAAGTTACCGGAATTGAACTTGACACTCTTGCTGAAGCAGCTCAGAAACAGCAGGGATGCATAGGTGCACGCATGACAGGAGCAGGTTTCGGAGGATGCGGCATTGCTCTTGTACACAAGGACTGTATTGAACAGTTCGTTGAAAATGTTCAGGCGGAATATACAAAGGTTGTGGGATATGAAGCAGGATTCTTTGCATGTGAAAGCGGAGACGGTGTAGCTCATTTTAACTGAACCGCATCCGGCAGAATAAAAAAAGACATGCATAAATTACTTTCCGTAAGTCATGCATGTCTTTTTGATATTTCCGATAATCCTGAGCATTGACTTCACAAAGGATCTCCAAAAGCAGAAGTCCTTTAGGAATGCCCTTTTTATTTATGAAGCTACTCCACGTCTTCAATGAATTCCGTTGAAATTATTTGTCCGGCAGGCAGTGAATATACAGAAGTTTCTATATTGCGTTCCTCTGTTGTATCAATAAAAAGCACAGGAGTCAGTTCATCAGGAAGACAGTCAAACACAAGAGTCGCATCGATGAAATATTTGTAAAGTGAATCAACGGCGGCCTTTGTATAAACCTTAGTCTCCATCTGGCCGCTGATTTCCTGTACAAAGCTTACAGTCACTTCATTCTTCGGAGCCTTTATGAGCTTGTCAATTTTATACAGCTCACCACTGAACTTCCTGTGCCCTCTCTCCCACTTGAGAATTCCCATGTAAACGATTTCTCTCTGCTCAGTTTCAGTATATGCGTAGTAAGGATTGTTAGGTTCAATCTGCAATGAATTACCTGTAAGTCCCACATAAAATACATTTGCAGGCTTGTCAAAGAAATAGAAGGACTCATCGTTTACCTGAGAAGGAACCTCGTCCGTAAAATAAACCGAAAGTCCGTCCATGGACAGCCTGTAGGAAACAGTTTTCACATTCTCAATAAAAATCTTTTCGTCGTTGGCATACACCTGCTTGATAAGGTACTTGAAATTCTTTACAGACCGTGAATCAACTTTCGCATTGTCAATCATTGAAAGCACTTCCTTTTTCTGCTTCCTGAATCTTGCCTCAATATATTTGGAAAGATCTGTGTAACGGGTTTCACCTATGTAGCGTGCGGTGTTACGCATATAAAGTTCCTGCCTGTCAGTGTTGAAGGAATATTCCGCCTCATAATCCTTGAAGAAATAGCGGTCCTCTGTCAGCGCCTCCCAGCCGAGGCTGTAGACAGTAACCTTACCGTCATCAGAAAACTCATATCTCCTGTAAGAAGAATCAAAAGTCTTTCCGCAAAAAATATCAGTGCCGACCTTTGCAGGAAGTTCTGCTCTTGCATATGTAAAATCGAGACGCGAATCCTTGCCGCACGATGCAAACAGGCTGCAAATTCCTGCGAAAGAAATAACAGCAGCAAATAAAATACTCTTTTTCATGGAACACATATTACCACTTTTTTTAAATTTATTCATCAGAAAAATAAAAATGCTCCTCCGAAACAACCTTCCGGGAGAGCTTACAAATTTTGGATCAGCCTGTCACTTTATGGGGTCAATATTTGCATGACCTGATGCAACAAAAGGAAGAACATTATCATCCATATGGGTTGCAAGCTTCACAAAATGGGGACCTTCAGCAAAAGCTTTCTCGTACCACCTGTTATCAGTATTTGCATCGTGGGACGGAATTCCGAAACCTTCAGCAATCTTCACATAATCTGCATTCTTCTTGAACTCACTGGCACTGTAGTTCCGGTCAAAAAGATACATCTGCTGCTGGCGGACCATTCCAAGGCTTCCGTTCTGAAGAACAATTACAGTTACATTAAGATTCTCTTCGCTAAGGGTAACAAGTTCCTGGATGTTCATAAGAATTGATCCGTCACCGCTTATGCAGACAACACGCTTATCCCTGTTCTGGAGGGATGCACCTATTGCAGCAGGAAGACCGAATCCCATTGTTCCAAGGGAGCCGCTGGTAAGGAACTGCCTAGGTTTTTCAACAGGATAATATTGTGCCGTCCACATCTGATGCTGACCTACATCAGTCGTAACAATAATATCTCCAGGATCTATACCCGCAAGCTTTGCAACCTCAGGAATATCACGTATAAAGGCACGGGGATTAACTGTATCTTCGGGAACAGAATCACATCTCCCAAGAAGAATGCTTTCCGTTTCATCAAAAGTTTTCTTCAGGTCCTTCTGCCAGTTCCTGCGGTCCTGAACAAGCTCACCGTAATTATGATTCCTGAGTTCAGAGCTCAGAACAGGAAGACACTCTTCAACTTCACGGACAATTGAAATGTATGAAGGAAGAATCTTATTTATTTCTGCAGAATCAACGTCTATGTGGAGAATCTTTGCGTTCGGACAGAACTTGCTGATCACACCTGTCGCACGGTCATCAAAACGTACACCGCAGGCAAGAATGACATCAGCTTCATTCATGGCACGGTTTGCAGCAATGGTACCATGCATACCTACCATGCCCATATTGTTTTCCGCTGAACGGGGAACGCATCCTATTCCCATAAGGCTTGTCGTTACAGCGCAGTCGTATACTGAAAGAAATTCATTAACAACCCGGGAAGCTTCAGGAGTATTACATCCGCCCCCTACAAAAATTACGGGCCTCTTCGCATAAGCCAATGTCTCCGCCATCCTAGAAAGAATAACTTCAGAATCCGCCTGTGAAGTAGCAAATTTCTTTGCAAATACGGACCTGCGAGCTTCTTCAAGAGGTCTAATCTCCGGCCACTTTTCAAATTCCACTACGGCCGTCTGAATATTTTTCGGAAGATCAATAAGAACCGGCCCCGGTCGTCCGCTTACCGCAATCGTAAAGGCCAGCGGAATTGCAGTAAAAAGTTCCGCCGGATTCTTTATCATCATTGAATGCTTTGTTATAGGAAAGGAAAGACCAAAGGTATCGGCTTCCTGAAAAGAATCAGTACCAATCATGTCAGTATTGACCTGTCCGGTAAAAGCAATAATAGGCACTGAATCACATTTTGCATCGGCAATAGCTGTAAGAAGATTCATTGCGCCCGGTCCGCTTGTGACCATGCAGACAGCAGGTTTTCCTGAAGAACGAGCCATTCCCTGAGCAATAAATCCTGCTGCCTGTTCCTGACGGACAAGGACATGCTTAATGGAACTTCTGTTCAATTCATCATACAACGGCAAAATATAACCGCCAGGCAATCCTGCTACAGTGGTAATGCCTTCCATCTCCAATAACTTACAAATAATCTGTGAACCTGTTGCTTTTATCATTCCATGATTTTCTTATATAAATGCCTAAATGTCAAGAGTTTTTGTATTTTTATGCAGTTTTTATGCATTTTTTTTAATTTTCTTCTTTACTGCTCTCCGGGACGGACTTCCAAATATTGAAAGAGCAAAAAAAAAATGTTAGACTTTCAGTACGTCAAAAAAAGGTTCACGAAATCCAAACAAAAAGTGGTAAAGAAAATGAAAAAAATACTTATAGCATCAACAAACAGCAAAGTTATCAGGACCGTGGAAAATGCCTGCAAATCTTTTCCGGCAATATTCAGTGCAGAAAATTTCGGAAGCACTGAGAGCATAATTTCTTACATCAACTATGAGCTTCCGGAAATAAAAATTCTTGACTACACAAGCACTTCCATTGACTGCTGCCAGATTCTTGAAGAAATAAACGGAGACGCATGGCTTCACTTCGGAGGAATAATTGCAGTATGCAGGGACAGGACCGCACTTAAGGACCTTGAAGAAAGAAAAGACGAAAACATTCTGTGCTATCTTACAGCTGACGACTTTGAGCAGAACTTCCTGCGCCTGCTGAACATTCTCTACCAGAACCAGCAGTTCCTTTATACACGCGGAATGCAGGAGATAATCCAGGGCGAGGAACAGGGTTCATTTGTATGCGGAAACAACCTTCTTGACATGAGATTCTACATAAACTTCCTTGTAAGCTATCTCTATACAACAAACCGCATTTCTGATGATGACAGGTCAAACCTCAGGATGACACTGACGGAACTTATGATGAACGCCATTGAACACGGCAACCTGAAAATCAGTTACGAGGAAAAAACCCGGTGGCTTATTTCCGGCAAGGACATGATTACTCTTGTAAACCAGAAAGCTTCAGAGGAGCAGAACAGGAACAAAAAAATCTATGTCTCCTATGCAATCAGAAACAATGCATCAGCTTTCAGGATCCGCGATGACGGAGACGGTTTTGACTGGAAGAAGCATATGGACAACACTGAAATGTCCACAGAAACTCACGGAAGAGGTATTTCCTTGAGCAACCAGTGCGTAAAGAAAATCACCTACAACGAAAAGGGTAACCAGGTTACTTTCTCCATTGACAACAAGCAGTATTCCGTAAACTCCGTTCCAGGAATCATGGAACCGTTCGATGCCATTGAATATAAGGACAAGGAAGTCATATGGAAGCAGAACGAAATGTGCAACGACCTTTTCTTCATTGTCTCAGGAAGATTCGCCGTCTATGCCGACAACAGACTTACTACTGTTCTTACACCAAATGACATGTTCATTGGAGAAATGGCATTCCTTCTTAACGACAGAAGAACAGCTACCGTCGTTTCGCTTGGAACTTCAAAACTTATCAAGGTTCCGAAGACGGCATTCCTTTCCCTGATCAGAAAGAATCCGCACTACGGAATATTCCTGAGCAAAATGCTTGCGCAGCGTCTTGCAAAACAGACCCAGACTACAAACGAAATCCGCAGAAGACTTAATGACGTACAGGGGTCTCTCGCAAAGCACTCAGTCTGACCTGTTTTTTTTTACTAAGGGGATTTCCGCACCCGTCATTTGCGGACGCCCAATAAAAAAGGATTTTTATGTCTTTAAATTGTAATGAATTAAATCTCATTCTGCAGGAACTTGACCTTAAAGATTCTTACCTGCAGGAAATTGTCCAGCCAAGCTTCGACATGCTCGGTTTCAGGACCATCAGAAAAGGCGAACTTACGAACATTGTCATCTGCACAGGCAATTCAGTTTGCCGCATAAACGCCACAGGAAGCAGGATTCCAAAAAATGATAAGCCCCTCCGCTTCTACGAATTCCTAAAATCAAGGATACAGGGCATGAGAATCAATTCCTGCCGACAGCTGGGACTTGACAGAATTGTGAAGCTTGATGTCTCAACATGGCAGACACGTTACTTCATGTACATAAAGCTCTGGTCAGGTGCAGCGAACGTTATTGTTACTGATGAGAACAATTTAATCATTGACTGCATGTACCGGCGACCAAAGAAAGATGAATTCCCGGGAAAAATCTACCGGCCGGAAGAACACGTTCCCGGGGACGAAGAAAAACTACGTTCACTCGAAAAGTTCCCTGTCAGAGATTTTTCCGGCTTCAAGGAAGAATGGCAGTCAGCCCATGAAGAACAGAACTTTGACGACCTGAGCTTCAACCAGAAGATAGACCTCTACTATTCGGAGCATGCCTCCGTGCTTTCAAGGGAAAGCTTACTCAGGCAGGCCGAAAGATGGTACAACGTGAAGCATTCAAAGATGATGAGCGCCCTCGAAAAACTTGAAGCAAAAAAGAAATCCTTTGAGAGCTCTGAAAATTTGAAGCATACGGGAGACCTTATACTCTCTTTCGGAACCCAGGCCGAAGGATTTTCACTTGACTGCATTGACTACGACACAGGAAAGGAAGTTCATATCCGTCTTGACCCCAAGAAATCCGTACAGGAGAACGCCGCCTGCTACTACGAACAGTACAAGAAGGCAAGATCCGGAATGGAAAATCTTGTTCATGACATAGATCTTTCCCGTAAAGCCATTGCCGCTCTTGATGCAGAATACCAGTCCATCATCAGCCAGAAGAATGTGCTTAAGATTGAACAGATGCTGCGGCATGACACCGCCCCCAAACAGAAAATCCAGAAAACTCACGCAGGGCTGCACTACGAAGTTGACGGCTGGACAATAATAGTCGGAAGAACCGCAAACGAAAATGACGATCTTCTTCGCCATACAGTAAGAGGACAGGACATGTGGCTTCACACAAGAGACTTTGCAGGCGGATATGTGTTCATCAAAGCAAGAAGCGGCAAAACTGTTCCCCTGGAAATTCTTCTGTATGCAGGAAATCTGGCAGTCTATCATTCAAAGGCAAGACGAAACGGTCAGGCCGACCTATATTATACACAGGTCAAACATCTGCGAAGAGCAAAGGACGGTCCCAAAGGACTTGTTCTTCCTACGAATGAAAAGAACCTGTTCATAAAGCTTGACGATGCAAAGCTAAGATATCTTGATGACCTTGAAAAATCCAGCCAACCGCTGTAGAATATCTATCCTTTCGGGGACACTTATTTTTGGGAGAAGACAATGCTTGAAGTAAAGAACATTGAAGTTTTTGGAATAAACCGTGCAATAAATGCCGTAAACAACTCGTTCAATGTAGGCGAAATTGATACAAGAGAAGACCCAACAGAAAAACGGGAAACAGTTGCCCGTGCCCTGGGCAAGAACATGGATGCACATCAGTCTCATGATGCATATCTTAAGGGAATCCTTGTAAGCTTTGACATGAAACATCACGGCGTAGTAATGCCGGAATTCCAGCGCTACCACTTTGCGGACATCGTAATGAGCCAATCAACAGTACACTCTCTTGCAAAGTTCATGGAAGGAGACCTTGATCCGTACACAAAATACGTTACACAGGAAACAAAGGACCAGGTAAAAAAGCTCTACAACCAATGGATTGAAAGCGGAAAGACTTACGAAACCTACATGAAGCTCCGCCATAATCTTCCGCAGGGATTTGAAATGTGGGCAACAGTTACAACAAATTATCTGCAGCTCAAGACTATATGCATCCAGCGACACAACCACAGGAACCGTGAAGACTGGAACAACTTTATTGCCGCATGCTATTCAATGCCAAGGTTCAGAGAACTTACAGGACTTGAAGGACCTGAATGGGATCTCTAGTTACGGGAACAAGATAAAAAAAAGAATCCGGAAGACTTATTCAGTTCTCCGGATTCTTTCTTCACATGAAAAGAAAATTACATAGCATCCATGCGGATCCTTATATAATTTTCAAGAAGGTCTGAAGCCTTTTCAATTCCCAGGCTGCTGCAGTTAAGAAGAAGATCATAATATTCAGATTCTCCCCAGCGGCTCTTGCAATGGGCGTTGTGATATTCACGGCGCTTTGCATCCTTCTGCTTGATTCTGAGAATAGCCTTCTGGCGCGAAAGATTATCAGTTTCCATGACACGAGTAATCTTATCTTCTTCATCACTCATAAGGAAGATGCTGATAAGACCTGGATATTCCCTGAGGATATCATCCGCACAGCGGCCTACAATGACAAAAGATTTTCCCTCGGCAGCCATGTTACGCAAAAAATCAAACTGCATGAGAGCAATATTCTCCTGAGGAGACGCAGAATGTCCGCGGACCCTCTTGTTCAGGAATCCGAAAGTAGGTTTTTCATCGTAACCTGAAAGCTCTGCATGATCCATGTTCTTTTCTTTCGCAACATGCTCAAGAAGATTATTATCAAAATAAGGCAAATCAAAACGCTTTGCAAGTTCCTTTGCTATAATATGACCGGCACTACCAAACTGACGGCCAACAGAAATTATTAACTGTTTTTCCATTTTTTTCCTCCAAACTTCACGTCCGCCTTTTTTCTTACAGCAACTAGATAACAATACCATCAAATATACCACAGGAAACCTGTAAAAGCAAAATTTTTTTGCGTACAGCTTTCCTGTGCTACAGAACGTAAAGTCCCTTCAAACGAAAACCTTTATAAGATCAGGCAGCAGATCAAAGGTATCTGATGAAAATTGTAATCATTGAAATTGCAATAACCATTACGGTTGCCGGAGCTGAATACTTAAGATATTTTCCCCAGCCAATGACATGTCCGTTTCTTGAAGCAACAGAAATACCGACAACGTTAGCGGAAGCACCGATAGGCGTTGCACTGCCGCCAATATCCGTACCCATTGCAAGAGTCCATGAAAGAATGTCAAGATCGACACCCTGTGTAGCAGAAAGAGCCCTGATGACAGGAATCATTGTTGCCGCAAAAGGAATATTGTCTACGAATGCGCTGGCAATTGCAGAAACCCAGATAACGATAGCCACCATGAGCTTAACGTTTCCTCGGCTGACCTTACCGATGAAGTCCGCAATAATGTTAAGAACACCTGTAAGTTCAAGACCTCCGACAACAACAAACAGACCTATGAAGAAGAAAAGCGTCTTGTAGTCAACTTTCTTCAGAAGTTCCGGAGCATCCTTAAAGAATGCAATGACTGTAAGAAGTGCAATTCCTGTACCGATTGTTGCCACAGTAAGACCTGTCTGGGCATGTGTAATGAGAAGAACAACCGCTATACCAAAAATAATTGCGCTCAAAGCAAAATCCCTCTTGCTTTCAATTGCACTTGAAGGACTTGGATAAACTGCATTCGCATCCTGCTTCTCCTGCACAAGCTGCTTCTTGAATACCAGAAGGAAAAAGACAACTACGAAAACAAGATTTATTACGGCCATGAGACCTGTATTCATAAGGAAGTCTGCGAATGTGTAGCCGAGGGAAGTACCGATGATGATATTAGGAGGATCACCGCACATAGTAGCCGAACCACCAAGATTTGCACAGAAAATTTCCGATATGATCAGCGGAACCGGATTAAATTTAAGGAGAGTTGCAAGTTCAACTGTTACCGCTGCAAGGAACAGGATAACCGTAATACTGTCAATGAACATTGCAAGAACAAAGGACATTACCATGAAAGTAATGAAAATAGGTACAACCTTGTACTTAACGATCTTTGCGATAAGCAGACAAAGCCAGCGGAAGAACCCGGACTTAGCCATACCTTCAACCATAACCATCATACCGGCAATAAAAATAATTGTGGCCCAGTTGATACCAGCAGATGAGCTTTCACCTTCAGCGCCTGCATACCAGAATGAAAGTTTTGCGAAATCACCGAGAGCGAGTATCTCCCAGATTGAAGAAAAGTCCCTCAGACAGATTCCGAAAACCAAAACCAACATCAGAAGTCCGCAAGAAAGAGAAGTTATATGCCTTTCTATCTTGTCTGACACAATCAAACCGAACATTATCAAGAAGATAACAACGGCCATTATCGATGCAACCAAAACGTTCCTCCTACAAAAAGCAAACCTTTTTGAGTACATTAATAATAAAATTATTTAAACAAAATGTCAAACAAGTGTAACATTTTCAACGAAGTTTCTTAAACTTATTTGCCTCCACGGACTTCTCCTTTGCGTTCTCCCTTATTCTGTTTTCCTTTTCCTCTTCCCTTGAAGTCTTATGCCTGTCAGAAATATCCCACTCAACATCAATCTTGCGGTTTTCTATCCCAGGAATTCTCCAGAAAACTAAACAGTCAGAGCAGTGGACAGTAATTCCCCTGGCACGGCTTACATAACCAATTATAGGCTCACCGGGTTTCGGATTACAGCACTTTGCAATCGTTACAAGGAAGTTGGTGGAATTTTCAATGCGAATTCTGCCAGTGAAATTTGATTCGGCCTTCTTAGGTTTCTTGCGCTTACCTTCCAGGGCCCTCTGCTCAGCTACCTGCTGGGAATGCAAAGTGTTTGCAAGAACTTCCGCCTCATGCTTAGCAATTGCATCCCTGTCAATGAAAGTCGGGTCGTTTACGGTAAGCCAGGAATGAATCTTCTGCCTTGCCTTCGAAGTCTTTACAGCCTTAAGCTGGGCCTGTGTAGGATGAGCCTGAGGATTTGTAAGGATTTCAATGATCTGCGTATTCTTCAGGGGCGTTGTAAGGGGAATAATTTTTCCGTCAGCCTTTGCGCCGACAATCTTTTCCCCCACACCGGAATGAATTGCATAGGCAAAGTCAATGGCGTTGGCACCCTGCGGCAGTTCCTTGACATCTCCGCGGGGGGTGAAAACATAAATGGAGTCACCAAGAAGTTCTTCCTTCAGTTCAGCAAAGAAGCTTTCGTTGCTCAGATCCTCGTCACGCAAAGCCCTCAGCTGATTTATGATGCTCAGGTCCTCCGCCTTGACCATATCATGACTGGTACCTTTCTTGTAAAGCCAGTGAGAAGCGACACCATGTTCAGCAACATTATGCATCTCTTCCGTACGTATCTGGATTTCAAGGGGCTTACCTTCACAAATGACTGTAGTATGGAGAGACTGGTAACCGTTGGTCTTTGGCATGGCAATATAATCCTTAAACCTTCCTTCCATAGGTTTCCACAGTCCGTGGATAATTCCTACAAGAGTATAGCACTCACCTTCCGTCTGACAGATTATTCTGATTGCGAAGAGGTCATAAATTTCTCCGGGCTCCTTGTTGCGCTTCCTCATTTTCTGGTAGATCGAATAAAAATGCTTTGCCCTGCTGCTGATTGAAACTGAAAGCCCTGTCTTTTCAGTCGCAGTGTAAATCTTTTTGACTGCAGAACTAAGATATTCAGACCTTTCCTGTATCTTGAAGTCAACGATTCGCTTTATCTGCTGAAAGGCTTCAGGATTAGAATACTTGAGACTGAGGTCCTCCATTTCACTTTTAACATCACTCATACCAAGTCTGCTTGCAAGAGGACACCATATATCTATAACCTCAAGGGCAACCTCCTTCTGGGCTTCGGGAGAAACATTACGAAGATTACGCATCCTGTCAAGGCGGTCTGCAAGTTTGACCAGAATAACACGGATATCGTCAACCATGGCGAACAACATCTTTCGTATACTGTCGGCCTGGGAAAGAGAATTTGATTTTATCTTAAGATTAGTAATCTTTGCAGTCCCGAAACAGATATTGGCAACAGGTTTCCCGAATTTCTCCTCTATGACAGGCAGACAATCAGGATCAACCTCAAGAATATTATGAAAAAAAGCAGCCATAACAGTCTCCGCACCAAGATTACTCAGGGCTATGATACGGGCGACACGCATAGGATGAATATAATAGGGCTTACCGCAGGAACGTTTTAGCTCGGAAGTCTTTTCCAAAAGGAAATCCCATGCGTCACGGATTTTTTCCTGCTCCTCATGTGAGTAATTACTTTCGTAGGTGCTTATAAATGTATCAATCAATACCTCAGGATCTGTAATAAGATCTTCACTTTTTATGCTTGCCATATAAAAATAGTAACATAATTTCCATGCAAGTGGAAGACCGAAATTTAACAGAAACATTTTGCTAACATATGTTCCATATTTGACAGGTTCTTCTTGAAAAGAAAAAAAAGCGCATTATAATCTCTAGTCAAGGGAATCTGGAAAATTGATTACCACTGAAAATTGCAGTCCTTAAAGGTAGCCTTCAAAACGCGATGTTTTGGGTCCTGTAATTTCAAAGATCAAAACCCGCAGGCATCTCCAGAAGACATTTTCTGGTGATGACCGACTGTAATTCCTGAGATTCTTCTGAACATTAACTTATTTGCTCAAAAAAACAGACGAAAATTTAAATTACTTTTGATGCACCTGGGGAGCTCTATCTATGGCAGAATTAAACAGATTTGACAAAAATGCTAGAAGGAACATGCAGATCCGTACAAAACTTTTAGCGGTAATAGGCCTTGCAGTCACATTAAGCTGTGTAAGCATTGCCTTTATCACAATGTTTTCGTTCAGCAAAAAATATGAAAGCATTTCACAGAAAACCCTGCGCAACTCAGTGAAAGGTCTTGCAGTGACAGTAGCGAACTGGGAACAGAGCGCAATATCCATAGGAAAGAACAATTATGACAGACAGGAACTGATTGATGCACTCAGCAGAAAGGACAGGAACTCCCTCAGCAAGTTCGTAAATGACAGGGGCGGAATAATTGACGCCCATTTCTTTGGCATCACGGATGAAAAAGGCCGGATCCTATGCGGAAAAGGCTTCAGCGACGGAGAGGATCTTTCTGCTTCAGTTACAGTCAGGGAAGCTCTTGCGGGGAAGAAAGATACATATACTTATGTGACGCTTAAAGCTTCCCAGTTTGCAGTCATTGCCGCGACACCCGTCCTGGAGGGCGAAAAAGTAATAGGCACCCTTGTCGTTGGCTATGATAACTGCGGAGAAGAATTCGAAGAAATTGTGACGGAATCATTCGGCTGCGAATATTCATTCCTGAAGGGGGACCTGCGGGTCAAGACCTCACTTACTGATGAAAACGGAAAATCACTTGAAGGTACCAGGCTGGAAAGCAAGACGGTTATAGAATCCGTGTATACCAACAAGCAATCTATCGGAGGAAAGATTGTAATTGCGGGAAAAAAATACCAGGCACTCTACTTAGCAGTACTGGACTCAACAGAAGAACCATGCGGATGTCTTTTCATCGGATACGACACTGACAATATAATGAACTTCATCAAGTCAACATGGACTCAGGTAATACCTTCCATCATTATATTGGTAATCATCATTACGGTAAGCTGTTTCTTCTTCGTAAGATGGCTCATGTGGCGTATCGCGAATGTTACAAAATTCCTTGAGGAAATGGAAACAGGAGACGCGGACCTTACGAAGCGTGTAAAACTCCTCATCCGTGATGAAATCGGTGACCTTGTCATTCACTTTGACGCATTCTGTGACAAGCTCCAGGAGATTGTTACAGAAATCAAGGAATCGAAGAACGAACTTAGCACGGCAGGCGAAGACCTTAGTGCAACAACCCTTGATACCACAAGCGCTATCACACAGATTATCGCAAACATTGACAGTGTTCACAGTCAGATTTCAAATCAGAACAACAGTGTAAGGCAGACTGCGGATGCAGTTGACGAAATATCCCAGACGATAAACACTATAGACTCCATGATTGAAAACCAGTCCGCAGGTGTTACACAGGCATCGGCTGCAGTGGAACAGATGATCGGAAACATTTCCTCCGTAAACTCTTCCGTAGACAAGATGGCATCTTCATTCGAATCCCTTTCAGAAAATGCTCAGACAGGTTTCTCGAAGCAGCAGGACGTAAATGAAAGAATCCTCCAGATTGAAATGCAGTCAGAAATGCTCCAGGAAGCGAACTTCGCAATCAGTTCAATAGCGGAACAGACAAATCTTCTCGCCATGAATGCGGCAATTGAAGCTGCACATGCAGGTGAAGCCGGTAAGGGTTTCAGCGTTGTTGCTGATGAAATCCGAAAACTTTCAGAAACTTCATCGTCCCAGTCAAAGACAATCGGTGAACAGCTTAACAAGATCAAGGATTCCATTTCTGAAGTTGTTTCCGCTTCAAATGAATCCAGTGCAGCATTTACTGCAGTTTCGGAACAGATAAAAGAAACAGACGAGCTTGTCATTCAGATAAAGGCCGCCATGGACGAACAGAATTCCGGCAGCAAACAGATTGGCGACGCCCTCAGAAGCATGAACGACAGTACAGTTGAAGTCAGACAGGCATCAAAGGAAATGTCATCCCAGAACGAACGAATTCTTTCTGAAATCCATTCCCTCAAGGATACAACTGAAAACATGATAAACAGTATGGATGAAATGTCAGACGGAGCAAGAAAAATCAATGAAACAGGCAGCGCACTTAACGGAATCACCCATAAAGTTCAGGAAACAATCAGCACAATCGGTGAACAGATAGATAAGTTCAAGGTTTAAGGAAAAATCCGACGGGCCTTGCAAAGATAGGAATCACCAGGAACCTGCTGCCCACCGGATTATTTTTTTCATCCTATATTTGTGGGAACAAAAAAAACTGGCGCATGCACTAACCATGCACCAGCTTTTTTATTCAAATATCCTATGACGGAAAACTCCGTAAACTACGAAGATTTTTTTCCAGGACATGAAAACAAAATTATTCCCCGTCTGATTCCATGTCCCCGCCGAACTCTTCATCTTCATCAAATTCATAGTAGAAGCTTACAAAGAATGTAGTACAGTCAGGAACATGAACGGCCCATTCAACCAATATGTTACAGATATTAAGGCCCGCCTGAATAGGAACAAGATTATCCTTCATCCCGCGCATGATTTCCTTTGCACAGCTGTCAATAGGTTCCCCCTTGGCCCAGTCAGAATCTGCAAGAGTTGCAAGATGAAGAAACACCTGGGGAGCTTCAAGCGGAGAATATGTATTGATGTCATTCTTTCTAAGCTGGAAGCGGATTTTAAGGTCCCATTCATCCTTCTTGATTTTTTCGATAGGGTATCCGTGATGGATATTTATGTCCGTATAATCCAGATCCTCATTAAAAAACTTAGCGAGAACCTTACCTGCGGTATAGGAAGGTGTAACGTTTACCATTTCACCTGTAATAAAATTTTCAGAATCCTGAAGACAGCGTTCATATTTTTCTTTTAAGGTCATAGATTTCTCCCATTATACTTATACTATAATTTTAATTAAAATAAATAACAAAACAAGCTGATATAAGTCATCTCCGAAAAATACTTTCCAGGGATTCCCTATATGTGTATCCCTAAAAAAAATGAATATTATGGGAATTCCTAAAAATTACGATTTTCACAGACAACTTTGAAAACGCGATTTTTAAGTCCTGCAATTCCAAGGTCCAAAACTCGCAGGCATCTCCAATTTTTCTTGAGATGCCCGTCATCTTCCTGTATCACGGAACATTCCTTCAACATAGCCTTCATCTCTTGAACGAAGAAGAGCCCCTCGCTGAAGAGGAACGCATGTATAAATGACACAGGGATGTCCGTCACAGCACCAGTTGTAAACTTCCCCCGTATTAGGATTTACAAGAATATATTCATCGGACTTAAGTTCCTTGCCCACAATATCAGGCGTACAGTATTCAAGCCTGGCTTTTCCGTCCAGCATGTTAAGGGCCTTAAGAAAATACATCTTCCATCCCTCAACCCGTTCAACATTCCTTAGATGCTTGTCAGGCTGGTCCATTACTCTCTTATTCCATGCAGCCTTTGCTTCAGGAACCAGTGAATTATATTCATCTTCCCTCTGCTTCTTAAGTCTCTGCCCCCTTGAAAGAACTTCCTCAAGCTTATCAGAATCAAGCTCCTCCTTTATTTCAGCGGCAAGCTGATATGGACTGTCACTTGCCCCGCAAACAGTATTATCTGCTTCGGACTTGTTATAATAGAAACCTGTAGCAAAAGGTCTGTGGCTAACCTTATAAAGTTCATCGACAAAAGGCTTTGCATCTTCCTCACTTATCTTTCCGTCAAGAGCGTCAAGAGCTTTTCTGTAGGCACGTGTAATCATTGAAACATAGTATACACTCTTCATGCGTCCTTCAATCTTCAGAGAATCAACGCCTGCTTTCTTCAGGTCTGCAAGATGGTCAATCATGCACAGGTCCTTGGATGAAAGAACCGCCGTAAAGTTTTCACCTTCATAGACAGGAAAATATTCGTCGCTTCTCTTATGCTCACGGAGAACCAGTGCACCGCTCTGTGCAAGTTTGCGAACATCGTCCGGGTATGGAAAAAATTTGGGGTCCCGTGAAATAGTTTCAACTTCCCTGCGGTCAACGAGAACATCATAATCCCAGCGGCAGGTATGTGAACAGAAACCTTCCTGGGCACTTCTTCCGTTAAGGTAAGCACTCATGAGACATCTTCCTGCGTATGCAATGCACATTGCTCCGTGAATGAAGCATTCAATTTCCATATCCGGAACTGCTTCCTTTATTTCAGCTATCTCGCTGAGTGAAGCCTCGCGACCCATAACGACACGGGAAAATCCCAATGACCTGTACATCTTTACGGCCTCTGCATTCATACAGCTTGCCTGTGTTGAAAGATGAAGCTGGGCATCAGGGAATTCCTTTCGGATAATAGGAACCACTCCAAGATCCTGTACTATGAAGGCATCAATAGGATACTGCCTGAAATAAGGAATATTCTCCCTGAGACGACGGATTTCATCGTTATGGAAAGAGATGTTCAAGGCACAGTGAAGCTTTTTGCCAGGAAACTTTTTCTTCAGTTCAACAACCCTCTTATATTCATCCTCATAAAAATTATCAGCCTTAACCCTCAGAGAAAAATTCTTAAGACCGATGTACGCTGCATCTGCTCCATAAGTATAGCAGTAAGAAAGCTTGTCAACATTTCCTGCAGGAGAAAGTAATTCCATATAAACCTCTTATAAAAATCAGAAAAATTAATCCTTTCTGAGAGTAACCTTATTTTCTACACCCTCTTCTTCTGTATCACTTTCTTTATTTCTTATGTATTTACCTATTTTTCCCATTGCAAGATGGGATTCCGGAAGATAATCATCAGCCATCTGGAACATGTACATCATGTCAGGCCAGACATCAAGTATGCATTCAATGCCGTTCTTTTCCAGAAGATTCCTGAATTCTTCAATCTGGGAAAGAAGCATCTCCTTTTCACCCGCCTGAATGTAAACCGACGGAAAGGATTCAAAATTCTCCGCTGATGCACGCAAAGGTGAAACCAGATAGTTTGTGAAGTTCGTTGCGAAAGTATAAAGATCCACAGCCCTGTGCATATCAGCACCGCAGATGACTTCATCCTTCTGCTTTGTCTCTATGAGCCTTGTTTCTGAAGCAACATCAAGCCACGGCGAAAAAAGAATAACATTACTTATGCTGTCCCTGTACTTTGCGTTTATCTTGAAAAGAAGTGCAAGTGCAAAAGATGCACCACTTCCGTCAGCAGCAAGGATTATCTTCGGTCTGGCATTAAAATTTTCATCGGCAACAGGACCAAGAAGTTCTTCAGAATAAATTGTCCTGAAAACCTGTACAAGATCATCAATGCTTGCAGGATACGGATAGCTTGGAGGCAAGCGGAATTCTGGAACAACTACACGGCATGCGCATTCGTTTGCAAGAGAAGAACAGAACCCTCTCCAAATTTTCTTTGAACCGCCAACAAAAGACCCGCCGTGAATATAAAGAATTATTCTACCGGAAGAAAAAACTTCAGGACTCAGAAGGTCACACTGAACTCCACCATAATCCCGTTCAAGACACTCAACATTATTCGGAAGATAATAAGACGAAAATTCCTTCTTCAGATTTTCCCTAAAAACTTCCACATCCATCTTTGGAGTCAGAACAAGTTTCCTTAATCTCTTAACTGCACCCTTACGGTCTACTCTTACGTCCATATCCTTCTAATATAGCAAATTCATTAAAAATATGCTATAATTTATGGCACTTAAGAGGTGAAAATATGCCAATAAAGATTGATGAAAACTTACCGGCCAGGTCAATACTTGAAAAAGAAAATATATTCGTTATGACTTCCGACAGAGCTTCAATGCAGGACATCCGTCCACTGGAAATTGCCATCGTAAACCTTATGCCTACAAAGGAAGCTACAGAAACACAGCTTCTCAGAATGCTTTCCAATACTCCGCTGCAGATAAACATTCACCTGGTACAGATGTCAGGCCATGTTTCAAAGCATACAGGCCAGGAACATCTCGATAAATTCTACTGTCTTTCAGATGAACTCTATTCTCATAAATTTGACGGCATGATCATTACAGGAGCTCCTGTAGAGCAGCTTAAATTTGAGGAAGTTGATTACTGGGATGAACTGTGCCGCATAATGGACTTCGCAAAGAAAAATGTTTTCTGCACACTATATATCTGCTGGGGAGCAATGGCAGGTCTTTATCATCTTCACGGGATAGACAAACATCTTGTGCAGGAAAAATATTCGGGGATCTTCTACAATGATCTTCTCATTCCGACGGATCCTCTTGTACGCGGATTTGACGACACCTTCCCTGTTCCCACTTCCCGCTACACAAAGATTGAATCTTCGGATGTATGTACCGACAAGACTCTGCAGCTTATTGCAGAATCTCAGACTTCAGGGGCAACCATCATCAAGTCCATTGACAACCGTTCAATCTTCATGACAGGACATCTTGAATACGATGCAGACACTCTGTCCCATGAATATGAAAGGGATCTTGCAAGGGGCATAAATCCTAAGTTACCGGAAAACTATTTCACGAAGGATGACCCTTCACTTCCAGTAAAAACAAAATGGCGCAGCACGGCACAGCTTTTCTATTCAAACTGGCTCAACTACTACGTCTACCAGGCAACTCCTTACAGGCTTAACGACATTGTCTGACCTCTGAAAATAAATCAGGGCACTTACTTGAACCGTATAAACAGTTCAAGTACGTGCCCCAGCTTTTATTCACAGTGAATGAAAGTAAGTTCATGCTTATTATAGTTCAGATGAACAATCCTGCTATCAGGAATCTCCTCAAACTGTCTGATCAGGTCCCAGTCGATTTCTCCCTGCATTTTTATTGTACAGATCATGTTCTTCACATTGCCGCTTTCAAGCCACATCTTTATCCACGAAAGAAGCCTCTCAGGATAACAGATTACGTCACTGAAAATCCAGTCAAACTTTCCGAGCTCCTCAGGTTTATAAGTAAAAGCGTCATGGGCTTCAAACCTGACCAAAGGATTTTTCATGAGTGAAGGAGCAAGCTCCGCTCTGTCTACAGCAAAAACCTCTGCACCCAGGTTCACAAGAACCCATGTCCACCCGCCAGGACAGGCTCCGGCTTCAAAACAGTGCTCATTCCCGTGAGGCAGTTCCCTGTTAAAGAAATAGCTTGCAAGAACAAGGCTTTCCTGAATCTTAAGATAGGCCCTGCTGGGAGGATTTTCATGATCCTCATTCCAGATTACCTGGCCTGCAGGAAGAGGACTTGTTGTTGACGCAGAAGCTATAAGCATATGGTCATCAACAAGTGTATAAAGACCTATAGGGCTCTGCGGAATCTTGAAAGGGAAATCCCTCTTCTTGAGGTTGACATAAGGAAGCTTCTCCTGCAGAAGACTGGCCCTTCTGAAGCATGTAAAACTGTAGGGTGCCCAGGAACGCTGAATCTTTTTAAGTTCACCGGCAGCATCCCCGATGGAGTCAAAATGAACTATAAAAGGTTCAAGCATTGTACTCCGGCTCCAGTACGGAAGAATATCATCTGATGCTTCCGGAAAATAAAGAAGGTCACCGTAATTAACGGCAGCCTTTGAATCAACCCCGAATCTTCTTTCCAGCTCGGAGATTAAAAGCTCACGCATTTCAGGAAAAGCAAGGAATGCTCTTCCAGGCAATTTTTCTACACTTGCACCCATTTATAAAACCTTGAAAACAAAAAAAATCCTTAAAAGGCTTCCGCCATTCAAGTTTACAGGATATCAATAATCATCACTGCATTCTTCTATAATATGTGTTGAAAAAATTTTTAAATAAAATAATGAAAATAAAAATCAACAGAAAACAACTTCCGAAGAGAAAATAAGATCATCCTCCTCCAATGATTTCCCCTTCAAATTATTAACGTATTCAGTCAGATCCGGCGTGTCCGGTGATCTTAAAAAACTGAAGCCAATTTCAGTGCAGCCAGCTCCGGTGTGCTTCCACTGGGGCTTGCAAATCATTTCCATGGAATTTGAATTCGATGCAGAAAATTTTATGTTAAGCGTATAATCGTTATCCATATCAAGATCAACGGGAATCGGAAAATGAACCCTGCATCCGGTCATGCTGATATCATCCAGGATACCGGGAAATACACAAAGGTTCTGAGATTCCACTCTACCCATCTCGTTGAAACGTTCATCTCTTCTTTGGTCTTTCTTCATAAAATAAAATTATGCACTTTAAAACAAATATGGTCAAGAAAAAAAGGTAAAATCATACAAATGTATAGTTATAATTACTTTTTTTTCTTGACAAAAAAATTGTATTCTTAAAATACTCTTATAAAAACGGTAAAATTATGCCTGCTTGGCGGAACCTACAAGACACATCCATTCAGCTTCGGCGCAGAGAGTATCCCCTACATAAGCCCTGCCCGACTGCTTTACCATCTTAGCAGAGCAGCGAAGGTTTGTAATTTCCATGCGGACCGTATCACCAGGGCGAACCTGGTTCCTGAACTTGACCTTGTCAACTGTTGCAAGGAAGAACAGGCTGTCTTCGGAGAACATCTTCTGGTAAGAAAGTGCAGCTCCACCGCCCTGAGCCATTGTTTCTACAAGAATAACACCAGGAACTACAGGATATTCAGGAAAGTGTCCCCTGAAAAAGAAATCCTCTTCAGTAAATTTTCTTGTACACACGCAACCCTTTTCATCAAAACTTTCAATCGTGTCAACAAAAAGAAAAGGCTTTCTGTGGGGAAGCAATGCTTCAATGTTATCTGTAACCATATAATCCTCTTTTTAGTCCTGAACTCTCTTGAATACGAGACAACCGTTATGTCCGCCGAAGCCGAAGTTTGCGCTCATTGCAACATCAACTTTTGTTTCAACACCCTTGTTCGGTGTATAGTCAAGGTCACATCCGCCTTCAACATCAACTTCATCAAGATTGATTGTAGGAGGAACGAAATTATTTTCAATTGCCTTCACACAGACGAATGCTTCAAGAGAACCTGCGTTACCAAGACAATGACCTGTCATACTCTTTGTTGAAGAAATATGAAGACTCTTTGCAGCATCACCGAATGCCATGTGAAGCATCTTTGTTTCTCCGGAATCATTAAGATGTGTGGACGTACCATGGGCATTGTAATACTGAACCTGGTCAGGTGTAATTCCTGCATCCTTCATTGCCAGTGTCATACATCTTCCGCCGATGATTCCATCAGGATTTGGTGCTGTAAGGTGATAAGCATCACTTGAAGCACCGTAACCTGCAAGTTCAGCATAAATATGAGCACCGCGGGCCTTAGCATGTTCATACTCCTCAAGAACGAGAATTGTTCCGCCTTCACCCATAACGAATCCGTCACGCTGCTTGTCAAACGGGCGGCTTGCCTTTTCAGGACAGTCAACCCACTTTGAGCTCAGAGCCTGAAGAACTGTGAATCCGAGGTTTGCGAATCCGTTCTGAGTACTTTCTGCACCACCTGCAAGAACGACATCACTTCTTCCGCAGCGGATATTATCAAGAGCATTACCGATTGCATCTGTACCTGAAGCGCATGCGGTTGCAATTGTATGTGTTGCACCATGAAGTCCGAATTCAATGCTGATGTTTGCGGCACCTTCATTAGGAATAAGCATAGGAACTGTCATAGGTGGCATTCTCTTGCCTTCTGATTCAAAATAGCTCTTCATGCTGCTTTCTGTAACTTCAAAACCACCGATGCCGACACCAAGATATACAGCTGTCCTATCAAGAACTTCCTTGTTGTCCGTAAGCTTTGCATCATCAAGCGCCATCTTTGCAGCGGCAACCGCATACTTTGTATAGCGTGCCATCTTGCGGGCATTCTTAGGATCCATATAGTCACCTGCGTTGAAGTTCTTAACTTCTGCAGCATACTTAACCTTGAAAGGTGTTGTATCATAATATGTAACGTTCGCAATACCGCTCTTTCCTGATGTAAGGGCAAGCCAAGTTTCATCACCGCTGTTTCCTACCGGCGAAACACACCCCATACCTGTTACTACAACTCTACGCATATTCATCTCCTAGTAAAATTAAGAGCATCTCCAATAATTCTGGTTGAGATGCCCGAGAAATCCAGAACCGACCAACTGTCAGGGTACTGACTTTCTAATTTCCAAGCTTGTCTATAAAATCTGAAACCCCTAAAGATTCCGTCAATGTTTATTGAAAGGACATCCGGAAAACACGTTCAGATGCCTTCCGGATATATCTTTTTATCTCTGACCCAAAACTGAACCTGACTGAACAGGAATCGGACCGTAATTATTTGTAGGAACGTACTGTCCGTTCCACTTTTCAAGACGCTTCATCTCTTCCTCATGTTCCCACTGAGCCCTCATGACAGCGAGATTCTGGACGATGAGAGAGTTCTTGTATGCTTCAGCTTCAGCCGCAATTTTAATGGCCTCCGCCTCTTTTTCTGCAACCTCAAGCTTTGCTGTAGCGGCAATGACATCAGCCTTCTTCTTAGCTTCCGCCTCCTTAACCTGTTTCTGGGCAATCTGTTCAGCAACGAGAGCTTCCTGTTCTGCCTGCTTAACTTTCTGTGTAGTCTGCATTGTTTCCTTAATCTGACGGTCAAAATCTTCTGACCAGTCCCAGTTAGCAACATTGACCTGAGAAATTGTTATAGGCATGTTACCGCACATAGAAGCAAGACGTTCCTTGATCTGACCTGAAATAACTTCAGTTGAGCTTGTAAGATCATAGACACTGTACTTACCGATAATTTCCTTAATTGCTGTCCGTGTATTTGACTTGAACATCTCATTCAAAGAATTCTCTGTATAGTCAGTTACATAAGTAATGATTCCGCTTTCATTGAATGTATAGATAAGAGTACAATTCACACCGATTGTCTGCATGTCCTTTGAAATTGCACCGTCCGTTCCAACGGAAAATACAATTTCAGTCTGTTTCGGGCTCATGTCAAGCTTTGTAACAGTCTGCACGAAAGGAAGCTTTCCGTTCAAACCAGAACCGCGTTCAAGTGTACGGGAAATCTTACCCATTGTCTTTACAACACCGACTTCATTTGGATCAATTATTGTAAAGGAATTAAAGACTGCTGCAAGCAATGCAACAGCAATAACAGCAGCAAAAATATATGTGGAAACCTTCTTCTTAATTTCTTCGGCCATAATTTACCTCCTACTGTCTTCCGGTAAGAATCAGCATCCCATTCCTCCGTCAACACCGATAACCTGACCGGTTACGTAAGTGCTGAGGTCGCTTGCAAGGAACAGAGCTGCATTTGCTACATCTTCAGGTTTTCCTGCACGCTTGAGAGGAATCTGTTCAACCCAGGCATTCCTGATATCTTCCTTTACAGCCTGTGTCATGTCTGTTTCAATGAAACCTGGTGCAATGCAGTTTACACGTACACCGCGTCCGCCGACTTCCTTGGAAAGTGACTTGCTGTATGCAATAAGTCCGCCCTTGCTTGCAGAATAGTTAACCTGACCTGCACCGCCATGGATGCCAACAATTGAAGCCATGTTAATGATGGAACCAGATCTCCTGCGGATCATATCCGAACTGACAATCTGTCCTACAAGGAAAGCTGATGTAAGGTTTACCGCAAGAACTGAATCCCAGTCCTCCTTCTTCATGCGGAAGCTGAGAGTATCGCGTGTAATGCCTGCATTGTTTACGAGAACATCAAATCCTCCGGCCTGAGCCATAACATCTTTTACAGCTGCCTGAAGAACTTCCGCATTTCCTGCATCAGCATAAAATTCATGGAACCTGGTACCATTTTCAGCAGCAAGAGCCTCAAGTTCTGCCTTGCCGGCTGATTCCTTTGTACACATTCCCCAAACTTCTGCTCCGTTTGCAAGGAAAGCTTCCACTATTTTACGTCCGATTCCACGTGATGAACCAGTTACAAGAGCCTTCTTATTTTCAAGCATCTTCATATTTCATTACCTCTGATTTTCGTTTTATGAGAATCTCTGAAAAGTATTTTCCGGAGACGCACTTATCTCTGATTTTTTGATTACATTAAAGAGAATTGATAGAATCCGCTGTATTTACAGGAAGAGCTGCAAGTGCCGCACCGAATTCCGTCTGTCCCCAGAGACCTGAAAGCACTTTTCCAGGACCAGGTTCAAGAACAGACCACTGGGAAGCGGAGTCTGCCTTAATGATGTCAGCAAGAACAGCTTCCTCTGAAGTCCAGAGAACAGGATGAGTAAGATGATCAACTGCACTGGCCTTAACTTCAGCTGCGGAAACAGCCTGCTTGCCTGTAACGTTACTGAAAAGAGGAATCTTTGGTTCTGCAAATTCAACGGATTCAAGAACTCTCTTAAATTCTACGGCAGCCTTTTCCATCAGCGGAGAATGGAAAGGACCAGCAACCTTAAGGCGGACTGCACGGCGGGCACCAGCTTCTGTTGCAGCTTCTTCAATCTGCCCAAGAGCATCAAATGTACCGCTGACAACAGTCTGCTTTACGCTGTTCATGTTTGCTGCATAGGCATTAGGAATAGACGAAGCAATTTCTACAACTTTTTCAGGCGGAAGACCAAGAATTGCTGTCATTCCAGGAGCATGTCCTGCATTTTCAGCGGCAATGTCTTCACAAACCTTCTGCATAATAAGTCCGCGGCTGCGAACAACTTTTATAACATCTTCAAAAGAAAGTACACCAGCTGCATAGAGAGCAGGAAATTCTCCGAGACTGAAACCCATTGCTGCCGAAGGTTCAATTCCTTTATCTTTAAGAGCTGCCATAATTGCAATGGAAGCTGTTGTAATAGCTATCTGACTGTTATCGCTGCGGCTCAGATCTTCTGCGGAAGATTCCCAGAGAAGTTTTGCCATATCAACGTTGATTATGGAAGAAACATCATCAACAACCTTCTTTGCAGACGGAAATGCTTCTGCAACGTCTTTTACCATTCCAGGAACCTGAGCACCCTGACCAGGAAACAAAAATGCATATTTCTTTGACATAATTCACCTCTTTATTCTTTATGACAAATTATGTCAAAATGTCATAATAATGTCAATTACGGGAATATCTAAAAATTGCAATTTCTGCCGACAACTTTGAAAAGGCAATTCTTTCGGCCCTGTAATTCCAGGAATAAAAACTCGCGGTCATCTCTACAAAGAAGTTTATAGAGATGCCTTAACAAGTATTTTTCAGAAATTACCTTATCAGGAGGCCATTGTCTTATGCTTTTTCTTTTCCGCATAAAGACAGGAATCCGCTTTCTCGAGGAGAACATTAATATCAGGTTCCGGGGAATCAAGATTCAGGGCAGAAAAGCCGAGGCTGATGGAAAGCTTAAACTTTTCGGCGGAGACTTCATTCCAGCTGCGGCAGGCATCATAAATTTTTGTGCGGATATCCTCTACCTTATCAGAAGTCATGCCCGGAGCAACAATAGCATATTCATCCCCACCGTAACGGCATATTATGTCCGAAGACCTGAAAACCTTAGTAAGAATCTCAGCTTCAGCAGTAATTGCCCTGTCACCGGCCGCATGACCGTATGTATCATTAATTTTCTTCAGACCGTCAATGTCGCCGAAAAATACGATGCAGGATTTATGCCCCGCTACTGCGACATCAAGCATCTGCTGACCAAGAGCATGAAATCCGCGTCTGTTAAAGAGACCTGTCATTTCGTCTGTAAGGGACATGAAATTTGCTTCATCAAATTCCTTTTCCAGTTCCCTGTGCTGAATCTTATACTGAGTAAGACTGTAGGCAGAAGAAAGGACACTTGAAAAAAGCCGGCAAATTGTCCGGCACAAAAAATAATCCATCCCGAAGGAATCCATAATCACGTAGCCGTAAAGAAAATTTCTTCTGTACAGAGAAAAAACTGCCTTTCCTCCAAATGAAGAAAAAATGTTTCCAGGAACTATCTGCTGCCTTGGATCAAAAGTATAGGGCTCGGTATTTGAACCTATAAAAAATCTGCAGTCACTGTCATAGCTGGTATAAACAAAGGCCTTTGAAGGAAGAGGAAAGAAATCAAAATTATAAGTCTCAACGGGAGCCTCAAAGAGAACGACGGCAGAACTTCTTATGCCGATTCCCCTGAAAATATCGTTGATTGTCCGCCTGAACTTGTTGAGAGAAAGATCAACATCCAGCTGGGTAAAACTGTTTACGGCAACGGACAGTTTTTTCATGCGCTCTGATTCCGGCAAAAGATTTTTTGTTCTCGTCCTGATTTCGGAATTCTTTATCCTGTTTACCAGGTCCACAGGCTTTCCTTCAAAAATTCTTTCAAGTAGCTCAAACACCTTATCAGAAAGCTGTGAATTTTTTCCTTCGGAGGATTCATCATCCAGTACAACTGAAGGCACATCCTCCAGGACACAGCCCGCACTGATGCAGGGAAGACTTCCGAAGGATTTTATATATGAACTGAAATAGGAGGAGCTTCTGTGCTTCAGCCACTGAGAAACTGAAAAAATAACCGCATCAAAATTATTCATTGAAACATGAGAGACTACAGCAACATTCTGGTAATCAAAATCAGAATCGTCAGGATGAAATTCACCTGCATTAAGAAAACACACTTCCATTCTATGTTCAGCTGATTTTTTTACAAGCTGGGCAAAAAAATTTTCGCCGTCAGCATTAGAAACCAGGGCAACTCTTTTTACACTTCGCATAACAAATATTGTAATACGGAAATTAAATTTGTCATGCAAACTAACGCACAGAAAATTCAGTGAAACAATGAAACCATAATGAAGAAGGCTAAGGGCCTCCATAATTTTAAGTGTTTTTGGGAGGTGCCCTATTGTATATGCATAAAGTATTCATTAAAATGTATAAATATGAAAGGGATTATTACAGTAGTCGGCGGAGACAAAGTTGGTATCATTGCCAAAGTTTCCGCTTATTTAGCAGAGCATTCAATAAATATTGCTGACATTACACAGACTATCCTCAGCGGTAACTTTGTGATGATGATGATGGTGGACTTCGATGAAGCTGACATTGACATTGATGTTGCCCGCAGAGATCTTACCGAAACTTGCAAGGCAATGAGTGTTGAATGCAACCTTATGTCTGAAAAAGTATTCAACGCAATGCACAGAATCTGATTCTAGGATTGCACACTTTTTCTGAATTCACTTATCAGATCTTTTTCCAGAGGCTTGAACAGATATTCCTGCTCCAGCCTTAGGAAGGCATCCCTGCTTATATTTCTTGCACCGTAACGGGCAATGTTATCAGTATAGACCTGACTGTCTATCAGTTTTCCTCCGCAATCAGCAAAGACTCTTGCAAATTTAACGAAAGCCGACTTTGCGCTGTTGCTTTCAACGGTAAACATGCTTTCCCCGCAGAAAACACTTCCGATTAGAACTCCGTACAGACCTCCTGCAAGTTTTCCATCATGCCACGCTTCAACACTGTGCGCATAGCCTTCCTCATGAAAATCCATGTATGCATTGATCATCATGTCACCTATCCATGTTCCGTTCTGGCCTTTGCGGCTCATCCGTGCACAACCTTTTATGACGCCTTCAAAATCCTCATCGATTGTATAGGTAAACGGGGAATGCTTCAGAAATTTCTCAATCGTCTTTCCAACATGAAAATCTTCCATCCTAAGACAGAACCGTGGTTCAGGACTGTACCAACAAACAGGATCCCCCTCATCTTCATTGAACCATGGAAAAACTCCGTTCAGGTAGGCAGAATACAGAAGCTGCAGAGGAATATCAGGTGTTATGATTGAAATGTTTGCACAGGGCACAAAGGTTCCCGGCTCAGGAAATTCGTAAACTAAATCCGGATCAATCTTTCCCATATCATTTACCCGGCCCGAAAACAATTGAACCTTCGCAAAGTTTTGCACGGACTCTTCCACCTGCACTGAGATTTCCGAAGAGAACCTTATCTACAAGAGGTTCAGTAACAAGTTCCTCCGTCTTTCTGCTTATGTTTCTTGCACCGAATTCCCTGCTGTAACCTTCACGGGCTATGAACTCATAAACATCTTCATCAGCTTCAAGAATAATTTTCTTGGCCCTGAGCCTGTCAGCGACCCTGGAAAACTCTTTGCGGGCAATGTCCACTGTAACATCGAAAGGCAGATGGGAAAACGGAATTACAGAATCTATGCGGTTCCTGAATTCCGGTGTAAAAGTTCTTCCCACAGCTTCCATCATAGAAGCCCTGTCACTTTTATCGTTCGGACCAAGAGTTGCTGTTCCGGCAAAACCTGCTGATTTTTTTGCCAGGTCAGCGGCACCGGCATTGCTTGTCATTATGATTATCGCATTGCGAAAATCAGCCTTGCGGCCCTGATTATCTGTAAGTGTTCCGTAATCCATTACCTGAAGGAGAATATTATATATGTCCTGATGGGCCTTTTCAATTTCATCAAGAAGCACAACAGAATGAGGCTCACGCCTGAGTGCGTCAGTAAGGAGACCGCCCTCTTCAAACCCCACATATCCGGGAGGAGAACCAATGAGACGGCTAACCGTATGCCGCTCCTGATATTCACTCATGTCAAAGCGGATGAGCCTGAGCCCCAGCACTCCTGCGAGTTCCTTCGCAAGTTCCGTTTTACCGCAGCCTGTAGGACCGACAAACAGAAATGATGCTTCAGGTTTGTCCGCGTCACGGAATCCGGCCCTAGCTTTTTTTACGGCAAGACATACAGACTTCACCGCTTCTTCCTGACCGAAAATTGCCGATGAGATTCTGCTTTCCAGAGAAAACAGCTTCTCCTTTTCTCCGCCCGACACTGCTTCAACAGGAATTCGTGCCCGCCTGGAACATATCTTGCGGATAAGGTTAACGGAAACATTCACCTTCCGGTCCTTGTCCCTGGCATGAATCCGTGCATAAGCTCCGGCCTCGTCAAGCAAATCTATGGCCTTATCAGGAAGACGGCGGTCATTCATATACCGGACAGAAAGATCCACTGCCTCCCTGATTGAATCAGGACTGAAACTTACATTATGGAATTCCTCATAACGATGAGCAATTCCGTTCAGTATCTTTATGCTGTCATCGCGACCCGGTTCAAGAATGTCTATCTTCTGGAAACGCCGGGAAAGTGCCCTGTCCTTTTCAAAGATTCTTGCATATTCTTCAAAAGTTGTGGAACCTATGCAGCGAAGCTTTCCTCTCGTCAGAAGAGGCTTAAGAATATTTGCAGCGTCAAGTACACCATTTCCGACGGAACCTGCACCTACTATTGTATGGATTTCATCGATGAAAAGAATTGCCTTCTCCCTCTGCACAAGCTCATTGAGAATCTTTTTAAGACGGTCCTCAAAATCTCCGCGGAATTTGGTTCCCGCAAGAAGGGTTCCCATGTCAAGAGAATAAATCTCCATGCCACGTAAAAGTTCAGGAACATCACCTGATGCTATTTTCTGAGCAAGACCTTCCGTAATTGCAGTCTTACCTACACCAGCATCACCTACATGAAGAGGATTATTCTTTGTACGGCGGCATAGACTCTGGATTGTCTGTTCAATTTCGTCCGCACGTCCCACAACAGGTTCCAGCCTTCCTTTCCGGGCCTCTTCCGTCAGGTTGACGGCAAATGTTTCAACAAAAGATTTCCTTGCACCGCCGACCTGATTTTCAGAACCGCCAGAACCATCCTCAGACAGTTTCCTGGCATCAGAACGGGCTACGGCCTCACTATTGAATTCAAAAATCTCATCACGGAACTGCTTGTTGAATGTCAGCACCTCAAGAAGCTGCATCTTTGTAAGTCCGTTCTTCTTCAGGAGATAGGAGCAATAATTCTTTTCTGCATCAAGAAGACTTACCATAACATCTTCCAAAGTAACATAGGTCTTATCTGCACTCTTTGCATTGGTGCATGCAGCTTCAAGTACGGAGTCAAAGCCAACAGAAGGAACGGGCGTAAAATTTGAACCGGCAATATTCTTCGGAACGACAGGTATGTTCTTCAAAATAAATTCATCTAGATCATATATAAGATTTGCAGTATCCACACCGCATTCTATGAGAAGAGAATCAACTGTTTCTTCTGAAAGTGCCGTACGGAGAAGCTGTTCAGGAGTTAAAAATTCATATCTGTTAGCGATGGCACTTTTACAGGTCTTTGTAATTACGGAACTCAGCTTTTCTTCAAAATCAAGATCATCAGCCATTACGCTTTCTCCAGTTCACATCTCAAAGGATATCCTTCCTTACGTGCAAGTGACATTGTCAGCTGTGCCCGAGTTTCCGCAAGATCGTAAGTATAAACACCGGCAACACCCTTGCCGCTTTTGTGAACGCTTTCCATTATGCGGGAGGCGTCATGGGCTGTTTTCTGGAACACGTGCATCAGTATGTAGACAACAAATTCCTTTGTAGTATAGTCATCATTCAAAAGAACAACTCTATAGTCGGGAGGCAATTCAAATCTTTCTTCTTCGGCAATGCCAAAACTTCCATATTCTTCTGTATCAAAATCCATAGGCCTATTAGTCTACCAAAAAAACAAATTTATTTAAACTTATTAATCAAAAAATAATTGCAGGGAATCTCTAAAAATTACAGTTTTTGGAGACCACCTTGAAGATACGACGTTCCAGGCCTTGTAATTCCAAGGATTAAAACTCGCAGGCATCCATGAAAAGTATTTCCAACGGATGCCCTGTATAAATAAAAAATTTATACGCCATTAACTGTAAGTATACCTGTCAAATTCAGCCTGAAGGTCAGGAACATCTTTTGTCTGCTCCTTATACTCAGGTTCCTTCAACCCGAGTTTGCCGAAAAGTTCCCTGACATAAATTAAAGACGAAAAGGGTACCTTAAGTTTGTTTGCCCAGTCCTTCTTTTCATACCAGTCCTCCAGTACGACAATGCTGCTCAGGTCAGGCTTATTCACCAGCCTTCCGCCGTTATCATAAACAAGACGGCAGAACTCGTATTTCTGTTCAAAATCCCTGGCCGCATCAAAGACCATCTTGTAATTTCCCTTAAGCTTGTGGGTAAGAGGATTACTGTTCCTTACTCCGTGAAGAGACTTTATCTGGTCATTCATATAACGCTTATAGAATCTGTACTTCTTGTTAATAAGACTTTCCTGACTGTCCCGGAGGGACTCGGGATACAGTTCCATGAGTTCATCAAGAGAAACATTCAGCTTTACGCACAGGGCCCTTGTCAGGAACATGGTCATCATCGCATCGTCACGGCTGTTATGAGCCCTCAGGGAGCTGGTATCAATCTTATAATAATCATTCCATCCGCCCAAAGGATTATGGGCACCCTCAACTTTTTCAGCGACGGACCTTATATCAAATGAAGCAAAATGGAAGGGCTCCGTATCAAAATGGCTGAAGGCGCATAAAATAAAGTCAACATCCTGTTCAACAGCGAAGCCCACGCTTTTTCTTGAATCCCCGCAGAGAAGATTCCTTATCCTGTCATAAAAGAAGGTAAAATCAGGCTGCTGAACAAAATATTCCCTTGAATAAGCCAAAAAACACTTGCTGTCAGGCTGAAGAAGCATGGGATCGAATTCAATATTGGGATTCATGACAAGATCATCACTTTCAAGCACATTGAAATTTTCATCGCAAAGAACATATCCGAAAGAGCATATATAGCCCTGGCCGTTAATATTGTTTGCGGATTCAATGTCGTAAAAAAGATAAGTTCTCATCATACTACCTATTTTAGTATAAAAATTCCCTGTTTTCAATTTAAATAAAAGATATGACCGATTTTTTCCGATTTAATACATTATGTCCAGAAAGAAAAACTTAAAATTCATTGCTGATTCAAAGCTGGTTCTTATATTTGCAGCGACCTGTTCTGTTCTATTTATTTTTGACGCCTCCACTTCAAAGACAAACCTGGGCCAGATTCTTTTTACCTGTCCCGGAAACAGGGACTCCTTTGTAAAAGCCTTTAATTTTTTCAGCCCTGCCGATTATCTGAAGATTATTCTCTACGCCTTCGGTCATTCGGATGTACAGGAATTCTTTGCGAACCTGGCAATTCTTCTGCTTCTGGGACCCGTCCTTGAAGAAAGATACGGCAGCAAAATGCTTGCACTCATGGCGGGAACAAGCACCCTCGTGACAGGAGTTCTATGCGCAAGCCTCAGTCCCATAAGTCTTAGCGGAAGCTCCCAGATAGTTTTCATGATGATTTTTCTTACCTTCCTTAGCGAATGGAAAAAAAGAAACATAAAAATCTCCTGGACGGCCCTACTCTGCGTGTACACTTTCCTTGAAATTTCTGTTAACCTTGAAAGCAAAATAATTTTCGGAAAAGAACATTCAATGGCTGCCATATTCCTTATAAAAAACACTCCGATTCTCTTCTATTTGGTTGGAGCTTCTGCGGGCGGAATATTCGGATTTCTTGTGCAGCCCAAGGAATCTTCCCCCAAAAAGACGTCTACAAAAATCTAAGGAACAATGATATAATGAAGCCCATGGAAAGTTCTAAAGTTAAAAGATTCGGCATACTTACAAGCGGAGGTGATGCTCCTGGTCTGAACGCGGCAATTCGTGCTGTCTGCAGGACCTCAATGAACAAATACGGAATGACTGCCATAGGAATAAGGAACGGCTACCGGGGACTAATTGAAGGGGACATGATTGAACTTACAGGAAAGGACCTTGTAGGTATCCTCACAACTGGAGGCACAATTCTTGGAACTTCCAGGTCAAAACCTTTTAAGAAACCGGAACCTGATCCTGTTACAGGCCTGATTCCCGTTGAAGCTATACGAAGGAACTACAGGAAATGGAATCTTGATGCCCTTGTATGCATAGGAGGAAACGGCACCAATTCAACAGCAAGCAAACTGTATGACGCCGGGCTTAATGTCATAGGACTTCCGAAGACCATAGACAATGATATATGCTGCACGGATATGACATTCGGTTTTCATACGGCACTTGATGTTGCGACTGACGCAATAGACAGACTTCATTCAACTGCCCACAGTCACAGCAGAATTATGGTAATAGAAGTAATGGGACATAAGGCCGGATGGCTTGGTCTTTACGCAGGAGTTGCAGGAGGAGGAGATGTTATCCTCATACCTGAAATTCCTTATGACATTAATTCCGTTGCAAAGAAGATAATGGAAAGACGGGACGCAGGAAAAAATTTTTCAATTATCGTCGTCGCCGAAGGGGCTCTCTCTACTGAAGAGGCAAAGCTTGACAAGAAGACGCTGAAAAAGCTTAGGGGCTCAGGACCTTATTCTGTCGGATACAGAGTTGCACGGGAACTGGAAGATGCTACAGGGCTTGAATCCAGGGTCACGGTACTGGGACACCTTCAACGGGGGGGAACGCCCAATGCCTATGACAGGGTTCTTGCAACAAGGCTCGGAACCGCTGCTGCAGATTTTTTGTACACAGGATACTTCGGAAGGCTTGTTGCCCTGAAAAACAACGAAATAATCGGTATACCGCTCAAAGATATTGAAGGAAAAGTAAAGAACATACCCCTTGACCATTCAATGCTGACAGCAGCAAAGGAAGTCGGAACCTGCTTCGGAGACTGAAGCTCCTGATGCTCCGCGAAGGCTGTTCCGAAACTTCCGCAAGCTTAATGAACTGATAAACCTGAATAAAAATAAGGAAACACAGAAAGCCTCCGGAAACATCAGAACTTTGGAGGCGGATTAAAAAATGAGATGTTTAAGCCTTTGCAGGACAGAAGCTTAAACACAAAAGGCATCTCAAAATAATTTCTGGATGCACAAATTTTATCGGGAACCTCTAAGGACCGCAATTTTTAGGGATTCCCTATTTAAGGAAAGAGTATGTCTGATTTTAAATGTCACTTCTGCAGAACATGTAACGGCAGAGGCTGTATCGGGGAAATGCCTGGAATGGGAGGGCCTAACGCAAGCCGTAACTTCATAAACAATTTTGACGGCTGGCAGAAAATCAAACCTGAAAACCTTCAGACTGACATCAGCAAAACAGAACTTCGCCTAGCCCCTATGACAGGCGGTGAAGAAAATGTCGGCTACAAAAGTGAAAGGGATTTCTACTTTGACATTACAGCAGCCTGCAGGAAAGCAGGATTCAGACTGTGCATAGGTGACGGAACCCCTGACTGTAAAATCCAATACGGAATCGAATCTGTAAAAAAACTTCAGGAGGAGGAGCCTTCAGCTAAAGCAGGTGTCTTCATAAAACCTTATCCCCAGGAAAAAATTTTTGAACGAATGGAGTGGGCAAAGGACGTAAGTGAAATCTACGGAATCGACATTGACAGCTACAACATAGTTACAATGAGAAATCTTGTTCATCTAGAAAAGAAAACTCCAGGACAGCTTAAGGAACTTAAAAACTTTGCAGCAAAAATAGGAGTGCCCTTTGCAATCAAAGGTATATTCACGCAAGAAGACCTGGAACTCGTGAAGGAAGTTAAGCCTGATGTGATTTACATTTCCAATCACGGCGGAAGAGTCGATACAATCCAGGGAAGCACAGCCGAATTCCTGCAGAAAAATCATGAGCTTCTGAAAAACAACTGCAGCAGGCTCTGGATAGACGGAGGAATAAGAAATGCAGAACAGATAAGAACTGCCGTGCATTACGGTGCAGACTGCATACTTTTCGGAAGACCTTTAGCAAGTGCCCTATGCCGTAACGGGGAGCAGGAAGTTATTGAATTCCATAATTCCCTTAAATAAGGAAAGCGTCCGGAAGCATGATGAATTATGTTCCCGGACTTCACCGGATTAAGAACCCGGACTTAAAGTTTTAGTTTTGCATAATCCTTACCGGCAATACATCCTCCATCACAGATGATGTCAGTAGCCGTCAGGTATGCACACTTCGGGCCGGCACAGAAAGCCATAAGCTCAGCAATTTCCTTTGGATCACCGAAGCGTTTTATTGCACACTGCCGAACATATTTTTCTCCCTGAACAGATTCCAGCTTGCCCATAGGAGTTTCAAAATTTCCTGGAGTTATGGACAAAACTCTTATGCCCTTATCTCCTACCCTCATTGCAAAATACTTTGAATACCAGATTACAAAATCTTTTGAGAAACAGTAAGCAATATCACTGCTATGCTTCTTCGGCATCTTTGAAACCTTTGCATTCATCCTGGCAAAGAAAAGCTCCTTATCTGTAAAAGCAAGCTTATAAATTTTGCGAGGCAGAATAAACTGGGGCACAAAATATGCTGACATAGAAGAAACATTGATTATGCAGGAACCTTCCACCATTACTTCAGCAAAGGCCTCGTCTATATTTATAGTACCAAGAGCATTGCCCTTCATGATGGTTGCCGCATCTCCCATATGAGGGGAAAGCCCTGCAGCATGAATAAGAATTCTGACGCTACCGCACTCCTTTGCACGGACTGCCAGTTTCTTTATACCATCAGCATCTCCTACATCACACGCAAAAGCTTCGGATTCAATATCCATAAGCCTAAGTTCATCACAGGCCTTCTGAAGCTTTTCAAAGCTTCTTCCTACAAGGATGATATAATAATCCTTTCCCAGGATTTTCGCGGTTTCAAATCCCATACCACTTCCGCCACCTGTAATGACGCAAACATCTTTTGCCATTGATTCCTCCTAAACCTTGAATTTTCCTACAACGTTAGCAAGAGTTTCCACATTCGATTTCGTCTTCTTCGTTGAACTGTTTACTGTATTTACTGTAGAATTAATGTGGCCTGTACGTTCAGCCATTTCATTCATACTTTCTGTGATCATGTTCGTCAAGCCTATGAGCTTATTCATGTCATCACTTACAATTGCGGAAGCTTCTTCCATTTCGTCACCGCTCTTCTTTACACCAAGAGTAACTTCACTAATCTGCTGCATTGCAGAAATTATGCGGTCCCCTTCACCGGACTGACTGTGCATGGAATTCATGATTGAATATTCCTGCTCCTCAATCAGCTTTGTAAGTGAATATATTTCATTGAATTTGTTCTGAACATTTTCAGCCGCAACAGCAATCTGATGAATGGTTCCGAGAACATCCTTAAGGTTAAGGGTAATATTCTTTCCCTGCTTGTCAGAATCTTCCGCCAGCTTACGGATTTCATCTGCAACTACAGCGAAACCTCTTCCGGCTTCACCTGCATGTGCAGCTTCAATCGCCGCGTTCATGGCCAAAAGATTTGTCTGACTGGCAATATGCTGAATCATTGAACTTGCCTGGAGCAAAGTCTTTGACTGGTCCTCAATCTTCTTGGTATGGTCAACAGTATCAGCGACACTGAGCCTACCGTCTTCCGTTGCGGCACCAAGTTTTTTTATGTTCGTTTCATTCTCTTCAAGGACACCCGTAACAGAATGAATATTCCTTACCATCTCATCAATGGAATCCGAAGCAGTTGAAACGCTTTCTGTCTGGTTCTGGATTTCATGCATGAGAACCGAAATTCTGGAAGCAATTTTTCCAACAGAATTATTTGCCTCATCAGCACTTTCATTCTGCATCCGCATCCGGCTGTTCACCTCATAAATGTTTTCCTTAATGAGCCCTACTTCACGGGCTGCATCTTCCATCTGCTCTGCAAGTTCCTCTGCCATGCTGGACATTGAAAAGGTTTCCTGTTTTACAGTCTGCATGGATGTTCTGAGCTTTGAAAAGGTTTCATTAAAATATCCAGACATCTGTCCGATTTCATTCCGGCTTCTGACATCAAGCTGCACGGTAAGATTTCCGTCGCCCTGAGCAATATTCTTCATTGCTACCAGCATCGATTTTATCTGATTTATTGTTCCGCGAAGAAGAATTGCAACAAGCACAGTCACTTCAAGAAGTGACAAGGCAAACGTGAATATTATTATAGCAATTATTTTTCTTGAATTCTCATTCACTTCCTCAACGGGAGCAGTAAGCACCATATACCACACCTCATTCAGGACAGAAACCTTTACGGGAACAACATGATAAACGCAATCATTTCTGAGATAATCGGAATACTCCCTGAAGGTGAAGGGCTTTAAATCTTTTACGGCCTGCCGGAAAAGTTCATTCTGTGAAGTAAAAATTTCAGCATAACTTCCTGTCATAGTTTCCGTCGGTTCGGAAACATAGAATCCGCTGGAAGAAAGAAGACTTGCATAGCCTGTATCATAAAGCTGTACCTGACGCAAGCTATCGGAAATATTTTTGAGAGAAATATTTATTCCAACGACACCTACAGATTTTCCCTTCCTGTTACGCACAGGATATGCAATTCCTGCAACAAACATTTTCTCACCATGGACATCACGTGAAGAAGGGTCAAGCAGAACACCGTAAGCCGAATGCAGAGGATTCTGGTACCAGAAATTGTTTTCATATCCATCCAGAAAACTTACGGAAGGCCCTCCGTTGTACCAGGTCCAGGACTGGGCCATGCGTCCGGTTGAGTCATACAAAGGTTTGTAAGCATATTCCTTGTCAAGAGAATCAATTGCGTTATATTCGCAGGCAAACCATACGTCAACAATGTTCCCGTATTCCTTGGAGATTGTTTCCTGCAGAAGATTTTCTACAAAAGGCCTTCTCTGTTCTTCGGGAAGAGATTCCGTTGAAATGATGGATTGAGAAAGAGAACGGCACATTGCATAGGAATTGATGAAGGTTTCCCGGACTTTAAGCCCGTTATCTTCCGCAACAGATTCAAAAAGTTCGTCAGAGATATCCTGGAATCTTCCCTTTATTGAAAATGACAGATAAAGCCCTGCAACAAGAAAAACTATTCCAAGTCCGGCAACTATTCCGCCTCCGAGCTGATTTGTAAGGCTTTTTACTTTCTTAACTTTCCTGTGAGCAACAGATTTTCCCATACAAGTTCTCCCGAAAAAAGGTCACTTTAAAGTTTAACATAAAAGTAAAATAAAACCATGAAGGAAACAAAAAAAACAGGAAACCACTAAAGACATATGTCATCAGAAATCCCCAGATTTCCAGGCTTACTGAATCAATGGCAGGCTTAAATCAAATGAAAACCTGCCACGCAATTTATTTTCTATTATTCAGACAAATATTCGTCAGTGGTCAGCATCTTCAGGTGCAGGGGGCTGAGTCCCGAAAGAATCAGTTCCGTGGCAAGTTCCTTGGGCCTGTCCAGACCGGAAACAGCATCCCTTACGTAAAGCGTATAAATGCCCAGGTCTATCAGTTCAAAGACTGTAGAAAGTACGCAGCATTCAGCAACAACTCCGGTAACAGCTACCCTCCTATATTTTTTGCAAAGTTCCCTCAGCTCCGGAATCTTCATTGAAGAATAGACTCCCTTAATAAAGGACCCGTATTTTTTTTCATAAGGTTCAAGAAGCGGATGCATTTCATTCAGAAAGGCATTAGCATTGACGTCCGCATATTTAACATTATAATCCTTCCACACGCCGCAAGGATTTTCATCGGCAATAAATTTTGTGAACACCACATCACATTTGCCGCTTTCAATTATCCTGATAATGTTTCTGCATGCACCGTCCGTATCAAGGCATTCCCATTTCTGGTTTCTTGTATAGACGTTCTGTACATCAGTCACCAAAAGCAAATCTTCGTTCATGGAAACCATTTTATTTGACATCAGTTTTTTTTTCAACATTCCTTTTTTAATCGCCAGGATAAAATAATCCAAAAATACATTTCGTTTGACATATTAATTAATTAAATCTATTAATCAATATGTCAAACGGAATTTACTGTGCTATACTCTTCAAACATCAGGGAAAGACAAAGTCATCTCTAAAATGCAATTTTTAGGGGTTCCAATAATTTAGCAACAATAGTAAAGGTGGTTAACGGTATGTCTACAAAAAAATATTTACTGGCACTTGACCAGGGAACAACTTCTTCCCGTGCAATTATTTTCAATAAAAATGCACAGAAAGTTGCATCAGGGCAGCAGGAATTTACACAGTACTTTCCTAAGCCGGGCTGGGTTGAACATGATGCCCAGGAACTTTTTTTATGCCAGCTTACTGTTGCCCAGGAAGTTCTGCGTCAGAATAAAATAAAAAGTGAGCAGGTCGCAGCCATAGGCATCACAAACCAGAGAGAAACAGTTGTCCTCTGGGACAAAAAATCAGGTAAGCCTGTATACCATGCAATAGTATGGCAGTGCAGACGTACGGCAGACCTGGCAGAAGAGCTTATCAGGAACGGCAAAAGTGAAATGATACAGAAAAAGACAGGACTTATTCCGGACGCCTATTTCTCTGCCACAAAAATTAAATGGATTCTTGATAACGTGGAAGGTATCAGAGAAAAAGCTTTTGCAGGAGAAATTCTTGCTGGAACAATTGATACCTGGCTCGTATGGAAACTTACGGGCGGAAAAGTTCACATTACAGATTATTCAAACGCATGCCGTACAATGCTCTTCAATATTCACACGCTCGAATGGGACAGGGAACTTCTTGAGCTCTTCGGCATTCCTGAAAGCATTCTTCCGGAAGTCAGGGACTCTTCATGTGTTTACGGTATTACTGATAAAGAAGTATGCGGATTTGAAATTCCAATTGCAAGCGTAATCGGAGACCAGCAGGCAGCTCTGTTCGGACAGGGATGTTTTGAAAAAGGTTCCGTGAAGACGACCTACGGCACAGGATGTTTCATGCTCATGAACACCGGGGACACTCCCATTGATTCCAGGAATAATCTTCTCACGACAATTGCCTACGGCATGAACGGAAAAATTCAGTACGCGCTTGAAGGTTCTGTTTTCATGGGCGGAGCAACAATCAAATGGCTACGAGATGAGCTGGGACTTATTCATTCAGCACACGAATGTGATATTCTTGCAGAAAGTGTTCCCGACAGCAACGGTGCATTTCTAGTTCCTGCATTCACAGGACTCGGAACTCCATACTGGGATCCATATGCAAGAGGAATTCTTGTAGGACTTACACGAGGAGTAAACAAAGCTCATATCTGCCGTGCAACAGTCGAAGCAATTTCATATCAGGTAAAGGACCTTCTGATGTGCATGAAGGAAGACACCGGCATTTCCATCAGGGAAGTAAAAGTTGACGGAGGAGCAAGCGTAAGCGATGTAATGATGCAGTTCCAGTCTGACATTCTTAACAAGCCTATCTTCCGACCAAAAAATGTTGAAACAACAGCACTGGGAGCCGCATTCTGTGCGGGTCTTGCGACCGGAGTATGGAAAGACAAGGAAGAGATTCTTGACAACTGGAAAGTTGACAAAATCTTTACTCCTGAAATGAAATCGGAAAAGCGTCATGAACTTTATGAACTCTGGCAGAAAGCAGTTGAACGCAGCAAAGGCTGGGCAAAATAAAATCAGAGAACAGCAGAGAGGTAGCAGATATGGAAAACATTTATGATGTTGCAATAATTGGAGCCGGAATCAGCGGTGCCTGTATTGCCCGTGAACTTTCCAGGACGGATGCAAAAATTTGTCTCCTTGAAAAAGAAAACGATGTAAGCACGGGAAGCAGCAAAGCGAACAGCGGTATTATTCATGCAGGCTATGATCCGGAAGAAAATACGCTGATGGCCAGGCTCAATGTAAGAGGTGCAGCACTTTATAATGAACTTGCGGAAAAACTGAACTTCGACTACAGCCAAACGGGTTCGCTTGTCCTTGCATTCGATGAAGACGGAATGAAAAAAGTCCGGACACTTTATGAACGGGGCACAAAGAACGGCGTAAAGAATATGGAAATTCTTGACCAGGACCAGGTACGTTCACTGGAACCTAATATCAATGAGAATGTTATCGGAGCTCTCTACGCAAAATCTGCCGGAATTATTTCACCTTACCAGGCAACATGGGCTTTTGCAGAAAGCGCTGTAATTAACGGCACTGAATTTATGCGCAACACGATGGTACATTCGATTACAAAAAACAGCGACGGCATTTTTGTTCTTGAGACAAGCAGAGGTAAAATCAGGGCAGAATTTGTTGTAAACGCAGCAGGTCTCGCATCAGATAAAATCAGCGCAATGGCTGGTGCAAGAAAATTTACAATAATCCAAAGAAAAGGCGAATATACTCTTCTTGACAGCAAATGCAGGAATCTTGTAAACCACGTTCTTTTCCAGACTCCTGGCCCTTACGGAAAAGGTATTCTTGTTACACGCACAGTAGACGGAAACATTCTTATTGGTCCAAGCGCGGAAGATGTTGATTCCCATCACCTTGGATATACAGGCACAACCGCAACTTCACAGGATTCAATTATAGCTGCAGCCTGCCGTTCTGTTTCAGATATTCCCAGAAGGAACATCATAAACTCCTTTGCAGGAATCCGCGCAATTGCATTTGAAAAAAATGAATCAGGAGAAAATGTTCCTGTAAATGATTTCATCATTGAAGAAGATTCAAAGGTCAAAAAATTCATAAACGTTGCAGGCATTTGTTCACCGGGACTTACGTCAGCTCCTGCAATTGGTGAAGAAGTTGTCGGTATTCTGAAACGAGCGGGACTTGAGGTTGCAGAAAACATGAACTTTGTTGAAGAGCGTAAGGGCATTCCTTCATTCAGGAATGCAAGTGATGAAGAAAAAACCGGTCTAATCAGAGAAGATTCCCGCTACGGACAGATTGTCTGCCGCTGTGAAATGATTACCGAAGGAGAAATTGTTGCAGCAATAAAATCGCCCGTCGGAGCAAGGGATCTTGACGGTGTTAAAAGAAGAACAAGAGCAGGAATGGGAAGATGCCAGGCAGGATTCTGCTCTCCGAGAGTTACAGAAATCATCAGCCGCGAACTCAGGATTCCTATGGTAAACGTTACAAAGAAAGGCGGAACCTCTTACATTCTTGACAGCAAAACAAGAGCAACTGTAAGTGATGTAGCAGCAGGAAACGGAGAATAAAAATGGACGAAAAAATTTATGATTTAGTTGTAGTCGGCGGAGGTCCTGCCGGTCTTGCTGCCGCTGTTGCTGCAAAACAGAAGGGACTTGAAAATGTTCTGGTGCTTGAAAGAGACAGCAGGTCAGGCGGAATTCTTCTGCAGTGCATCCACAACGGATTCGGTCTGCACTACTTCGGTGAAGAACTTACGGGTCCTGAATACGCAATGCGTTTTGTAAAGCAGGCAGAAGAACTTGGTACTGAAATCAAAACAAATACAATGGTTCTTGAAATACACAAGGGTCTAATGGATTCTGGCGGTAAAACGATTCATGAAGTTGTTGCAATCAACAGTACAGACGGCCTCATGTGTCTAAGGACCCGCACAATTGCACTTGCAATGGGATGCCGGGAAAGAACAAGAGGAGCCCTTATAATTCCTGGAACACGTCCTGCCGGTATATTTACAGCAGGAAGTGCACAGCGCTTTGTGAACATTGGCGGTTATCTTCCGGGGAAAAAAATTGTTATCCTTGGAAGCGGAGACATCGGTCTTATTATGGCCCGACGTCTTACACTTGAAGGAGCTGAAGTTAAAGTTGTCTGCGAGGTAATGAACTACTCTGCAGGTCTTGCACGCAACATGACCCAGTGTCTGCACAACTTTGACATTCCTCTTAAACTTTCAACCACCATCGTACAGATTCACGGAACGGACAGAGTTAAAGGTGTAACGATTGCAAAAGTTGATGAACACAGACAGCCTGTTCCGGGAACAGAAGAATATATTGAATGTGACACAGTTCTTCTCAGCGTAGGCCTCATTCCTGAAAACGAAATTTCCATTGCAGCAGGAGTTACTATGGATTCCATTACATCAGGTCCGAGCGTGAACCAAAATATGGAAACTTCTGTTCCTGGAATCTTCGCCTGCGGAAACAGTGTCCATGTTCATGACCTTGTTGACTATGTTACGGAAGAAAGTCTTCTTGCAGGTGAATGCGCGGCAGCTTATGTAAAAGCCCAGAGGGAAACAGGAACTAATGAAAAGAAGCCGGCATATCTTCCTGTCACACCGGGTAACCGTGTACGATACACTGTTCCGCAGCACATTGATCTTAGCCCGGAAACTTCAGCTGATGAAGAGAAAGTAATGCTCATGTTCCGTCCTACAGATGTTTACACAGATGTTACAGTTTCAGTTTATTCAGGAAGCACAATGATTGCCCGCCAGAAAAAAAAAGTTGTCCGTCCAGGCGAAATGCAGACAATTAACCTTAGAGAAAAGGAAATAAAAATTTTAAGAGAAACCTTGCAGCCACTTACTGTAAGCATAGAACTTCCGGAGGACGCAATTGACTGATATGGAAACACAGAAAAATATTAAGCACCTGACATGCATAATCTGCCCTATGGGATGCCAGCTTGAAGCAGAGGTTCCTGAAGACTACAGTACTGAAAATGCAAACACCACGGATCCGTCAATTTTCAGGATAAGCGGAAACACCTGCCAGAGAGGTGACGCATACGCACGAAAAGAACTTACAAAACCTGAGCGCACATTAACCTGCACCGTTGCAATAACCGGAGCAGACAGACCTCTTGTTACAGCAAAAACAAAAGGCGAAGTACCGAAGGAACTGCTCCTGGACTGCATGAAAGCTGTCAAGCGTATTTCTCTTGCAGCTCCTGTAAAGGCAGGACAGACCATAATAAAAGATATTCTACGCACAGGAACCGACCTCGTTGCATGTGAAGACGTACAATGATCCGGAACAAATAATGCGGACCTCCAGAAACTTGAATCCTGGAGGTTTCACAGGAATCATCCCGGAAAAATTATAATCTCAGTGGAACGGACAGGAATAATGTTATGATAAAACATTTCCGGCATAAACTTTTTAGGAAAATTCATCTTGAGAGTTTATCAAAAAAAAAATATAATCTTATCCATAAACTAAAGACTCTCAGGAAAATTTATGGACAAAGATAAATCGGAAAGACTAAAAAAGCAGATGGAATTCTGTCTTGAAATTGACAAAGAAAAATTCATAAAAAGACAGACATATCTTTCAGACTGCCGTACAAAAGAAAATGACGCAGAACATGCCTGGCACATGGCAATAATGACGATTCTTTTATCTGAATATTCAAACGAAAAAATAGATGTGCTGAAAACAATTTCCATGCTTCTCATACACGACCTTGTAGAAATTGATGCAGGCGATACCTACGCTTACGATGAAAAGGGAAAGGAATCACAGAAGGAGCGTGAATCCAAAGCTGCCGAAAGAATTTATTCTCTTCTTCCTGAGGACCAGGGAAAAAAGCTTCTGAATCTGTGGAAAGAATTTGAAGAAGAAAAAACACCTGAAGCAAAATTTGCTCGCACCATGGACAACATCCAACCCTGCATGCTCAATCATGCTACAGAAGGAAAAGCCTGGGGGGAACATGAAATAAAACTCTCTCAGGTTCTTGGAAGAAATAAAAATACTGCCGCAGGTTCTGAAGATCTATGGGAATACCAGCTGGAAAACTTCATAAAACCCAACGTCGGCAAAAAATTGAAGGACGAATAAAGATTCAACAAGTTTATCCCTGAAAACACAATATTTCAGGTCCTGTAATTTCAGGAACCAGAACTCGCAGGCATCTCTGAAAAGTATTATTGGAGATGCCCATAAATAAATGCAGCAGAAAGATATCCTGAACGTGAAAAGCATTTCTCTTCCACCTGTTTTCAGGTTTCCTTAAAAAAATTGTTGCACTATTCAAATCGGCCGCTGTGCTTCCAGCAAATTCAGATCTGCAGTCAAAAAAAAATTACATCATCTGCAGACCCGTACACAGGGCAACTGTTTTTTTAATAAAGCGTCACCGTGTCCTTACTCAAATTTTATAAAGTTACATGCATCCAGTCAATTGAAATTTTATGCAATATGATTTATTATCAAGAATTATGGATATTATAAAAACCTTAAGTATTGGAATTGTTATCGGAATGGCAAATGTAATCCCCGGAGTATCAGGCGGAACTCTTGCTGTAGTTTTTAACGTCTATGAAAAGTTTATTGACATTATGTCCTTCGATATAAAAAAAATCTGGGCCAACAAGAAATTTGTTTTTCCTTTCCTGGGCGGAGCCTGTTTAGGTATGCTTATTTTCAGTAAGCTTGTTACGATTCTATATACACATTTCCCTGTTCAGACAAATTATTTTTTTCTTGGACTAATAATCGGAAGCATACCCCTTCTTTTCAATTATGCTCTAAAGAAATCTGCAAATAAAAAAACGTCCTTCAGGATTTACCAGTGGATTATTCTTGCAATATGCATTGCTGCAGGCATTGCTATTATAATTTCATTCACCGTCCTTGAAAAAAAATTCTCAATGGAATCAGTCAGGGAGTTTGTTCTTCCTGAATTTACAATTAAACTTGCATCAAAAATTTTTATTGCAGGAATTCTAGGAGCCTTTGCAATGGTGATTCCAGGAATAAGCGGATCACTTCTTATGCTTGTCCTCGGAGTGTACCAGATTATCATTACTGCAATACCATCTCTTTTCATTCCAGCTACTTTTGTTCAGGCATTCATCCTCCTTCTGCCAAGCGGATTGGGAATTCTTATCGGACTTGTATGCGGAGCAAGACTCATTTCATGGCTTCTAAAAAAAATTCCGCAGTATACTTATGCAATAATTCTGGGACTGATAATAGGTTCTGCCTGCACACTCTTTCCAGGTTTTGCAGGATTCGGCACTGTACTTACAGTTATCACAAGCATTCTCTGTGTTGCAGGCGGATTTGCACTTGCATACTTCACATCAAAAGCAAAGTCAGAATAAACAATGATTGATACAGTAATAATTCAGCCTCCGATTGTACAGTTGAACACACCTTATCCTTCAGGCGCATACCTTAAATCTTTTTTCTCACAGCTTTACGATGAAAAAAAACTGGAAGGCAATGTGACCTGGGTTGAACTTAACACAAAACTTTTTCATAAAATATTTTCACCGGAAGGTCTCAACAAAATTTTCACCCAAAGCAAAGACCGTGTCCTGGAACTGTGTGATTTTTTTTTAGCAGACGGAGATGAAAATTCTGCGTATCAGCTCAAAAGATTTATGTGTTCCTCACATAAATGGATTCAATGGATTGACACAATAAAAGCAATTGTATGTCCGAGCAAAGATATTTCGGGAAAAGAATTTACCCATGAGTTCATCCGTTCTGCCCATGTGCCCCGCGGTATGAGAATGGAAAACTATATGGAAAATCTTGACCGTGAAGTCGGTGCAGAGGATGCACAAATATTGGCTACACTGGCTTTTGCTGATTTAAGCGACTACATAACTTTATGCTATGACAAAAACTTTTCACTGATCCAGTATGCTGAATATGTCACAGGAAATTCCAGAAGTTTTTCTGAAATTGAAAATGAGCTGGACTCACCTGTACTGAAAAATTTTCTCGAAGAAATTCTCATTGAGGAACTGAAAAAGAATTCAGTTTCACCTGACAGGAACACACTTTTCTGCATATCAGTTCCATTTGCAGGAACCTTCACACCAGCACTATACTGTGCACGTGCACTGAAGAAACTATTCAAGGAAAGATGCCTTGTTGCATTGGGAGGAGGTTTTGTCAATACAGAGCTCAGAAACACGAAAGAAAAAAATCTGTTTTCATACTGCGACTTTCTGAGTTACGACAAAGGTTACGGTTCCTATATAGAACTTTCAAAAATATTTTCAGAAGCCAGCCATGATGATCTGCAAAATTTGTTTTCAAAAAAATATTCCGGCAAGCACTTTTACAAGACAAAATATCTGGACAAAACATCAGGCCTTGTTGCCAGCATGGCAGACAGAGATATAGAACTGGAAGCCGAAGAAAAAAAATATGTAAAAAAAATTATCCCTGATTTTTCTTCATTCGATTTTACATTGTGCCCGCGCTTAAGTGATGACGTGAATCCCATGCACAGAATATGGAACGACGGAGCATGGATAAAAGCTTACATGGCTTACGGATGTTACTGGCACCGCTGCACTTTCTGTGACACAAGCCTGGATTACGTAAACAATTTCTGCTCAACAGAATATTTTACTCTACATAAAGGTTTGCTCCGGCAAGCAGAGAAAACAGGTGTCTACGGAATACACTTCGTTGATGAAGCATGTCCTCCTGTAGGACTCCAGAATTTTGCCATTGCAAACTGCAGCTCAAAAAAACAGAGACTCACTTTCTGGGGAAACATACGCTTTGAAAAAACTTTCTCACGCGACCTTGCAGATATACTCTCTTATGGAGGACTCACAGCTGTTTCAGCAGGACTTGAAATTGCAACGAACACAGGCCTTGACACAGTGAACAAGGGCACAGATATGGAAAACATTATCAGTGCCTGCTGTGCCTTCAAGGAAGCAGGGATTCTTATTCATTCATACATGATTTTCGGTTACTGGAACCAAAGCGAAAGTGATCTCATAAATTCAATGGAAACATTGAGACAGATGTTCGAGGCCGGACTCCTGGATTCGGCATTCTTCCATAAGTTTTCACTTACAAGACATTCAACAGTTTACAGGGAATGGGAAGAAGGCAAGCATCCTGACCTTGTTCCTCTGACAGATGATACTTCCTTTACTGAAAACGAAATTCATTTCAAGGGTGAAAAGAAATCTGAAAAATATTCAGCACCACTGAACATGGCTCTCAACGACTGGATGCATGGTCGAAATCTTGACAGAAATGTTGAATCCTATTTTCCATTCAAAATGCCGCGTCCTGGAATTTCAAAAAAATTTGTTGAACGATTCATAACAAAGTATGAGGAAAAAAGGAATGCTGAACATGAAACACTTCCACCGGAAAACAAAAAAATTGTCTGGCTCGGTGGAAACATAATACTGCAGAAAACAGACGGCAAAAAAATCATCTCATGGACTTACATGGGAGAACTTATTGAAGAAGAAATATTCAGCAGAAACCCTGATGAAATTGTAGATGCATTAAACAGAATCAGAATTGAAAATTTTAATAAGTACGACAGTTCCTTTGAAGCAAAAAACATTTTAAATATTCTCGGCAAAAAAACATTCCTCAAATTAAGAGGACAGGGATTATGTGCTTTAATATAAAAAGCATAGGGAAAAATTTAAAACAAAAAAAGGTCATCGCCTTAGAAATAAATTTCAAAAAGCGATGACCTTTTTTTTGTTTTATTCCTGACCATCTTTAAAAATTAAACTGCCAGGAACTCCATGAACCACAGAAACCGGAAACCGGATTATTTTTCCAAAATGAATTCAACTCGCCTGTTCTTCCAGTTGTTCTTCTTGTCATTCATAGGAACGATTGTCTTCTTACCGCCCATGCCTTCAGTTGAAAGACGTCCGCTAGAAATCTTTCCTTCCTTCACAAGCCATTCCTTAACATAATCAGCTCTTTCCTTTGAAAGAGGAAGAAGTTCAGGTTCATCGTTACTTGCTATAGGATTTGCATGGCCAACAACAGTTACCTTATAGGAGCTGAACTTTTTAAGAATCTGTGCAATACGCATAAGGACACGTTCATTGTTTGCCTTCTGTTCAGCTGTAATCTTACTGTTCTTAACAACCTTTCCGTTCTTATCAATTTCACCGTTCATAAGAAAGTCAGCATTATCTGAGCGGAATACAATTGCCGGAACCTGCATCTTAAGCTTTCCGTTATCAAGGATAACGAGAACATCAACCGATATAATTCCCTTGTAAACACTTGTCATTCCAAGATTATCTGTTACCGTGTATTCATAAGGATAATCTTCAGCAGACATTACCATTTCACCGTTGTTACCGCGTCCGTCCCAAACAATTCCTGCTCCATAAGAATTTGGTTTTCCAGAAGAATTCATTGACTTACCATTTGTCTTCCAAAATACAGAACCGTCACGGCTGTTCTTGATTTCAAGGGACCATGTCTTGACTTCGGCAATAGTGGAACAGTAAAGTTTCATATCAAGTTCATCCTCATTACCGTCATTATCAGGACTGAAATACTTGCCCTTATCAGGATTTGAACTTGAATCTACTGTAAGCTTAGGTGCAGTTGCAGTACAGATAAAGGAAGTTGATTCAGCATCAATTACATTTCCTTTTTCATATTCAACATGAAGCTTACCAGAGAACAAACCTTCAGCAGATTTCCCGCCGGCGGTTTTACCATCCCAGACAAGCTCCTTCGGCAATGAACGAGAAGTATTTTCATTCCATGTCCTGACAACATTTCCCCTGGAATCTGCTACATCAAAATGCCATTTTGCAACACCGTCAGAAAGAGTTGAGCGCAAAGTGAAAGTCTGAGATTCAAGTACACCGTCGCCGTTCGGCGAAATTCCTTCCAAAGAAGCTGTGACATAAGATTTTGTTTCCCTTGTATCAAGAACAATATTTGAAATTGTTGATTTCCCATAATTACCGGCTGCATCAGTTGCAGAAACAGTCATTGAATAAGTTGCATCCGCACACCTGTTACCGTTATTATCTGTACCGTCCCACCTGAAATTTGAAACTGCAACGCCACTGTTTCCGCCGGTCCATTCAATTGTTCTTACAACAGAATTTCCCTTAGAAATCGTTGCAGTCCACTTATCTTCCTTTGTACAGGACTTGACTGTAACAGGAAGAACCTGCTTTCTACTAACAGAAGCTGAAAGTCCGTCAGGAGAGAATGTAAGATAATCAGCACTCATTTCAATAAAAGGAACAGCCGTATCAATTAAACAGTACTGCTTAACAACATCAGAAGAAGTTCCGTTCTTTGCCTTTGTCACAAATGATACAGAATACTTTCCGTCATCACAAATATTTCCTGCCTCATTTTTTCCGTCCCATGTAATTGAATCGGGAACAGAATTTTCACCTGCAAAAGTCTTTACAACAGTTTCCTTTGAGTCACGGATTATAAGTGAATAGGATGCAACACCGCTTGAAGCCTTTACTTCAGGACTGAATGTAACTGTATCCTTTACATTATCCGCGTTAGGAGAGAAGCATTCGTTTGCAACAACAAGACGAACTTCAGTTTTGCTTGTATCAAGCGTAAACTTGCTTGAGGCAGTGTATTTTCCGCTGTTACCGGCAGGCTCTGTTACACTGAGTTCGTAGGAATAAGTTCCGTCCTTAACAAAGCGTCCGCTGTCATTTGTAAAATCCCATGACAAACTTTCAGGAAGAGTTGCACCGAAATCAAAGTTCTTTACAACCTTACTCTTTTCATCAATGACCATTCCCTTCCAGATTTTTGCACCCGTATATTCTTTTTCAGAATTAGTTGTCTTCTGAGAAATCACAAGAGGTTCGCTTCCATTAAAGTTCTCTTTGCTGACAAAAACTGCCGCTTTCGGAGTAACTGTATCAAGGACGAATCTTGCAGAATAAACTGGTTCAGGTTCATAGCCGTTGAGATACTTAGCCTTTACGCGTGCCCTGTATTCACCGTCTGCAAGAACAGAACCATTCTTGTCCGCACCGTTAAACTTGTATGCAGAGATAGGATTATTCGTTCCGCTTACATCAAGAACAACCTTATCTGAAGCGGCATCGAGAATTTCAAGAGACCAGGCAGAAAGTCCGTTTACCTTTGAACGTGGTGTAGGAATGTCAACGGCAAATGAAATTTCATCCTGAACTTTGTCACCGTTCGGAGAGAAATATTTGCTTCCGTCTATTGAAATAGCGATAACAGGTTTCTCTGCAGAGAAAATAATATTTGAAACCACAGCCTTATCAGAAACATTACCTGCAAGGTCAACACCGCTTATCGCATAAGAATAAACACCGTCCGGAACAATAGTCTTTGCAGAGTCCGCCCCATCCCATTCAAAAATTGAAGGAGGACTCTGATTGTTCCATGTCCGTTCAATAACAGTCTTGCCGCTTGCATCAAGAATCTTTGCAACCCACTTAAGTTCATTTGAACCTAGCTGAGGAATCTTCAGAGTAACTTTGGAACCTTCACCGAAAGCTTTGTCCGTATCACTCAGGGAACCCAATGAAATGCTTGGAGGAGTGTTGTCAACAATTACCTTGTATTTTCCGGTCGTACCAGTATTTCCGTTGTCATCTGTTACAGAAACATAGTAGAAATATTCTCCGTCAGGAGCTACAGACCCAGGAACAAGTCCTGCTTCTTCAGCTTCATCACCCAGAAATCCGTTCCATGAAATTGAAGAAGGAATTTCAACACCAGTCTTCGGCGTGATGAGAGCCCTGAAAAAAGAACCGAATGTAAACTTTGTTTCATCCTGGCGCTTGTTACCGATTACACGAACAATTTTTCCATCCCTATTACAGATTGTAAGAGACCAGGCCGAAACATAGCGCTTCTCCTTAATGGAAAGAGGAATTTCCAGTGTATCTTTTACACCGTCATTATTTGGGGAAATATACTCAACACGCTGAGCAAAAGCTCCCGAGATGCAAAGAGCAAGCGCAAATATCCCCGCAGCAAAAATCTTTTTCATATAGAATCCTTTAATAACTTCTAGTATCAAAAAAAATCAGAGGCATCAGGAAAAAAACTTTCCGTAGCCCATATATCTTTATTCCTGAACAGAATCAGAAAGATCAACAGGAAGATCTGTTGCAGGAGATTCATCCCACAACAGGATTACAGGAGCATCCCTGTCTTCAAGACCAAGATATAAAGAAGCTCCTGCACTTAAAGCCTGGATGCCTCCGTTCATGTTCTGCCATGCAACAGAAGGAACGATTTCACTCTTCTTCCAGTTATCCTTGATTTTTTCAGAATCAGAAGAAATACCGAACTTAAAGTTCACACCTACACTTGGCCATGAAACCTTTCCGCCATTTGCAAGTTCCCGTACATTACAGTTCCAGCCTACGTTAAGCTGAAGGAAATCCTTGTAAGTGGATTTGAATTCAAAATCAAAAATCATGTTCTGGAAAGAAGGGAAAGCAAGGTCCGTACTGAATGCACCTGCAATTTCCTTTACATTGAAAAGTTCTGCGGCAAATGAAGCTCTCGGAGTAAAGATTCCAGGATAAGATGTCCCTTCCCTTGTTCCGTTAATTCCTGTAACTCCGTAGGAACCGTTCAAAGGTTTTCCCATGTTAAGAAGTGCAACACCAATGCGGGGATCCTTTAGAAATCCGAAGTCCCTGTCAAAACGGTACACACCTCCAAGATCTGCACCTATTACAAAATTATCATTCTCGCCGAAATAAAAACCAAAATACGTATCAACACCAACGAAAAGCCTTGAAGATACTTCCTTGGATACGCCCGTATGGAAGGCAAGTGATTTTCCAAGATCAAATGCAGGATTTCCCATGAAAACACCCTGTCCCGTGAAATCAAAGACAAGATATTTTGTCGGAATCATTATTCCTGTCTGAAAACCAAAACCTGCATCACTGTTTCCGTCTGAAGCGTTGGTATCAAAAAACAAAGTTGCACTTAAGTTAACAACAGAACGCTGTTCAAGAGCCGTGAGAGCCGGATTCACTGTAATCGAAGCCGGAACAACCGTAAAAACAGGACCTCCCGAAGCAGATCCGCTTCCGGAAAGCATCTCCGGATTTGTAAGACTATAAATATTCTCTCCACCGAATGGCGGATTATAAGCGAATACACTAGCTGCAGTACAAAAGGCAACCACTGCAGCCGCCATTTTTTTTAACATAAAACCCCCCTTAATTAAATCAAATCATCATAATGATTTTTCTATACATAGCAGAGGAAATTATACGACAGAATCACTATTTTTTCAATTGCCGAAGAGCCGCCACAACTTCTTCAATGACATTACCAGGCGTGCTTGCGCCGGCGGTTATTCCAACTGAGCCAAGATTATAAAAATCTGAAGGAATTTCATCTGTCTTCTCTATGAGACAAGCCTTTCCTGCTATTCCTGATGCAGTTTCATAAAGACGCCGTGTGTTTGCAGAATTTTTGCCTCCGATTACAATTATCCCTTCAACTTTTCCTTCCATTGAATGAAGTGCATTCTGACGTTCAACAGTCGCAGTGCAAATTGAATTAAAGATTTTGATTTCCGGATTCCTTTCCAGAAGAATTCGGGATATTTCTTCAAATTCAACGGGACTGAATGTTGTCTGGGCAATCAGTACAAAATTTCCGTTAACCTCAAGATTCCTGGCTTCCTCCGCGGACTGAATTACATGAACCTCACCTGCCGCATAACCGCTGATGCTTGTAACCTCTCCATGATTTCTGTCACCGGCAATTACTATTGAATACCCTTTTGAACTCCACTCGGCGACACGTTTCTGGCTAAGATGAACACGCGGACAGGTTGCATCAATTACTTTAACTTTCTGAGCACTTAACCTATCAAGAATCAGGGGAGTAGTTCCGTGGGCCCTGATTACAACCACAGAATTTTCTTTGACTTCACATATCTTTGAACTTTCAAGAATCTTAAGACCCTTTTCCTCAAAGCTTCTAAGAACAAGGGGATTATGAATCAGGGGTCCCAATGTATAGACATCATCTGAAATATTTGATTCCAAAGCCTTGCATGCACTATCCACAGCACGCTTGACGCCCATACAATAACCCATAACATCAGCTAAAATAATATCCATGGAAACAATTATATTGAAAAGAAATATAAAAGGGAACCTCTAAAAACTGCAAGTTTTCGAGGCAACATTAAAACCAGAAGGCATCTACAAAAAAATATCTTTCGGGATACCCGGACCCCAAATACAGAAAGCCCTGAATATCTCCGGTGATTCCGAATTAAATTAGCACCAGAGTTAAAACCGTCGGATCAGTATGGCACTGAAATTTGCATTCCCCATGACCCCGATAATCCTTAGCCGGTTACGCAAGATTCATGTACCCGTAAAAACATGCATCCTACCTGAAACATCAGGCCTGACGAAAGACAATTTAAGATAAATTAAACACTTCCAAAAACTAAATACAAATAAAATGTGAATATAAATTTTGTCGGTATTTTTTTTTATTTTTGTCCTATTGTGTTCTGACCAATGTAGTTTAGTATTTCTACTGTATGTTTTTTTAAAAAGTTTGGAGGAACTTTAATGAAAAAGAAAATCCAGAAAGTATTTTCAGGAATCTTATGTTGTTCTGTACTTACAGGTATTTTAGGAACAACATCTTGTGCTACACAGACAGCCGCTTCATCATCAGGAATGGCTGCCCAGATTCAGGCAGAGGAAATGGATCTGACCTACACTTTTGACAGGCTGAAGGTTGCAGCAAAGTCCAACGCAGACGGAACAGTAAACTCAGCAAAACAGATGGACGTTAATTTCACGGAGCAGTGGGGACAGATTGTTTTCGAAGTTCCGGAAGAAATAAATTTTGAGCAGGTACTTTCAGTAACATTCAACGCAGCATCAGGTGCAGACACATCAAGTCTTGCAACAAAAACATTCAACGAGAAGGGGATTTCAAATTTCACGGAAGTCCAGGTAAACTACTCCGGACTTAACCTCAACGTTTCAAATCCTGACGGAATTAAATATGTCGGTCTCATGAACATGAAGGCCGCAAACCGCAACGTAAAATTCGACAGCGTAACTTTTACAGTCGACCCAAGCAAAATCAAGGTAACATCAATTGAACAGAACATTCCTGCCTGGAAGAATTCAATAACAAAGGCTTTCGGAAAGAACACCGTTGCCGGCGGTGCAATAATGTATTCAGAAATTTCTGATGAACTTCTCATGGACCTTGTGGAAAAGCATTTCAACGCAGTGACATTCGGAAACGAACTTAAGCCGGACGCAATGCTCGGAAATGCTCTTCCAACAGAATTCAAGGAAATTGAAATCAGCGGAAAAAGACTTACAGTTCCTGCAAAAATCAACACAGTTGATTCCAATGCAGAAAGAATGCTCAAGAAAATCAAGGCATGGAATGATTCGAACCCCAAGAACAGAATCAGAATAAGAGGACATGTTCTTGTCTGGCACTCACAGACACCTGAATGGTTCTTCCACCAGGACTACAACCCTTCAAAGCCTGATGCTGACAAGGAAACAATGACACTCCGCCAGGAATGGTACATCCGTGAAATTCTTACATACTTTGCAGGTGAAAGCAGCCCTTACCGTGACATGTTCTACGGATGGGATGTTGTAAACGAAGCTGTAAGTGACAGTTCAGGAACATACAGAACGGACAAAGAAAATTCTAGCTGGTGGAGAGTTTTCAAGAGCAACGAATTCATTACAAACGCTTTCGTATTTGCAAACAGATATGCTCCGGCACACGTTGCACTTTTCTACAACGACTACGGTGATACTTCACCAACAAAATCAAAAGGAATTGTTCAGCTTCTTAAAGATGTAAAGGCTACACCTGGTGCCCGTATCGACGGATTCGGTATGCAGGCTCACTACGGAACAGATTCATTCAACCGCGAACACTTTGAAGCTGCAGCAAGAGCTTACGGTGCCGTTGTAAAGAACATCCAGCTCACGGAACTTGACTTCCAGACTCACAAGGGATTCAAGAATACAAAAGATGAAAAGCGTGCAGAACTTACAAAGATGGCATACTGTCACAAGCAGATTTTTGATACCCTCAAGAAAGTTCATGCCGAAAAAGCTGCAAACGTAACAGGTATTACGACATGGGGTATCATTGAACCAAACTCATGGCTCCATGCACATGCAAATGTCGGAGGAGGAGCTGACGGTACAACAAAGCAGTGTCCTCTTCTCTTTGACGGAAACTATAGGGCAAAACCACTCTACTGGGCTTATGTTGATTCCTCAAGACTGGAACCTGAAGTTCAGAACATTGTAATTGAAAAGGAACAGGGAAAAACTTTTGCAACTGCAGCATCGGAAAGTATCATCAGAATTTCGGGAGAAGGTGCTGAAGCTCAGCTCTATCCTGTATGGGATGAAAACGGTGTGACAGTATTCTTCAAAGTTTCAGACAAGTCAAAGGATTCATCAGATTCTGTAACAGTTTATGTTGACGCGGAAGGTGCTCTCAAGGATAAGGCAAAAGTTCTTAAGGCAACTGCAAGCCGAAGTGAATCCGCAGAAGTTTCCGGCGGTTACGAAGGAAAAGTCTTTGTACCTGCAGCAGGACTCGGAATTTCAAAGACAATCGGTTTCGATGCAAAAATCAGTAACGGTGCAAAAGTTGCAAGCTATAACAACGTTAACAACACACAGGAAGACGGCAGCAGGTTCTACGCAAAAGCTCTTCTTAAGCCTGCCACAATTACAATCTCCAGGGGATCTGCAACTGTAGACGGAGAAGTTGACGCCGCCTGGAACAGCATTGCAGCAACAAAGCTTGAAATCAATCTTGATTCAAAAGTTTCTGCAGAAGCAAAGACAATGTGGGATGAATCAAACCTCTACGTTCTTATTACAGTTAAGGATTCAAGCCTGGACAATGCAAACAGCAATGCTTGGGAACAGGATTCTGCTGAAATATTTGTTGATGAAAACAACCACAAGTCACCTGCATACGAAGCGGATGATAAGCAGTACAGAATAAACTACAAGAATGTTCAGTCCTACAACGGAACAAAGTGCAATAGTTCAAACATTAAATCTGCAGCAAAAGAAATTGCAGGCGGATATGTTATTGAAGCTGCAATAAAATGGACGGACATCAAGCCTGCTTCAGGTACTGAAATCGGAATTGAATTCCAGATTAATGATGCTTTGAACGGTGCTCGCATCGGTACACTCAGCTGGTTCGACGCAACAGGACAGGGATACACTGCACCTTCAGTATTCGGAACAGCTGTTCTAAGATAAACTAACGGAGGAACTTCTGAACCAAGTTTTCATGAAGCTCCTCCTGACTGAATTAACTTTGGTAATACCGTTTTTTATAAACGATATTCATATATTCCCTAAAATCAAAAAAAATTTCTAAACCCAATTTTCTCCTGGCAAGTTTTGCCGGGAGTTTTTTTTTGGTACGGGGACCTCTAAAATTGAAAAACCATTAAGATAACTTTGAAAACTCCATGCTTCACCCTGTAATTTCAGGAACCAAAACACAATGTCATCTCCGGAAAGTATTTTATGGGACAATCCTCATGTCCTTGATAATCCGGAGTGAAAATTACAGCTCCAGGCGGAACAGAATTATATGCAGCATATCTGAAACTTCAGATACACCCGCCGGACATAAGCGCCTGCACAAAGATTAATGGGACCAGAGACTAAAACTTATGCAGATATTTTTGGTGACAAAAAAAATACGATTCCCCTTTCATGGAACCGTTAAGCAGTATAACATCAAAACTTTTTATGCCATAGCTTTTTTCCTAGTTAAGGACAAGACTAAGACACCACAATAATTTATGGGAACCCCCAAGAATTTCAACCTCCAGAAATAACTTTGTAAACACAATGCTTTAAGACTTGTAAATACGGGGATCAAAAACCGCAGGCATATTAAAAAAAGTATTTTTCAGGGATGTCCTTACCAAAAGAAGGGAACCTGTCTTCGTACAGCAATGTTCAAAACAAAAAACCGCTGCAAGATAAAACCTGCAGCGGTTTTCATTTATTCAGTTCAATACATCAAACCGTAAAACATACCCGAAATTATTTTTCAAGTGACACTTTCTTTTCTGCGTGCGGGCGAACATGATTAGCGTTTTCTCCGCCTTCCCAGTTACGTCTAACAAATGCAATGAATCCCTGGCTGATGAACATAGATGAGTAACATCCTGAAATCAAACCGATTGTAAGAACGATTGCAAATGTCTGGATTGCACCGCTCGTGAAAATCCACAATGAAAGTGAAGCAAACAATGTTGTGACTGTTGTAATAACGGAACGTGAAATTGTCTCGTTCAAAGACTTGTTAAGAATATCCTTGAAGTCCTTTGTCTGAACAGTCTTCATGTTTGCTCTGATGCGGTCAAGAATAACAACTGTTGCATTGATAGAATAACCGAAGATTGTAAGAACAGCTGCAAGTGTTGTTGTAGAGAATTCGATCTGGAACCATGAAATGAATGCGAACATAACGAGACAGTCATGGAGCAAAGCAACGATTGCACCGAGAGCGAAATCCCAGTGGAAACGGATTGTTGCGTAAAGCCAGATCAAAAGAATTGTTGCAGAAGCAAGAACAATTGAAGCAAGAACTGTACTTGCAGAACTTGCAGGTGCATTATATGTTGTCTGAACTACAGCAACATTATTTTCACCGAACTTATTCTTAAGCGATCCAGTAATCTTTTCAAGAAGAGCCTGGCTGGAATATTCTTCATCACTTGCCTTAACTGTAATCTGGAAACTAAGGTCGCTGCCTGTTCCCTTTCCCTGAAGCTTGCTGTATTCAACTTCTGAAAGAGCTTCACGGACAGCATCTGTTGTTACAGGATTAGCACTGTCAGCAACATAAAGACGATAAACAGCAGAATCAGAAAGACGCGAAGTTGTCATGCTGTTTGTAAAAATTCCGTAAGAAGACTCGCTTCCACCGTTTACAACTTCAGCTTTAACACCGTCAACTGTTTCAAATGCGGAAGCCATTTCATTAACTGTGGGATACAGACCGAATGGGAAATCCTTTGTAACGTTTTCAGCACCGACACCGCTGACAACAAGACTGAACCCTGTGTTATCGGACTCAACTGTGACTGTAGCAGAACCTGTATATGTTACTTCCACTGCTGTAGGAGCAATGCGTACCTCTTCAACCAAACCAGGAGCATAATCTGTACTGAAATTTATTCCCTTTACAAAAAGACATGCTACACCGGCAATAATAACTACAAGACTGAAAATTGCACATCCGCCAAAAGCCTTGCTGAATTTAAAATTCTTATTCATTATTTCAACCCCCAGCTGATGCTGATATTCTTTTTGTGCAGCTGCTCTGTGTTAAAGTCAAACATAAGTCTTGAAACAACAAGTGATGTAAACAATGTAGATATTACACCGATTGCCAAGCTGTATGCGAATCCCTGGATAGCACCGGAACCAAGCTGAGACATGAATGCAGCTGCAATGAATGTCGTAATGTTGGAGTCAAGGATTGCCCACAGAGCATTACCAAAACCGGCTGAAACTGAAGAAGCTCTGTCCTTTCCGAGACGGCGTTCTTCCTTGATACGTTCAAAAATAATTACGTTAGAGTCAACTGCCATACCGATTGTAAGAATCATACCTGCAATGGAAGGCAATGTAACTGTAAAGTTAAGGGCACTGAGGATGCTGAACATGATGTAAAGGTTAAGAACCTGTGCAACACATGCATTGATACCTGCTCCCTTGTACCAGATGAGCATGAAAACCATAATTGCTGCAAGGCCGATGAGAATTGCCATAAGTCCCTGCCGGATTGCCTGTTCACTCTGGGAAGCACCGATAACCTGCTGGCTTTCTACACTGAGAGGAACATTAAGCCATGCTGACTGGAGAACCTTCTTAAGATTTTCTGCTTCTTCCTGGCTGAATCCGCTGATACTGACCTGACCTGTAGCAATTGCTTCCTGGATTGTTGCATTTGACTTAATGCGGTTGTCACTTACGATACAAAGACTCTTTCCGACATTCTGTGCCGTAAAGTTACCGAAGATTACAGCTCCATCCTGGTCAAGTGTAAAGGTAACACGAGGACGGCCGAATTCATCATTGCCTGTGTCTGCAGACTTAATGTGTTCACCGTCAAGAATAACGTCCTTCTTTACAACAAGATATGTCCTGAGAGAATCAAGGCCGTACTTATCTGTATCATAGAAACCGAAAACTTCACAGTCTTCAGGAATAACGCTTGAATCAACCAGGTTACCCTTTGCATCGAATGTTGAATCAAGATGTGCATAGTAGTAGCTGATAAAATTATTTGTTGCATCAGAATCTACGAGACGGAAATTAAGAATTCCGCGCCCCTGGATAATAGAATTAATCTGGTCTGCTTCCGCACTACCCGGAAGTTCAATATAAATCCTATCTTCACCCTGCTGACGGATTGTCGGGGAACTCAAACCAAAACCGTCAATGCGTTTTGTAAGAGTCTCCACAGCCTGAACCATAGCATCCCTCTTAAGAGTTTCAGCATTAATGTTTGCGTTACCTTCCTGAGATGCTACAACTGAATCAAGGTCAGCCTTGACAATAACGTTCATACCACCTGAAAGGTCAAGACCAAGCTTCACAGAATTCTTATAGTTCTTCTTGTTCTTCAGAATGCGGGTGCGGTACAAAGTTTCAATATGATCCACGAGATCATCTCTTGATTCAAATGATTCCAATGCGGCAAGGAGTGTAAGTGGTTCCTGAAAAACCTTTCCCATTTCCTTATAATTCTTTTTTGCAGCCTTTGCAAGCCATTTCTGGTCAGCAGAAACAAGAAGCTCCTTGTCTGCTTTTGCTGCTTCCTGAAGAGCCTTTACATCGGCTTCAGCCTTTTCACCAGCATAATCTCTGATGTTTTCCATTGAACTAAGGGCAAGAGCCTGCTCTTCCTTCGGAGTCCATGCGTACCATCTCAATGATGGCCACAGGAACCAGAAACAAACTGCAAGAACTGCCACTACCAATACGAGGCGACTTCTTTTACTCCACATCTTTTTCTGCTCCAGATTCTTTTGCTGTTGATAATTCAGCATCACTGTTTATTTTTTCTTTTTTATCATTCTTTCTACCGAAAAGTCCCTTCTTTTCAGCCTTCACAGCCTTAGGATCTTCAGCAGGTTTATCAGTAACAACAGTTGCAATAGCTGTGCGGTTGAACTTGATTTTTGTATTATCATCAACCTTTACAGTAACAACATTTTCCTTGACATCAGCGACAACTCCATGGATTCCGCCGATCGAAATAACTTTATCTCCCTTTTTGAGAGCGTTAAGCATTTTTTCAGTTTCCTTCTGCTTCTTGTTCTGCGGACGGATCATGAAAAAATACATGATAATTACAACAAGAACGAGCGGAATAAGCATTCCGAAGCTTCCTGTAGCTCCAGCAGCCGGGTCTACAGCAGGATTTGCCTGAAGAAAAGATATAAAAGACATAAATTTTTCCTTCCTAATTTTAAAAATTTTACGAGTAATATAGGATAACACGATTTATTACAGATTTCAAGACTCCAATCTGCAAAATATATTTGGAACTTCCAAAAAGCCTGTTATTTAAGTTCCGGAAGTTTCACCTGCCATACCTATCATCATTTTCCTAACAGAGAATCCAGTTCCCCGTTCAAGATCCGGTACAATTCATTTGAAGAAGATTCAAGAGCCACCAGCTGTTTAATGTAATACTGCGCCTTCCTGTACTCCTTTCTACCATAATACAGCGAATAGGAATCAAAAAGAGCTTCCTCATTGCGGGGATTTGCAGTAAGACTGAGGCGGAGATTTTCCTGCACGCTCCGGGAATCTGTATGAATAAAAGTTTTCTGGTAATACAAAAAACTCTTCATGCGTGAAGAAGAACTTTTCATGAGCGAATCAATAAGTTCATCAGCCTCTTCCTTACGGCCAGAAGCGATCATGACCTTTATATGCATCTGCTGAACTGATTCAACAGCTGCATTGGACTCATAGACAGAATCCACTGCAGCCCGGGCTTCATCAAATTTTCCCAGTCCAAGACAAATGTTCACATGATCACTCAAAGCCTTCAGCAGACCAGGTCCCTGATCAAAATTCACAAAACCGTCGTCATTTTCAACAAACTCACGGCTGTATTCATAAGCCTTCTCCCAGTTCCTGGCTTTCACATATTCCTGCATGCAGATTTCCTTTGCGGTCCTGTTGCCGGGATCATTCACAAGCACAAGATTTGCAAAATCCAATGCAGAGAGCCCCGAAACCAGAAACTTTCCTCTGGACACTACCTGTGCAGAAAGCAGCAGCACATCAATGCTGTCGGGATACAAACTGAGAGCCTCCTCCATAGTCCTGGAAGCTTCCCTGTAATCTTTTTTCCAGTTCAGCAAAAGATTTGCACGAAGAATATAATAATCCTCCGCCTTTGCAACGTAATTCGAATAAGATTCTTCCTTGCTTCTATACGCGTCAAGCATGGAAGATGATTTCACATAGTCACCGTCCAGATAATATATCCTTGCGCGAAGGAGCATAGCCTGAGCATTATCAGGATTCTGCTGCATAATGCAGGAAACATAGGACCTGCTGCGATCAAGATCATTTTTATATACAGCACACCGGGCACAAAGAACAAGAACGTCCACGTCATAGGAATTCTTTTCATAAAGTTCTGAAGCTATTTTTTCAGCCTCATCCATTTTTCCGAGCCTGCAAAGACAATCACACCTGGCTACGGCAATATTCAGAGAAGAAGGTGCACCAGAGAGAGCTGTCTCAAAATATGTCAGGGCGGACTCATATTCTCCGGAATGAAACTTCAGCCGGCCCATCAGATAATTTGCAACAACAGAATCAGGTTTTCTCTCAAGGGCCGAAGCCAGGTCACTTAAAGATTTCTCTGACCACAAAGAAAATTTTGAACACGCGGAAGGTTTTACAACAAGAAGGGACGGAAGCAGGCAACCAAAAAATTCAGAACCGCCGGCACCAGGGGCATACATATCATTTTCTACGCTGGAAATTATACCGGTATAAACATTTGAAAGATCAGGAAGCTCCGCAGAGAAAGAAAAGGAATCCTTTGTCCATACATAATCCATAAGATTCCTGCAGATGAACAGCAGTGTCGCTTCAGCCTCCGAATACCCAGGATTCTTTAAGTTCCTGTCAGTATTTACAAGGGTTACAACTTTCTGAATAGAAGCCGGAGACCCGTCATAGGCGAAATCAATTATCCGGCTGTCCAGTGCAGAAAAAAGATTCCGCTCCTTCTTTACGGGAACGGGAATACTGACAGACATGGACCCCTCAGAAAGTTCCTCCGTCCCTGAACCTGGATTCGTAACTGAAATCCCTTCAGTTGTTGCACATGAAAAGCAAAGGGCCGAGGAAACAATCAGAATCCCCTGCGAAACCTTATTCCTCATCTGCATTATCCCCTGATTCGTTGCTGAAGAAATTGAAATCCGTTCTATGGAACTGCTGGATAAAGAAAACTACCAGAAGACCGAATCCAGCCAGGACCAGAAGCATCGGCCACCAAAGAGAAACAAAAGTTGTAAATTTCACATGTATTATCTGTGCTGAAAACAAAAAGAAAAACACACCAAGAAATATAAGAGCAAGCGAAGGGAAAAACCATATAGCCTTAACTCTTCTGCTTCCCACAAGACCTGTAGGAATGAGGGCAAGCCCAAAGCATACCGAAATCATGGGCCACATTTCCTTCATTGTAAGCGGAATAATTTTCACCTGCATCAGAAGAAACATAATACCGCAGAGGACAAGGAATATTCCGACAAAAAGAACATGTGAACTGTTAACGAAGGCCAGACCTATAAAAATAAAAAAAATACCGGAAACGAGGAACAGAAGATGCCTGAAAGCAAAGATCTCATCAAAGCCCACCCTCATTGCGACGAAAGCCAGAATTCCGAAAACTATCATAAAAAGCGCCAAAACAAGAACCATGTTCAGCTTAAACGACAAAAAATTCTGAGGTATCTTGAAAAACAATTTTTTCTTATTTTTATTATCCATAGAATATATCTCCAACTATATTTTTGTTCTTGCCAATAAATCCCTGCTCTGCTAAAATATGGTCATGATTTTTTTCAATAAAAAGCACAACCCCAAAACAGAATTATCTCTTATAATAATACTTTTTCTTAATATTGTAAATTTATCTTCCTGTTCTTTTTTTAAAAGCTTTTCAGAAAACGGCAGCGAAGACACCTCAAGCATTGCTTCCATCCAGAAAAACCTGCTGATTCTTTTGAAAGACAAAAATTCCGACGAGAAGACCCAGTTCAGCATCATCAACCGCTATGCGAACAACCTCCTTGCCGAAAAAGATTATCCTGCTCTCATAGAATTTCTTACAAGCTGGGTTGAGTCTCACCCGGAGGACGAATACAATTCATACTACCTTCTCATGACGGCATACGCATACCTTGAAACTTCCTCGGAACCGCTGGCACAATATTATTTTGAAAGGATTCTGCACAATTACCCTGACCTTGTAATCCGGAAACAGTCCGTCCACTTTTTGTGCCTAAGACATCTTATACAGCTCAGTGACAATCCTGCAAACAGAATCTCTTACTTCACGCAGCTTATCAACCGTTTTCCAGACAGCATCAACAAAACGGAACTGTATGCCCGCATTGCAAACGAATATGAAAATCTCGGTGAATGGACACAGGCTCTCAGAACCTACAAGCTTTTCCTTTCACAGGATGACGCCGGTAAAATACAGATTGCCGATATGCCTAACGCCTATACAAACGCACAGCAGCTCATACTCTTTAACAATTCATCTAAGAACTGGACCTTCGAAACTCTTGAAGATCTTACAGCAGCCATCCAGCAGGCTCTGAAAACGAGAAACGGAGCTTCGCTTGACAGATACAAGTCACGGGTAAACTTCTTTGCAACTTCATGGAGGCAGGACGAAAATGCTTCAAACGCACAGTCAGACCTTCCACTTACTTCATATATTGCCGGAAAGAATATCCGCTTCGACGATAAAATTGACCCCATCTCCACATCAACTGAAGCCTACCTCAAAACCTGGGGCTGGAGCTCCACATACGTAAACGTATGGTACTTCTACTTCAGAAAAATCAATTTCCCCGCAGACCCTGACTATCACGGACGATGGGAATGGGCAGGAATATATTACGGTGAAAAAATGTAGAACCCTAAATTTTCAGCACCAGGGCCTACGCTAATGAAGAACGCCGGATTTTACCGATAATCAAGGGAATCCTTTGCTCTGAAAATTCAAAGATTCCCTACAAATTCATTTTCCAGGAAACCAGTATATGAAAAAAAGAAAATTAACCGCAGTTCTGTTCATGCTGATTACCAGCGCGATTTTTACCCGGAACACTTTTGCTTTGGCAAAAAAAGCACAGGAAGACCCTGATGTTGCACTTCCAGAAAATGTAGGGACCATTGGAATCAGTTCCAGTGACTTTGTAGCAAACAATCTTGAACCCGGAGCGGACATACCTGACACAGATAAAGATGAAAATCCTGTTGAAAAGCAGGAAAACCTTGAACCTGCTGCGGAACCGGATATTACGGAAGAAATCAGGCCTGAAACTGGGAAAGAAAATTCTGGTTCCGGAATTCCTGAAAATTCCGTAAACGTAAATGATTTGAACACAGAAGAACACGACAAAACTTCCGAGGAAGGCGGGCAGACTTCCCTGACTGAATCAAAAGATTCAAAAAAAAATAAAAGGAACAAGAAAACCAGGAAAAAGAATTCCGAAGAGGATAATCCTTCAGAAAATGTGCCCGCAGAGAATACCGAAGAAACAGAAACAGCTTCGTCAGACGGAACTGAACTTGCGGATGAGGATGAAGACTGTAAGGACGGACCGGAAGAAAAGCTTCCCCGCATAAACGAGAAGGGCGTCGTGTACAGGGACTTAGGCCTTGAAGGCATGGACAATGTAGTCACTGAAAAATTCCGCCAGCAGTTTTCACAGGGCTACGGAAAAAGACTTCTCATCATGTCACTTGAAAATTCCGCACGCTACAGGCCATACATAATCCAGAAGCTGACGGAAATGGAACTTCCTCTTTATCTTCAGTATCTGCCGATAATCGAATCGAACTTTCTTTCGACCGCAGTCTCGAAGTCCGGTGCGACAGGAATGTGGCAGTTCATGGAGAACAGCATGTATCCTATGCTCAAGAAGGATCCGTGGTATGATGAGCGAAGGGACGGATGGAAATCAACTGACGCAGCCCTTACAAAACTTAAGGACAACTACAACTTCTTTGAAAACTGGGACTTTGCATTGGGAGCCTATAACTGCGGTACAGGAGGAATGCGCCGCTACATAAAGGAAAATCCTGACAAGACATTCTGGGATATGGTTGATGAAGATTTAATCAATAACCAGACAAAGCTTTATGTTCCAAAACTTCTTGCAATAGCAGACTTAATTGAGAACGCAGAATTCTACGGACTTGATGACATAAAGGAACTCAACGATTCAATTATCTCCGCTGAAATCGAAGAATTTGACTACATCACTACACGGGGAATGTATTCCTTCCAGCAGATTGCTGATGCAACAGGAATTGATAAAGAAGAAATACGTGAACTGAATCATGCTCTCTTCAGGAACTGCACACCTGCACGCCAGAACTATGAGCTCAGACTTCCGAAGGGCTCAGGCGAAGAGGCACTGGAAAAGCTCAGGCATGTGGAATACGCAACGGATGCGATAATCTATACAGTTGAATCAGGTGATTCTCTTTGGGGAATTTCCAGGAAATTCGGACTTACGGTGGACGATATATGTCAGGTAAACGGAATAAAGGAAAATAGTGTTTTATCTATTGGCAAACGTCTCATTGTGCCGATATTTAATTGATATGCTCCCAAAATTTCGTTGGGAATTGAATTTTCAGGAGAAATTATGAAAAAGTTAAACTGTGCAGCGGCATGTCTTTTGTTTATATTCGGAATGAACTCTGCCTTCCCACAGGTTTCCGGAGACTTCACAGCAGAAGACTATTACACCACGGAAGATTTTCTGCGGATGGGCTACACTTACGATGAAATTGAAAGTGCAAAGGAGGAGGCTTCATTAAGCGCAAACGTCTCACCTGCTGATGCTGTAATTACTTCAGAAAGCCACGTAGACTGGACAAAGAAGACATTCGTTTCTGACATAAACCTTGACATCGAAAAAGCTGGAATTCCTATGCCCAGCGGCAAATCTCTTTCCCTTAACAGAATCAAAATGGAGCTACCCATTCTTGTAAAGGATCCCCTTCTTTCAATAAATGTTGACGACACGAACACTTTGGGAGACCTCGTCCTTGACGGAACCATCACACTGGAATATCTTACACAGACTATTGACGAAAGCAGACAGACTCCGCCTTACTTCGATACAAACAAAAATGTTCTTAAAACCTCGAACACACTTATGCTGCAGCAGATAGGTTCATCCCTTGTCAAGCATCATGTCCCGTTCTCACTGGAAAAACCTATTGACCGTATATCTTCACGCGAGTACACGGGAATTATCATTGACGCAAGAGGTCTTCTGCAGGTCCAGGGCGAACATACAAGAAGCCAGGTTGAGCCCTGCATTTTCCCGAAAATCTGGAACGAAGAAATGACTCTCGTATACGAACGCAACATGGTTGACCCGAAGATTGCAGTCTCAAGCGGAATAGTTGATTACCTCAAGGGACAGGGAACTTCAAAGAAAACTGAGCGTGCAGGAAAAGACCCTCTGTGGATTGACGCGAAAAAGGTTTACGGCATCAACAGATGCGACCCCGTCATTTCCTATGATGACTACCTTAGAATAACTTCAGTCCCGAAGAACCTTGAGCTTCTTAAACAGGGAAAAGTTGTAATCCTACTTGATGACAACCAGATTTCTCATAAGGTAAGCGCACCGAAGAAGAATATACGATACTTCCTTAACTACCAGAACGTTAAGCACACCATTGAAACATCTCCTGTAATACAGGACACAACTGTTGATAATGTTCCGGGAGGATTTATAATCTCCATGCAGAACCTGAGATTCATTGCAGACTCCTCAGAACTTCTTCCTGAAGAAAAGCCCCGAGTCCATGAAATTGCTGAACAGATAAAGAGGACACTTGAAAACGGTGAATATACAATCAGAGTTGACGGACATACGGCGGATGTAAACAAGCCTGACGGACAGATGTACTTAAGCCGCATCAGAGCGGAATCAATAGTTAGGGAACTCATTGCCCACGGAATAAATGAATCAATAATAACATGTAACGGTTTCGGCGGAACCCAGCCTGTTGAAACAAACGACACCCCTGCAGGAAGAGCCATGAACCGAAGAGTAGAAATACGGGTCATGCCGAAGGGAACCTTCACGGAAACACGCTAGAAATAAAAAAGCCCTCATCCGTAGGGGGCCACTGAAAAAGGTCTCTTGTTTCCGGACCTGAAAAAAGAGAACCAGATTTTTGAGAAAAAAATCTCATTGATCTGGCTTTTTTTTTTAGCGGATTGCCTGTCTTTGTTTTCCTCATTCTTCATCCAGGATTGTAATGATACGTTTTATGTTAGCCGCAAAGATTGTGCAGGCTACCTGTATTTTCATTGCGCAGGGGCATCATACTCCGTCACGTTTTTGAGTTCACCGTTCTTTGCTTCAATCCTGTAGCGTTCTTTCGGAAGCAGTTTGGACACTCCGGTTTCCTGGAATTCCTGCAGCTGTTCATGCTCATCACATTTCAGGGTCACGCTGAAAGTCCTGGACC
>JAZUJH010000156.1:0-20041 GCA_045642665.1 Treponema sp.
TACAACATCCATGATTTTCTCTTTAAAAAAGTATTTAAGGAATTGTTTAGGACATGTAACTCTGTTGTTTATTGTAGAAGGAAGTTTTTGTCTATCATTCTTCAACCAGTCTTCAAACAATACAATATTTTCAGATGTAAAAAGGGAAGCATCTATTTGAGAGAACGGAGTTTTATGTGATTCCTCAATAAAGTTTACAAATAAATCGACAGCTTTTTGACTGGCTAATACAGAGTTAATGCTTTGTCTCCTAATAATTGGTAGATATTGTGTTTTATACTTTATACAGAAATATATTTTCCCGAATTCCATTTATCTTCTTACAAGCTTCTTCACATTCGGCCTACTGATTTTCACGATTGAAATTTTTGCAAGCCTCCTTATGGTTATCTATGAAAAATTCATAATCAAAACAAAGAACGAGCAGTTCAAATATTTTGCTTACCACGATGTTCTCATCTGATTCCTTAGCAGCCGCAAGTGGACGGAAGAAGTCGACTATCTAAATTCAACTGACGAAGACTATGCAATAATAAGCATAGACATGAACGGTTTGAAAAGTATAAAGGACACTCACGGACACAAAACAGGAAACACTTTCATAAAAGCCTATTCCTATCGCATCAAGAAAGCCATCAGGAAGAACGGAAAAATATTCAGGACAGGCGGCAATGAATTTACAGTATCAATTATTAATCCTGTGCAGAGCATTACTGACCACTGTCTTATTGACCTGAAGCATCTCAGATGGATGCCGGCATGTATTCTGCATTACATATTTCATCATCCTATGGAATTGCCTGCAGGGAAAAAATTCAAGGAAAACATATGAAGTAAATCCTGACAAGGTATTCAATCTTGCTGACAGGAGAATGTACAGGATAAAAAAAGAATTCCATAAATCCCATGGAAAACTAAAAGAAATTAAAAGGAACCCCTAAAAATTGCCCCGTCCCTGATCTGAATTTTTCACGGAAGGTCAGCAATATTTATCATGTAAAATTTAAAACCATCTCCCCCTGATTTCAAAAATAAAAGAAACCTTTTACAAAACCAGGAACCGGAGATGAGTAGACGTGAAATAAAAAATGCTGCCAAAAATATCCGGACTTTTTCAGATATTCAGCGGCAGCATATTGTCATACCCAGGATTAAAATTTCCGGTCGAAGCCTATGTTATGCATCCATGAAAATACTTTTCAGAGATTACCCATTATTTTTTCCATTCATCAATTTCTGTTCTGAGCCATGAATACCATGCGTCCATGCCTTCACCAGTTTTTGCGCTGACAGGGAAAATCTTTACATCAGGATTAAGATTCTTAACATATTCCTCACAGAGCTTGAAGTCAAAGTCAAAAAAAGAACTTGCATCGATCTTATTGATAAGAAGAACATCAACTACACTGAACATGAGAGGGTACTTCAAAGGTTTGTCATGTCCCTCAGGAACACTGAGAATCATTACCTTCTTTGCAGCTCCTGTATCAAATTCTGCAGGACATATAAGGTTACCGACATTTTCAAGTACAACAAGATCAAGCCCCTCTGAACCAAGATTATTAAGTCCCTGTTCAGTCATTGCCGCATCAAGGTGACACATTCCGCCTGTGTGAAGCTGAATAACTTTTGCACCGGTTGAATTAATTGTTGCAGCATCAACATCTGAATCAACATCAGCCTCCATGATGCCTATCTTATAATCCTCCTTGAGAGCATTGATTGTGCTGCAAAGTGTAGTAGTCTTTCCGCTTCCGGGTGAAGACATAAGATTAATCAGAAAAGTTTTCTGGCCCCTGAGCTTATCACGAAGAATCTGGGCCTCCTTGTCGTTGTCTGCAAGAATATTTTCCTTTACTTCTATTACCTTGTAATCCATGTAAAACTCCAAAAAAAATACGTGTCAGTCAATATTCTAACACGTATTATAATTTTATGCAAAGCATGTTATTTTTTTCACGGACATCAGCCAGAAAAATCTGTGTCACCGTAAAACTAGTTAACAAAAATCACTGACTTAAGCTGACCGCTTCCGCTTCCCCTGAAAGTTATATAAAGAGATCCGATGCAGTCAGGAACATTCACTTCACATTCACCGTAGGTCCACACATTTGAAAACTTAACGCCAATCTTTCCGACAACCTCACCTTCATAGGAAGTTCTGATTTCAAAGTCACCGTCAATATATGCGCGGGTCCTGATACCAATTTTCTTTAGTCCCCTGTATTCAAAATACTTGAAACCTATTGTAGTGCCGTCCTGAATATTTGAAACGTAGGAATCACATTCCTCTCCGTCACTTTTTTCCTGAATAATCTTCGGCGGATTAGGGTCATCACCAACATAAAGTGCATGTTTTTCCGTAAAAAGATGGCATGCAATGTAAGAAGGATACTCACCGACAGCAGCAAGGGGACCTCCGTTAAGACCGCAGGAAGTGATCTCCACCTGGGGAATTGAATTGTCAGACTCGAACCGGATTTTTTCTGCACAGCCCTGGCGGCAGAACCAGGATGAATTTGTATGACGGTGATAAAAAATATACCAGTCACCATTTATCTTCTCAATGCTGCCATGATTATTTGCACCGCAGGCAACAGCAACGGATGAGTCCTTGTAAGTTCCTATTCCAACATCACAGTTGCTGACAATTACTCCCCCATAAACAAAACCTTCATCAGGCCTGTCACTTATTGCGTAGCAGAGTTCATGCATAGGAGTTGAAGAATAGATCAGATAATATTTTCCGTTTGCCTTTCTGATTGAAGCCGCCTCAAAATATGCATGACCTTCAAAACCTGTTCCAGCCTCATACTCAACGCCCGGAACAACAATCCCTGGTTCCCCGATAACTGTAAGCATATCTGAATCAAGAACCGTACACATTGCACCGTGACGGGATCTGTCACCTTTTGCGCAGAAACCTGTATAAAGATAAGTCCTGCCGTCTTCATAAAGAACGCCCGGATCAAACTGAGGCTCATCACCTTCCCTGAGACCAAGCTTCGTTCCGTCCTTATAATGAACATAGCCAAGGAATTCAAATTTTCCGCATGGAGTATCACACACCGCGACACTTACAACACTGACCTTGTCAAGAACATAATAAAGATAATAGCGGCCGTCACTTCCCTTTGCAACATCAGGAGCATAAAGACACATGCTTCCGTCTTCATTAAGCGGGTCCTGGTTCTTCTTATAGATTACACCTTCATAGCGCCAGTCGCCCGGATTATCAACGGGAGCAGACCAGCTTACATAGTCACCCAAACAGAATACATGTCCGTTATAAATATCATGGGAACCGTAAATATAAATGCGTCCGTCAAAAACATAAGGTTCGCCGTCAGGAATATATTCCCATGAAGGAAGATAAGGATTGAATGCTTGTTTTTTCATAATTTCCTCTGATTTTTTTTACCTAAAACCAAATTCTAAACCCGCATTCAATTATACACTTAAAATGAAAATTGTAAATGAAAATTTATTGTCCGGGAATGCCCATTGCATCAACTGCTTTTCAAAAAAAAATCAGGACAGCCCTGAACAAAAAGACTCAAGCTGCCCTGATTTTTGGAGGTAACTTAAAGAGCACAATATTTTAGGCCCTGTGATTTCAAGTATCAAAACTCGCGGTCATCCATGAAAAATATCTTTCAAAGATGACCCTGTTTGTATCACACAAGATTATCTGTTGTCAACTTTCTCCGGATTCATGTCATGCCATTCAAGACGATTCTGTGCCATCTTCTCGAACTTTGTGCCGGGCTTTCCCCAGTTGCAGTAAGGATCTATGCTGATTCCGCCTCTTGGTGTAAATTTTCCCCATACTTCAATGTAGCGGGGATTCATAAGCTTGACCAGATCCTTCATGATTACATTCACACAGTCCTCATGAAAATCTCCATGATTTCTGAAGCTGAAAAGATAAAGCTTAAGAGATTTCGATTCAACCATAAGTTCATCAGGAATATAGGAAATATAAATTGTTGCAAAGTCAGGCTGACCTGTAATGGGACACAGCGAAGTAAATTCAGGACAGTTGAACTTTACAAAATAATCATTCTCGATATGGCGGTTGCGGAAAGTTTCAAGAACTTCAGGAGCATAATCCATGCTGTATTTTGTCTTCTGTCCGAGGGCTGAAAGATTATCATCCCTGCGGTTAATTTCATTATCAGACATTACTCTTCTCCTTACTTTTCAATTTTATTTTCGCCCACAGGTGTAATGCGGCGGGCAAGGTATGCGAAAGGTGTATCAAACAAAGCAACAACTGCCTTGAACAGATATGTCGTAAAGAATATTGACCAGAAAACGTTCAAAGGAACAGTACCGATGAATGCAACTGTAACGAAGATTGATGTGTCAAAGAGCTGGGAAATTAACGTTGAGCCATTGTTCCTGAGCCAGAGATGTTTCTTTGATTCTCCGCTTCTCTTCCAGATAAGATGATAAAGCATAACGTCAATTGACTGGCTGATGATATATGCAATAAGACTGGCACCGGCAACGCGTGGCATAAGACCGAATATTGCCTGAAGATGCTCCTGCATTGTATCTGTAACGGAAGGCTTTGAAAGAAGTGTAAGCTGTGTAGAAATAATCCAGAGGATATTCACAAAGATACCGATTCTTACAGCCTTCCGCGCAGACTTCTTTCCGTAGCGTTCAGAAAGAATATCTGTGCAGAGGAATGAGGAAGCATAAAGAACATTACCTGCAGTCGTTTCAAATCCAAAGAGATTAACACCCTTGCATACCTGAATGTTTGCAAGAATAGTTGCGAATGCAATGTAAACATAGATTCCGCTCTTACCGAAAAGCTTGTAAGCAGAAATTGCTGCTGTCAAAAAAAATAATACTGATGCAAAAAAAGCTAATGCGTTCATAGATAATTTTCCTTATAAATAAATTCTAGATTCAATAAACAATACGACGGACCTTAGACCACTGAATTACAGCGTTCTTTAATGTCGCATTCCCGAAGCTGTCTCTAAAAAAATGTAGGTTCCAAAGATTTCAAATGGTATGCACAAAATTATATGGACCACAGGAATTTATATTTCCGTAAGAGACATGCATGATATTTCTATCTTGCTGACAGAAGAGGATCAGACATACCGTTTGCAAGAAAAGCCTTCTGCCTGTCAATGCAGGTGCCGCATTTTCCGCAAGGAATTTCTTTTCCACCGTAGCAGCTCCAGGTTTTTTCGAAGGGAACCTTAAGAGCAAGACCGGTCTTCACAACTTCTGATTTTGGAGAGGAAATAAAAGGTGCTGTAATTTTGACAGAGTTTCCGCTTCCAATGAAAATTGCTTCGGAGATTGCCTCATTAAATTCAACTGAAGTATCAGGATAGGCATTTCCAGCTGCATCATCAGCATGAGCCCCGTAATAAATCTCTGAGCATCCGAGACTTATTGCAATGCTTGCGGCAGCAGACAAAAACAGACCGTTCCTGAAAGGAACATAAGTGGAAACAGGTTTCCCTTCAGAAGACTTCAGCTGTTCTTCATAAGATGAAAGTGGAATTTGTTTTTCCGAAGATTCAAGTAAACTGCAGTCGGAATCTGCAAAGATAAGAGAAAGGTCCAATGACTTGAGCGTTACATCATAATGTTCTGCAACAGCTGCCGCACTGTCCGATTCTTTCTTATGCTTCTGGCCGTAATAGCAAAAAAGGGCTATGACATTCCGGGCCCCATACTTTTCCACCGCCAGAGCAAGACAGGTAGAGGAATCTAGTCCTCCGGAAAATAATACTAATGCCTTCACAAGAAAGCCTCCATAGTTTTATTTATAGACAGGATGGTTACGAACTGTCTAGAGGACTAATACCTTAAATAAAAAATGAAGACTTGTCAAGTGGATGATATTTAGGTTATCTCTAAAAATTTCAATTTTTGAAGGTTCCCTTTAAAATAAAAAAACCGAAATAAATCCGGGATGACATCTCAATCATGCCAAATGAATTTTCAAAAAACATCCGGCACATCTTTACGATTCCGGGCCGTGAAAATAAAATTCAGCAGCCCGGCTTCAGGATAACTTACTTGCTGAGATACTCAACAACAAGCTGCCCCATCTTCTTTGTTCCAACAAGCTTGCCAGAAGACTTAACTTCTTCAAGGTGTGAACCTGCAATGTCACCCGTTCTGTAACCTGCATCAAGAACCGCATTAACTGCATTTTCAATTTCCCTTGCTTCCTTTTCAAGACCAAAGGAATAGCGGAGAAGCATTGCCGCTGAAAGAATAGTTGCGAGAGGATTTGCCAGATCTTTTCCTGCAATATCAGGAGCTGAACCGTGAATAGGCTCGTAAAGGCCAGGACCTGTTCCGTCTCCAAGAGATGCGGAAGCAAGCATACCGATTGAACCTGTTATCTGGGAAGCTTCATCAGAAAGGATATCACCGAACATGTTTGAAGTTGCAATGACATCAAACTGACGAGGATTTCGTACCATCTGCATAGATGCGTTGTCAATGTATAGATATGAAAGTTCTACATCAGGATAGTCCTTCTTGCAGTCTTCCGCAACACGGCGCCAGAGCTGTGAAGAGTTAAGAATGTTCGCCTTGTCCACAACACAGAGTCTTTTCTGACGTTTCTGTGCATATTCAAATCCCATGCGCACAATGCGTTCAATTTCCGGACGTGTATATTTTTCTGTATCCCATGCAGTGTTCATGTCTTCAGAAGTTCCGCGTTCACCGAAGTAAATACCGCCGGTAAGTTCACGTACAATAAGAATATCTAGACCGTCACCGACAATTTCATCCTTAAGAGGACAGGCATCCTTAAGCTGCTTCCACATAACAGCAGGGCGGAGGTTAGCAAAAACCTTCATTCCACCGCGCATACCCAGCAAAGCCTTTTCAGGACGGATTTCTGAAGGAAGATTATCCCACTTAGGACCGCCGACAGCACCAAGCAAAGCGGCATCGCTTTTGAGACAAATGTCAAGCTGTTCCTGAGGAAGAGGATGACCGAACTTATCAATAGCACAACCGCCAGCCATGACGTTTGTATAATTCCACTTGTGACCATATTTTGCTGCAACTGCATCAAGAACCTTTACAGCTTCTGCAACAACATCAGGACCGATTCCGTCACCAGGAATCAAAGCAATATTCTTTTCCATAATTCAGCACCTCTTGAAGTTAGACTTAATTAATAAAATTTTAATAATATTAAAGTTACTTAAACAATACTGAAAGTATAACATTTTAAAATATTGATGTCAATCAGTTAAGGGCATCTCTAAAAATAAAACACAGGAAGCAAGTTCCATGATGTCCCGTTCCGACGGAAATAAAAAAACTCAGGACCCTTCATGAAGTCCTGAGCCGGAAACACAATGGACACTCATCCAATTTTTTTTCCGCAGCTTCTCAAATAATTATAAATAAAATCATTTTCAAGTTCAGGAAAAGTTTCCTTAATGCCGCAGAACAGTACGGCCCCGTATTCAGCGGACACATGGGAAAAAGGTTCCTTGAATTTTGTTTCATAACCTGCATAAGTTACAGCAGGAACGCCGTCTATTTTTTCCAGAGGCACAACATCTGGATACCACCTGCTGCTTTTTCCTTCCCTGGCATGAATCTCCGCTAACTGGGAACGCAATATCTTATATGCCCTTCCGTAAGCCTTTCCCGGTTTTGATAAATCCAAAAAAGAAACTGCACTGTTATCCCATGAGCTGACATTAAAATTTGAATAGTACATGTCGTAAGGAATAATCACAGCCCTTGACTCTGCCGGCAAAAGATTTGTTGCACAGGAACTATATTCACGTCCGTTATACTCACAGACTCCGCCTTCAAGATAATATCTCATCCTTTTATAAAGCATGTTGGAACCGTAGCAGACATACCATACATATCCGTCATTGGAACCGTATCTTCCTAATATTTCCCGGCATCCTTCATAGCTTCTGTTATAGACATAAACAAAGGCTTCAACTCTTTCTCTTCCGTTGGTAAAAACTTCAGTACATTTCCGTAAATATAAATCGCCTTCACCTTCAAGTACGTCAAGAGAATCCAGAGTTTCATCGTCCACGAAATAAAGTTCCCCTGCAACCTGTCCGTTTCCATAAACAATTCCGGAATAGGAACCAAAGTCATAATTTCTGAAACCTTCTATCCTCCCGTCAGCAACAAAATCTTCATCCCTAAGAAACTGTTCATGATTACGCTGCCCCTTCATTAAGGTTCCGTAAACAAAGACATAATTTTTTTTTCCACTCATACTTTACTTCCCTTAGTTCAGACAATGTCATCAAGCTTCATGCCTTTTGCCTCAAGCATCTTCTCTACTTTTTCACGGGCATTACGTTTCTTCTGGTTAGTTTTTTCCGCCTTGGCCCTGCGGGTTTCAATGAAGTGATCAAAACGGGACATAACTTCATCACAGTCCAACCAGAAATCCTTTCCATTCAGGACCGCTTCAATTTCCTGCTTGGAACAGAAGTCCTCATAGACAGTGAACATAACATTGCTGAACCATTTCTTCTGGAACTCAGCGTTTTCAATTACATTACTGAATTTTCCCGCAGTACCGCCGCTCCAGGAATGAATCATCATATAACCAAGGGGATTCATATCAAAATAATTTCCTGCCATAGCTATCATGGAAGCTCCCGAACAGCAGGCACCTTCTATGCGTATGACGACAGGGGCATCTGAATTTACAAGGGAAAAATAAATCTGGATTGCTGTATCAAGACATCCTCCGTAACAGTTTATGTGAACAACTATAAGATCATCTGCAGTCACCTTGTTGCACACCCTGTACCAGTCATCATACAGATAAGGCTCCTCAATGTCACGTGTAAGCCAAAGATGATAAACAGAATCTCACCTCTTCTGTAATGGAAGGCCTCATAAGGTCTCCCGAATCCGATTCCACCGGACCAATGTCTGTATAATTTTTTGCCATAAGTTCCCCTCGCATTTAAAATAAAAAACTGCTGTACCATTTTAAATATACAGCAGTTTTTCAGTATTTCAAGGTTCACAGAATTTCTAATGAATCAGGCTCCAAAACTTATGGGAAGTCCCCAGATAATTTTTTTTTTGACTTCACTTATGCTCACAAAACACCTGACAAATCTATTTCCGCCAGATATGCTTTCTCATTATTACCTGAAAGATTTTGGACAGAGAAGATGAAATGGCAATACCAAGTGCAATGGAGGCCGCAGCAACTAATGTGTCATAGCCCAGCTTGAATCCCAGTTCAAACTGCTTCTGTACAACTGCACGCATCATTGAAAATATACCTCCTCCAGGAACAAGAGGAAGAAGACCCGGTACAAGAAAAACTGTTGCAGGATTTCTTAGAACAACCGCAAGTATTTCACTTAGCATGGCAACAGAAAAAGCTCCTACAACAAAGCCTGCTCCGTTGCCTCCTCCAAAGAACAGCACAAGCTTATACAGAACCCAGCCAACCGCTCCCAGCAAACCGCCCCACGGAATATGCTTGATATCTGTGTTCATGTAAAAGGCACAGCAAGCTGAAGAGCAGAAACTTAAAATCCATGCCAGAATAAAATCTTTCAAAACCATATACAAATCCAATTCTAAATAAAAAGTCCGCTAAGAATAACGCCTGCTGCAGAACCGATTGAAAGACCAGCCGCTACAATGCACGCATCAATGAACCTGGCTCCTCCGCTAACAAAGTCACTGTTTATGCAGTCACGTATGCTGTTCACAAGAGCAAGCCCCGGAACCCCCTGCATGATTGCACCCATCAGAACCATCTCGGAATTCACATGCAGCGGAGAAATTGCCGCAAAGTCCGAGAGAATGGAAAGAAATGCTCCAGTAAAAAGAGAAACCATAAAGGAATTCGAACCTAATACGGAGCTTGAAAGAAGTATGAGAAATATACGAAGAAGTCCGCCAATAAAAAACGAACAGACTGAATCCTTAAAATTTCCGCCGAACATGACCGTAAAGAATGCAGAACTCAAGGCCGCCATGAACACAACCATTCCCTTTGAATAGCATGGACAGTTATCAATGCGGTGCAGCAGTTCCTTAACTTCCCTTGGACTGGATATTTTGTTGCGTGAAACCAGACGGCGAGAAAGATTATTGACCTGGGCAACCTTACTTAAATTAATTACGCGCTTGAATATGCGTTTCATGTATGAATGATGCTGACCTTCATCGTCAACATAAGAAAAAATAACAACTGTGGGAGTAACAAACGCAGATGCTTCATGTGCACCCAGAGAAGTTGCAATATGCACGACCGTATCTTCAGCACGGTAAGTTTCTCCGCCGTTTTCCAGAACAAGCGCACCGGCCTTGACTGCAATATCAAGCATATCGTCAGAGTGAATTTGAGTCATGGGAATTAATATATCACAATGAATATTTTTTATAAAGTGATTTTAACAGGAACATCTAAAAATTGCAATTTTTCGAAGTTCCCACAAATATTTTTCGGCATGCATTTTAAAACGAAAAGAACCCTGCCAGAAATAATCAGTCCGAAAACTTTTCATTTCCGCAGAATCCTTCATGAAACCTTCTGACAATAGATTCCGTAAAACAAGTGAACGTGAATCCAGGAAACTTAATACTATTCAGCTCTAGCCATTGCTTCGTCAAAGTCTTTTGTTCCGACCCAAACATCCTTCTTGTATGGATTGATGTGCATCTTCTTTGCACGTACAATAATCATTGTAAGAACAATTACATTTGCAAAGAGAGCTGCAAGAGCAACGAATCCCTGTGCACGAGGATCAGCTGTGATTCCTGAAGCAAGGAATTCATCCATGGTCATCTGCGTCATATCAAAAGCATTGATTCCTGCTTCTGTTGCCCCCTTGTAAAGTGACGGGAGAACAGAACAGCGGGACTGAATCTGGAACAGAGGAGCAACCTGTGCGAACATACACCAGATTGCCAATGTGTTTGCACGGTTCTGAATCCAACCACCCTTGTTCCAGAATGCTGCTGCAAATGTAGGAGCAAGAAGAAGAGCAACACCACAGTACCATGTGTGTGTCGGAAGATTAGCATAAGTATACTGGAAATTCCAAATATCATAAGAAATAACAAACCAGATTGTCATATCAGGCCAGAGCATGTCCTGACGGTTCTTGTCCTTTGACTGATAGATTCCCCACCAGCTTGTCATACAGAAAATGTTGAGGAGACCGGCAATACCGTTAACCCAGTTCCACCATCCGCCGTAAAGGAATACCTTTTCTCCGGAGAGCCACCATCTCATTGAAGCGTCACCAGCAGCTGCAGCTGCCTTTGCACCGTTGATACCGGATTCAAAGTCAGAAACAACAGCAATAAGAATGTTGATAGCTACAATAAGGAACGGGAAGCACTTGAACCATTCAGACTTTCCGATTTTGCCCCATTTATACTTGAGAGCCATGAAGCCGATACAGCCAATGTCAGCTGCATAGAGCTTTGCATAGTGGAACCAGCCGTTCATATACAGATATGTCTGGTTCCTGAGAGCCCAAGCTGCACCCATTGATGCACCAACTGCTACAGCAATGAAGTAAACTGTAAGTACAAGAGGCAGTACGAGAAGAACTGCGATACCGCCTACCTTTGTTCTACGTGCAACTTCATTTGCAAGAACAAGTCCTACGAAAACAGCAACCCAGCCCAAAAGCTGGAAGAGAGCGTCTCCGCCATAAATTTGGAATAACATAAAAAACTCCTTGAAGCTCAGTATGCTTCTATTTCCTTTATATTCATCTCATTACCCGTAAGAAGATATGTCTTCTCGCTCTTACAGTAGGGACATACCTTTGCAAATTCTACGGTTGAATAATTACCGCCACAGTCTTCACAATAGGTAACCGCCTTCAAAGTTTCAATATTCAGTTCGGAATCCTTCAGAAGTTCTGACTTCTTAACGGACCACTTCCAGCAGTCCGTAAGATAGTGATGCACTACACCGGAGACCTCTCCGATTTCAAGAGTAACCTTGGCGATTTTCTTCAGAGAATTTTCTTTTCCAACTTCCTCTACACGTTTTATAACGTGAGCAACAATTCCAAGTTCATGCATAAACTAAATTATTTGTCTTCCTTCGGCTTCCTGCTGAACTTGATCTTGATTTCACGCTTGAGCATGTAAGGGAGGATTGTTCCCATCTTCTTTTCAGTCGGAACCATCCTGCTGCAACCAGGAAGGTCACGATTAAGATGTATTGCATCAAATTCACACTTCGTAGTACAGATACCACAACCTACACACTTGTTAGGATCAACAATAGAAGCACCGCAGCTCAGACAGCGTGAAGTTTCCTTCCTTACCTGCTCTTCAGTAAAGATTTCCTTTGCATCACGGAATGAAAGCTTTTCAACTCCGGCCTTGATTCCAGGATTCTGGCGTCCTGTGTTGTCATAGTTCTCAAACCTAACGTCATCCTTGTTAAGCTCTACAAAGAAGTTAGGATCACGTCCGATTGTAAGAGAAGAATTAGGCTGAACGAAACGGTGAATAGAAATTGCACCCTGCTTACCGCATGCAATTGCATCAATAGCGAAGCGAGGTCCGTAGAACATATCACCGCCAACAAAGATGTCCTTGACTGTTGTCTGAAATGTAACCTTGTCTGCAACAGGTGCCGGTCCACTGAACTCAACAGCCTCATCCTTAAGGAGGTCGCCCCAGACTGTAGCCTGACCGACTGAAAGAATAACGTTTGAACATTCAATTGTCATTGTCTCATTTTCATCATACTTAGGATCGAATCTTCCTTCAGCATTCTTAACCTGAGTACACTTCTTGAATACAATTCCGCAAACCTTTCCGTCCTTTGTAAGGATTTCCTTCGGACCCCATCCGCCGTTAATAACAATTCCTTCACTTTCAGCAACTTCAATTTCTTCCGGAAGAGCCGGCATTATATCACGAGTTTCAAGAGCAACCTGTGTTACCTTAGAAGATCCGCAGCGTACAGCAGTTCTCGAAACATCAATAGCAACGTTACCGCCTCCGATTACAACTGTGTCACCGGAAATCTTATATGACTCGTCATCAATTACGGCGTGAAGAAGATCAACACCCTTCATGACACCCTGAGCGTCTTCACCAGGAACATTAATTCCGCGGCCGCCCTGACAGCCTATTGCAATGTAAAATGCCTTGTACCCTTCTTCGCGGAGAGACTTGAGCGTTACATCCTTACCTACTTCAACACCAAGCCTGATTTCAACTCCCATCTTGCGGAGAACATCAACTTCAGCTTCAACAACATTCTTTTCAAGAACGAATGAAGGAATACCGTATGTTACCATTCCGCCCGGCTTCCTGCTCTTTTCAAAAACAGTAACATTCTTGTACCCCTTCTCTGCAAGATAGTAAGCACAGGAAATACCTGCAGGACCTGCACCAATAATAGCTACCTTCTCATTGAATCCGCCCTTCTGTGTCGGAGTTACGACAGGAGGAACATAGCAGGTTTCCTTGTTAAGATCGCGCATTGAAACAAACTTCTTGACTTCATCAATAGCAAGAGCCTGGTCAATCTTACCACGGGTACAGGCATCCTCACAGCGGCGGTTACAAACGTGACCACAGATTGCAGGAAGAGGATTATATTTCTTGATAAGCGCGAGAGCTTCATCATAGCGTCCCTGCGCACACATCTTAAGGTATCCCTGAACAGGAATATGTGCAGGACATGCTGTCTTACAAGGAGCAGTACCTGACTTGTGTGTGTTGATGCGGTTGTTGTTGCGGTAATCAACATCCCACATGTGCTCTCCCCACTTTGTTGCATCAGGAAGAATCTGGCGTGGATACTTAACTTCCGTTCCGTCTTTCCTGCAAAGTTTCTGTCCAAGCTGAACAGCACCTGCAGGACAATATTCGACACATCTTCCGCATGCAACACAGTTCTTCTTTTCCACATGCGCAACGTACGCAGAACGGCTGAGGTTCGGAGTATTAAACAGCTGTGAAGTTCTGAGAGCATAACAAACATTCACGTTACAATTGCAGATAGCAAAGATTTTGTCCTCACCATCAATGTTAGTAATCTGATGAACGAAGCCGTTGTCCTCAGCCTGCTTAAATATTTTAAGAGCTTCTTCCTTTGTTATATAGTGACCGCGTTTTGTTTCAACAAGATAATCAGCCATATCACCGACACCGATGCACCAGTCTTCCGGATCATCAGCACAACCTTCATCATAAGTACGACGGCTCAGACGACATGAACAGGGACTGGCTGCATACTTTCCTTCATACTTGCTGAGCCAGTGAGAAATATGTTCTATGCTGACAGATGAGCTTTCAGCTTCGATTGCCTTTTCAACAGGAATGACATGCATACCGATACCGGCACCACCCTGAGGGACCATAGGAGTAACTTTCGTAAGAGGCTCGAAGGTCATGCGGTCAAAGAATCTTCCGAGAGCAGGATATGCGGCAAGCTGATTCTGGTTCATGTTAGTAAATTCTCCAGAACCCGGAACGAACATAGGAAGTATCCACTGCTTCTCATGCTTAGGATTTTCCCAGTTATATTCAAGCAAACCTGTGACAGCCATTTCCTGCAAAATCTTGTCAAGGTATTCCGCGGACTTACCAGTTTTCTTTACCATCTGGGCTGTCGTGACAGGCTTCCTGACATCCATCTTGATTGCAATTTCTGCCATCTCATCTGTTACGAATTCATTCAATCCCCAATATTCAGGATCTTCGTAATTAATTTTTCTTCCGAGACGGTCAGTAATTTTCTGTCCAAGTTCAAGAATTATTGGTCGCTTTTCATGATTTGTTAGCTTAGATTGAAGTTCTGAGTCCATAAAATGAATCCCCTTGCGTATGTGTATTTATCTCTCAATGCATCTGCATTTTCCAGAATCACTTTTACTGTATTCCAAAAAAAATAAAAATCAATTATAAAAAAATCATTGATATTGATACTATCAGAGCTCTATAACTTTCAGAGTATTATACATTGTAAATTTTTACAGGTCAATTCAAATTCAAAAAAAGCTTTGACATAAAAAGGAAATATTTTTTTTCAGAAAAACACACTTCAATAAATATTTAAAACAAAAAGTTTTATTTCAATATTTATAAATTAAAACAGTCCTTTAAAAAATAAAATCCGACATGATAACGGATAACATACAGATTATGGGAACCTCTAAAAAATTCCAATCTTTAGAAGTGACTTTGAAAAATGCGATGGTCTTATGCATTGTAATTTCAAGTACCATAAAACTCAGCGGCATCTCTGAAAAGTTTTTTTTTTGAGATGCCCATAATCAACCTGACGGATCATAAAAATTCCCGGCACATAAAAATCTCAAAGATAATTTACATCATGCTCATAATCTTAAGTGCTGTAATACTTCTTGCAGTTCTTGCAATATCTGTCCGGGCAGAAAATATATAAGCAATTTTTTTTCACTGATGTCACTGAAAATTCTCATAATGCCCGGATTCCATTTTCTTCCTGAACTCAGAAATAATTTTGCATCAACAGCCACAACTCTCTCAGTTCTTCTGATGATATATATGGGAATCTCTAAAAATTGAAATTTTTAGAGATAACTTTGAAAACGCGATGTTTTAAGTCTTGTAATTTCAAGGATTAAAACTCGCAGGAATCCTTAAAAAGTATTTTTTGGAGATGCCCATATTCACTCAGGAAGACAAAATAAATCCTGAGCGAAGCAACATAGAAACCTTTGCTTCAATATATCATTCCATGTTTGCGAGTGGCATGGTAAATGAATCCATCTGCCAGAAACACACAGGCGGAACCGTAAAAAAAAACTTCTTGATGACTCAGAAAATTTTTATGCATAAGAAAAACAAAACGCTTAGTCAAAGACACTATATGTGATTCCCATCCGGAAAACGCAGTAAAATTTATGGAACTTTCAACGCCTCCTGAAAGAATGAAGAACAAGCAGAACATATCGCCTGAAGAGATAAGCGAGAATCTTATTCGGTGTCACTTCATGTTCATAAGATTCACTCCTGTTCACGCGGAAATCTCTAATGTTCTTTTCACGGTCCAGTACATTGTTGAAAAAAAAGTGCAAGGAAGAAAACCTCATAGGAATTTCAAACACAGATTTTCTTACAGGAATATTCAGCAGAATCACATTCATAATGCATACAAAGTAACTCAGGATCATGGTCAATGATTTCTGTTACATGAACACTGATGTCAGCGAACTGAAATTTGCAGACGCCAATTTCGGATACCAGGCATGAGACGAACTTATAACAGGAACCATCAAGTGCTTGAGCTCCGCAATGAATTCACGGGGAAACATCAACCGCATAGTCGGTGATGAATTTATTGTGCTTCTTCATGTGGACGACGAGGAGTTAAAAAAAATCCTTATGACAGGAACATGAAATACCGGAAAGGAAAATATTCATCAGAATTATTTTTCTCATCATGATTCATCCGTGCCGCAAAATTTCAGAGCCGACCTTCTCGGTACTTTCCAGGATTGCCGGCCAGATAATGTATGAAAACAAAAACCTTTTCTATGAAAAGAACGAGAAACCTGTGCGGATAAAAATAAAAAAAGTCATCCGGAAAATGAAAGAACATTTCCAGATGACAGCTGATCATATTTTCAGAAGCAAGGGCATCTCAAAGAATTACAATTCCTGATGTTATCTCTGGAAAGATTTTCTAATGATCCCTTCATGCTAATAGGTTACAGAAAAACCGTGCTCACCTTTTTTTATCCCAATGAAATCCTTATCAATTTTTTCCAGATAAAAACGCGGATGAGTATCAATATAGTTTACAAGTGCCTTTAATGCTGCTGGGCTTCCCTGGGCTTCCATTTCAACAGTTCCGTCCTCAACATTCCTTACCCATCCCGTAAGACCAAGACTGGTTGCCTTATGGGATGAATGAAACCTGAACCCCACTCCCTGCACGCGGCCATAGAAAACCAGGTGCACACGGATTAAGTTTTCCATTTATATAAGTCTCTGATACTTGCGCTCAATATCCTTAATGAGCTTATATTCAATGGAATCCACAAGAGCAAGCCAGGAAGCTTCAACAACGTCACAGCTTACGCCCATTGTTTCCCAGGTCTCGTTTCCGTCAGAAGATTCAATGAGTACACGCACACGGCTGGCAGTTGCGCTCTTTCCGTCAAGAACACGAACCTTATAGTCCGTAAGACGGATTGTCTCTACGCTCGGATAAAATTTCTTCAGAGCTGAACGGAGTGCATTATCAAGTGCATTGACAGGACCTTTTCCTTCCCCAGCGGCAAGTTCCGTGTGACCGTCAACATCAATTTTAAGCTGTGCATAGGAATACTGCCCCTTATCAAGAAGAGGAATTTCTCCTGAAGTCTTGTAATACTGCAAAGTGAAGAATGGCTGGTACTTTCCGATTGATTTTCTTACGAGAAGCTCAAAACTTCCGTCGGCACCTTCAAACTGGTAGCCCGCATGTTCAAGGTCCTTGACCTTCTTAACAAGTTCAGTTACAACAGGACTTGTCTTGGTTATTGCCGGATCAAATTTCTTGATCTTCTCAATGATCATGCTGCGTCCGGCAACTTCGCTCATAAGGAATACACGCTCATTTCCGACAGTCTCAGGCGAGACATGCTCGTATGCGGCAGGATTCTTGAGGATTGCATCAATGTGCATTCCGGCCTTATGTGCAAAAGCATTCTGACCTACATAAGGAAAACCCGGATCAAGATTGATGTTAGTTATTTCGCTTACACGCTTGCATACAGGTGTAAGCAGCTTAACATTTTCATCAGGAATACATGTGTAGCCCATCTTGAGCTGAAGATTAGGAATTATTGTTGAAAGATTTGCATTACCAGTACGTTCCCCGAATCCAAGAAGAACACCCTGCACATGAGCAGCACCTTCCTGTACAGCGAGAATTGAATTGGCAACCGCAAGACCAGAATCATTATGCGCATGAATACCTACCGAAGCTGCAGCCCCGAACTTCTCAACAACTTCACGGACAGCTAGACGGCATTCATCCGGCATTGCACCTCCCTTAGTTTCACATAGAGTCAGCACTTCTGCACCACCGTCAACGGCAGCCTGCAAAGATTTGAGGGCATATTCCCTGTTCACCTTGTAGCCTGTAAAGAAATGTTCCGCATCAAAGATAACGTTCCTGCCGCGCTGCTTAAGATAACGGCATGTGTCGTTAATCATTTCAAGATTCTCTTCAAGTGTCGCATGAAGTATTTCAGTTGCCTGAAAATCCCATGACTTGCCGAATATAACTACTGTCTCAGTTTCAGCCGAAAGAAGACTCTGAAGGTTTGCATCCTCGGCGCAGGAAGAATCTTTTCTGCGTGTAGAACCGAATGCAACGATACTGGCCTTTGAAAGATGAAGAGCCTTTGCCCTCTGAAAAAATTCCATATCCTTTGGGTTGCTTCCAGGATTGCCAGCTTCAATATATTTTACGCCAAGCTCATCAAGTGCTTCTACAATATTAATCTTGTCCTGCACTGAATAAGAAATTCCTTCACCCTGTGAACCGTCGCGCAAAGTAGAATCCAATATGTCTACAACTTTTGCCATGCAATCCTCCGCCTTTTGATAACAATTTATTGTTCTTTGTTCCGCAGATTATACAATAAAATGATACTTTATGTAAAGAATGCATAAAAACAGTATAAAAATACATTTTTACTTTCAAATTAATTGACTTTTTCATCTATTGCTAATACTATGAATTACGCTAAACATGCTGCCATACGGCATTCCGATGGCCCCGGGAACTTTGGGCCGGAAATTTCAGTGGCAGACAAACAAATTATTTAAACAGAATACAGGAGTAACAATATGAACATTGTATGTTTGGACCTTGAAGGTGTTTTGGTCCCAGAAATCTGGATCGCTTTTGCTGAAGCTTCAGGCATTCCTGAACTTAAGCGTACGACACGTGACGAACCTGATTATGACAAGCTCATGAAGTGGAGAATCGGTATCCTTCAGGAACATGGACTGGGACTTAAAGAAATCCAGGAAACCATAGCAAAGATTGATCCTATTCCGGGAGCACGTGAATTCCTGGACGAGCTCAGGTCACTTACACAGGTAATCATCATCAGTGATACTTTCACACAGTTCGCTACTCCTCTCATGAAGAAGCTCGGCTGGCCGACAATTTTCTGTAACTCCCTTGAAGTTAGTGAAAGCGGAAAAATTACAGGATTCAGGATGAGATGTGAGCAAAGCAAGCTTACAACAGTAAAGGCTCTCCAGTCTATAGGATATGAAACAATTGCTTCCGGTGACAGCCACAATGACCTTGGAATGATCCGCGCAAGCAAGGCAGGATTCCTCTTCAAGAGCACGGACCAGATAAAGAAGGACAACAGCGACCTCAAGGCATTCGAAACCTATGACGAACTTCTTGCAGCCATCAAAGAATATCTTTGACTTTTGCCTTACAAAGCGACATCTCCTTTGACAGCGGACGGCTTCTGAATGGGCCGTCTTTTTTATGCTCAACTGTCACATCAAATGCAATTATAATTTCTATAACTTCAGCTGCAGATTATTTCGCAACGTCGGAAGATTCTGCACTAATTGATTATTTCCCAGAAACTGCAACATCGATACTCAATTCAGCAACACCAATATCCGCTTGAGCAGCAGCAAGAAAAGTATATAAAAAATCACTAGTGTCCAAGATATTTTCCTCCATTAAAAACTAAACTCATGTTATTGAGAATTTTTTTTTCTTATGGAGGATATTCCACTTCATTTTTGAACCATCTGATCAAGTCAGTCCGCTGGAAAATAACTACTTTCTGCCATCAGCTTCTGTACATTTTAGAAATTGTAGATGCTGCCATATCCTTTATTTTTGTCAGAAGTGTTATAACACTTCATGTTTCTGGTCTGATGTTATTCCTTTTGGCTTCTTTGTGTTCCTGCTTACTATGGTATATCTTGCATTATCTTTAAGTCTGGTAACGAAATATATTCCTTGATCCGTCAGACTCTGAAACTGTTCATAATTGTTATATCCCTTGTC